>JAKLFY010000107.1 GCA_022710935.1 Verrucomicrobiota bacterium
TTCACCTCCGGCAGCTCCCCACCTCGTGTTACCACGACGCAGTAGCCTTCGCTTACAGGCGGGTGAACGTTCCGCCTGACAGGGACTTTCACCCTGCTGTGTGTACGCCTCCACAGGCGCACGAGTGGGGACGTCCTCGTCCCCGACGATGGCAGTCGCAGAATGTGTTCGCGGGCGACGGGGACGTCGCCCCTCCGGCGCGCTTTGACGTTGTCATTTCCGTTCTCCCGAGGCATAAATCGCACAGATGTTTTTCCAGGGACAGCGTGGCTCTGTTTCGCCTCGATGGGGCGGGGTCGCATTCCCGGTCACGTTGTGGACGATGGTGTTGTCGGCTCGCGAGGAGTCGATGCCCGCGCTGACGCGGCTCTGCGAGACGTATCAGGGGCCTATCAAGGCGTTCTTCCGCGGCGCGGGCTGCCCGCGGGATGACGTGGACGACCTGGCACAGGATTTCCTGGTCCACCTCTTGCATCCCGACGTGCTCAAGACAGTCGATCCCGACAAAGGACGGTTCCGGTCGTTCCTGCTGGTCTGCCTGCGGCATTACTGGGGCCAGATCCAGGCGCACGGCCGCACGATCAAGATGGGCGGTCGGATCGTCCACGTACCGCTGGATAGTGGGCCGGACGGGCCCGGGTTCGAGGTCGCCCACCCCGGTCGGCGGCCGGATCAGGCGTTCGACGTCGAATGGGGACGCACGGTGGTGCAGCGCGCGGTCCGCCGGCTCGAGGCGGAGGCAGCCGGTCCGGTCCGACGCAAGCTCGTCTCTCATTTGTTGCCCCTGCTGTACGCGGAAGAGCGCACCGAAACTCAGGCTGAACTCGCGCGGCAACTCGGGATGACACCCGGCGCGGTCCGCACAGCCATCCACAGGATCCGCCAGCGCCTCCGGCAGTTGATCATCGAGGAACTGGCCGCCACGGTCGGGGCCGGGGCCGACCTCGAAAAGGAGTTGCAGGAACTGCGGGCGGTGTTGGCGGGGAAGTGAAGAAGCCAGAGGTCAGAGGTCAGAGGTCAGAGGTCAGAGTGAGGAATTGGGCGTGGTGCATGGGGCTGTGGTGTCTGGCGCGTTCACGTGTGGACCCAAGGCGGTTCTCTGCGTGCGTGCAGGGCCCGTAACATTTCGGGACAAATGCGCTTTCTGTTAGTGTGACCATGAGTGCAGCCCCGCCATCGGCCCGATGTCCCCGGTGCGGTCGTCCGATCGATGCGGATCTGGACGGGGTCTGCCCGGTGTGCGCGCTGGGCGATGCGTCCGCCACCCCCGCCGACCCGGAGGAGGCTCTCGGGGCTGCTCAACTCATGCTCGATGATGTGCCTCTCGAAGGCGCGCCGTGCGTGCGGGTTGGCAATTACGAACTGCGCGAGCCGTTGGGCGCGGGCGGCATGGGCGTGGTCTACAAGGCCTGGCAGACCGACCTCGAACGCTGGGTCGCCATCAAGCTCCTGCCAATTGGCTATTTCGGTGTGCCGGAGGCGCGCGAGCGGTTCCGGCAGGAGGCGCTCACGCTCGCCAAGCTGCAACACCCGAACATCGTCAGCATCTACGATTCCGGCGAACGCGACGGGCAGCCCTACCTGGTCATGGAGTATGTCGAGGGCGCGAATCTCGAAGGCCTGGCCAGCGAGTGCCTGGCGGTGCCCGAGAAGGCGGCGGGTTACGTCAAGGCTGCCGCCGAGGGGATGCAGGCCGCCCACGCATCGGGCGTGCTCCACCGTGATCTCAAGCCCTCGAATCTGCTGGTTGGCGCGGACGGTCGGGTCCGCATTACCGATTTTGGCCTGGCCCGCCCCATTGCGGGTCACTCGGACCTGACCGGCACCGGCGTGCTTCTGGGCACGCTGGCCTACGTGGCGCCCGAACAGTTGTCGGGCGGGACGAAGACAGCGAGCGTGCGCAGCGATGTCTACTCGTTGGGAGCGGTGCTTTACCGCCTGTTGACCGGACGCGCGCCGTTCGTGGCGGGTTCGCCGGCGGGCGTGCTGCAGCAAGTGACGCGGGCAGAGCCACCCTGGCCCGCACTGCTCAATCCACTCGTGCCGCGCGACCTGGCGCTCATCTGCTTGAAATGCCTGCGCAAAGAACCGCGCGACCGCTATGCCTCGGCAAGGGAACTGGCCGAGGATTTGGGGCGGTTCCTGGCCCATCGCGAGATCCAGGCGCGCCCCCTGTCCTGGATCAAGCGGGCGCGACGCTGGGCGCAGTTGAATCCCGGCCCGGCGACGGCCGTGATCCTGGGAGCGGTGTTGGTGGGGACGCTGGGCGTGATCGGAGCCTTGACGCTCCAAGAACAAATCGCCGCCGTTCGGGCCCGGATCGAGGCGGCCCGGGAACTCGCACACCGGGAAGAGTTGCGCGCCTACGCCCAGCAACTCGACGAGGCGCGGCGCGCCTTCGCGGCGAATGATCCCGGACGAGCCCAAAAGGTGCTCGATGCCACCCGGACAGAACTGCGGGGCTGGGAATATCGGTTCGTCGATCGACCGCGCGAGGATGGGCATCGGTCCTGGCAGGCGCATGAACAGGGCGTGTCCTGCCTGGCGGCCAACGCCGACGGAACTCGGATCGTCAGCGGCGATTGGGGCGGGAACCTGCGCTTCTGGGATGCCGACTCCGGCCGGTTGTTGCGGCGCCAGCACCTGCATCCCGATCGAGTCGCTTCCGTGCGATTCAGCGCCGATCACCGGCGCCTGGTGACCTGCAACGAAATCGGAACGCTGTGCGTGATCGACGTCGAGACGGGCGTGGTGCTCGAGTGGATCGAGACCAAAGTCGTCATGAATGAAGCGGCGTTTTTCGGCGACGCGGGCGATGTGTTGACCGTCAATGACCGCGGTCGACTCGAACTGTGGCCCACAGGCAAACGAAGCCCGCCGACTTTGATACTGGCTCGACGATCCAACCTGCTGGCGCTGGACGTCCACGCGCGATTGGAGGCCTATGCCTGCGGCGACGAGCAGGGGCGCATCCACGTCGGCATGGTCGCAAAGGCCTCCGGAACCTCCGCGGACTCTGCCCAAGCTGGGCCGAACTCCATTTCCAAACGCGCCTGGCAGGCTCATGCCGCCGCGGTGATGAGCGTGGCTTGGAGTCCGGACGGCGCCCTCCTCGCGAGCGCGTCAGCCAACGGCCAGGTCCGATTGTGGAATCCCGCCTCAGGCGACCTGGCCCGTTCGCTGCGCGAGACGGGCGGGGTCGTCCGCTGTTTGGCCTGGAGTGCGGACGGACGATCGCTGGCGGCGGCAACGGAAGACGGAGTTCTTTTGCACTGGCGGCTCGAAGATTCCGCCGAGGCACAGGTCTTGTCCCGCCACCAGGGACCGATCTTCGCGGTCGAGTTTCTGGGTCAGCAGAATCGCTTGGTCAGCGCCGGGAGCGATCGGCACTTGCATGTGTGGGACCCATCGTCCAAAGCACCTGGCGAAGCCTTCCGAAAGGTCCACCCTTCCGGCACGATTCGCGCGCGCTTCGCCCACCAGCGACCGTGGTACGTCGCCGCGGGGGCAAATGGCGAGTTGTGGCGACAGGATGCCGCGACCGGAGAAACGAACTGGACGGTCCGCAGCGACCGAGGACGGATGGGCGGACTCGCCCTTACGGCGGACGACGCGTTTGTCGTTTCGGGCGGACAGGCGGGACGGATCGAAGTACGGTCCAGCACCAACGGCACTCTGATCCGGGAATTCACGGTCGGCACGTCGCCAATCCGGGCCCTGGCCGAGCAACCTGGCGGCCGCCTGGTCGCCGCCGGAGGCGACGATCGTGTCGTGTGGTTGCTCGACGTCGAATCGGGCACGGTCTGCCGTCAGTTCCCTGGTATGACCGCCCGGATCGGGCGCGTCGCGTTCAGTCCGGATGGCGAATACGTGCTGAGCTGCGGCCCTGACGAGCGGTTGGTGGTCTGGCCGGTCCGCGCCACGAACGCGGTCGCCGCCGCGCACGTGCCTGCTGCGGTCATCGACTTCGATGTCGGCAGCGGAGGAGTAGTGACGACAATTGGCCGACAAGAGGGCGCCCAGACCTGGCTGCTGCCTGGGATGAAGCCAATGGCCAGGATGGAGAATGTCGGGATGGGCCTGCGGACGGTCGTCTTCGCGCACGAGGGGCAGCGGTTGCTCGCGTCTGATAACTCCGGTGTGTTGCGCTGCTGGGATGGGCGGACCGGGATTCAGCTCCTGCAACTCCCGCTGCCGCTGCCTGGGCGAGCCGTCCGCGATCTGCAGATGAGCCCGAATGACGGGCGTTTGGCGTTGGTCGGATCCGGCGGAGAGCTGTATCTGTTGCCTTAGCCCGGATGTCGCATAAGGCTTCGCGGAGTCTCACATCCGGGCTGCGGCAAAACCGCGCCCGCACAGGGAAAAGCGAGGTTCGGAACGTTTCCGAAACCTCGCGAGTGCGGCGACACTCTGTTGCCCGGTTCCATCCCTCCACTCAGGCGCGGTTTTGCTTTCCTAGCCTGCATGCTGACTTCTCTTGTGAACTCCGGCTTCGCGGTGGCAAAAAGTGGTGAGAAATGCAGGGCTAGGCGGCTGAGACGCGGACCTTGCACGGAAGCTGCCCGGGCACGAACGTGTGCGGCAGCGCGGAGTCCCGCGGCTGCGGGAGAGTGCGTGTGCCTCAGCACCGCTTTGTTTGGGATGTGGCCGATCATCGTCTTCGAGGAGCGGCGGCAAATCGCCGCGCCACAACCCGCGGCAACCTCCACGCGGGAGGGGCGACGTCCTCGTCGCCCGCAAACCCATTCTGCGATCTCATTGGTCGGGGACGGGGACGTCCCCACTCCTACACCTTCGTGTGCACGAGCAGAGCACGGGAGGGGCGACGTCCTCGTCGCCCGCAAACCCATTCTGCGATCTCATTGGTCGGGGACGGGGACGTCCCCACTCCTACACCTTCGTGCGCACGAGCAGAGCACGGGAGGGGCGACGTCCTCGTTGCCCGCGAACTCGTCCCTCCGATTTTCCTTGCTCGTCGAGAATGAGTCACCGCCGCACTCGGCCCAGCGCGCAATCGTCGTAGGTCACGTGGCCTTCCTGGTAAGGACAGTGGATGCGCGTTTCGAGTTGGAACCGGATCTGTGCGGTGTCAGCCAATGTGCTGATGGTCCGGACCAATCGCGCATACGGACCGGCCTGCTTTAGCTCGACCTTGGGATGCTCTCGCAGCACTTTCCCATCGAGGTCCAATTCGATCAGCACAAGTCCCGCCGAGTCCTCGGGCGCAACGCCAAAGCCCTTCCCGCGCACATCGGCGGCGCGCACCCAGACGGATGCCGTGTACTCGGTGCCGGGAGCCGTCTCGACATCCTGGTACACGCGGATCAAGCCGGCCTTGTCCGTATGCGTGCGCAAAGCGCCCTGTCCAGTGTGGAATTCGGGCAGGCCCCAATCCGGATGCTGTTGGTAATCCAGCTCCTGCCAGACGTAGCTCGAGGTGGCACCGCCGAATTGATAGTGCCATTCCGCCAAAACACCCGCCGCGCCCGGCCCGCCGGTTCTTCCCTGTCTGGTCTCCTCGAACCCGGGATTGAGCAGCAGGTTGCCATCCGGATCGGGCGCAGGCGCGCTGATCGGGCGCGCGCCGGAACCTCCGCTGCCCGGCCCGATCTCGAGCGCCTGGAGAAAGGCCTCGCCGCGGATGACGCGCGTCCCGTCGGTTGTGCGCGCGCCGGTGAACCGGAACTCGAGGATCCCCTGCCGGGGCGACAGATCGTCGAAAACGAGGTCTACGGCGCGGTTGGGTCCGCCCGCCGTAGCGGCGACATCCAGGGCTCGCACCACACGCTCGCCATTGATCCAGATGTCGAAAGGACTCCTGCGCGAGTCGAGCCCTCGGGTAGCGGCGAACTTGAGGCGCGCGTGATAGCGGCCCGGCCCGACCGTCAGGTTGACCCAGAAATCGCGCGCGTGAACGCCGTACCGATACAACTCAGCATCGACCGTTCCTTCGATCGTTTCCGACACCGGATCGGTCCACCAACAGGCGGCCACGGAGTCGACCCCCGCGCCGAGCCGCGCGATCCACTCGGTCGCCGGACGCCACGTCTCACCTTGCGCGTCCCGGTAATCCGCGCGATGCGGGTAACCGAAAATCATGCGCTGATACCCGATGGGGCCTGTGCCGACCGGATAGTGACAGGCCCCGGTGGCGGACGACGACAACACCGCATCCACAAGCAGCCGAGAACCAGTGGCGTACGGATTCTTGGCGCCACGGGTGACGACCTTCAGCGTGTGGACGCCCTCGTCCAGACCGCTGCGGTGGTAGAGCACCTGCTGGGCGCGGGCGGCCGGGTTCCAGCAATCGACGGGCACGGCTTGTTTGACGCCGTCGAGAAAGACGTCAGCCAAACCGCCTTGCGGCCCCACGCCTCCGATCAGGCGCACCTGGTTGCCTCGGAACCGCGCGGTCACCGCGACGTCAGAGGCGCTGGCGACATGCAGCGCGCCCCCGAACGCAGCGTCGTCGGACTCGACACTCCAACCGCCTTCGTAGGTCAGCGCCGGGTCGTCCTGGGCCTCCTGCGGGTCGGGACCGGCGACCACGACATGCCGGGCGCCGTCGTGCCGGATTGATACGATGGCGTCCCCGTTCGGAAGCGGCTTCACGTGGTACCCGTTTTCAGACAGGTCGGGCCGGGCGGGCAGGGCGACGCCGTCGGCGGAGACTTCTGCGGGGATGAAGGCGAGCCGCAGCACTTCAGTCGTTCCGACGGGGGCGTCGAAGGTCGAGTAGCCGATGCGGTCCTTGCCGTACACGATCGAGTTGACGACGGAGGTGGCGCGGACCATGTGGTTTTCGCGGCTGGCCCCGAGTTCTTCCGGCATCCAAGCGAGCGCGGCCAGCATCCAGCGCAGTGGCATCGGATGAGCGATGTTCAGCCAGGTGCCGTTGACGATCACCCCGCCGTCGATGTTGTCCTCGGTCACGCCGGTTTCGTGGGCATCATAGGTCTGGAGAACCATCATCCGGTAAGCGAGTTCGCGGGCCCAATCGTCTCGGGTGTGCCAGGCATACTCGGCCAGGGCGGGGGCGATCAGGAATGGGCTGTACCAGAGCGAGCGTCCGCAACAGGAACTCGACTCTGGAAAAGCCCAGGCGCCGCTGTAGACATCCCCCCTCGATTCGGGCGCGACGCCGCTCCGGTGGAGGAACAGGGTGAGGATATTGCGGACGTCGGTTTGCCAGTTTGGGAACTCAGCTTGGTGGTGCAGCAGATATGCGGCGGCGTCGGGCGTCGTTAGGCAATTCTGGGTCGGGTTGGCCCAGTCCCAGAAATAGCGGCCCCATGTATCGTCGACCGTCCACGCCGGCAGAAGCCGATCGCGCAAATACGCCCGCCCGGCATCGCGTGCCGACACGATCGCATTGTCTTTGCCGGTGTAACCGAGCCGAATCAGGTCGTCGAGGAACGCGAGAATCATCGTGACGCCGCCAGTCTGTTGGTTGTCCTTCCAGGGCGCCGCCTCGGGGTTGGCATAGCGTCCCCAGGGCGCCTCGCCCGGGTCCTTGCGACAGCGCTCGGCCAGGAGATCGCCCCAGTGCCTGGCCGCGTCCAGCCAGCGGGTGCGCCCGGTCAGTTGGTAGGCCCGCAGCAGGCCCTGGCCGGTTGAACCGCAGATGTCCAGTTGGATCATTCCCCGCGGATCGCATTTTCCGTAGGCCTTGCCTTTGACCGGCACGCTGATGAACAGGCCGGGCCACGGGTGATCCGGCGGCGTCAGGCAGTGATCGAGCAGGAACTCCCCGAGGCAGGTCAAATGCGCGATCGCCGCCGGATCGCCCGAGTAGCGGTAGTAATCCACCCAGCCGTTGAGCAGGCTGGTCGAGCGCTGGCCCAGGTCGCCGTTCATCCAGTCATCAGGCGTCTTGGGTGTGATGCGACCGTCCGAGTCGATCTGCCACAGGCTCGTGAACAAATAGTCCGGATAGGCCGCAATGGCGCTGTTGGTATCGGTCCACGGGTATCTCTTCAAGGTCTCCGACGCGATGCGGATGCGGAAGTCGCATTGGCCGTTGAGTCCCCGATACCAGGGCGCGATCACGCCGTGCGCGTCGGAGACGGCGGCGTGCCCGTAGTATCGGGGTTGGACCGTGGCGCACCGCGCGGCATCCATGAACACCGCCAGAAAGAGAATCACGCCGAGAGCCCGGATGCTGCCCATGTTCAAGAAGGACGCTCGCGCATTGGCAGGGTGATTCCTCCGGAAATCGTTCATAGCCGCCGCGCATGGTCGAAAGGCCAGGGCGTCTTTCAATAGCCGGCTGTTCACGACAGGCTTCCGTGGTGGGGAGTCGTTTTTGCGCATAGTCTCTCAGTCTTGCACGACGCGATAATACCGCGCGGCGCCCGCGGGCGCGGTGGTGTACGGGTTGGCGGGATTCGCCACCTTGCTCCAGGCGCCAGCCAGGGCGTCGGCCTGTTCGAGCACGCCGCTGCCAGTCCAGCCGATCGTGATCTCGCCTGTCACCAATCGCGTGATCGTCAAGGTAGCAGGGACGCCTTTGGAACTCTCGATGATCTGGAGACCGGTGACCGTGCTGAAGAAGGCGCCGGCCTGGCCAGACGTCAGCTTGATCTCGGTGACGCCGCTGATGGTCTTGAACACGACGTAGTCCTCGTTCACAACGGGGAACCCGGTGTCCGGCACCTGCTTGAGCGTCTGGGCGGGGCCGCCGACCAGGGTGTAGGCCTGGCCCCAGCCGAGGTTGAAGTCGGTGGCGATCCCGTACACATACACATCATAGCTCTTGCCGGTCTCGAGGTTGCGAAAGCCGAACTCGGGCGAGGCCTTGCCCCCGCCGACATGCCAATAGCTGCGCTGCATGAAATTGCCCCCGCCATTCTCCGCGAACCAGCCGCTCGAGGGCTCGCCGAAACTGCCCGAGAAGAACCGGGCCTCCACCGGCAGACCGTCCGAGTCCACCAACGCCATCTCGCGGTTCGCATCCGCGCGCAACGCCTCCTCGGTGACCTGATTCCAGACGGTCCCCACATCCGGAGCCGCTGCCGTCCCGGCATACTCCGAGCTGCCTGCGGCGGCGATCAGGTTGATGTTCACCGCCGGCGGCGCCGTCTGCAGAGTCAGGCGTCCGGCTTCGCTGGTCACCGACCCGGCGGCGTTGCCCACCGTCACGCTGTAGAGGCCTTCGTCGTCGGTCCGGGCCGACGCGATGACGTAAGTGTCGCCCGTCGCCCCCGGGATGGCTTCCCCGTTCTTGCGCCACTGGTAAGTGAACGGCGCAGTTCCAGTCGCCACCACCGTGAACGTCACGGTGGCGCCCTGGCGCACGAAGCGATCGGTCGGCGGTTGGAGAATCTTCGGCGTGTCGGTGGCGGGGATGAGTTGCAGACCGGTCACGGTGCTGAACACGGCGCCATTGCCTAACTCACCGGCGGTAAACATC
Source organism: Verrucomicrobiota bacterium (assembly GCA_022710935.1). Lineage (GTDB taxonomy): Bacteria > Verrucomicrobiota > Verrucomicrobiia > Limisphaerales > J093 > MWFF01. The sequence continues at coordinate 9,413 of JAKLFY010000107.1, forward strand.
ACCTCCGTCACGCCCGTGATGTCGCGAAACAGCGCGTAGTCCTCGTGAAGGATCGGGAACCCGGTGTTCACCACCTGGTTGAGGGCCTGGGATTCACCCCCGACCCGGTTGATGCGCTGGGTGTAACCGAGGCCAAAATCCGTGGCGATGCCATAAACATAGACCTCATACGTCACCGCGGGATCGAGATTCGTGAAGCCAAACGGCGGGGTCTCGTTTCCCGCGCCGCTGTGCCAATAGGTCGCCTGCAGGGCATTGCCGCCGCCGTTGTTGGCAAACAGAGCGCTGCCGGGATCGGCGAAACTCGAGGAGGTGAAGCCGATGGACGACGACAGGCCATCCGAATCCACCAACGCCAACGTGCGGTCAGGGGCTGACCTGAGGGCGCTTTCGGTGACCTGGTTCCAGACTGTTCCCGGGTCGGGAGCCGCGGCGGTGCCGGCGTACACATTCTGTCCGGACGCGACGGCCAGGTTCACGTTCACCGCGGGCGGGGTGAACACCAGGACCAGGTTTGCCACCGTGCTGGTGACCGAGCCGGAGACATTCCGCACAACCACCGTGTACGCGCCGGCATCCGCCGCGCTCACGGCGGCGATCCGGTACGTCGGTTCGATGGCGCCGGTGATGGCCTGGCCATCCTTGTGCCACTGGAAGGACAACGGCAGTGCCCCCGTAGCCGCAACCGTGAACGTCGCCTCGGTGCCCAGCCGTCTGGTCTGGCCTTGCGGTTGGGTGACAATGGCCGGAACCCCCGGGTCCACGGACAACCGCGCGACACGGCTGGTCGCCGTGCCGTACTGATTGCTGACGACGACGCGGTATTCGCCTTCGTCGGCCAACGTCACCGCCGGAAATGTCAACGTGCTGCCAGTCGCGCCATCCACCGGTTGGCCGTCCTTCTCCCATTGGTAGGTCAGGGTGCGGGCCCCGGACGCCACCACGCTCAAGGTCGCCGGAGTGCCCAGCAAGACGGTTGCACCCGCGGGCTGCGCGAAAATGCTCGGCGGTTCTCTCGCCGGCGAGTCCACCACCAGCTTCGGCGAGACGCCGCTGGCCAGCTTCCGAATCGAGGAGGGCTGCAAGGCCCCATCCCAGATCGAGACGTCGTCCATCAATCCGCCGTACCCGGTCCCGAACGGCCCGCCCAGACTGGCCTCGAGGTCGAACCTCGCCCCGAGGCCCAGCTCGGCCGCATCGAAATCCAGACCCGAGTTGGCGCTGATGAGCGGCTCGCCGTCCAGATACAGCGTGCAGCGGCCAGGGGCGTAAACGAACGCCAGGTGCGACCAGCGATCGGCTTGGATCGTGCCGCCCTCGGCGAGAAGATGCCAGCCGTTGTTGTAGACCAGAACCGTGCCGCGGAGAACGACGGCGTTCGGAAGGCTGCCCATCGCCACGATTCCGTTATAGCTGGCCGGCGCGGGGAGCAGCGAGTAGAGGCGCGCCGAGGGTTGGTTGAGACAGGTGTCGCTGGGATTGATCCAGAGGGAGATCGTGCCCTGACTCCGAAGTCCGACGTTGCCGAGGTTGACATAGTCGTCGACCCCGTCGCATGCCAGCGCGGTGGTCGAGTGCGCCAGCGGTTCGGGCCGATTCCCGGCCACCCACGCGGTGCCCGGATCGGATTCCATCAGCACGCCGACATTGCCGGCTGCCACTTCGTTCGCCGCCGTGTAGCTGCCAGGCGCCTCCTCGAGCGGCCAGTACTGAACCAGTGTGGCCGGTTCGTCCGGCTCGGGGACATCGGCGATGGCCGTGGGCGCCGTGCCGGACGCAAGCTGCGCGATCGACAAGCCCGACAGTGGCCCATCCCAAATGGACACATCGTCGATGAACCCCGCAAACGAATTCCCAAAGGGCCCTCCCAGAGCCCCGTTCAGATCGAACCGAGCCCCCAAGGCAAAACCGGCCGCGTCAAAGTCGAAACCGACCACGGCACCTGCCGATTGTGCAACGCCGTTGATCCAGACCGTGAGGAACCCATCCCGGTATACGAAGGCCAGATGGGTCCATTCCCCCACCCAGACCGCGTCCAGCGAGCCCACGCTGACCCACGGACCGCTGGCGCCAATCGATTGAATCGTTCCAGTCACATACGGATCGAAGCGAACCACGCCTCCGTAGGGCGCGACGTACGGCACCTGCGAATAGAGCCGCACATCGCCCGGATCAAACGTCGCGGGCTTGATCCAAAGCGACACTGTCGCCGAGCCCTTGAGGTGTATGTTCTGGAAATTGACATACTCGGGACCGCCCGAGAAGGCGATCGACCGGTCCGAGTGGCTCAAGCTCACCGGCGCATCAGCCACCCAGGCAAGGGAAGGCTCGAACTGTTCGAGAATTCCCGTGTTGCCGCCCACGATGGCTTTCGACGCCGTGCTCGAGCCGGGGGCCTCTTCGAGCGGCCAATACTGCGCTAACTGGGCCGCATGACCAATCTGAACCAGGATTCCCGCCAGCGCGACGGCGCCGACAGCGTGGAGTTTAGCATTCATCGCAACACGTGTCAGAGTTCGAGGTTGAGGGTTGAGCGGTGGAAAAAGCGGCGGATCGACGGGCGCCGGGCGAAAGAGCGCCAGCGCAAGGGACGCGGCCCGTGTTTAGGGATCGTTGTAGACAAAGGTCCATTCGGGCCCGCGCTGAAAGTCGGGCCGGTTGTCGGTGGCTTCGTGATACCCGACGTGGCCATCGACAAATGCGACGTTGCCGAAACCAAGACGGTGTTGATCGTGCCAGTACATTTTCTGGAAGGTTTTCATACGCACAAAATGCACGTTGAACGCGAAATCGTTCACCAGCACCGTGCGGGACGGATTGCGGACCTGGCTGATCTTCTTGTTGACCAGGCCCAGGTTGTCGTCGTTGTCATTGGCGCTGCTGTTGTAGAGGTAGCTGCTGCCGAACGTGTCGTACACGGTCGGCTTGCGATCGTAAGGCCAGCCGGCCTTCTGCGCCCCGTTGTCGCTCGGGCACTTGAACACCCGCTCGGCCCCGTCCGAGTTGGTCGACACCTTCCCCGCAATCGCAACAAACGGGTTGAGCAGCCGCAGTTGGCCGTCGTATTCGGTCCCCTGCTTGCCCCCGTAATTCCAGTAAGCAAAAACCGAGGGCGAGAAACCGGCCGGCGTGCCCCCGGACGGAAACGTGTCGTCGTACTCGCCCGCGTACAGAGCCACCGCCACATCCTGTTGCTTGAGGTTGGAAACGCACGCGATCTTCTTGGCCTTCGCCTTGGCCCGGGCCAATGCCGGCAGCAGCATGCCCGCGAGAATCGCTATAATGGCGATGACCACCAGCAACTCGATCAATGTGAAACCGGCGCGGCAGCCCCTCCGCCACTTGCGAAGGGCCAGGTATGTTTCGGACGTCATGGGGACTACAGACCCAGTGTTTAGAAGCACACCTTCCATTTGTCAATCCCCTCGAAGCCACGGCCAATTCATGAAGGCGAAAAGGGGGGAGGGGGGACGGCTCGTCCCCCGCCGACGCGAGTGAAGAAGGTGTTTGTCGGCGACGAGGCCGTCGCCGCTCCAATTCATGAATTGGCCCTGCCTCGAAGCCTCGAATCCTCCCGAGAAATTTCGTGCGTGACTTTCGAGGCACGGACACTGCTTATGGAGGTCTTTCTTCCGCCCTTGGCGGGCGAAAGGCAACCGACAACGGATCGATCGACGGACAGAGACAAGACCATGCAAAGCATCCAGCCGAATCGCATGTCGACGCGTCGCCAATTTCTCAAGATCACCGCAACAGGGGCTGTGGCGCTGGCCGCGCCCTCTTTCATTCCGGCCTCGATCCTGGGCCGCGCCGGCCAAGTCGCCCCAAGCGAGCGCATCGCGATGGGGTTCATCGGCCTGGGCGGCCAGGGGACAGGGCATCTGCTCGGTGGCGCCTGGACCTACGTCCCGGGCGGCTACGCGGCCCGAACGGACGTCCAGGTACTCGCTGTGTGCGATGTGCGGCAGGAACGCCGCGAACAGGCCCAACAGCGATGCAACCAGATGTACGCTCAACGGTCGGGCCAGGCCGCCTACGACGGTGTCCGGGCCTACAACGATTTCCGCGAGGTCCTCGGCCGCCCCGACATTGACGCGGTCCTGCTGGCTCTGCCGTATCACTGGGCTGCCCCGATGGCCACGATGGCCGTCCGGGCCGGCAAGGATGTCTATTGCGAAAAGCCCATCGCCATCACCGTCCGCGAAGGCCGAAGACTGGTCGAAGCCTGCCGGCGTTTCGGACGCATTTACCAGGCTGGCACCCAGCAGCGCTCCGAGTACGGCGGCAAGTTCCGACTCGCTTGTGAACTGGTCCGCAACGGACGCATCGGCCAACTCAAGGAAGTCTATGCCTATCGCCAGCCCGGCGCCCTGTTCCCATCGGCCTGGACCTCCGAGCATGCGGTGCCCGTGCCACCGGGGTTCGACTGGGACATGTGGCTCGGACCGCTGCCGTGGCGTCCGTTTGGGGGCGAAGCCGGCCACACGCTCTCCGGCCTGTTCGTCGGCGATGTGAACTGGAGTCCGCATCACTACGACATCGTCCAGTGGACCGTGAATCCGGATCCGGCTGCGCCGATCGAGGTCCAGTACGAGCCGAGCCCAAGAAAGCCGGGGGCGGCCGCGCACCCGAGCGGGGCGGCGGGCCGACCCGAGGACGGCCAGGTGCACTATCGCTACGCCAACGGCGTCGTGGTGCACTCGACTCCTTATCCCGGGGAGAATGTCGGCCACGACGGCGGCGCCTGTTTCGTGGGAACCCAAGGCCGCATCGCCGTCGATCGGGGAGCGATCGTGTCGTACCCCGCCAGCGTCCTCAAGGAACCGCTGCGCCCCGACGACGCGCGCGTCTATTTCACCGACAGCCATTCGGGCAATTTCCTCGAATGCGTCCGCACCCGCCGTCCGACGATCTGCAATCCCGAAGTTGCCACCTACACGATCAACGCGATCCTCATCGGCGGAATCGCGATGGGCCTCCAGCGCTCGCTCAAGTGGGACCCCGACAAGGGCGAGTTTGTCGGCGACGAGCAGGCCAACCGCCTCCTCTCCTACGCGCCCCGTCGGCCGTGGACTGTATAGTTTGCGGAGTCCCCCACCGGAAAGCGCAATGGCGGCTCGAAACACCATGTCCAGACAACCGCAAAGACTTTTGATGAACCCTTTCTTTCTTCGGAGGGCCGAGTTCTGCGAGGCCCTGATGGGTGACGATGGTTGGATCGAGTCAGGGACTTTTTCGCGCCCGCGGATCTCGTCTCTCCGAACCGGGTTCATCGGCCCAATGTGTTCGTAACAAAAAGTCATCGATCTCCATGAATCTCGATGTAGAACTAACCGCCAAGGCGCCGACCGCCTTGCGCCAAACCAGGCGCCTGCTCACCATCCCCGTCGCCCTCATGCTGGTCTGCCTGCTGGGCATCGGCTCGAATGCGCGCGCTGACGAGGAACAGGATCAAATCGCCATCCTCCAATCCACGGCCAACCTCACCCAGAAGTCGGCCGCCTGCCAGAGGCTTCGGGTTATTGGCACACCCAAGTCGGTCCCGGTACTGGCCTCTCTCCTGGCAGAGGACGGCGCCGCGCACTTCGCACGGCAGGCCCTCGAGGGCCTGCCGTTCCCGGAAGTGGACGCCGCTCTTCGCGCCGCCCTCGAAAAGACCTCGGACAAGCCGCAACTCCAGGCCGGCATTATCGACTCGATCGGTTGGCGCCGCGACTCGGAGTCGATCGAACTGCTGCGGCCTTTCCTGGCTTCAACCAACCTCGATCTCGCCATAACCGCCGCCTCGGCCCTCGGACGCATCGGGGGCGACGCCGTTGCCCTGCTCCGTGGAGCGATCGACCGGCAACCCGGCGTGGCCGGTTCGATGGCCTTTCGGTCGGTTGTCCAGCAAAGCCTGCTCGAATGCGCCGAGACGCTGCAAGACGCCGACGGGGCCAGGCTCGCGTCCGAGATCTGCCGCAGCGTGTTCTCTCAGCCCGCTTCGGAGTCGATCCGCGTCGCCGCCTGGCGCGGCCTCGTGTTGAGCGACGCCCAATCCGCGCCCGGCCTCGTCCGCACGGCTCTGTCCGGACGCGACCGCTCGCTCCAACGCGCCGCGCTCGGTGTGGTGCGCGAGCTCGACGATGCCTCGATCCTGGCCGCCTGCCTGGGCGATTGGGACGATCTGCCCGCCGAATCGCAGATGGCGCTGCTCGATGGCAGCGTCCAGCACGGCAAGGAACCTCTCCCGATCGTCCGCAGAGCTCTGGACAGCTCGAATCTCGCGCTGCGAGTCGCCGCCCTCGATGCCCTGGCCGACCTGGCCGATCCCTCGTCGATTCCGTCCGTGGCGAAGATTGCGGCTCGGGGCGAAGCGTCCGAGCGCGAGGCCGCCGCTCGAACCCTGGCGCGCCTCCGCGGCTTGGGCGTGCGCGAGGCGCTTCTGGCGGCGATCGACACAACGGACAGGGTCGAGAAAGCCGCGCTGCTGCGGGCGCTGGGCGCGCGCGGCGACCGCCAGGCGGGCGACACGCTGCTTCGATTCGCGGGCGTCGAGGCGCAGCCCGTGCGTCTGGCCGCTCTCGAATCGCTCCGGCAGCTTGCCCTGCCCGAGACCCTGGCGCCCCTGCTCGATGTTGCCGGCAAGGCGAAGTCCGAGGATCAGATCGCTCCGGTGTTCAAGGCCCTTGTCGCCGTCTGTCAATCAAGCCCGAACACAACCGAAACAGAAGGACGCGTCATCGCCGCCATCCGCAACTCCGCACCCGCCGAGCGCCGGCTGCTGTTGCCTCTGCTCGCGGAACTGGGGACCGCGGACGCCTTGACTGCCGGACAGAACGCCGCGCAAGACCCGGACTCCGAGCTCGTCCGAACCGCCGTGCGCGTTCTGGGTCAATGGCCCAATCCTGGGCCCGCGTCTTACCTGACCGATTTCGCCCAGTCCGCCACCGACCTGGGCTTGCACGCGCTGGCGCTGCGGGGCGCCGTCGAAGTCAGCGCGCACGAGCAGGACACGGCCAAACGCGTTGCGTTGCTCGAAAAGGCGATGAGCGTCGCGCGACGGCCGGACGAGAAGCGCCTGGCCCTTGCCCAGATGGCGCAGGTCGGCTCGGCAGGCGCGCTCGAGACCGCCTTGAAGAACCTGGCCAATCCGGATCTGGCCGAGGAAGCGGGGCTGGCGGCGATTGCGATTGCCGAGAAGATTGCGTCCGCCGATTCGGCGTTGGCCGATGCAGCCGCCGTGGATGTGCTGGCCCGGTGCAAGGCGGCGGACACCGTCCGTCGCGCCTGGGCCCTGCGCCGGACGCCGGCGATCAGCGGGCCTTACATCCGGCACTGGCTGGTGAGCGGGCCCTATCGACAAGCCGGAGTCGAGGGGGCAACCGCCCTTTTCGATCTGGCGTTCGGGCCCGAGAAACCGGACCCGACGGTCGACTGGAAGCCCGCGCCAGCGTCCGATCAGGTCGATCTCTCGGGCCTCTTCCCGGGCCAGGCCAATTGCGTTGCCTACCTGCGCGCGGAGATTGTGGCAGAGCAGGACTCCGACGCCCTGCTGCTCATGGGCAGCGACGACGGTCTGAAGGTCTGGCTGAACGACGCGGTTGTGCACAGCAACAACGTGGATCGAGGCCTGATCGTCGATCAGGACCGCGCGCCGATCAAACTCAGGAAAGGCGCGAATCGACTGCTGCTGAAAGTCACCCAGGGCGGCGGCGGCTGGGCCGCATGCGCCCGGATTGCCGGAACCGATGGCCAGCGGGTTCCCGGCCTGCGGATCGAGCCCGCCCAGCCGTGACGATTGCAGAGCATCCGGAGTTCGAGGATTCTATGTCCAACCCATCCATTACCAGTCCGCCCCCACCGCCCCGACGCGTCCGCGAAGTCGCCCGCGACCTGGGCCTTGATCTCGAGGAGATCCTCCCGTACGGCCATTACATCGCCAAGATTCCGGTCGCCGAACTCGAGGCTCGAGCCGACCAGCCCGATGGCCGCCTGATCCTGGTCTCGGCGATGACGCCGACGCCGCAGGGCGAAGGCAAGACCACCGCAACGATCGGTCTGGCCGATGCTCTGCGCCGCCTGGGTCACCGCGCCATGTTCTGTTTGCGCGAGCCCTCACTCGGGCCCTATTTCGGCATCAAAGGCGGCGGCACCGGCGGCGGGCGCGCGCAGGTCGTGCCGGCGGAGGACATCAACCTGCACTTCGTCGGCGACATGTATTCCGTCGAGAAGGCCAACAACCTCCTGTGCGCCATGGTGGACAACCACCTCCAGCATGGAAACGAGCTGGGCATCGATCCGCGCCGCATCGTGATGCGCCGCGTCATCGACTTCAACGAACGCTCGCTGCGGGACATCGTGATCGGCCTGGGCGGACCGCTCAACGGCGTGCCGCGACGCGACGGCTTCAACATCACGCCCGCCTCCGAAGTCATGGCCATTCTCTGCCTCGCCCGGGATTACCGCGACCTTGGGGAGCGGATGGCGCGCATTGTTGTGGGCTTCACGTACAAGGGGGCGCCCATCCGGGCCGAGGCCGTGCAGGCCGTCGGCGCCATGCAGGTGCTGCTGCGGGACGCGATCCACCCGAACCTGGTGCAATCCATCGAGGGCACGCCGGCGTTCGTGCACGGCGGCCCCTTCGCCAACATCGCTCAAGGCACCAACACCAGCATCGCCACCCGCCTGGCGCTCAAGCTCGCCGATTACGTCGTGACCGAGGCCGGCTTTGCCACCGACCTTGGAGCGGAGAAGTTCTTCCACATCAAATGCCGCGCGGCCGGGCTGACTCCCGCCACGGCGGTCATTGTCGCCACGGTGAAAGCGATCGCCTACCACGGCGGCTTCAGGGAGAGCGGCGGCCTGGGCAACCTGGCCAAACACATCGAGAATATCCGGCTGTTCGGACTCGACCCCGTGGTCTGCGTCAGTCATTTCCCGGATGACAATCCTGACGACTACGCTCGGATCGTCCGATTTTGCGGCCGTCAGGGGGTCGAGGCGGTGGTGTCGAAGCACTTCGACCAGGGCGGCCAGGGAGCGGTCGACCTCGCCCGGGCCGTTGTCCGGGCGGCGGCGCAGCGCAAACGCCGGACGCTGCGCTTTCTCTACCCGCTCGACGCGCCGATCCGCAAGAAGCTCGAGGCCATCGCCACCAAGGTCTACGGCGCCGACGGCGTCAATTTCGACCGCGCCGCGTTGAACCACCTCGAGACTCTCGATCAACACGGCTTCAACAAGCTGCCCGTGTGCGTCGCCAAGACGCCGCTCTCGCTCTCGGACCGCGCCGACCTGCGCGGCCGGCCCGGCGGCTTCTCCATCACGGTGAACGAACTTCGGCTCTCGGCGGGCGCCGGCTTTGTCGTCGCCGTCTGCGGCAACATCGTCACCATGCCCGGCCTGCCCAAGGTGCCCGCGGCAGCCCGGATCCGAATACTCCCCACAGGCCAGGCCACCGGGCTGACGTGAGTGTGTCGGGGTCATGGCCCCGACGCCGGCGAGGTTCGAGGACAAAAAAGAGACCGGGGTTGCCCCCGGTCTCTCGTGTTGAATCGGTCTTCAGCCTACCGCGCGATGCGATAGAACATCTGCGCGGCGCTCGGCGCGACCGTGTACGGACTTGTCGGATTGCCCGCCACAGGGGTCCAGGTCTTGAAGTCCGGCGATTGTTGCAGGGCGCCCGCTCCCGACCACGAGAGCGTGACCTGGCCGGTCCCGGTGATCACCGGCGGATCGAATTCAGGCGCCGCCACAGGCGCGTACGCGGAGATCACCGCGCCCGAGATCGGGGTCAACTGGCCTGCCGGGGTGGCATCACCCTCCATCCGCCACGCGACCTTGAGATAGTCGCCGCCGCCACCCTCGGTGTGCAGGGCCTGGATGAAGTACGCCTTGCCGGCCACCAGGGCTTGCGGCTCCGATGTGTAGGCAATCGGCGGCTCGGTGAACCCATGGCAGCACCCGGTCTCCTCGGCAATCAACCCGACGTTCGCAGGATCCTCGTTCGGACTCAGCCACAACTGCGAGGGATCGTCACTCGACAGGAAGAACCGGTAGTTCCCCGACACTGTCGGCGTGACCCAGCCGGACAGGCTGTCGCCGTAATCTTCACCGTGGGAACCGAAGACCGGCTTGCCGGCGAGGTCGCCTCCAGTGAAGGGAGTGGTGTCGAATGAGACCGGCAAGCCGTTCGTCATCGGGCCGGCCGGGAACAGGAAGGTGTTGTCCGTCATCCAGTTCACCGTCAGCGGGCTGGGACGCGGCGCACCGAGATAGTAGTAATCCCAAGCAACCACGCCCGGAGTCAACACCGGCGCCTGGAACGGCACCGTCGTCGACGGCATCAGGTTCCCCGTGGTCGTGCGATCCTTGAGCCCGGTCAGGGTCAACGTGTACTCCTGGCCCGGCGTGAGCCCGCTTGTCGCGAGGATGACCGTCCGCCAGTCGCCGCCCAGCGGCACAGCCGCCGGATCCTCGTGAAACACCAGGCTGTTCACGGTGACTCCGCCATTGATGGTGTAGTGCGTCGTGCCGGAAGCCGTGGCGCTGTCCATCCGCTTCGAGAACAGCACCTTGACCAGGTACGGCTTGCCGCCGATCGGATTGGGCGTCGAGAGCGCGGCCACCGAGACCACCGCAGGCGGCGCGGTATCGGTGCTCACAACGACGTTGGCATTGCGCGTCGTGGCGCCGCCGACGGGATTGTCGACCACCAGTTGGTATAAACCGCTGTCCGCGGGCGTAGCTTGCGCAATCACCAGGGTCGCGGCGTTTACCCCTTGCGGGTAATGAGCCGTCCCGTCCGGATTGGTGGCCGCGGTCAAAGCCGCGCCGCCCTTGAACCATTGGTACGTGTTGGGCAAGCCATCGACCACCGCCGACAGCGTGACCGTGCTGCCCTCGACGGCCGAGGCGTCTGCCGGCTCCTCGAGCACCTGCGCGGCCTTCCACTGGATCTTGTAATGGTTTTCGATCTGCTCAGGCGTGAGCGCGTGGCTGTAGAAGGCCACATCGTCCACCGTGCCCGGGTAGGGGATTCCACCGCCGGCCCGGCTGGCGATCTCGAACGGCGTGTTGGCGGCCGGGAGGTAACCGCCCTCGACGGTGCTGTCGCTTCTGGTGTCGTCGACGCCATTAACATAGATGCGGGCGCTGCTCGCACCGGAGTAAACCACAGCCACGTGGTACCACTTGCCCGCCTCGGGAGCGGTATTGCTGAACAGCCAGATCTGGACCGTCGAGGCGTCGCCAATATGACATTCCCAGACCGGATAGTTGAGCCCCTGGTAAATGGCGTAGCCGGAACGTCCAATGGCGCGATTTTGCGACCCGATCACACATCGGCTGTTCTGCCCTGACTGGTCGGGCTTGACCCAGAACTCGACGGTGAATGCGCCGGCGGGGTTCAGAACCGTCGAGGCGGGAGCCACCGCGTTGCCGCCCGTGAAGCGGACAGCCGTGTCAGGATCCGTTTGGGCGCCGCCCAGGAACGCCCCGGGCTCGCCAAGCGTGTACGATCCGCCGTTGGCACCATAGGTGGCGTCGTGGAATCCCGCGATGTCGGCGGCCAGCGTGCCGGTCGTCTCGCCCAACCGCCAGTAAGCGGACGGACGATCCGCCGCAACGATCTCGGCGTATTTCCCGGGAGGAGCGACGAAGTTCAACACGATGGGCTGGCTCTCGGCCGTGCCGAACACGTTCTCGACCGACAGGGTGTACGTTGCCGAAGTGCCGGCCGCCCCGCCAGCGACAACGTACGAGGCGGAGTTGGCGCCAGGAATGGCAGCGCCGTCCAGTTTCCATTGATAGGTGAACGGCAAAGCCCCCGAGACAGTGGCCTGCAGGACCGGCGCGCTGCCCGCCATCAGGGTGCGCGGGCCGAGGGTCTGGCTATCGAACACCGGCGGGGCGACTGTCGTGCCGTAGACCAGCTTGGTGTAATGCGACTGGATGGCGCCGGCGGACAATGCACTGCTGTACACGGCCAGGTCGCCAATCGTCCCGGCGAGCATGTTGGGATCGCCAAGAACACCATCGGCGAAAGACCCGATCCAGGCCGGGTACCCGGCCGCCGCGAGGCCCGTGTGAGTCTTGGTCTCGAGCGGCTTGCCATCCAGATAAGGCGTGACTTTGGTGCCGTCCTCGAACACGAAGGCCACATGGGTCAACCGCCCGATGAGACTCGGCGCGATCGACCAACTCAGTGTGTCGACGCCGTTGGCGAAGATCAGGCTGTTTCCGGCGCCGTTGGCCTGAATCGTGTAGATGTAACTCGTGTTATCCCAGGCCACGGAGAAAATCGTCTGGTTCTGGATCGTGGTTCGCGTCAGATAGACCAGGGCTTCCACCGTCCCGTTGCCGCTTGGAAACTCGAAGGCCGGGTTGCTCGGGATCTGCACCATCCCGTCCGCGTCGAATGCGAGCGAGCGCTGGATCAGCGCGCGATCGGTCTGTCCATCGTAAGCTGCCCCGAGTTGAAGCGTGCCGTTGTGTGCGCTGTCCACAACGTTGATCACCGTCGCATCGGTGCAGTCGTCTGCCGGAAAGTAAGCCACCAGGCTCGATTCGGCCTTGACGACGTCGCGGTAGGCCTTGGCATCGTCGATATCGACTTGAGTCGGCGTCACCACGGTCAACGTGGCCTCGGCCGTGTTCAACGAGACGCCGCCGCTGGTCAGGACACAATCAAACTTCGCCCCGTTGTCGGCCGCAGTTACCACGGGGAAATACAACCTGGCCCCGGTTTCGCCGGGAAGATTCGCCCCGTTGCGCCGCCATTGATAGGTCAGCGAGGCGTCCTTGGCGGCAGTCACGCCGAACGAGGCAGCCCCATTCGCCCACACGTTTGCGGACTTCGGTTGCTCGATGATACTCGGGCCTGCCGGACGGAGCAGCAGATCGGCGACCTGGAACTGGCCTGGAGAGAACGTGCTGATGCGCAACTCGTCCAGATACCCCCGGAACGAGGGCACCGTGCCGGGGCTGCCGCCGGCGAAGATGTTGCCGTTGGGAATCGTGTTCTTATCCGTGGGAGCGCCTTTCGCAACGCCATTCACATAGAACGTGTTGATCCCGTTGTCGCTGACCACCGCGACATGCATCCAACTGTTGGTGTCCGCATCGACATAATCGCCGATCTGGACGGTGTCCGGAACGCCCTGACCGGCGTTCGGGA
>JAKLFY010000108.1 GCA_022710935.1 Verrucomicrobiota bacterium
GATTCGTGAAACGCTTTCAGTTTGTTTCCATGCGCTTATAGGCGCACGCAAAACGCCGAAAAGCGACCCCGCCGTCGACTCCGCCGCTACTGGACTGCCCTGGGAAAAGCGCTGGCTCCCCAAACGTAACAGCATTCGAACCCGTAGACACAGCCCCCCAGAGGTTTGGTTCCGGATTCTACACGTCGCCCCGGACGTCCTCAACGCCGTATCCTGGGCCGGGTTGCACGAACAGGTCGTTGAGATCGCCCTCGGCCCCAAGGGGGCGTTCGCGAACGGAAGTGTGGGCACCCTCAAGCGGCGCGTCACCGCCGACCGGGTCGTGCACTTGGCCGCCAAGGCCCGGCGGCCGGCCAAGCCCTCGCGGCAACCGCAGACACCCAAGGTAGTCGAGTTCCTACGGAAGGCTCTGGAGTGGCGGCGGCAGCTCGATGCCGGCGACGTCCGGACCCAGGCCGAGATCGCTCGTCGTGAGGGCATTACCCGCGCCCGGGTGACCCAGGTCATGGGCCTACTCCGCCTCGCGCCCGAGATTCAGGATCACGTCCTGACCCTACCCGCAGCGACTCACCGATCAGTGGTCACAGAAAAGGCCCTGCGGACGATTGCGCTACTTCAAGATCGCGCGGCCCAGAACGACGTCTTCCGCGAACTTGTCCAGCAAGCAGAATAACCTCACCTGAAATCATCGCGATTCTATTACAAGTCCCGGCTTCTTTGGGACGCCGTCCCACGTCTTCCCATCCAGAACCCGACCATTCTTCTTCTTCTGGACGCCCCCCCACTGCTTAAAGAAGAATGGCACATGATCCCGGTGGCACATCTTACGAATGTCCCGGACCCACTCCGCCTCGATTGGCCGCGCACCAGGACCACTCTCTCCACCTACGATGACCCAGTGGATTCCCGACAAGTTGAGGTCCGAGATCGGACCGAGCAGCGGTTCAAGAGAAAGGAATCGCACAGCAGCCGGCACCTTGCGCAGGTGATCGGCCCGCCACTGATAGTCCTCGTTCTCGATCGAAACACCCATCCAGACGTTCTGCGGCCAATTCAGGTCGGGCGCAAGCTCGGCCATTCTCTCTGACCGCTTCGTCAGAATCTGAAACGTGTGCCACGAAGCTCTCTCCATCGTGCTGAAAACTCTCTGAATGAACTCGAGCGGGACCTTCTCATGGAAGAGATCGCTCATGCTGTTCACGAAGACCGTCCGCGGCTTCTTCCATGAGAGAGGCAGTTCAAGGCGCTCCGGCCAGAGACGGAGGTCGAAGCCTTGCTCGTAGGGATGATCGGGCGTCCCCCGCCAACGCTCCGCAAAAGTCTCGGCGTAGCAGTGCTTGCAGCCAGTGCTGACTTTGTTGCAGCCAGTCACTGGGTTCCAAGTCGAATCCGTCCATTCAATCGTCGACTTCTCGCTCATCGGCGCTCTCCTTCCTGTTTTTGGAGAAAGCGCACAAGGTCCTTCTTCTTCAAGCCGCGGTTCGTCTTGGAACTCACCGGCGTAACTTCAACGAGACCCTCCCGTTTCAGCTCCCGAATCACTGAGCGGTAGTGCTTCTCAATGAAGGGCAGTTCGAGCGATTCCTCGCGAAGCTGATCGAATTCAATCTGCTTTCCAGTGTATTCACGCGTCAGCACCTGTCGCAACTCGTTTTCCTGGGGTGTACTCGAAAACAGCACCCCATGCTTCTCACCGCCGAAATCGAATAGCCCCTCTTCGTCACCAAGAGGCCACATGACTTCCTTCATGAGCAGGGCAGCTTTAGGGTGATTGGATGCGTGGATGAGGTAGTACTTCGTGCGATTCCCTGCCATCCGATCTTCGACGTCGAACCTAATCCGGAACGGCAATTTGAAACGCGCGCTGATCTTGGACATGAAGTACTCAAGAAAGCCCTTTTCCCGATCCAGGCCGTGCTGCTTCAAGAACGGCTGAGTCCGCCACTCCTCATTCCCGAACATCTCATCAAGGTGGTGCTGCACCTTGGGATTCCCCGCGTCCATGTTGATCCTATAGAACATGAAGTTGATCAAGGCCTCCGTCTGTGGCCGCTTCAAAATGTCATTCAAAATTGGGACCGTGAGAGGATGACCGTACGGATCTACCATGAAAAACGAGGGTGCGAGGTTTGGTACAGCCTCCAATATCTTAGGGACGAACTCCTTGGCGTCCTCAGCGAGTACTTGGACGTTCAATCCGTTGCCTGGCGGTCCATTCTTCTTGAGCTGGGCCTCGAGAGATGTTCGCTGAGCACTATCCTTCTCAACAAGAAGGACTGACATCTCATGACCCCGGTTCTTAGCTAGATACTCCGTCGCAGCAGTGACAGCGATGAGTGGAGAACCAGCGACGGTCTCGCCGTTGCACTCGTATACGCCGGGGCCGGCATAGCAGTCAAAATAGCATAATCGCGTGTTGGTTGACCCCAGGATGCGTTCCCAAGGTGGCAAGTACTTAGCCAGAATCTCGTGCTTGATCCGCGACACCTGCTTGAGGTGGCTAAGGCTCTGCTCATCATGCTGATCGAGACTCAATTGGTGTCTCCCCCCAAAAAAGTGTTGCGACTCCCTCCGCGCAACGCGCCAGCGATTGACCTTCTTACTCCGCCTCAAATCCCTGCGATGAGAACTTCAGCGTCCGCCCATTCTCCGTCACAGTCCGCACGATCTGGTCGGAAGCTCCACCGGGAAGTGTCGCCTCGATCTCGAGCATCACCGTAACTTCAGCTCCCACCTGACCAGCCAGGTGGGCAATCACCTCATCGGCGATCCGGCTTGCGTCGCGACCAACCCGGGTGGGGTCAAGCTGGACTGTGCCATGGAATCTGCGGGGAAGTTGCTGGACTGGCTGTATTGTCCCGCCACCATCGCCACCGACCGTGGACCCGCCGTCACCGTTGTCTCCAGTTGCACCGCCTGCCGATGTCCCGCCAGTGGGCCCCGGCGTGGGCGAAGGCACTTCTGCGTCCAACTGCGCCTTTGCCACGGCCGGCTTGACCAGCATGCCCCCGCTATCGGTGGACAAGTTGACTACCTGTCCGCAGCGAAGCCCCGGATACCGACCAGCCGCTTCATCAAAGCTCTCGGCGTACCCGAAGGTGTCCGACTGCCAGGTCAACAGGGCGATACCGTCCCTGATCGCATGCATCAGGACTTCGGGACCTGCCAACCGCGGGAGGTATAGGTAGCGACCGAAATCATCGATCAACTGCTTCACCAGGACATGGTCGCCGCGCCAAAGCGGAACATCGTCCAGGTGCTTGCGAAGGATCGTCGAGCCAAGCGAGCCGATCAGGAGCTCGTCGCTTCGGAGCCGCTTGCTGACCCGAGGTGCCAGCGCGTCGCCACTCGTCAGACGGATCGCCTCCCATGTGACCGGTGCCTGTGGATTGGCCTGCTCGGGAACCAGAACCCACTGGTACGTCTCCGGCAGTCGCGCCACCACGACGCTGTCTGCCGCTTGCTTCTGGGCTTCGGCTTGTCGAACCTGGTGAGGGTCGAGGTTCAGCGTGTCCTTTTCAGCAACGATGGACTTCCAGGCCAGGTACCGGCGCACGGCCTCGTCCAGGTCCTGCAGGCGCACCTTATCAGCTGCCAAGAACAGCAGCGAATTGCGATAGAGCCGCGGCGTGTTTCCCCGAGACTCGAGGATCGCCTTGGCTGCCGTCTCTGCTGAGTTACTCGGTTCCTTGGTGTAGGGGAAATCCGCGGGCAGCACCACCAGCCGAGCGTCCAGATCGTCCGGCACGTCTGCACCGGTGCGCGGCAACGGATGGATCCGGGAGAAGTCACCGGTCTTGTGCAGGTCGGAGCGAAGCCGCTCGTCCAGCTCCTGAGCTACTTTGTCCGGGTCGCGCTTGAACTGTTCGGTGCGATCCTCTGCCAACTTGGTTACCGTCGGCTGGGTCGCGTACCAAAACCGTGGCCCGTCCTGGTAGAGGTAAGTCGCCGAGGCCGCCAACCGCCTAAGGGCGTCTCCGAACACTGCCGGCGATTCGCCGGGCATGACACAACCGAGCTTCACATGCCGATCCTCGATTCCACGGTGCGCCGCCGCAGCTGTCGGCGCTGAGCCGAGATAGATCGTGCGCGCCACTCGCCGTGTGGCGTGCAGCTTACCCAGGTTGGGCTGCTCGGCGTCGATTTTCAGCGGCAGCGATCCCGAACCATCCACGTCCTTCTCGATGATCGGCGCCCAGTTGTCGGACAGATAACGCGTCAGTTCGGACTGCACTCGGGCATCGTCGATCGGCACAGTCGAGGGCAGGATCAACGGGTTGCGATCCCCCTTTTCCCACAGGCTGTGGATCACGGCCGCCATCAGGCGCAGTACACCACGCGTGCGCTGGAACTTCACCAGTGTGGACCAGTCGGTGTAGAGGCGATCGAAGATCTCCGGGTGGATCGGGAACGCCGCCTGAATGCGCTTCTCGTAGTCGCCCGTCCGGCACTCTGGCGGAAATTCGGCACTCTGGGCCCGATAGAGTTCGGCGAAGGCCCGAGCCGTCACGTCGCGCTGCTTGTACTGATCACCTGGGATCGGCTCGAAGAGGCGGCGACGGACGATCTCGAAGCCTTCCTCAGCAGTAGCGGGCCGCCACGACGACTCCACGCGACCAACCACATTGCGCAGGCGCTCCAGCGCCTCCCGGCCGCGTACCCCGCCGACCTCCACATCGTCAGCCTGGGTGTGAGGAGATCCAGTCGTGTCCGACGCAGGCAAGGAGATCACCAGCAGACAATTTCCAGCGAGCTTGGCCGACTCCGTCAGCGCCTGGGCAAACGTGAACTGGGTCTCGAAGCCACCAGCCGGCAGATCACTCTGCTCGTGCAGTTGACGGGCGTACGCGACCCACTCGTCAATCAGGATCAGGCAAGGGCCGTATTCCTTGAATAGCTCCCGCAGGACATCGCCCGGGTTCGTCGCCTTCTCGTCATCTGCCTGGACGCGCGCAAAGGCCTGTTTGCCCCCAAGCTGCCACGCCAGCTCACCCCACAGTGTCCGTACAACCGTGCCGTCTGGCTTGGTGACCGGGTTCCCCGGAGAGATCTTGTTCCCCACCAGCACAGCACGCTTTGCCGTGGGGAGAGACTTCACGCTCGCCTCGGCCAGTACGGCATCAACGCCCGCCAGCTCGCTCGGGTTCACGCCGGAGAACAGGTGATACAGAGCAAGCATGGAGTGGGTCTTGCCGCCACCGAAGTTGGTCTGCAACTGAACAACCGGATCACCGCCGGTACCTGTGAGGCGCTGGACCCCGCCAACCAGGAGGTTCTTCAGGCTCTCCGTCAGATATGTCCGCCGGAAGAACTCCTGCGGCTTCTTGTATTCGTCTGATCCCTCACCCAGATGTACTTGCCAGAGGTCAGCGGCGAATTCCGCCTGCTGATAGCGACCGCTCGCAACATCAGGATGAGGCGTGACGATCTCTCGCCACGGCTTGAGCGTGCCAGTGCCTGCTGCTTCTATGAGAGATCCGCCGGCCTTGCGCTTTTCGCTCCGTACCTGTTCATCGAAGGTGAGCCGGCGCAGATCCAGCTTCATCTTGTTGACGGCGTCTGCCTGCGGGGCAGAGACTGCCGTCAACAAACGCGTCATGGAATCGAGGGCACGGTCGGTGTCGTCGCTGGAGAACGGCTCCTGGTGGGCCCACTTGTTGCGGCAGTCGCGCAACTCCTGCACGATCGAGCGTTCGGCGCGACCAAGAGTCTTGTTGAAGACGACGTTCCAGGCCTCCCACATCAATCGGAGAAGAGCAGCGACGTCCCATTCAGCGATCGGCTTGTCCCCGACGACGCGGTCGTCCTTGAAGTACTCGCGAGCAGCCACCTCCGCCTTGCCCTTGTGCTGGTTCTGGAACTCCCGCTCGACAAACGGAGCAAGTCCGGACCGGAGCATTTCCATGGCCTTGCCAATGCGGTCCTGGTTGCTGATGGCCATGAATTAAACCTCCGGGGTACCGAACAGATCAGCCTGTCCGGGAGTTTGCTTCCGCTCCTGTCGAGCGAGACGATCGATCTCGGGCCAGCTCTGAACGAGTCCGTTGTAAGCGAGGGCCTCATTCGCGCGCTTCTTGCGCTCGGATACTGAGTAAAGGCGGTAGGCGAGCTCCCTGGCCACCTCGGCCTTGGCGCCTAGCTTGGCAGCCAATTCGGCGGCAGCGGGCTCTCCGCCATCGGCCAGGGCACGGATCAGGTGGTGGACCATTTCCCATGTCGTAAGTCGTTTGTCGGTAGCGGGGTCCCAATCCGCCGACAGCTCCTCGGGGCGAAGCAGACGAACCTTTCCTCGCTTCGATTCCAGAACTCCGGCCTCCACCAGGCCCGCCACGCTCGTGTTCTTGGACTTGGAGAGCTGTTCGGCCACGCCGTAATCGCCCTCGACGAAGCCTGACTGCTCGAACCAGGTGAGCGCCCAGCGAGTGTCAGCGTCGAAGTCGCCTTCCTGCTCGGCAAGTGTCTCGTCGAGGACCTGGTTGATGAGTGCGAGCGCCTCGCGCACGCTGAGCTGCTTGCCCTCGGCGTCCAGGACCTCGGAGAAGCGCGTGAAGACAGCCATGCCAGGGCCGATGGCTGCCTGGGCCAGATCCACAGGTGCGATGTTGCCCCGCTGGAGGTGGGCGAGAGCCACCGGCAATTCAGCCTTGAGCACGCTGACGAACTCGCGGCGAGTAGCTGTGGACGCGTCGGCAGGACGCTTGCGACAAACGAGGATGATGCTGGAGGCGAGGGCGTTGGTACCAATGCCGATCGAACGCGAGCCGCGTTCCGTCCGCATTGGCCAGGTGCCGCTGATTGCAAATCCGGCTTTGATAACCGCGGCCAGGAAAGTGTCCCAGCCTGTGCTTGATGTACCCTCCTCGTCATCGCTTTCCGACTGCTTGAAGGCGTAGTAGATAGTGACTGGAAAGATCGGGTGTGACTGTCTAGAAAGCCGATGCATCGCCTGCGTCATTCCGCCCAAGAAAAAGGTCTCGGCTTTCTGCTTGCTTCCATGGCGGTAGGGCGTGGCGACCAGTTCTTCGGCTTTCGGCACGGCCAGTGTGGCAAAGAGGTCGGGAAAGACGGAACGAAGCGAACGCCGCATCCAGACGTAGAAGTAGTCCGATAAGTCCGCGTAACCGATGTTGTCGTAGTAGGGTGGATCGGTGGATATCACTTTCCCAACTGAGATTGACTGCACTGCCGCATCGGCCTGATTCGCAACTCCAGAGCCAACGACGGGGAAGGCATCCATGGCTTTCGCTGCCCATTCGACTCCGCCCATCCAGTTTCCGCTTGTACTCCCAAACGGCGGAGCCTCAGCGTAGTCCCAGGTCATCGGCAAGGCTTGCCTCGAAAACGTTCCGCGAATGAACCCCTCAGCTGGCGTGGCGATGACAGACCAGTAATTTGCGGCATAGTCCACAGCACAAGCCATGTACACCCCCACCGCCTCCGCATACGCTATCGCACCCGTGCCGCCATCACGGAGCTGCTTGCCGTCGTCCGCGAGGCCGGCCAACGCGGCGTCGGCCTGGATGCGCTCGCGCGCTTCCTGCACTAGGTCAGAGAAGGTTGTCAGTGCCACTAGCTGACGAGGTGTGAAGAGGTCCCCCCATGTAGTCAGTCCGTAGGGCGTGCAGTTTCCGCCAGTCATTCTCTTGGCAATTTCGCCCTCCGGCTTCCACGTCGGCTTCGCGGTCAATGCAATCGCTTCAATTTCCTGAGTCGGCGTGAGATAGATCCGCCCGCGGTCTCCCTCGGCCACAATCGCCATGAGCCGCGCGCCCATGCGCCCTGCCTTGCCCTCGGCTTTAATGTAGTCACCCGAGACCGGAGTGCCTGACATCAGACATTGAAAATTCGCGCCGCGCGACAGCTTGGTCCCGCTTTTCGCCCCCGTCGCATCCTTCGGCTTCCCTACCTTCACCGTGAACCGATACCCTCCATCCTTGATCACCGGCTCAACGTATGCCTCCTTGCCCGCCTTGGTCGACAGCATGAAGGTCGAGGCGAGCGGCACGTCCACCTGCGCGAAGGCAGGATTGGGACTCTTGACCGTGCGCGCCCAGAGCCAGGCAATCACGGTGAGCTTGCGGCCCACATAGGGCTTCAGGTCGGGGCGCTCCTGGGCCATCTCCGCGGTCACCTCGACCTTAGGGTACAGGTGGCCGATGCGCTTCTCCGCCTCGTCACGCATCCACTGGCCGTAATACCGCACGTCCTCGGCCAGGCCCTTGGCGCCAGACCGGTCTTTCCCCATCGAGTTCTCCGACTTGCGGGATTCGGGATTGACCGGCGGTCGTCCCGCGAATCGCGGTGGAATCTCTATCATCGCCTTGTTGATCAGCACCGCCACCGGGTTCAGGTCGCTGGCGTAGCTTTCCAGTCCGAGCCGCTGCGCTTCCAGAGGCAGCGCCCCACCGCCAGCGAAGGGGTCGTGGAATGCGGGCAGTATGTTGCGGTCGAACAGTTCCTTCGCCCGCGGATGGTCGGCGTTCTCGGCGCAGGTGTAGCGCCAGCTCTGCCAAATCTCATCGCGGGCGGCCTGCAGCACCTTCTCGTTGGTGGTGTTCTCCCATTTCACGAGCTCCTCGATGATCTTGAACAGTCGCTGCCGCTCCTTCTCCTGCTTCTTCTCGGTGGGAAACAGGTCCGGGTGCGCCGACGGGTCGTCGACCATCTGGGCGAAGATCACGGCACGGGCCGCGGCCAGAGGTCGGCGGGCCCACCACAGATGAAGGGTGCTCGGGTGGCCGTGGCGGATCGACTTCTCCCGCGCCGACGCCGAGTTGATGGCGTCCAGGGGCAGGGCCACTTCGATGAGCTTCTTCTTGTGTGCTTTAGTCATTGTCGTACACCAGTCTGTAGCTAGCCGGGTAAAGGGTTATGCTGCCTTCTTCCCGCATGGCACGGAGCCGAACTCCGGTGATCTCGGCTGGGTTTCCCTGGACATCTGCCAGTAAAAGCGAGTGAGTGTCTGGTTGCTGGTCGATAAGCCCCCAGATATCAGCCTCGAGTTGAAGCGGGGCACGATCGAGACAATGGTCCTTCGGCCAGAAGTACCTCACGAGAGTGCCGTCTGCGGTCCGGAGTTCCCATGGAAAGCTGTTGTCGTTGGTCTTGCCGATCCAGCTGCCGTTCTCGTGAATGAACCGCTTCTCGTTGTCTCTTCTGAATCCCTTTCTTATGGCGAACCGTTCCAGGATGCTGGTCTTGGGGGGCTTCTGTGGAGCGGTCGGTTGTGGCAATTGCTCCTCCGGACCCTCATCCAAATTCGCATCTGCTTCGTCGCCCTCGGGTACGATGTCGGCGTTGGTTTCGTAGGTATCGTCACTCTGCATGCCGCATTCGGGTTCGCTGGCCGGCGCAACATCTACCGGATTCGCATCCTGTACGGCTTCTGCCGGCATTCCGATTTCCTCGTCGAGCTCGGCATCTGAATGAGATGCCGACTCGGTCTCCTCGATCGGAGCGGGCAGGATACTAAAATTCTCCAGGAGATAATCCCGAACGTCTTCAACGGAGCGCTCGAAGCTGTAGTGAAGGGCGGCCCTAATATCCGCCCGAGAGAAGGCTTTGCCGATTTCCTCCGGCACCCTTCGAGCCAACTTGGGTTTCGGAAGGGGCTCGGTATATAGCTTCCCGCCGAGCCAGATAACGTCAGCTTGCCGAGCCGTGCCCGCCGGGATTCCCCCGATGTATGGAATTATATCGAGATTCGACGCCTCCACCCACTGCGTCGCGGCCAAGACCTCTGCCAGCATGCGCACGTTTTTGGTCTCTTCCTCATCGCCAAGTTCGACCCATCTCAAAGTTGCCCCGACCGCAGCAAGCCACTCCCATACCCCGGACCGCCCCGAAGCCAGGGGATCATTCTGTAGGTGTTCGTCGATCTGTTGGGACAACAAGGGAATCCCCGAGAAAGGCAGGTTGCCGAGCAGTTCGACGGAAAGGTCTCGTAGGTCGGCTGTTTTCTGCTTCACCCAACGATGCAGGTGACCCCACGGGATCAACGACTGCATGGAGAGGCCATACGCAAGGCTGTCTACCGGTACCCACTCACCCGCCAGGTTGATCCAGTGACGGCATTCCTCCCAAATCCGAACAGGATGCCTCCCCAGCACCCCCCTCACACGCCGCAGGTCTTCCGGTATCGGAGGTTCACCAGACGGCAGGCCCTTTAGCCATTCGATCGCAAGATCCGCTGTGGGCCGCTCAGCGACACCTACTTTTCGCCACAGAGTCAACGTAGAAACAGTGGGCATGACAACGGCGGCGTCTGGCACATCATCGTGCGATGACTGAAAGACACCCGAGGCCGTCATCCAAGCGCCGTCCTGCGTTAGAATGAGCTTTTCGCTTCGAAATGCCTCCCTGATGATTGCCATATCGCCCGTGGAGCAGACATCTATCATTTGATCCAGGCGCCGATACCACTTCTCCACCTCATGAACTGGAGGCGTCTCCGCCTCAGCCAAACTCCGCAGGCATCCCAAGAGGCGGTCAGGCCCTGTCGGCGTGCTCCTGACACCGAGGAAATCGAGCAGTTCGCGTGTGGTTTCGCCATCTAGACGGCCATGTACAAATGACTCGACGTCCATCAACGACTCTGTTTCCGGCGTGCGGCGTAGCAGATCCCCAGGCTTTCGTGCAAAGCCATGAGTATCTCGAAGGCAGGGATGTTCACGAAGCCTGAGGACCCAGGAAGGCAGTAGCGGCTCGGATGTCACCAATTGGGTGCTCCCCGTCGTTGCCACCTGCAGAATCCTGGCATTCTTCGAACGCCTCCAGAATGCCTCCCCTATCTCCAGAATGCGCTCAGCGACGGTGACCCATACCCGCTCGTCCTCGTCGGCCAGAGAATGCCAATGACGCCAGTAGTGATCCGGGAAATCCCAATCCTCGATGATGAACTGATGCGTGACGAATGGGTACCTCAGCTCACCTTGGAGCCCGCGCCTTCTGGCTTCCTTTTCGATTTCCTTCCTGCCGTAGACTTCGCTACGCCTTGACTCCAGAGGGGCGAAGGGAAGCAGACGTGATGCGCCGGATGCGACCCATCTCACCCACTCATCCTGTGTACATGACGTGAAGTCAGTCGAATAAGCTGGATGCAGCATCTTTGTTTCGCGCTGCGCCTCAGGGACGAGTACTTCCAGTGTACCGTCTGCATCATATATGATATCTGAGTTACCATAACGCTCGTCCCGTCGGGCGTATCGAAAGGAATCCCCTATCCCCGCGCTGAGCTTCGCAGCGATCTGAGCCAACCGAACAGCCCCACGCAGATCGACTTTCTCCTGGCAAAAGTATTCTGCCGCGACTTGCTCGATGACCTTGCTCACATCGCTCGTGTCATCCATTCCGATCTTCGACAGTACTGCATATGCGTCATCCACTTCATCTCGGACAAGGGACTGGCCCAGTTCCGCGGCAGATCTGCGCTGCTCGGCCAAAAAGCGCGGCCAGTACTGGTTCAAGACGACCAGGTGCTCGGCCAAAAAGATCCAATCGTCCTCGGACTGGAGTAGCTTCTTTTCACCCAGGCGGATGACTTCGTTTGCAGAACAAAGGACATCTTGGCCCTGGACGGGTACTATTCGGACATCTTTGGAACGCACATAGGGGCGATAGCGGGTGATCTCGGGTGCGACATAACTCCATAGGCGCAGAAGTTGGCGCCAAGATTCCGGCATTGGTAGATGGCTCTGCTGAAGAACCACAAGCATTTGCTGCTTGGTAATTTCTTCTACCACCCGCCGGTTCACCAGTTTCTTCCGATCAGCGGACTCTACGTGATGACTGAGAGGCGGACGCGAATGTTCATCGATGAGTGCTGCCGCCTGTTCAGGCGGCCAGATTTCTTGAATGGCCCCAGGTATGATGATGCACTGATTCGCTTGCGTAAGCTGGCCATCTTCCGACAACAGCAGCTTCGCCCCATCGAGTGAGTCGTCGAAGGCCTCCTCGACAAGCGTCCCACAGATTCCCTCAAGGGAATTGTTGGTTCGATCGACATTCGGGAAGAGTCCATATGCTAGAGCACGATCGACAACCGACATCTCGGCCAGGTTCAGCCACCTCAGCATCGAAAACGCAGCCAACCTACCTGCACGGTCGAGCAACCATCGGTTCGTTGGAGAGATTTCTGGGTCCTTGATTTTCAACCGAGCGGGATCCTGGATGAACGGCGCGTTACAAGCGAATGGGAGGTCGGTCTCTACACCTGTCGGGAGTACCACATATAGCCGCCCCTTCGCCCCCATGACGATTTCTACAGCACAGGGGGGAAATTCGATCTCCTCCTGGATTCCCAGCATCCGCTCCTGCCTGATTTCGGCCAGCGCGTCTGGGGGGAATGGCTTTGCCTCGGAGCGAACCAACAAATACGCATCGTCTTCATTGTCATGAAGGGCCATCCACTCGCTTCCGGGGACCGGTCCGGGGCCAAGGCTACCCCAATGGATTTCCCGTTCACCGATTATGATGCGGCGGATGTTCTTGAAGAACAGCAGCGAGATGGGACTCGCAACCCACTCCTCCAGGTTACGCTCGACTTCCTGCTGTCTGCGAGAGTCGGAGATTCTGACCCGAACGCGTGTACGCCCCCTCGCGTCCTCTCTATCGTCGAGCCACTTCGGCTCCGTGAAGCGCCCGCGGTGGAATCCGATACGGAGGGATGGGGTAAATAGTTCGACCTCGTCACCAAGGCTGAACGTGCTCTTGAAGCCGACTCCGCGGAACCCGATCGTATGGAGGGCCCGCTTGTTCGAATAGGCGAATCGGCATATCGACGCAAAGTGCTCTTCTGCGAAGTCCTCCCCGTCGTGCTCGAAAACAAAACGCTGGTCGCAGATGGTGACGTAGGCCTCAGTGGCTCCGGCATCATCTGCGTTCTGGAGGAGTTCGGATAGTACATGCCGAGGACTCTGCACCTGCTTGAAGAGCAGATGCCAAGGACCCGCTAGTTCCGGGTCTCCTTCCAGTTGCTCCCAGCGTCGTGCTGCGTTCCTGCGAATTTCTTCGAAATAGGACGGAGGGCCGTTCATTTCGGTTCCTCCGCCCTCTGAAGCAATTCCGCGAAGTTGTAGTTCACGCTCGTCACGCCGAAATCCGGCTCACGCTGGAAGGGCTTGCGCAAGTACTTCACCCGGTGCGTCGTCTCGTCCAGGAATTCGACCAGGGCGAGAATGAAGTCGTCAGGCTTATTCAGACTATAGAGGATCTCGTTCTTGGTCACCGTGATCGTGTCCGCACCGGACACCCTTCCCTTGACCTCGATAAACCGCAACCGACCAGTCCCATGGATTCGACTCTCGATATCGTATCCGAGCTTGTCGAATTCCCGATCCGTCGGCTCAAACCCGAGGGCTCGCTCGACCTCCATGACGATTGCACGGGCCCGGGCCGCCGAGGCCTGCGTGTCCACTGGGCGGGCCGACGAAGGAGCAGGGCGCCCGGTCATCGCCGCGATAAGCCCTATTGGGGCAACCACCAGACCGCCTAGGGCCACTGGCGGTAGAGCCGAGATCTGCGCCTCCCGGTCCAGCTCGGCAAGGCGCTTATGAAGGCGCGACTGGAGGTCATCCGCACGTCGCCGCGCCTCCTGCGAATTGAGCCGCGCGCCGGCCTTCCCCACCTGTTCCTGCAGTTTGAGCTGTTCGGCACGGTGATCCCAATAGGTGATTTCCTTGGTCAACCGGTCCTTGACTGCCGCCCTTGTCTTCTCGATCCAGGCCAACCGCCGATTGCGAACTTCCGTGATGTGCTCGGGCACCACATGGGCGATCGCATGGCTCTGTGCCTTCTGCTCCAGCGCCCTCGATATCCAGGCACACTCGGGTCGGGCCAGCAAGTCGGCCACCGATGGGTCGTCTTCCGCCAGAGGCCGATAGTCCAGGTAGGGGGCGTATTGCAGGTGGCGGGTCTGTTCCTCTGCATCCATTTCGACGTAGAGCATGCGTCGCGAGATCGAACGGCGCTCGCCCGACGACAGAATGCTCGCGTCCTGAATGGCATGCTCGAGTGTGAACAGGACCTTGGGGCTAGTACCGGAATCCCGCTCGTCGACTAGAATGGTGCCGCGTTTCATCAAGTCCCGATGGCGTTCGAGGGTCAGGTCCAAGGCAGCATCGAGCAGCGGATGCCCGGGACAGACGAACGCCGCCAGTGGCTGGCCCTGTGGTGCAATCAGGTCTTTCTCGAAAGCGATGCGCTCATAGCGAGCGAGCACTGGATCACCAGTACCGATCTGTCGGTCTCGGTTGCGCACGGGAGCCGGCACGTGGGTGATCTCAAAGCGGCGCGGCTCGCGTTGGCGGATCGTCCCGCCCAGCCGTTTGAATGCCTCCAGGAAGAACGATTCGATGTAATGGGGCTGCAGGCGGCGCGCCTCGGCGCGTTCCATCTCCTCGCGAATGTCGGCCACGCGGCTCGAATCCATGGCGTCGTGCGCTAGCGCTCTATCCTCGATCAGCCCCTGCAGATGCGGCCGGTCGACACCGCTCTCGACCGCTTTGGTCAAACGCGCCCTGACCTCAGGCTGGTCGCCGTACCGGATCGCCTCGATCAACAGGTCGCGCAGCGGCTTGCCGTCGAACTGGAGCTTACCCAGAACGTCGAACACCTGGCCGCCAAGGGCCTGTCGCGCTTCTTCCAGCTTTTCGAGCAACCGCCGGTAGACGTCGCCCTCGCGGGTCTCCTCGGCCACCAGGTTCCACAGGTGGCAAACCTCGGTCTGGCCGATGCGGTGGATGCGCCCGAACCGCTGCTCCAGTCGATTCGGATTCCAGGGCAGATCGTAGTTCACCATCAGATGCGCGCGCTGAAGGTTGATCCCTTCCCCCGCCGCATCCGTCGCCAGCAGCACCTGGACTTCAGGGTCATGGAGGAAGCCCTCCTGAGCCTTGCGCCGTTCCTCGCGGCCCATGCCGCCGTGGATCAGGACCAGTGACCGAGGCCGGCCCAGAAGCGAACTGATCTGGCGCTCAAGGTAACTGAGCGTATCGCGGTGCTCGGTGAAGATCACGAGCTTCTGACGCGGGGAAGGCACGGGCTTGGGGATCGGTCCTGCGCCGTACGGAACGGTGGGTTGTCCTACCGTCTCCGCCTGGCCGGTCGGCGTGAAGATCTCACCGAGGAGGTGGGACAGTTCCCGCCATTTCGTATCTTGGCCGCTGCGCCGCACGTCGGCCGCCAAGGCTTCCAGCCGCGCGAGGGTTCCAATCTCGATCTTCAGCTCCGTCACCGTTGCCGCGGCGGTGGCCTGGTCGAGAACCGCCTCCTCCGCAGCCTCGACCTCGTTCTCAGGGGCCTCGTCGAGGTCTTCCAAATCTTCGAGATCGTAGGTCGGCCCCGTCATAGTGGGGACCGCCACGGCCCCACCCCGCTGCATGAGTTCGAGTTCCCGCAGCCGCTTTTCGAGCCGCTCGCGCCGACGGCGCAGGGACTGGTAGATCGCCTCGGGAGATGACGCCAGGCGGCGCTGGAGGATCGTCAGGGCGAACCCTACCGTTCCGGCGCGCTTGTCGTTCTGGAGTGCCTCGGCCCGGTTGAACTCCTCGCGAACGTATTCGGTCACGTCCTTGTACAGCCGTGCTTCTGCGTCGGAGAGCTTGTAGGGGACCGTGTAGGCAATCCGCTCCGGGAACAGCGGTCGCCCGTCGAATTTGAGCAGGTTCTCCTTCACCATGCGCCGCATCAGATCGGAGACCTCGACCTGATGCACGCCGTCCCGGAACTTACCCTCGAAGCGGTCGCCGTCGAGTAGGGCCAGGAAGAGTTGGAAGTCCTCTTCCTTGCCGTTGTGCGGCGTCGCGGTCATCAGCAGGAAGTGTCGCGTCAGGCCCGAGAGCATCCGTCCCAGCCGGTACCGCTTAGTGTACTTCACCTCGCCGCCGAAGAAGGTAGCCGACATCTTGTGCGCCTCATCGCAGACGACGAGATCGTAGCGGCAATCCTGGGCGCTGAGCTTTTCTTGCACGTTCTCATTGCGAGATAGCTTGTCAAGGCGGGCGATCGCCAAGTCGTTTTCGAGGAACCAGTTGCCGGTACGTGCGGCTTCGAACTTGTCGTTCGTGAGGATCTCGAAAGGTAGATGGAACCGACGATGCATCTCGTCTTGCCACTGCTCGGCGAGACCGCCCGGACACACGATAAGGCAGCGCTTAAGGTCGCCGCGGGCAATCAGCTCCTTGATCAGCAAACCCGCCATGATCGTCTTGCCGGCTCCCGGGTCGTCAGCCAGCAGGAACCGCAGGGGCTGGCGTGGCAACATGGCCTCGTACACAGCCGTGATCTGATGAGGTAGCGGATCGACAAGCGATGTGTGGACCGCCAGGACGGGGTCGAATAGGTGCGCCAAACGAATACGATGGGCCTCGGAGACAAGGCGGAAGAGCGCGCCATCGCCATCAAAGCTCCAAGGTCGGCCGGCCTCGGCTACTTCGAGTCGTGGCTCGTCGTGCCTGTATAGGAGCTGATTCGCGACCTTGCCCGCGGGGTCCTTGTAGGTTAGTTCCAGGGCATCGGAGCCAAACCATTGGACGCCGACGACCGTCACCAAGCAGTCGGGCAGGATGCCACGTACCGAGGCATTGGGTCGGAGGTCTTCGAGTTTAGTGGACGAGCCAGGATTGCCTTCAGATTGTAAGTTGTTATCCATCACGCCGATCATCCCCCCGGACGTTCTTGTTCGTTTCGAGCCATTGCTCGACATCGTCGCGACGGAAACGCCACTGGCTCCCGACCTTCGAGGCCGGGAGCCTGCCTGCGCTCGCCATCCGATAGACCGTGTCCTTGCTCAGACGCAGATACGCTGCTACCTCGGCCAATGTCATGAGGTTATCCATCTGGATTGCCTCGCTTGGTCGCGTTTAGGAATCAGTAGGGTTGCATAGTGTTGCTGATTGATGCAGTGCTGTCAAGAGGCTGGGGCGGGGTGTGTATTGGAATGGCGCAGTCAATTAGTGAGCCACATCGGATACGCGACGTATCAAATCTTAGATCAGGCCGCTATCTCCATCGGTCCATTGAGGATGTTCTGCATCACTGAAAGCTAGCGCCGTGACCGATGCTCTCCGCCGAGAAAACCCGTTCTTGGTCGCAATCTCGAATGCGGCCTTTGCACCGGACAAGAGAAACGCATATAGGTCGCGCGGAAAGCGGCCGGACATGTGGACCCCACCGCGCATCCCCGATTCCTTGTCAAAGTGCAGCTCGCCTGCAATGCCACCATACTCCTCGGCTGGCCACTCAGTGATCGAGAAGATTAAGCGGTCGAAGCCCCGAATCGGTTCTCGAAGAACCACGTCGAGATCCAGCGAGAGGTGGTCACTTACGGCGCGGTGTTTGTAGATCACCGTGCCATCCCGCTGGCGTTCCTCGGTTTGCGCACGCTCTCTCGGGACTTCGATCTCCGTGTGGTGGGCAACCATATTCACATGCCAGGATTCCACTTCCCCCATGATGTAGAGTTCGCCGATCGGCGGTTCCTTCTTCTTGGGCGTCTTCTTCTTCGGCATACAGGGCTCCCTTCGGTGCCACCATACCACAGAGCTAAGCCGGCAGAGCGCCCCCCTATTTCTTCTGCAATGAGCTGACCACCCCGGGCAGGACCTTCTCCGCCGACCTCCCGATGACGTACCCACCCAGGCCGATCTCGACGATGTCCCAGAGCTTCAAAACCTCGGCTTCCCCGAGATTCGGGGCCGACCAGCCAAGCCACCGGGCCACGATCAACACCACGAAGGTGAGCATCGTGATCGGCCGCCAGGTCCGCTGCAGCCAGCTCTGGCCCTGCGCCTCGGACTTGACGACCTCGGCGGCGGCCCGTTCGATCTCTGAGGACCGTTCTAGAACCGCTGCCTGGAGCGCTTGCTGAAGCTCGATCCGCTTCAGCTCGTGTTCGGGATCGGGGAAGATCCGGTCCGCGACCGAGCCGGCGACTTTTCCCAGGATGCCCAGAATCTCGCCAACCATCGCAACCCCTTTCAGGCATAGGCCCGGTTCAGCCAGCCGCCCTGGAACACAACCTGATCGGCGCTGCGGGCGACGCGGAGCCGGTATTCCCCGGCCGCCTCAGATCGCAGCGCCGCCATGAGCGCCGTCTGATCGGCCTGCTCCGCGGCGCCGCAGGTCTCGATCCCAGGGACGCCGTCGATCGCCACGCGCAGGCCGCAGGCGTGAAGTGCGCGCTGTAGACAAGTCACCGCCGACTTGTGGCCCAGGTTGACCGCCAGGTCGAAGACCTTGACGGCGATCACTTCGGGCAGGAATTCGTACCGGTGGCCGTGCCAATAGCGCTCCCAGTAGACCTCGATCGCCTGGGCTCGGGTCAGGCTCTTGACCTCCAGATCGGGATTCCATCGCTGAGCGATCCCGAACTTCGTCGGCCCGCCCCGATCGGCAGGGTTATCGGTGTAGGCGCTGCCCTCGTGCTCGAGGACCACCTCGATTGCCCGGTTGAACAGTTCTCGGCTGGTCACCTCAGCCCTCCCTTCGGGCCAGTTCCAGGCGCAGCGCGCTGAGGATGTCGCACAGGCGCTGGCTGCGGTCCTTCATGTCTGTCTCGATCTCTTTCTGAGTCTCGTTCATCCGCTCCATGCCGCTGCGGATCTGGATCAGGACCTCGTGGACGTCGTCCAAGGAGTGCCGCCCGGGCGCCAGCGGGCAGACGACCTTCAGTTCGTCGAAGGCAACCTTCGTCGCATTGCTGCCGTTGCGCCGCCAGACCTGGCTCCGTGCGAGGTCGACGACTTGGATCGCTAGCTTCACGGCCAGCATCGTCGCCATCAGCCCGAGCCCACCGAGCCCCAGACTGCGGGCGGCCTCAAATGCCAACTCCATCGCTTGCCCTCCGGCGCCGCGGCTAAGACTGCAGTTGCCAATCAAACGGCGGATCGTTCTTGCTCGGCTGCACGTACGAAGGGATGAACGTGGTCCACGGCACGCTCTGCCAAGCGGGGTCGAGTGCTTCCAATTCGACATCGGCACGGTAGGTGGTCCCGACTACCAGGCCAGACACGAGCGCACGGTTGTCGGAGGCGCTCGTCCAGTTACTCGTGCCGACGATCACCGAATCGCTGACGCGGACGATACGGATCCTCCCCCGCGCCTGGGATAGCGAGGCATTGAGGAAGATGTACAGGTAGGCGTTGGTGCCCCCGGCGAGGAATCGCGTCAGAGGCACCAATTCCAGCATGACCGGCGCGGCCGCGATCGAACGCGGCGGCAGGGGCACACCCATGCCGTTCGCCCAGCCGCCGCTGTGCAGGGCGCCACCGTATTGCGCCAAGGCCGCAGCAGGCGCTACCGCCGCGGCCAGGCCGACGACAGTCAGGCAGATGATCAAAGCTCGCATGGCAGCTACTCCCACATCAGGTCTGCGCGTCCATCACCCGAGAGGAATGCTGCGTCCGGGGCGTTCGGCTCGAAGATGAAGCGCACGGGCAGACCCTCGCGCAGCGTGAAGACGGTGTCCCCAAGCGCCACCTTCGGCTTGAGCTTCGACCACGTGTTCGATGCCGCGTTGTAGGCCCAGAACGACATGGAGACCGTTCCCAGGTCCGGCAACGCGTACATGTCGAGGATGTGGGCCTTCTTCGATCCCACCTGACCGGACCCGTAGAAGGGTACCCAGCCAGTGACGCCGGCGCGGGCCCCGTCCTGGGCAGCCAGGCCCGGCAGGGGCGGCCACGTCACGGCCACGATCAGAATCAACAGGCAGATCACGATCTTCCTCACGACTCCACCTTTCGGCTCCGCCCCGGACTCGGGGCACCCACCGCAACGCGCCGCGCGATCACTGGGTCGCGATTGCACTACCGCTCTTGTCGCTCGCCTCGTCGCCGCCGGCCGTCTCGTCGGACCCCTCGGCCGGATCCTTCAGGCTGGCAAGCACCTCACCGGAGACGTTGATCCCGTACTCCTCGGCGAGCGCCTTTTCGCGGGCCAACTCGGCGAAGACGTCCTCGATGTCCTCGCCCTTCTCGGCCAGAAAGCCCGTGCGCGTCCCCAGGCCGTTCTGGATCGAGACCACCGCCGCCCGGGCTTCCTTTTCGGGGTCGATCCACTGCCAGCCGCGCGGACGATGCCGGACGGCCAAGTAGCGGGAAGGATCGCGACTGGGGAGCGTCAGGCTGCCCGTGAGTAGCGCCATGCCGAGCCACGCCGAGTACAACGGCCGGCGCCACATGTCGATGAAGTCCTGCTGGATGGAGCGCCAGTCGTCGCGCTCGACCAGGGCGAAGCTCCGCATGGTGGAGTAGCTGACACCCTCGGCGTCGTTGGCGAGCACGTTGTAGAAGACGCTGAATCCAGAGGCGATCTTGCGGAGCATCTGCTTGATGAACGCAGGGAACTGCGCGGTCGGGTGATCGGGCTCCCACGCCTTGAACTCGTAGCCGTCCGGGACGATCTCGAACGTCCCCGGGTTGGCCTCCATGGTCGCAGGCCTCGAGCTGGCCGCCAGATCACCGGCCAGCGAGTCGGCGCGTTTCTCGAACAGACCCATCTTCGAGGCACCGATCCGGGCGGCGACCGCCTCGCTCTCCTCGTAGGCGTTGAGCATGTGGGCCGGAACCATGACCGAGTGGACCCAGGTCACTCCGCGGGTCTGGTTCACGCGCTCGGGATCGTAGAGGTGGAGCATCTCCCCAGCCGGGACGAAGTACCGCTCCCGCACCAGGTCGGTGCCTACGGCGTTCCAGACCCAATAGCCGACAGGCCTGCCGATAGCGTCAATTTCGACGCCCATGCGGATTTCGTTCTGCATCCCGCGGCGGGGCCGATTGAACGTCTCGTCGATCAGATCCGCGTCGATCGCCTGCAGGGCCAGGCCGTGGGCGTTGCCTTCGAATCCGCGCCACAGGCGAACGAAGGTCTCGCCGTCGCAGGCCACAGTCTTGATGATCAGCTTCTCGAAGCGGCGCAGGGTGAGCCGGCCATCGACCGTGACCGGGCTGCTGGCCCAAGCGTTCCAGGCTGCCTCGATGGCGGCATTAGCCTTGGTGTCGGGTTGATCCCCGGCCCAGACCTGAGCCTGGAGCTTGATCCCCATCGGCCCGATGACGTTGGTCACCAGCAGACGGAAGTAGCGTTTGACGTAGCTGTTGTTGCGGCCGAGCTCGCGGGCACGGGCGCGCAGCATGCGGATGTCGCCGCGGACTTCCTCATCCGCGGACCGGGTCTGAGCGATCCAGTCCAGGAGCAGGCGGTGCACGCCCGCCCCATCGAAGACGCCGCGTTGGCCGCGCAGCTCCCGCCACGCGAGCTGGAATGCGCGCCGTACGCGTGTCTGCAACTGCCGCTTCATCGGTCAAACCCCGGCCCGGTGAACGACACCAGGACCGGCCGCGTGACGAATCCGGGACTCTGCATACCAGCAAGGCGGGACTCGAGGCCGGACAGGAGGCTGACCGCTTCTTTGATCGGCATCTTGGCAACGACGCGACCCGCGATCTGGTAGCTCTCCATCCCCGCGGGCAGACGGCCCTCGATGTGTGCGCGCAGCATGGTGATCGCCCGCTCGATCCACTCCTGCTCACTGCCTTCGGTGGCCGCAGCCAGGTTCGGCAGCACGGTGACAGTACCGCGTCCGACTTCGTAGACCTCGCCACCGGCGCTGCTGATCCGCTCGACCCACTTATACAGACCCGCAGTGAATCCGCCCTGGGTAGCAGTGGCATCGATGGTGACCAGGAAGTCGTCGCCGTCCGCGGCCGCGGTCACCGCCAGCACGTTCGCACCGGCCAGGTGGAGCCGGAGCGTCCAGCCGGCGGAAGCCGGGAAGTCGGTCAACCGCCTGCGGTAGTAGACGGTCGTGCCGGCGGCGAACTGATCGGGGAGGTTTGCGAGTTCGAGTGCCATACGCCCACGGTGTCACCGTGCGCATGGCCCCACCAATCTAAATGACATTTAGATTGGTCGTGCTTTCGCGGATGCATCACTACTGGGTGCATGGAAACGCCGAGCGCCATCAAGACGAGCACCGTGAAGGTGCCGCGCATCCAGTACCGGGACTTCGAGGTCGAAGTCGAGACTCGCACGGATGGCGGTGAGGGCGACGTCCGCCTCTACCCCGTGTCGTTCTCCAGCGAGGCTCCCGTCCGTCGCTACTCCTGGGACACCTGGGAGGAGTACGACGAGGTCTTGTCCCACGTCGCCGGCGACGTGGATCTCGGCCGCGCCAAGAACGGCCTACCGCTGATCAAGTCCCACCAGCGCCTGCTGCACTTCGGCTCGGTGAACGACATCGAGCTCGACGAAAAGCGTAAGCGCCTGCGTGGCATGGCCAGTTTCTCGTCCATCCCGCTGGGCCAGGAGCAGGAGACGATGCTCCGCGAGGGCCACATCAAGACCGTCTCGGTGGGCTACCAGATCCTGTCGATGGAGATGGTCACCAAGGACAAGATGACCGGCCTGGCCACCTACCGCTGCCGCTGGAT
>JAKLFY010000109.1 GCA_022710935.1 Verrucomicrobiota bacterium
GAACACGGCTCTTGTGCCTATGGTTAGTCTCGCCGAGAAACCACTGACCGGAGAGCCGGATGCGGGAAATCCGCCCGTCCGGTTCGGAGGGAGGGGTGACGTTCCAACCGCCATCCCTACCCCTATCGTCGGCCAACGGTCGGAGTTCACCAACAACTTCGAGATGCACTGTTCATGAGGGTCCTTGCTTTTCGGGCTTGTGGACGAAGGCGCCCTCAGCCTACGTTTGGCGCCCATCCGGATTCCAACAGGGTCACGGTTCTTGGCGCAGAGAACGACAACGACAGGCACCTCGATGAAACATCTCTTTCTTTCCTGGCTCACAACGGCGGCTTGTATCGGCGGCTTCGCCGCAGAGACCGTCTGGTTGCACACCCTCGATCTCACCCCGACGCGTCAGGGGTATGGCACCCCTCAGATCGACCGCGGCATCCGCGAGCAGCCGCTCTCGATTGCGGGCCAGAAGTTCGAGCACGGCGTCGGGACCCACGCCAAGAGCACGCTCTGGATCAACCTGGCCGGCGGGTCCAGCCGATTCCAGGCGGCGGTGGGGGTCGACGACGCCACGGGCGACGCCAAGGCCTCGGTGACATTCAAAATCGTGGGCGACGGTCGGACCCTGTGGCAATCGGGCACTCTGAAGATGGGCGACCCGGCGAAGTCCGTCGACATCGACGTCACCGGGATCCAGACCATGATTCTGATGGTGGGAGACGCGGGGGACGGAATCGCGTTTGACCACGCGAATTGGGCTGACGCGCGATTCCGGGTTGCCGGCGCGATGCCCAAGACCATGGCCCAGCCGTCCGAGCCGGCGGTGATTCTGACGCCTGCGCCCGGGCCGTCCCCGCGGATCAACGGGCCGCGGGTCTACGGGTGTCGTCCCGGGAACCCGTTTCTGTACCGGATTCCGACCACCGGGGAACGCCCAATCCGGTTTGCCGCCGCAGGTCTGCCCGACGGGCTGAGATTGGACGCGGCGAACGGGATCATCACCGGCACGTCGCCCAAACGCGGCCGCTACGCGGTGACACTCCGGGCGGCAAACGCGCACGGGCGCGCCAAGCGCACGCTGAAGATTGTGTGCGGCGACACGCTGGCCTTGACGCCGCCGATGGGGTGGAACCACTGGTACACGCACTACGATCGGATCACGGACGAACTGATGCGGCAGGCGGCTGATGTGATGGTCAGCAGCGGGATGGCCGACGTTGGCTACCAGTATGTGAACATCGACGATTGCTGGATGAACGCGTCCAAGAACCGGGATCCGCTGCGGGTCGGGCCGCTGCGGGACGACCGGGGCAACATTGTGCCGAACAAGCATTTCCCGGACATGAAGGGCTTGAGCGATTACATCCACAGCAAAGGGCTCAAGGCGGGTCTTTACACCTCACCCGGGCCGCTGACCTGCGCCGGGTTTGCCGGCAGCCACGAACACGAGGCGCAGGATGCGCGGCAGTTTGCGGAGTGGGGTTTTGATTTTCTGAAGTACGACTGGTGTTCCTACGACGGCGTGGTCAAGGGCGATCACAGTCTGGAATCGCTCAAGCGTCCCTACCAGTTGATGGGCGACCTGCTCAAGCAACAGAATCGCGACATCGTGTTCAACCTCTGCCAGTACGGCATGGGGAACGTTTGGGAATGGGGCGAGGAAGTCGGCGGACATTGCTGGCGGACGGCCGGCGATTTGGGATTCGAGCTGGATCGCGTCTTCGAGGTGGCGCTTAAGAACGCCGAGCACCGCGTCCACTCGAAGCCCGGAAGCTGGAACGACCCCGATTACATCCAGATTGGCCTGATTGGCAACGCGCGCGGCATGGGCGAGCCGATCCCGTGTCCGCTCACGCCCAACGAGCAATATGCGTTCATGTCGCTTTGGTGTCTAATGGCGGCGCCGCTGTTCTACAGTGGCGACATGAACCACCTGGACGCCTTCACACTCAATGTGCTGTGCAACCCCGAGGTGATCGAGATCGATCAGGATCCCCTGGGCGAGTGCGCCCGCGTGATCCCGGCCGGCGAGGACACGTTCCTGATGGTGAAGGACCTCGAAGACGGGGACAAAGCGGTCGGCCTGTTCAATCGGGGCGAGATGGAGACCACTGTGACGGCCCGGTGGTCCGATCTCGATGTGAAGGGCAGGCCGCCCGTGCGCGACCTGTGGCACCAGGAGAATCTCGGACGGTTCCGCGACGCCTTCGCGGCGCGCGTGCCGGCGCACGGCTGCGTGCTGGTGCGTTTGGACTGCGGACGTTGATTTTGCTTTCTATTTGCGAATGAAACGCAATGCTCGGTTCTTGCTCTGAGGACTGTTTATGGACATCAAACTGCCCAAGCTGGGCGAAGGGGCCGACTCCGGCGTTGTCGTGACGGTGTTCGTCAAGGAAGGCGACACGGTCGCCAAAGACCAGCCTCTGCTCGAACTCGAGAACGAAAAGGCCGTCGCGTCGATTCCATCGCCGGCAGCCGGCACCGTTGCGCAGGTCTTCGTCAAGCCGGGCGACAAGCTCAACGTCGGTCAGCGCATCCTCACGCTCGGCGGCGAGGGGGCCCCAGGCGCTTCGAAAGCCGGGGCTTCGGCCGCCGGGGCTTCGGCCGCGCGCGCCCAGTCCGAGCCGGCTCCGGCCAAGGCCGCCCCGCGACGGGCGGCAGCGGTCGAGCCTGAACCTGAAGGTGCCGAGGAACCCGGTGCGCAGGGGGATCTCGCCGAGGACAAGCCGTCGGCGCCGCCCGCCGCCTCGCCCTCGATCCGGCGGCTGGCCAAGGAATTGGGCATCGATCTGACGCGGATCCGCGGCAGCCAGCGGGGCGGGCGGATCGTGATGGCGGATTTGCGCGCCTACATCGAGCGGCTGGTGAGGTTGGCCGCGCGCCCGGCGGCCGCCGCCGCTCAACCGTCAAAACCGGCGGCCGAACCGATCGATTTCTCGAAGTGGGGCCCCGTCACCACCAAGCTGCTGACGCCGCTGCGCCAGACGATCAGCCGTCGCATGGCGGAGAGCTGGGCGACCGTCGCGCGGGTGACGCAATTCGACGAGGTGGATGTGACGCGGTTGCTGGCTCTGAGGAAGCAGCATGTGGCCGCTTACGAGGAGAGGGGCACGAAGTTGACTCTGACCGGGTTCATCCTGAAGGCGCTGGCCGCGGTGCTGACGCGCCACCCCGTGTTCAATGCAAGCCTCGATGCGACCGGCGAGAATCTGGTGTTCAAGTCGTATTATCACATCGGCATCGCGGTGGATACGGACGCCGGCCTGCTCGTTCCCGTGATTCGGGATGCGGACAAGAAGACGCTGGTCGAGCTCTCGCGCGATCTCGAGACGGTGGCCATGAAGGCGCGCGAGCGGAAAGTGACTCTGGACGATCTGAAGGGCGGCACGTTCACGTTGTCCAACCAGGGCGGGATTGGCGGGGCGCACTTCACTCCGATCATCAATCTGCCCGAGGTGGCCATCCTCGGAATCGGGCGGGGGGCGGTCAAGCCGGTGTGGATCAAGGATCACGTCGAGCCGCGGACGCTGGTGCCGATGGCGGTGTCGTACGATCACCGGGTCATTGACGGCGGCAACGCCGCGCGGTTCATGGTCGATCTGGTCCAGACGATCGAGGGGATGGGTGAGGAAGCGGTCAAACTCTAGCCCGCAAGCGAGAACGGAGAGGAGCCTGTCATGGAGCGTATTCAAACTGAGTTGGTCGTTGTCGGCGCCGGGCCGGGGGGGTACACGGCGGCGTTTTACGCGGCGGACCGCGGCAAACAGGTCGTGCTGGTCGAGCGCGAGCGGCGGTTGGGTGGCGTGTGCCTCAACTGCGGCTGCATCCCGTCGAAGGCCCTGCTGCACGCGGCGCACACGATCGGCCTGACCCGCGAATCGGCCCATCGCGGCATGACGTTTGCCCCGCCGCAGCTTGATCTGGGCAAGCTGCGCGCCTGGAAGGAATCGATCTTGCAGCGTCTGGGCAACGGGGTGAGCCAGTTGGCCCAGAAACGCAGCGTGCGTGTGCTCGAGGGCCGGGGCTATTTCGAAGACTCGAACACCCTGCGCGTCGAGACCGAGAAGGGCCAGCAATTCGTCCAGTTCCAAAACGCGATTGTCGCCACCGGCTCGCAGCCGGCCATGCCCAAGGTGTTCGATCTGGGGAATCCGCGCATCATGACGTCGACTGACGCCCTGGAAGTCGAAGAGGTGCCTGCGCGCCTGCTGGTGATCGGCGGCGGGTACATCGGGATGGAACTGGGCACGGTGTACGCCGCGCTCGGGAGCGAGGTGATCGTTGTCGAGGCGCTGGACGCGATTCTGACGGGAGCCGATCCCGACCTGGCGCGTCCGGTGGCGGCGCGCGCCCGGCAAAACTTCAAGGAGATCCGGGTCAAGGCCAGGGTGTCGAGCATGGCGACCAAAGGGGCTCAGATCAAAGTGGCGATCGAGTATCAGGGCCAGCAACTCGAAGAGTTCTATGATCGGGTGCTCGTGGCGGTCGGCCGGGTCCCCAACGGCGACGATCTCGGTCTCGAGAACACCAAGGCGACGTGCGACGAGAAGGGCTTCATTGTCGTCGATGAGAATCAAAAGACCGAAGATCCGGCGATCTACGCCATTGGAGACATTGCCGGCGGAGTGTTGCTGGCGCACAAGGCGTCACGCGAGGCCCGCATTGCGGTCGAGGCGATCCTGGGCGAGAGCGAGACCATGCCCGAGTTCGTCATCCCGGCCGTCGTGTTCACCGATCCCGAGCTGGCCTGGTGCGGCTTGACCGAAGCCGAGGCGCAGCAGAAGGGCATCCCCGTCGAGATCGCCAAGTTCCCTTGGGCGGCGTCGGGCCGAGCCCTGACCTTCGACCGGCCCGATGGCATGACCAAGCTGATCATCGATCCGGAGACGGAACGGGTGCTGGGCGTGGGGATCGTGGGGCATGGCGCCGGGGAACTGATTGCCGAGGGCGTTCTGGCGATCGAGATGGGCGCCACCGCGCGCGACCTCGCTCTGGCCGTCCATCCGCATCCGACGCTATCCGAGACGATGATGGAGTGCGCCGAGGTGTTCTACGGGCACGCCACTCACACGCTGGCGCGCAAGCCGCGGTCCTGAGACCTCGGGGCCTCAGCGGCTCCCGGGCTTGACCACCGGCTGCGCCGCCAGATCGGGCGGGAGTTTGTCCGGCTCGAATGTCTCGACCTTCAGGCGCAGCAGCGAATAGGTCGGCACCCCCAGATCGACGGTCCCGTTCGAGCGGTCGACCAGCATTGCGACACCGACCACCCGGCCCTTGTGGGCGCGCACGATGTCGATGGTCTCCTGGACGCGCCCGCCTTTGGTGACCACGTCCTCGACCACCAGCACTCTTTCATCCGGGGCGATCCTGAAGCCGCGCCGCAAGGCCAGCTTGCCCTCCTCTTTCTCGGTGAAAATGAACCGGGCCCGCAGTTGGCGGGCCACTTCCTGGCCGATGACCAGCCCGCCGAGGGCCGGAGCGATGACGGTGGCGGGCTGCGCTGCGCGGACCTGATCGGCGAGGGCCTGGCCAAACCGTTCGACGGTTGGCATATCCTGCAAGGCCAGGGCGCACTGAAAGTATTGGCGGCTGTGCAGGCCGCTGCGCAGGACGAAGTGCCCTTCGAGCAGCGCGCCGGCCTGGCGGAAGAGTTCAAGAGCTTCTGTCTGTGTCATCGCGGCATGGAACACCAACCCTGTGCGCCCCGCAATCCCGGATCGTGGGGCGGAACACATTTGGGATTCAATTCCCGGGACGGGGGTGCTAAAGGTCCCGCGCGATGAGACACGCGACAGCGATCATACACCCGAAGGCGCACGTTGACCCGACGGCGAGTGTCGGGCCTTACGCGGTGATCGACGAGGGCGTGGTGGTCGGCGCGCATTGTGTCGTCGGGCCGCATGTGTATCTGACGGGCCAGACGACGATCGGCGCGCACAACCGCTTCCACGCCGGATGCGTCATCGGGAACATCCCGCAGGATCTCAAGTACCGGGGCGCGCCGAGCCGATTGCGGATTGGCGACCACAACACTTTCCGCGAGTGCGTCACGATCAACTGTTCGACCGATCTGGACGAAGACACGACGCTTGGATCGCACAACCTGCTGATGGCCTGCGCGCACGTCGCGCACAATTGCCATGTGGGCAATCGCGTGATTCTCGCCAACGGCGCGCTCCTGGGCGGGCACGTCACCGTCGAGGATCGGGTTGTGATCTCGGGCAACTGCCTGGTGCACCAGTTCACGCGCCTGGGCACGCTCGCGATGATGCAGGGCCGTGCGGCGATCAGCAAGGACCTGCCGCCCTACACAATGGCCCGGGGCGTCAACCGGATTTGCGGTTTGAACTCGGTGGGCCTGCGCCGCGCCGGGCTCTCGTCGGATGAACGCCTCGAACTGCGGCGGCTCTATCACAAGCTGTTTCGGAGCGGACTGCCGCTCCGGCGCGCGCTCGAGGCCGCGCGCCGCGAACACACCAGCCCCGTCGCGCAGACGTTGCTCGAGTTCCTGGCTGCCGCCAAGCGCGGCGTTTGCACCGATCGCTCCAAGGGGGCGACCGTGGACGAAGCGGACTAGCCCGCATGTTTCATGGACTTGTGACCACGGCGACGCCGGAGAATTCGAGACGTGGACCCATGCGGGCTAGTGCGGTGTGTCCGGAGTCCAGCCCAACGCCATCAGGGCGTCGGCGAAAATCTTCATTCCATCGGCATCGGGGTGGTTGATCGAGTTGAGCATCAGGGCCGTGTACGGAATGCCCTGGCGCCAAAGGCGTCCGTAGCGCCGCGCCGCGTCGGCCAGAGCGACGCCATGCCGTGCGGCGAACTGCCGCAGCCCGGTGACGTAAGGCCTCGGGTCATTGTCGATGTCGCATTCGCGATCCAAACCCATCCAGTCGGGCCGCACGTAATGAGGCGTGAGAATGATCCACTCGGCTCCAATGGCGCGGAAGTCGTCGAGAAGACGTCCGTAGCGCTCCTCGATCTGGGCGGCGTCGAGGCCGGCGTCGTTGACGAATTCGGAGACGATGAGATGCGGTTGGGCGCCGAGGACTTTTTCGCGGTAGTTATGCGGTGCGCCCGGCGGTTCGGCGAGGTAGCTTGCCGTGTTGCGCCCGCCCCACGCCTCGGTCACCAGCTCGATGGGCGCTTTCGGAAACGCCGCCCGCAACCGCTCGACGAACTGCGCCTGCCAGCGCTCGCGATCCGGATTGGGCAGATAACTGCCGTCGGTGACGCTGTCGCCCCAGGCAAGAACCCGCAGCGGTTGACCCGCTTCGAGGCGTGCGAGCGTCTTGGGCAGGAATTGCTCGATCGGTGTCGGCCGCGGAAGAGCCGACTCGGGATAGCTCGTCTCCCGGATCGGCAGCAGGTTGGCCGAACCGAGCTTGGCCAGGCGTCCGGGCAGCCAGATGTTCGCCAGGTGTGTCTCGCCGGCGCGCACAGGTCCCGGCTTGGGCGCGGCTGCGCGCGGCTCGCCTCGCCGCACCTCGATGGCTCCGTCCGGACGGAGCACCAGGGCGTCCAGGCGCAGGGGATAGTAGCGGTAGGCCGCGTAGACGGCCTGCCCCTCCCGGATGCCGCCGTCGGGCGTGCGCCCGATCGTTCCCCAAACCAGGTCGGAATCGTAGTCGGTCCCGGCCTTGAAGACAGGCGCGTTCGAGTCCGGTCCCGCGCGCACAACAACACTCTGCGGATCGACCAGAAAGGGCGTGGTGGTTTCCTGGGCACGGACCATGCGGAGTTGGGCGCCCTTCATCCATCCGCCGACATTTGGATTGAACACGGGCAAGGAGTCGTGGCGCTCGGCAGCCACCTCGACCGCCTCGGGAGGCGCAATCCGCACGACGGCGTTGGTGCGAGCCGCGGATTCGCCCGGTTCACGACGAGTCACTGTGACGCGCACATCCCAGTCGCCCACGGCGGCCAGGTCCACTTCGAGCCCGGCCTCGGGCGCTTGGGTGACTCGGGAGGACGGGTTCGGGCCCGAAGCGCAGTCGGCCAGCCTTTCGAGCAACTCGCGTCGGGCCGCGCGGAAGGCGGGCACATCGGTGTTGTAGCGGTCGAACGCCAGGACATGGCGTCCAGCCATCCGCCGCGCGGCCGCCGGATCGCGATCCGCCAGCAGGCTCAGTAACTCGTGATCGGCGATGCCATCGCGCATGGCCTCGAAGCGGATCGAATCGAGCGGGCCGTCTTTGCCGGGGTAGACGATCCAGGGATCGCCTGCGGGCAGGTAGGGTGGGCCCCCGTGGGGGCGTGTGGTGTGGGTGAAGGGGCTGTCATCCGTCCAGTGGTTGTAACCCCAATGCAGATAACCGGTCACCCCATAGCGAAAGTTGATCCAGTGTAGCAGCCGGGTCTTGATCAAAGGCTGCTCAATGAA
Organism: Verrucomicrobiota bacterium; assembly: GCA_022710935.1. Lineage (GTDB taxonomy): Bacteria > Verrucomicrobiota > Verrucomicrobiia > Limisphaerales > J093 > MWFF01. The sequence continues at coordinate 8,381 of JAKLFY010000109.1, forward strand.
GCGATTGGCGTACTCGCCCTGGGGAAAGACGCAGGTGTAGAACCAGACTTCGTCGCCCGCCCGCTGCCGCGTCGTGTAGTGCGCAAAACCGTCGTGCAGGAAGTTCAGTTGCGGCACCCAGACGTCGATGGCCCCGGCCAGATCCTTCGTGTGACAGGCCTCGATCACCCGCAGTTCGGGCGCGTGCTTGCGGATCAGGGCCGCCATCGCGCGGTAGCTGCCCAGGTTGGAGGCTGTCGGCTCGTCAGCCAGGTGTTGCAGATAATCGCTCAGCCAGCCGCGCTCCTTCAGGTGCGCCACCAACGCGGGGAAGAATTGCCCATAGAACCGATCCGCATCGGCCCCGGCCGGATCGACGCTGGCGGATACCACCTTGCCATCCTCGACCCGATGGATTGTGACCACGAAATCGGAGTCCCATCCCTCCTTGCGCCCGCCAATGTGGCCCCCCTCAATCCGGCCAATCACACCTTCCTCGCGGAAGATGTTCACCCAACGATCGAATCGCGCGAAGTCGATCCCGAGCGCGCCATCGGGGCCGGCGGAGATTGTGGCCAGACTCAGCGGTGAGATCAGGGCGACGTTGTGGCGATGTTCGGCCAGGTTCCGCGCGTAGTGCCGGAGCAGGGCGTAGTAATTCTCGGACTCCGGTTGCGGCGAGACCTCGAGATGCCGCCACTGCATGGCGAACCAGTCGGTCACCCACAATCGCGACCGCGCGATCGCCGCCGGATAGACCTGGACTTCGAGCCTTTGAGTCAGACGGACAGGTTCCTCGGCAACGACGCCCGTGATCTCGAGCGCCCCGCCGTACAGGCCGGGGACTGCGCTGAGCGGGATGGGGATCGTGACCCACACCGCCTGGGCCCGGCCAGCCGGAACGTCGATCGACTCCAGTTCAAGCAGCGGATCCGGATAGTCGGCAGGCGGCTTGCGCAGTTGGTCCTGCGACGGCTTCTGCGTGGGGCGATCGACCGGCACGTACCCGACAAACCGCGCGGGCATGGGGGCCAACCGGCCCGAACCCTGGGACCCATCCAAAGACCGGATCGCCGCGCGCAAGGATCGGATCGGCTTGTCGGCGCGGACGACCACCTGAAGCGATGCGTGTTCTCCCCGCGCCACCTCGGCCCGGGCAGCGCCCTCGGCGCCAGCAGGATCGTCCGGGAAGACCTTCACCAGCGGATCGACCGGCCAGACGTGAACCGCGGGCGTTTCCGACGCCACGGCGCGGAGGGTCCACGCGACGCAGAACAGCAGGAAGAAAGACCACGCCGCCCCCAGACGCAGGCTCTCGAACGCAGCGCTGCCGATCGTGTGGGGCCTGCAATTGCCCGACCGACGAGTTCCGGCGCGCGAAGTGGGGTCGTCCATCGTTCTTGCCCTCGAAAGCCGAGTGATATGTCCGACCGGGGCGTCGAGAGGTCTGTCAATCGTCATGCGGCGAGAGTAGAACTGTGGTGGCAGAATGGAACAACGAATGTGGCAATCGAATACGGGTCAGAATACGGGTCAGTTCTTGATTTTGTCATGTTGCTTCCCTGTCCTCTTCTGGCCGCAGGGTCAGCCCTCAAGTTAGTAATCACTGATCAGTCAGCGGCACAGGCTACCCTGTCGGCATGAAGAGAGGAGCGGACCAACGCAGGATTCGCGTTGATCTTCAGCAGATCTTCCTCGACGCGCTTCCGCAGCGATTCGTTCTGCTTCGGGGGCTTCTTGGACACACCGTTCTTCTTCATATGACTCCAAACAAACGACTCGGCGTTGAGCTTGCCATCATATCCGGAGGCTCGGAACCTGCTCATCACCGCGGATGGTGGATGCAGCACTGGAATGGCTTTGCCGTGACAGAGTGCGGGCTATTGCGCTTCTGCAATCGTTTGTCCAATAATCGCGGACAGCCGGAAGTTCAGTTAGAACCAGAAGGATGTCGGCAGATTCAAGCCATTGGTCCGACGATTCGGCCGCGGCACAACAGCGGTTCCTTTCGCTGTTTCTCCGCAGCGAGCGGGAGGTCTTTCGCTGCGTGGCGGCCACGGTGCCGAACGTGGCGGACGCCGAGGACATCGTTCAGCAGACGGCGCTGGCGTTCTGGGAGAAGTTCGACAGCTACGACCCCGCCCCCTTCCTGATCCGCGACCTGAGCGGCGCCCTCGGCGAGTTTGCCCTGTTCAGCCGCGGCTGGAGCCCGGACGAGATCCGCGAGCTTCACGACCATGGCCAGGCGGAATTCTAGCGAGAGACGGCTTCATCTCAACCCAACACGCACACAGGAACCCATCCCATGACCAAGACCCAATTCGCCCTCCTCTCCGTTGTGATCGGCCTTCTGGCGTCGCCCGCGCGCGCGGCCGATGTCGCGGGCCAATGGCGCGCGGAGTTCGAAAGCCCCCGCGGCATCCACAAGTACCTTGTGAGCCAGAAGGTCGGTGACTTCGGCGCCACCGAGTTCGTTGCGACGCAGGCGTCGGCTGCCGGGGCGGCCTCAGTCGACACTCCCGCCGCCCGCACCACCCCGCCGGCGGCCGGCAGGGCGCTACGCGGACCCGGCGGCTTCGGCGGGCCGATCCAGCTTCAACCGGACGACAAGCCCGCTTTCGATGACCCGCCGTCCGGAATCGACACGAAGCGCGACGGCATCCCCCACGGCCGGCTGGAGATGATCGAGTACGAGTCCAAGACCGTGGGCACCGCGCGCAAGATGCAGGTGTACACGCCGCCCGGGTACTCGAAGGCCCGGAAGTACCCTGTGCTCTATCTGCTCCATGGCATCGGAGGGGACGAAACCGAATGGCAGCGCTTCGCCCACCCGGACGCCCTGCTCGACAACCTGATCGCCGACGGCAAGTCAGTGCCGATGATCGTCGTGATGCCCAACGGCCGCGCCCAGAAAAACGACCGGGCCGAGGGCAATGTCTTCGCCGGCGGCCCGGCCTTTGCGGCCTTCGAGCGAGACCTGCTGGATGATGTGATCCCGGCCATCGAGTCGCGGTACTCGGTCCAGGCCGACCGGGAACATCGGGCGCTCGCGGGTTTGTCCATGGGCGGCGGCCAGTCCCTGAACTTCGGTCTTGCCCACATGGACACCTTCGCGTGGGTGGGCGGGTTCTCATCCGCGCCGAACACGAAGCCGCCCGAGCAACTCGTGCCGGACCCGGCCGCCGCCACGCGGTCGCTGAAGCTCCTGTGGCTTTCCTGCGGCAACAAGGACGGCCTCATCCGCATCAGCCAGGGCGTCCATGCCTACCTCAAGGACAAGGGGGTGCCCCATGTGTGGCACGTGGACGGCAACGGCCACGATGCGACGCACTGGCGGAACAGCCTGTACTACTTCGCGCAAAAGCTCTTTCGTTGATGAGATCCCACCCGAGCAGAGAAGCGTCCCTTCGGCGAGGTCATTGGGCGGTGTCCGCGCCAGTCCAGATGCACTTGGATGTCCAGATTCCCGATTCGGGCGGACCTACCAGTGTGCACCGTTCGACTACCATCGCATCGGCGACGGCGAACACGTGCATCTGTTCTTCACCGGCGACGACGGGCTTTTCTATTGCAGCCGGACCACGTGCGCGGAGTTCCCCAAGGGTTTCAACAATCCAGTGAGCGCCATGCGCGGCAGCAGCGACACGGTCTTCGAGGGGAGCATCACCTACAAGTCGCCCTGTATGACGACCACACGGCGGAGTCTCCCTCCGATTTCTCGCCCCTCGAGCGGCGACGCGACGCCAATCCAGCCGGGGCCATGCGGAAACGGAGCCCTCCGAAACACCAAGCCCCCGCCAACCCGCCCAGATTTCCGTGTTTCCGTGCTGCTTGCTCGCGGCTCGCGCCTGAGCTCCGCGATGCCACGCGGTGCAATCGCAGGCAACACAGGTCAAAAAGTCTCCCGGGCCACCGCATCGAACACGGCGGCATTTCGCGCTATACGCCGCCGCCCGCCGCAATTAACATCCGGCCCGGTATTGCCTATGCCTCTTGACCTTCCTGCGCTCGAATCCTGGCTCTGGGAAGCCGCCTGCGTCATCCGCGGCCCCGTGGACGCGCCCAAGTTCAAGGACTACATCTTGCCGCTGATCTTCCTCAAGCGCCTCTCGGACGTGTTCGAGGACGAGATCCAGGCGCTGGAACAGGACTTCGGCAGCCACCAGAAGGCCCTCAAGCTCGCCGAAGGGCAGGGCAGCAGCGCAGGCGAGTTTCTCACCCCGCCCGAAGTCGGACGCCTCATGGCGATCCTCCTTGATCCGCAGCCCGGCCAGACCGCCTACGACAGCAACTGCGGCACCGCGGGCCTGCTGATCAAGCTCGATCAGCGCCTGATCGAGAAGTTCGGCGTCAAGGCCAACGGCTCGAAGAAACTCCCCGCGAAAGTCGCCCCGCTGCGGCTCTTCGGGCAGGAGATCAACCCCGCCACCTTCGCCATGGCCCGCATGAACGCCTTCATCCATGACATGGAGGCCGACATTCAGTTCGGCGACACGATGGGCTCACCCAAGTTCACCGGCCCCGACGGCTCCCTCCGCCGCTTCGACCTGGTCACCGCCAACCCGATGTGGAACCAGAAGTTCGAGGCCAGGACCTACGAGGCCGACACCTGGGGCCGGTTCACGCGCGGCCTGCCGCCCACGTCCAGCGCCGACTGGGGCTGGATTCAGCACATGGCGGCCTCGCTTGGCGACGCGGGGCGCATGACGGTCGTGCTCGATACCGGCGCCGTCAGCCGCGGGAGCGGCAACCAGGGCTCGAACAAGGAGCGCGACATCCGCAGGGCGTTCGTCGAGGCCGATCTCATCGAGGCGGTGGTGCTGCTGCCCGAGAACCTCTTCTACAACACCACCGCGCCGGGCATCATCCTCGTGCTCAACCGACGCAAGAGACACGCCGGCCAGATCGCGCTCATCAACGGGTCGAAGCAATTCAGCAAAGGCCGGCCCAAGAACTACCTCGAAGACGCGCACATCACGGCGCTGGCCGATGCGTACCTGAAATGGCGCGCCGTGGACGGCCTCTCGGCCATCGTCAGCAACGCCGACGCGGCCAGGAACGACTTCAACCTCTCGCCGAGCCGCTACGTTTCGGTGGGCGAACACGCCGAAGTGCTGCCGCTGGACGAAGCGGTGGTCCAACTGCGCGAGGCCGAGGAAGAAATGGAGACCGCCAATCGCGAACTCGAGAAGGTGCTGAAGAAACTGGGGCTGGGCGGATGACTGAAGAACGAAAGCGCGCACGGCGTGCAATCCGTCGTGCAATCGACTAACATGAGGACCATGAACTGGAGAGAACGCATCTCAATCGGGCCGGACGTGTGCAAAGGCCGCGCCTGCGTGGCTGGCACACGCATCCTCGTCTCGGTCGTGTTGGATAACCTGGCCGCCGGGCTCGACTGGGAGGACATCCGACACAGCTACCCCCCGCTGACCGAGGAAGACATTCGGGCTTGCATCGCCTATGCCGCCGATCTCGCCCATGAGGAGGTCATGCTGCTGTCAGACCTCGCGCCCGCATGAAGTTCAAGGTTGACCAGAACCTGCCGACCGAGTTCGCTCCGATCCTCCGGCAGGCAGGCCATGACGCCCTCACAGTGTTCGACCAGGCACTCGGCGGGGCTCCCGATCCACAAATCGTAGCGGTCTGCCAGCGCGAAGGCCGGATGCTCATCACTGCCGACCTCGATTTGTCAGACCTGCGCCAGTATCCACCCGCTCGGCATCCTGGTTTCATTGTCCTGCGGCTTCGGCGCCAGGCCAGACCGCAGCAGATCGCCGCTCTCCAAAGCATCCTCCCGCTCCTGAACACCACCCCGCTCGCCAACCGCCTGTGGATTGTCGAGGAAACGCGAGTCCGCATCCGTGGCGGCGAAGAACCATGATCTCCTTCGGCGCGCGGGCCAACGCAGCAGGGCACTACCCAGGAACCACGCATGAGTCGGAAACGAATGCAAAGACCCGCTCGACAAGCCCGCGGACGCCGTGACGCCGAGGCGCAATGCCAGATCGAGTTTGGTACGCATGCGCGCCCTGCCGTATCGGCGTTGGACGGGCGCGACGCCGTCAAATCAGCGACGCGGCCCGCAACCAGCGCCGCAATGCCCGCCATGCCTCCGACAACGCGGCAGACGTCGAGCAGAACGACCTTGGATGCGTCTGCCCACGTGCAGCCATCCCCCAGCTCCGAAGGGGCGAAAGACAACAGCCCAGGGCCTGCCTGCCGACCTGTCCGCCAAAGTCCTGTCGAAGGCGGGAGCCTCGGCGCAGGCAGGCAACGCCCTGGGGCGCCGGTCAATCAGAGTCTGCCAAGCCTTGAAGGGGCGGAAGAAAGCCAGTTGCCGGAGGGATGGGGAGCAGCAGGCATTGGTGAGTTGATCGACTCAGGGCAACTGTGGGTGAAGAATGGCTACGCCGATGGACGATTCAATATTGAGGGCTTAGGTGTGCCACATCTTCGCACATTCAACATATCGGATGCCGGAGCAATTGACCTCACACAAATCAAGAGCGTAAGGCCCCCGTCGGTCGACGACCCACACTGGCTACACCGCAGCGACGTGATCTTTAACAACACGAACAGCGAGGAGTTGGTGGGCAAGACCGCCCTCTTTGACCAGGCCGGCGACTTTGTGCTTTCCAACCACATGACGATTCTCCGGGTGCTCAACCGACATTGCCTTGAGCCATCCTTCCTTGCCCGAGCACTTCACAGGAAATGGATGACGGGCGAAGCGCGGGTTGCTTTGCCGCCGGCATGTGAATCAAGCCAGCATAAACCTGGATCGGCTGAAAGGTGTTCGTCTGTCGCTTCCTCCCCTCCCCGAGCAGCGGGCAATTGCGGGGGTGTTGCGGACGGTGCAGCGGGCGAAGGAGGCGTGCGAGCAGGTCCTGGCCGCCACGCGCCAACTCAAGGCCAGCCTCCTCCACCACCTCTTCACCTACGGCCCCGTCCCGTTCCCCCAAGCCGACCAGGTGCGAGTGAAGGAGACGGCGGTCGGTCCGATGCCGAAGAACTGGAACACGGACACACTTGGGGATCACGCCGTCATTGGCAACGGTTCAACGCCAAAACGCACCGAACCACGATACTGGGAAGGCGGGACGATTCCGTGGCTGACCAGCGGGAAGGTCCACGAAGGAACAATCGGCGCTGCCGACGAATCTGTCACAGAGGCTGCTCGGCGGGAGTGTCATCTGCCAATGATCCCCAAGGGCAGTCTGGTACTTGCCATCACAGGGCAAGGCAAGACCCTCGGCAACGTGGCGCTTCTTGCGCTGGATGCTTGTGTGAGTCAGCACTTGGCCTACATCAACTTTCGTGACGGGCGATTGTTTCCTGAGTTTGCGCTTGCATTTCTTCGGTCGCGCTACGACCAACTCCAAGCGGCGAGTCGAGGCGGCGGGAGCACCAAAGGCGCGTTGACCTGTGCATTCTTGAAGGCTTTCCTCGTTCCCCTTCCTCCCCTTTCCAAGCAGCGGGAGATTGCGCGACAGTTGGCGGCGTTGGAGGGGCGCCGGGCTGCGCTGGCATCGCTCTTCGCCTCGCTGCTCCACCACCTGATGACCGGCCAGGTCCGCCTGCCTGCCGCGATGCGGGCTGGCGCGGCGCAGGCAGGCCTGCCGGAGTTTGCCAGATGAACTCTTCAGCCCAAGCCATCCCGTTCAGCAGCCACATCGTCTTCGTGGACGAGAGCGGCGACCACGGCTTGGCGGCAGTCAACCGTGACTTCCCGCTGTTCGCGCTGGCCTTCTGCGTTTTCCCGAAAGCGGCTTATGTGGACGAGATGACGCCCGCACTTCGGAGGCTGAAGGTGGCGACGTTTGGGCACGACTTGGTGGTGTTGCACGAACATGATCTCCGCAAGAAGGAGGGGGCGTTTGCAATGATGAGCCGCGAGCCGCGTGAGGCTTTTCTTGACGCCTTGAGCCGCGTCATCGAAAGCGCACAATTCACGCTCATAGCGGTGGTGATTGACAAGCGCGCGTTGCGGATGGAAGACCCTGCGACGGCTAATCCGTATCATCTGGCCTTGCAGTTTGGCTTGGAGCGCGTGTTCCGCTTGCTGGCCGAGCAAGGGCAGGCTGAACGGCTGACGCATTTTGTCGTGGAAGCACGCGGCAAACGCGAGGACACGGAATTGGAGTTGGAGTTCCGGCGAATTTGCGAAGGCGGCAACAGTCTGGGCCAGCCGTTGCCCTTCCGGCTGGTGCTGGCGGACAAGCGAACCAATTCCGAAGGGCTGCAAATCGCCGACATGGTGGCGCGCCCGGTGGCGCTCTCGGTCTTGCGGCCCGGCCAGCCGAATCGGGCGATGGCAGTTCTGGAGGGCAAACTCTGGCGCGGGCCAGACGGGCAGACGGAAGGCTACGGGTTGAAGTGTTTCCCTGAGAAAAACGGAGGGCCACCGGGTAGTCCCAGTGGCCCACCGCCGAACGGGTAGTCCCATTCCAAAGCCGGAGAATACATACATGAATGGGCGCCCCCAGGCAAGCCCCAAAAACACACCAAGCATGTGCCCTTCTGGCTGTGAATCTTATTTGACTGGAAGTCCACGTGGTACCGGTTTGGCGAAGCTGAAACGCGAGCAAACCCCGCGGAAATCGCTGGTGTTGGCGTCAACAACTTCATTTGACGGTTATTTGATTGGTTCGCATGCCCCTCGGCTCTGAATCCAGTTCCGTGCAGCGCCCGTTTGTCCGGTATGCGATCGCGGCGGGGTGGACGTATCTGTCGCCCGACGATGCGCTGGCGCTGCGCAACGGTGGCCTGACCGGCCCGGTGCTCGATGCGGTGCTTGCGCCGCAGTTGGTGAAGCTCAATCCCAAGGTGCTCGATGCCGCGAAGGCGGCGGAACTCATCAAGCGGCTCGTGCGGGTGCGGCCCAGCATCGAAGGCAACCTGGATGCCTGGGAGTTTCTCAAGGGGCTGAAGACGGTGTTCGTCGAGGGCGAGAAGCGGGAGCGGAACGTGCGGTTCCTCGATCCGGCCAACGTGGCGGCGAACATGTTCCATGTCACCGAGGAATTCACGTTCAGCAATCCCGCGACAACGGGGTGACATGCGGGCCGGGGCCGGTTGGCGGGGTCGAGCGGGCGGCATCGGGGCAAACGGGAACCTGAAAAGTGGCAGCAAAGTGGCAGCGTGAAGAATTCTCTGTCCTCGAATGGAGAATTGAGAAGTGAAGCAAACCACTGTAAAAAATGATCAAAATGAATGGCGCGTCCGGCAGGACTCGAACCTGCAACCTTCTGATCCGAAGTTCGGGCCAGAAGGGTTTTGTCCAGTCGTCACCAGTTGCACCAAGTTGCAAAACCTCAACATTATCAAGGCATTCCTCGTCAGATGGCAAGACTCAATGCAACTCAGCACAACCGCCCAAAACCGAAAAATTGGCCAAGCATTGGCCAAGCAATTCCGGCTTGTGAGGCAGCACCGTGCGCGTCTCGTGTAGCTGATACACCAACACGCTCCGCTTTTCTGATGGTATCGGCGCATGAGCGCCGAAAACATCGCTGACGATTCAAACGGTCCGGATGCCGAAGTCGCCGAATCCGCAACGAAGCGATTTTATCCCAGGACGCACGCCAACTATTGGAAATCACGACTCGAACACCGCTCATATTCGCGTGATGGGAAAACATTCGAGGTTGCCGAATGGTCGGTCCGCATCCACTTCAAGGGCATCCGTAAGAGTTTCGATCTGGAAACCGCCAACAGGGAGGAAGCGGCCACAAAGGCGCGCGACATCTATCTGTCTCTCGTGGCGAAGGGCTGGTCGGCCACGGTCAATGAACTCGCGCCGTCGCCAGTAGCGGTGACCGAGATCGACAGTGACTCCGCCACCGTTGGCGAGTTCCTAACCGAAGTGGAAAGAACAGCGAATTTGAAGCCGAGGACATTTCGCTATTACGGTTCATGTCTGCGACAGCTCGCTGCCTATGTTCAAGGGGGAAAATCAGATGCCTCACGGTTTGACTACCGCAAAGGTGGGTTCAGGGCATGGCGGCAACAGGTTGACGCGACTCCCCTTTCAGCGCTGACGCCTGCCGCCGCCGCTGACTATAAAATGCTCCGTCTCAAGAAGGCGGGCAACGATCCGCGACGGAAGCTCGAAGTGAACCGATCCTTCAACAGTTGGCTGCGCTGCGCAAAAAGCCTCTTCAGCGAAGCGATCATCTGCAAACCGAATTTCCGCGTCAAAGTTCCCAGATTCAAAGTGCGCGACGGTCAGCGCGGGGAACGCGACGTTTACTGGTTTGAAACGGTGAGCTTTGAGCGCCAAGGCTCGATGAAGTTCCAAGCGCCGACCGGGATCACGTATGAGGCGCTCGTGACCAACGCGCGCCAGGATTTGCGCGCGGCAAGTCCCGAAGTCTACAAATTGTTCCTGCTTTGCCTTTGCGCCGGTCTTCGCCGGGGCGAGGCGGATGTCTGCCTCTGGTCGCAACTGAACGCCGAGGACAACTCGATTCGACTCGAAGCGAACCAATACATCGAACCCAAGCACGGATCTGGCGGCACTGTGTATGTTGACCCGTCATTGATGAAAGAACTGCTCAGTTTCAAAGAGCCGGAGCAGGACGGTTTTGTGGTCAATTCCCCGTTGGGTTGGAAGGCGACGACGTATCGCCGCTATCGCTGCGAACCGCACTGGCGAACACTCATCGGCTGGCTGGAGAGCAACGGCATCAACGCGCGGAAGAAGGTCCATGAACTGCGGAAACTCTTTGGCGACGCCATCGTCAAGCGACATGGAATTTTTGCCGGCAGCGCGCAATTGCGACATTCGACGATCCAAATGACCGCGAGCCACTACACCGACCCGCGCCAGCGCGCGGCGTTGCCCATTGGCAATCTATTTTCTGATGGATGCGAAAGCGTACCTTCGGAGAACTCGCAACAAAACCGCCAATCATCCATTCAAACGCAAAATGGAAAAGGGGTGAGACATGCTCCCTGATTCACCCAAGCAGGATTCCACGCTGGCCCGTGCGGGCGGTTGGCTACGCTCATTTCGCTCCGCCAACCCACCGCCCGCGCCGCGACGGTCGGGGGCATCGGCGGTCCGTGCCGCTGTCCGTCGCGCCAGCGGGAACGACTATGCGATCGTTCCGCTTGTCGCGCCGTCCAGCCGCACCGACCGCTTTCTCATTTTTACCGGCTTTTATCCGTTTGCACAACGGAGCGTCAGACGCTACGCTACGCAAACGATGAAAACTCCAACTCGCACTCAAGAAACCCGCCTGATCGGTGCGGCGGAAGCTTTTATCGAAGCGCGCATTGCTTTGGGGCGCGTCGCCTTTTCGCTGAAGGAATTGACCAAAGAATCGGGGTTGTCAGCCATTGCTGCAAAGTTTCAGTTACTGAGGCTTCGCGGCAAGGTCGTGCGGGTATCGCCGAGACAGCCATTCTTCCTGATTGTCGGCCCGGAGCACCGCAGCATGGGCGCGCCGCCCGCGACTTGGTGGCTTCAAGCCTATTTCGACTGGCTGAGTCGCCCCTACTACTTGGCGCTTCAATCAGCGGCTAGTTCCTATGGTTCAAATCCACAGGCGCTCCAAGTCACGCAAGTCATGACCGACCGGCCTTGCCGCCCAATCAAGGTGGGGAGAATTCAGGTCCGATTTTTTGTGAAGCGCGGGATTGAACGAACCCCGACACAACAACTGGCGCAAGCTGCGGCCCCGCTTTGCATCAGCACACCAGAGGCTACCGCCTTCGATCTCGTCCGTTATGCGACCAGCATTGGCGGAATCGAGCGCGCGGCGGAAACCATCCGCCCCCTCCTGCCGAGCCTGCGTGAACGCGAGCTCAAGCGCGTGCTGGCGGCGGAGAATGAGCCAGCCGTTGCACAGAGATTGGGGTTCATCGTCCAAGCCGCTCGTGCGATGAAGCTGGCGCAAGTCATTTATGAGTGGCTTCCAGAAAAGCTGACCGTAGTCCTCTTGTCTCCTTCAAAGGGAGAACGGAAGAACCTGCCACTTGTTGAACGCTGGCAGGTTCTCAATAATTCCCGCGAATTGGCATTATGACCCCGATCACCCGCCAGGATATTCTGGCGCATCAAGCCGTTGTGCCGTGGGCTGCGCAGTATCAGGTGGAGCAAGACCTTCTGCTGTGCCGCTCGATGATCGCGTTGTTCGACGACAAATTCTTGAGTTCTCAAATCGCGATGCGCGGCGGCACGCTTCTGCACAAGGTCCATCTCGCTCCCCCCGCTCGTTATAGCGAAGACATTGATTTGGTCGCTGTAGGGACTCGCCCCGAAGGTCACATTCGCCGGGCCATTCGCCGTGTGTTGGCGGATGTATTGGGAGAGCCAACAACATCAGCGTGGGGCACTCTCACGCTCGCATTACGCAATGTTGTCCGGCCCTCGCGAGTTCTGCGAACGACCTATTCTTTGCCTTCGATCATCGAACCCGCGCGGACGTTGGACATCGTGGTTGAGGCGAATGTGACCGAGCGCACACCGCATCGGGCGGTTGTGGAGATTCCCTTCGGCTTTCCGTTTCGCGACCAGCCCGTCCAAACACGCATCAAAGGCTACGACATTCACGAAATGCTCGGCACGAAAATGCGTGCGATGTTTCAGCGCAAACGCGGACGTGACCTGTTCGATCTGTATTGGGCGCTGACTAAGTCTGCCAAGTCTGTTGAGCCGGCGGCGATCATCGAATCGTTTCAACACTACATGAAACAGGAAGGCACAAGGGCAGGCCGCGCGGAGTTTGTCGCGATTCTCGATGCTCACCTCAAAGATCGTGGATTTTGTTCCGATACAGAACCCCTGCTGCGTAGTGGAATCAACTATGACCCGCAGTTGGCCGGGAGGTATGTCAAAGCCAATCTGTTGAGCCTGTTGCCAGAATAATCCTTCTGGCAGCGCAAATCGGCTGTGTAGACACTCGTCATTTGGCGAACTCAAGCCATTCCTCGGGAATCCAATTGTCGAAGGTGTCATCCGGATCTGTGAGGTGGACCCCAAGTGTTGGACCACGGAACCGCGAAATTAAGTTAGGCTTTCCGGGGTCGCCGAGATGACTGTTGTTGTCGTCTGCTCCATCGCTGCTGATCCAATTGGAGAAGAGAAAGTG
>JAKLFY010000011.1 GCA_022710935.1 Verrucomicrobiota bacterium
GGATTGCTCCTCAGTCACAGAGGTCAAGGCTATGCTCCTTCGTCGCGCCTCGCCAGCGAGCCAAATCCCCTCCAGCAAAATCGGAATTAATTTTTGCACAGACCCTAAGCTCCCCCAGGGAAGTCTTCCGCACAGCCATTGTTCGATCCGCCGCGGCGAGCATTGCTTCTGGGTGGCGCGGGTGCGCCGGCACCTGCCGTTCTTCCAGTGGTCGAATCCCAGCTTGAAGGATCACCTGGCGCTGTTCACGCATGGTGTGGTCGGCCAGTGGACCATCCCAAAGAAGGCCGGGCGCGACTACATCGACCAGGTGACATGGGAGGTCCGGGAAGAGCGCGAAGATTCACTCTGGTCATAGGCACCGTGAATCCAGCCCGTGATCATTCCCGTAGCCAGGGCGAAGAAAGCCACCACGCGCAGGAGGCGACAACCGCGGCCGCAAATTTCCTGGACACCCTGGAGCGCAGCGAAGCCCCGCAGCTAAAATGGATCGGACCGGGACGATTCTCCGTCGGCGCCGCGCTGTTTCGCCGCTCTGCGGACAAGGAGTGGTCGCTCACCGACCGCGTGAGTTTCGCCCTGATGTGGGAGCTGCGCATGCGGGATGCCTTCACGACCGATCACCACCTCCAGCAGGCGGGATTTGTGCCGCTCTTGACACCCTGACCTCCGCCACCGCCGCCCCATCGTGGGCGCGCCGGGCTCCGTCCGAAGGCGACGTCCGTCCCCTGGAACCATGTTATTCCCGCCATCAGGTCCCGTTCCGGGTTTTCCAACAAGAGCTTGCGGTCACGGCCCGCCAGGAAAAGGGCGTGGCCCTGATTGCCCCGGCTCGTCACATGGCAAACCGCGTCCGGATATTCCACTCGCACCTTTTGCGCCATGACCAACCGCGACTCCCTGGTCAAAGAACCAACGTCAAGCCCAGTGTTCCTGATTTCCTGGACCCCTGCGACGGTCAAGCCTTGGCGGTGCCCTGGACATGGAGTTCAGTTCGGTTTAGCATGGGGTGAAAGCCCGTGAAGCACTCCGATGCCATAAGGGCCCGACGCGGTCCGAGAGCCATCAGCCGTCTTCGTCGTGTTGTTGGGCTTCGGGGGTGGATCCGGGCAATGCTGACGGGCATGCTGGTGTTGCCCGTCCTGGCACAGACGCCCGCTGAACTGCGCCTGCACGTCAGCCTCGCGCCTGCCGGTCCCTCGTTCGACACCCCCATGCTCGCCGGCCAACGACTCCTGCTCGAGTGCAGTGATGATCTCAGGACTTGGACCGAACTGGCTCGGGTGCATGAGCGGCTGCAGGCTTACGGAGACTGGGCCGGTGGTGGCCCCGGCGCGAGTTTCTACCGGGTGCAGGCCGCGCCGTTGGGAGCATCCGACGATTGGTCAAATCAGGTCAGGGCCTCGTCCGGCTTTCTTTTCACGCCTGGAACTGGCGGGGGGGTGGGGGCGACCGCCTCGGTGAAGTGGTTGTTGCTGCTGCACGAGCCGGACCGTGTCTATTTCCAGGACTCGGTCAAGTATCCCTACCATCTCCAATTCGCCCGGGCGCGGTTGCCCGGTTACGGCGCGATGGGCGCGATCGAGTTCTACGCCCAGTCACTCTACGCAAACGACGCCCAGCGGATGGTGGTGGGATCTGTGCTGCGAGCCCCCGATCCGCAGGTCCGCGAGCTGGCCATCGAGGTGACTGGCGCGCAGGCGTTCCCGGCCAATAGAATCGTCGACTGGATCGACACCGTCCGCCGGCGCCTGGTGCCCGAACTCGGTTGGCGGGTTTTCTACATGCCATCGATGGAGCAACGCGCGGAGACCGAGGCGAGCCGGGCGCTGTTCGCCGCGCGCGGGATCGAGGTGGCCGCGCTGGAACGTTGGGCCACGGCCAACGCCTGCTACTCGGCGGGTTGGGCCCTGGGCCGACTGGTCTGGGTTCCCTCGACGGAAATACCTGCTGCCTTGGGCGACGGGCGGTTGGAGCTCAGCGACATTCTTGTGACTGACCGCGTGCCGGCCGAGTTGCCGGTGCTCGCGGGCTATGTGTGCCTCGAACCGGCCACGCCCAACTCGCATGTCGCGCTGCTCGCCCGCTCGGTGCTGCTACCCTTCGCCTATGCGAACGGCGCCGGGCTCCAGGCCGAGATTGCCAGCCTCCACGACCGCGAGGTGTTGCTGGTGGTCGACGAAACCAACGGTGTCTGCCACATCGGTCTCCAGGACACCACCGGGTTGCTGACGCCCGAGCGGCGAGAGGAGATTCTCGCCAGCAAGCGTGGCGGTCCGCTCGACATCACACCCAAGGCGACCAGAGGCAGCTTGACCGTGCCGGCCGACGAGTTGACCCCCGCGGACGTTTGCTTCGTGGGCGGCAAGGCGGCGAACTTCGGGTTCCTGCGCCGCAGCCTGCCTGAGGTCTCGCCGCACCCGGCAATCGCCGTCACGTTCGATCTGTGGGATGCCTACCTTGCGCAACCGTTGGGCAGGGGTCAGACCCTGCGGCAATTGATCGACAGCCGCCTCGCCCCCCACACCTACCCCCCGAACGTCCTGACCCTGCGGCTCGACCTCGCCGCCGTGCGCGCGACGATCGAGGATGCGGCGGACTTCACGGCAGCCCAGCAGGTCGAGATCGTCACCGCGCTGCGGAATGCGGGCCTCGGCGGTGCTCGAATCCGCTTTCGCAGTTCCACCAACCTCGAAGACAGCGAGACTTTCAGCGGCGCCGGCCTGTACGACAGCTACAGCGGTTGTCTCGAAGACGACCTCGACGACGACCAGGCCGGGCCAAGCCGCTGCGATTCCACCGAGTCGCGGGAACGCGGTGTCTTCCGCGCGATGCGGAAGGTGTACGCCAGTTTCTACAACGAGAACGCCTTCCTCGAACGCCTGCGCCACGGCATCCACGAGGACGACGCAGGCATGGCGCTCCTCGTCCATTTCTCTGTCCCCGACGAATTCGAGTTGGCCAACGGCGTCGCGACGCTCGCGGTGGACAAGCGAGACGGGGCGCGCAACGCCGCGGTGCGCATCGTGTCCCAGTTGGGCGCCACGTCGGTGACAAACCCGGACGGCAGCGTCCGTTCCGAGGTGGTGAGCGCATCGTACTCCGGCGCGGACACCGCCACCGCTGCGTTGAGACTCGACGAGGCCTCGACCTTAACCCAAGACAGCGCGCCGGTGATGCGCTGGGAGACTGACTACCGCACCTTGCTCGCCCAGTTGAACACGGCCGCGCTGGCCTATGAAGCCTATTATCCCGCTCAAACCAGCTGCGAACTCGACTTCGAATACAAGCGCGTGGTGCCGGGCGAAATCGGTTTGAAACAGATCCGCGCGGTGCCCCATCCCATCCGAACGCCGCCGCCCACCATCCCGTGAGTCACGCACGCCTCCCAGAGTCTTCACCCCGGCAAGACCGAAGCCTCCAAGGCACTGGCGGATGCCGGCCAGAAAGGCAAAACCGCGCTCCAATGGATAGAAAAGCACCCATTATGCTCATTTCCATGCTGCCCTTGACGAAGCGACGCCAGGCCCTCCCCGTGCTGGTTCTGGTGCTCTCACTCGCTGCCCAGGCGCAAGTGCGGGTCGATTCAATCGCTCTCGGCCAGGACATGGTGACCCTCAGTTGGCGGGGGGGGCACGGTCCTTACCTGATCGAGACCTCGCCCGACTTGGCCACGTGGTCCGACCTGGGTGAACCCGCCGCTACCACCACGCGGACGCTGCGGGCGTTTGGGAGCCGGAGTTACTACCGGGTGACAGACCTCGACCCCGCCGGGCAATGCGGCCAACTGTTCGGCCTGATCCAGACCGAGCAGGGCGAGTTCGGCGCCCTCCTGGGCCGGCACCGGCTGAAGACTCGTCTCTGGCTGTATCGGACTCAGGGTCCGCCGCACACCTCGCCTTCCCCCACGCCGGCGAGCTTCTGGCGGAAGTTGTTCGTCCATTACCAGCGCATCGAAGACGGGCGCGTGAGGACCTGGAGTGGTCCGTTGGAGGAACTTGGCGCGGTCGCCACGCCGACGAGTGAACGGCTTACGATCACATGGGCACGTGGCAGCGGGCCGGACCTGCGGAACTACGTGTTGACGCTCGGTTTTCCTTACCCGGTCAACAACCCTCGGACCACGTCGCCGTTTCCCAGCGATGCTCGCTACGCGCTCGAGTGCACCCACGCCAGGCCGCAACCGGAATTGAACTGGTGGACTCCGGGGCTCTCCACCACGACCTCAGACGAGATCGGCCTGATGCAACTGGACCCGGCCAACGACCCTGCCAACCCCGATCATGCGTGGTGGGTCAGGCGCCACGTTGTGTCGAAGAACGGCGCTGCGTTGAACCTGCACTACTTTGTGGGGATGCCCCTGTATCGCGGCGAATCGCTGTGGATCCTCAAGACGCTCCTCCTCGACCGGTGGCTGTCGCCCACCTCGGGCAGCGGTGGCAGCCTGCCCGCATTCAGCACCGACAGCTACTTTGCGCAAACCCTCCTGCCCGGACATCACAACTTCTTCGAAACCGTCCTCATCGAGCCCGGCCTCGATCCGGCGATCTCGGAAGCGACCTGCGCCGCGTTGTTCGCGTCGAACATCCGCCAGATCTACGCGCTCAAGGACCTGGGCTTCGGCCTGAACCCCGACGACCTCTTCTACATCGGGTACGACAACTTGATCCGAGACCCGTAAAGTGCGGGACGGAAACGAGTCGAAGGAGTCGGTTGATGTTCGGAATATCATGACGCCCACTGGCGCGGACCTGCGCTGCCAGTAGCAGAAGAACCGCGTGAACATCCCGGGGGCGACCTCCCCGAGTTCCACCACGCCCCCCACGACCTTGCGGGATATCGGCAGTGCGTGTCGTTGCGTGGTCTCGAACGTCTTCGGCACGGCACGAAGCCAGCCTGGGATTCTGAACCCAAACAGCGAGAGCGCCAGCCCGGAACTGGCCGGTTTGCCGGTTCGCGTGAACCGGTTTCACCTTGACCGACGCCTTCCGTTCGGCCATCCTGCCGCCTCACACACCGCAAATCCCTAATTGTTGGAGAACCAATGAAAACTCCCCTCCTGCTCCTCCTTGGTTTGATGGCCGTGGCGCCGACGCGGGCTGACTATCTCGACACCGTTCTGGCCGATAATCCGGCCGGCTATTGGCGTCTTGACACCTCCGAGCCGTGGCCTGCGGCCGTGGTGGCCAACAGCGGCTTCCTCGGCAGCGAGGTCGACGGCCAGGTCGTGGATGATGTTCTCCTGAACACCGACAGCCCGCTGGTCGGCGACGCCAACCCTTCTTTTGACTTCACCTCCGGGGGCCGTATCGCGATTCCCTTCCACGCCGAGCTGAATCGAACCAACACCTTCTCGTACGAAGTCTGGTATATCCAGACGGGCGGAACCGGCACGAGCCACCGGTGCCCGCTCTGGTGGCGCGACGAACCGGTTTGGGGCGACACCCGCGGGTGGGTCCACTACGTTGTGGGAGAAGGCAACTGGTTCCAATCGTCGGACGTCTACACGACCTGGGATGGGCTCGGCTCCAACACCTTGTTCGCCCAGGACGTCTGGCAGCACGTCGTGTGCACCTTCGACGGCAAAACGAAGAAGATCTACCTGGATGGCGTCCTAATCGCCGTCAGCACCACCGCGAAGCTGGCCATCAAACCCGTCATGCGCCCGGTCACCACCATCAGCAGCGAATCCTATCCCTGGATCGGCAGTCTGGACGAGGTGGCCATCTACACCAACGCGCTGCCCGTCGAACGGATTCAGGCCCACTACGTCGCGGCGCGAGGCGAGAACCCGCCCGCCGTGGCCCCCAGCTTCGCGGTCGACACCGCGGGCAAGACCGCTTACGAAGGCGCGGTCGTCACCATCCGCACTATTGTCCTCGGGACGGCGCCGTTTACCTATCAGTGGTACAAGGGCTCGACGCCGGTGCCTGGTCAAACCACGGACACCCTGACCTTGTCGCCCGCACTCGAAAGCGACAGCGGCGACTATAAGCTCACCGTGAGCAATGCCGGAGGCAGTACGGACAGCCAGGTGGCCACCGTCGTGGTTCAGAAAGCCCCGCCCACCATTGTCGCCGGGCCGCAACCCGCCGTTCGCCTGGAAGGCGCGCGTGTCACCTTCACCGTCGAGAGCGGCGGTTCCGAACCGCTTGCCTTCCAGTGGAAGAGCAACAACGTCGCGATCGTCGGCGCCATCACGGCCAGCCTGACGCTTGACAACGTGCAACCGTCCTTCGCCGCCGACTACAGCGTGTCGATCAGCAACGTCGCCGGAAACACGGATAGCGCTGCTGCCAGGCTGACCGTCGTCCCCGTCACCGCAGGTTCGCTGGCCGCTACGGTCGTCGCCGCCCACCCTGTCGCCTACTGGCGGGTGGACGAAGCGGCCGGGGCGGGCACCGCCCGCGACTACGCAGGCGGTCATGATGGCGCCTACGATGCGGCCGTGACACTCGGCCAACCCAGCGCCATCGTTGGCGATTCCAACCCCAGCGCCACCTTCGCCTATGGCGGCGTCATTGTCCCGTTCACCCCGGACCTGAATCCGTACACGACCTTCTCCCTCGAAGCGTGGGTCAAGGCCGACCCGATCGGGTCCGGCACTGATCGCCCGATCCTCTGGTCCTCGACCACCTACTCAGGCTGGGCCTACGGGTACATCCTGGCGATCAACACCGGCGATGAGTGGTCTTTCACCACCGGCCAGAAGACCAGCGGCTTTAACACCATCACCGGCGGCATCGTCCCCGACGACGCCTGGCACCACGTGGTCGGCACGTTCGACGACGTCACCGGCGACAAGCGCCTCTTCGTCGATGGGGTCGAAGTCGCCCAGACCACGACCGCCACCGGCACGTTCGCGCCGAATCAGACCACCCCCGACAACGTGCTTGCGCCCGACCAGGGCCTTGGCTGGGATCCCCGCAACTACACCAGTTTCAACGGCGGACTCGATGAACTGGTTTTCTATGACTACGCCCTGACCCCCGCCCAAGTCGCCGCGCACTACGCCGTCGGGGGGGGCGGCCCGGCGCCGTCCCTCAGCATCGCGACATCAGGCAACCAAGTCACGGTGAGCTGGAGCAGCGGCACCCTGCTCGAGAGCGCCGACCCCATCTCCGGAACCTGGACGCCTGTCGCCGGGGCCGCCCCGCCTTCCTACAGCGTGACTCCCACCGCCGCGGCGGCCAGGTACTACCGCGCTGTCTACCCGTAGCCGCGCCGGGCTCAAGGCACAGTAGGTCAACTGCGTCGGCAAAGAGAGACGGATCGGATTGAACAGTCGGGATTGAGCAAAGGTCCACCCTGTTGCCTATGCGCATTTCGAGAGTGGTGATCCTTGCGGTCATCGCGGCCGCTGCGGGTTGTTCGCGTGCACCGGTCATCACGATCCAGAACCAATCTTCCCAGACGCTCAGCAATGTCGTGGTGTCAGGTTCCGGCTTCACCAATCGGATTGAGAGCATTGCGGCCGGCGGAGAGTGCCGCCTCGCGGTTCGCCCGAGCGGCGATTCCGGTCTCCGGTTGGTGTTCGATGCCGGCACGCAGCACGTGGACTCCGGGAGCCAGGGATACTTCGAGGCCGGGGGCGGCTATCGCGTTACCGCTACGGTGGACACGAACCTGGGCGTTTCGATTGCGTGGGACTTGCGACGGTTCTGACCCCTTCAACGCAGCACAGAAACTTGATGTGTCTACAACAAGTCCCACCGGTTGAGGACTTCAGCCCACATGCGTTGACCTTTTGGTTTTTTCGGCTTGCCCGTGGTCACAGCGCCAATTCATGAAGATGAGAAGGCTGGAGGGGGGACGGCTCGTCCCCCGCCATCGCGAATGAAGACGGTGTTTCTCGGCGACGGGTCGCCTATCACTCCACGAATTGGTCCTGCCGGTCTCTATGGCTGGTGTGGTCCGGCCCATCTCAACTGGCGACCGCCTCGGAAGGCCTGGCCGCCTGGTTCAAGGACCCACCAGCGCAATTTCGCTCCCGGCCACTCCACTGGCTCAAGGCCCCGCTCGATCCGACCGCCCTGCGCGAGCAGATCCAGGCCCTGCGCGATCAGTGCGGCTTCGGCGGCCTTGCGCCAACGGCTTGCCTGGTGAGCCTGTTCCCGTTTTGATTGCCAAAACCAGACATGAAACCGATCATGCACTCTCTCCCCAGTTTGGCCTTGAGCACACTCGCCGTCCTCGCGGATGCGTCGTCCGACGCGACCGCGGTTCTCGACCAGCAGGCCCAGCTCGAAGCCCAGACCTTCTGGGACAATCGCGACTGGGACTGGTATCGGCAGAACATCCCGTTTTTCGAGTGCCCGGATGCCGAGATTACGACGACCTACTACTACCGGTGGGAATTGACCACGAAACACCTCACCTACGGTTCGCCAACCAGCGGCTATTCGTACACCGAGTTCATCGACCGGCCATTCTGGTCGGGCGCGTACGGGGCGATCAGTTGCCCCGCCGGCCACCAGCTCTACGAAGCGCGCTGGCTGCGCGATCCGCGTTACGCGCAGGACTACAGCCGCTACTGGTTGCGCACGGCCGGCGCCCAGCCGCGCAATTACAGCACCTGGCTCGCGGACTCCGTCTGGGCCGTCTACCAGGTGCACCGGGACGAGGCCTTCACGAAGGACCTGCTTGCGGATTGCAGACCCTGCTGTGGGATCCCAAGCGCGAGTTCTTCCTCATCATGTTCAAGAACGACGAAGCGAACGAGAAGGACTTCCCGGGCAAGCCGATCAAGGCCGGCACGCTGATCTACGAGGACGGTCCGTTCGCCGGGAGTCTCGAGGGCCGCGAATTGATTGGCTACGTGCCATGGCAATTCAACCTGCCCGATCCAGGCTTCGAGTCCGCCTGGAAATTCCTCATGGACTCGAATTACTTCTTCGCCCCCTTCGGGCCCAGCTTCGTCGGCCGCAATGACCCGATGTTCGTGCTGAAGACATCCTGCTGCTGGTGGAGCGGCCAGTCCTGGCCCTACGCCACCACGCAGACGCTCAAGGCGCTGGCGAACCTGCTCCAGAACTACCGCCAGAATGTCATCACCCGCGGCGACTACGTCCGGCTCTTGCGCATCTACGCGCTGACGCATCGGAAAGCCGGCAAGCCCTACATTGCCGAGGCGGCGCATCCGGACACGGGCTCGTGGGAAGGCCACGACGGCTACAACCACAGCGAGCACTACTTCCACAGCGGTTTCAACGACCTCATCATCACCGGCCTCGTCGGCGTGAAACCGTGCGCGGACGACGTGCTCGAAATTGATCCGCTGGCGCCGTCGGATTGGCCGTGGTTCGCGCTCGATGAACTTCCGTATCGCGGCCACCGCGTCAGTGTGGTGTGGGACAAGGACGGCAGCCGGTATCGCCGGGGCGCGGGGCTGCGCATCCTGGTGGACGGGAAGCAGGCCGCTTCGTCCGACAATCTCGGCCCGCTTCAGGTCCGGCTGCCCGCGCGCGCGCCGGCGCCGGCCGGCAAGCCGCCCGTGAATTTTCTCGTCAACAATGACGGCGACTATTTCCCCCGCCTCACCGCTTCGTTCACCAGCGACCGCGCCCCGCTCGAAAAGGCGAACGACGGCAACTACTGGTATCATCTGCATCCGCCCAACCGCTGGACCTCCTACGGCTCGACCAACTCGACCGACTGGATGGAGGTGGACTTCGGCGAGCCGAGGGAGATCGGACGCATCGAGCTCTGCCTCTACGACGACCATGGCGGTGTGCAGCCGCCGGCTGCCTACACCGTGCAGTCGTGGACCGGCTCCGAATGGCGCGACCTCCCTGACCAGGTCAAGACCCCAGCCAGACCCGCCGGCAGTGCGGTGAACACCATCACCTTCCCCCAACAGACCACCACCAGGTTCCGCGTGGTCTTCACCCACAATGACACGGCGCGCAGCGGCGTGACGGAGATCCTGGCCTGGAAAGAGTAGTCCGATGGGAATCAACAGGTGGCGGATCGGGCGAACCTGGATCAAGGTGGCGAGTTCACCAGCCGGCCTTGGCCCAAGTGCGGGCCCGGCGAAACTCGGTGGGTGACAGCCCGACCGTCTGGTGGAATTGGCGCGTGAAGGCGCCCTGGTCGGAATGGCCGCAGTCGAGCGCGATCAGCGCAATGGGATCATTCGTCTCCCGCAGCCGCCGCACCGCGGCGTCCATGCGCACCCGGTGGATGAACTGGCCGGCCGTGATTTGGAGGACCCTGCGAATACGCTGGTCGAACTGATAGGGCGAAAGGCCCGCCAGCGCCGCCAGGCCGGTGACTCGGAGCGGTTCGTCGAAGTGACTCTGGACGTGGCGGATGGCCTTGGCGACGCGCGCATTCTTGATGAAGAACACGAGGTCGGTCAGGCAATCGAACAGCGCTTCACCCGTGAAAGGCGCTTCAAGTTGTGCGAACAATTCCGCCTGCAGGAGGGCCGGGTCCATGCTGAGGATGGGTGTTTGTGCCGAAATGTCATGGTCGGCGCGCTCCTGTGCGAGCCGGTGGATGCCTCCTGTGCCGTCGGCGTCATTTTCTTCAACAACGTCGGATGCCTGGGCATGTGCGGCCACGGCACCATCGGCGTGCGCGGAGGCCGAGTTTGATCCGTGCGGCACGCTTTGGGTGGCGGCCGATGAACACAAAATGACCGAGGTCCGGCGCAGGGAAGACTCCTATCGCGCCCACGGCCTGAAGGTCAAGGTGCTCGACGCCGCCGCGCTGGCCCGGTCGGAGCCCAACTTGCGGGGCGGCCTGGCAGGCGGCCTGCGTGTGCCGGACGACGCGGTGGTGTATCCGCCGCGCGCCGCGCGCTTTCTGGTCGAGAGTGCGGTCGCCGCTGGAGCGCCGCTCCGGACGCGTCTCGGGGTGACGGTCGGTTCCATCGGCGGGGACGGCAGCGCGACGCTTGCGGATGGCACCAGGCTCTCCGCCGGGCGGGGCGAAGCCCGCGGCCCGCTTTGCGGCATGGGCCTCTGCTTCGAGTGCCGCGTGAGCATCAACGGTCAGCCCCACTGCCGAAGCTGTTTGACGCTGTGCGAACCGGGCATGGAGGTGCGCACCGATGCGTAGCCGGCGCCACACAGTGGACGTGCTGGTCGTCGGCGCCGGCCCCGCCGGAATCGCCGCCGCCTGCGCCGCCGCCGAAGCGGGCAGGGAGGTGGCTGTGGTGGACAACTCTCCGTGGCTCGGCGGCCAAGTTTGGCGCAGCGAACACCGTCATCTGCCGCTGCGAGGATGTGCGTCGCGCGGCTCTGGAACCGTGGAGCGACTGGCACGCCGCCAAGCTCCACACCCGCTGCGGCATGGGCGCATGCCAGGGGCGCACCTGCGGCGCGGCGGCGCGCTTCCTCTACGGCTGGGAGAATTCGTCCGTGCGCCCGCCGATTCTTCCTGTCAGGGTCGGCGCGCTGGTTTGCGGCGAGACGACGAACAACCACACAACCGCAACGACTGCATGAGCCCGATCACCATGAACCTCGAACTCGAAGCCAAGGCCATCAAGACCGCCGTGTCGCAACTGAAGTTCCGCACCCAGGCCTTCATCGACGGCCGGTATGTGGACGCCGCGTCCGGCAAGACCTACACCTCGATCAACCCCGCCACCGGCCAGCCGCTCGCCGAAATCGCCGCGTGCGAAGCCGCCGACGTGGACCGGGCCGTCCAGGCCGCCCGCCGGTCCTTCGCGCAAGAGGTCTGGGCCCGGCGCTCTCCCGCGGAGCGCAAGCACGTGCTCCTGCGCTTCGCCGATCTCATCGAGCGCAACCTGGGCGAACTGGCGTTGCTGGATTGCCTCGACGCCGGCAAGCCGATCACGGATTGCCTGACGATCGACCTGCCGGATTCGGTGCATTGCATTCGCTGGCACGCCGAGGCGGTGGACAAGGAATACGAGCGTGTCGCCCCCACCGGGCCGGCGAACGTCGCCATGATCGTGCGCGAGCCGCTGGGCGTCATCGGCGCGATCCTGCCGTGGAATTTCCCGTTCCAAATGGGCGCGTGGAAGCTGGGCCCCATTCTCGCCACCGGCAACAGCGTGGTGGTGAAACCGGCCCGGCAGACCTCGCTGAGCCTGCTGCGCCTGGCGGAAATCGCCGCGGAATCCGGCCTCCCGGAAGGCGTCCTCAACGTCGTGCCCGGCGGCGGCTCGGTGATCGGCGCGGCGCTGTGCCGACACCCGGGCGTGGACGCGGTGGCATTCACCGGCTCGACCGAGGTGGGCCGCCAACTGCTCCACTATTCCGCCGAGTCGAACCTCAAGCGGATCGTGCTGGAACTCGGCGGCAAGAACCCGCAAGTCGTGTTCGAGGACGCCGGCGACATCGACTTCATCGCCCGGCAGGCGCTCAACTGCGTCTTCTGGAACATGGGCGAGAATTGCAGCTCCGGCTCGCGCCTGATCGTCCACCGCAAGCTCAAAGCCAGGCTGCTGGCCAGGATGCTCGAGTTCAGCAAGGAATGGATCGTCGGCAGCCCGCTGGACCCGGCCACCAAGATCGGGCCGATGATCGAAGAGAGCCATCTGCGCAAGGTGCTCGGCTACATCGAGAGCGGGAGGCAGGAAGGCGCCGATCTGGTTCTGGGCGGCCGGCGCACGCTGCTCAAGACCGGCGGCTACTTCGTCGAGCCGACCATCTTCGACCGCGTGAAGCCCGTGATGAAGATCGCCCGCGAGGAGATCTTCGGGCCGATGCTGTCCGTGCTGGCCTTCCAGACCGAAGCCGAAGCCGTCGCCCTGGCGAACGACACCGAGTATGGTCTCACGGCCTCGATCTACAGCGACAATGTGAGCCGCGCCCACCGCGTGGCCCGCGCCATCCGGGCGGGCACCGTCTCGGTGAACTGCTTCTCCGAAGGCGACGCCACCACGCCATTCGGCGGCTACAAGCAATCCGGCTTCTTCGGCCGCGACAAGTCCATCTTCGCCCACCACCAATACTGCGAACTCAAGACCATCTGGATGCAGTTGGCCTAGCTTCCCATGAACCATCTGGTTGAGAGTTGAGTGTTGAACGTTGAGCGTTGAACGTTTCCGGTTCATGGTCTCCCTGCGCACTAATTAATCCTTTGAATGTCAACGCTTCCCATGAAACCTCGAACTTCTCCACAGCGATCCCGCCGTCTCCAAGGGGTCTTTGCCGCGCTCGTCACGCCGATGAAAGCGAACGAGGACGTCGATGACAGCACGCTGGGAGCATTCGCCGATCACCTCATTCGCCAAGGCGTCCACGGGCTCATCCCCCTGGGCAGCACCGGCGAGTACTACGCGCTGTCCGCCGACGAGCGCGAGCGCGTCGTCCGCGTCACGCTCGAGGCCGCTGGCGGGCGCGTGCCGGTTATGGCCGGCGCCAATGCGGGTTCGACGCGCGATGTCATCGCCTTCTCGCGTCAGGCCGAGCGCCTCGGCTGCGCGGGCGTCATGCTGGCGGCGCCGTACTATTCGCTGCCGCGCCTCGATGAGTTGTTCTCCCACTTCCGCGCCGTCAACAATGCGGTTGGCGTTCCGATCATGCTCTACAATTACCCCGGGCGCACGGGCGTGGACATGCCGCCGGACTTCATCGAGCGGCTGGCGGGGCTGGAGAACCTGCGCTACGTCAAGGAAAGCACGGGCGAGATGCCGCGCATCACCGAGCTGCTCCGGCGCTGCGGCGACCGCCTGGGCGTCTTCTGCGGCTGCGACACCATCGCCCTCGAAAGCCTGATGGTGGGCGCCATCGGCTGGGTGGGCGGCGTGGTCAACGCGCTTCCCGCCTCGCACGCGCGGCTTTTTGAACTCACTGCGGATAAGAAGGACTTCGCCGCCGCGCGCAAGTTGTTCTTCGAAATGCTCCCCACGCTTGAACTCATGGAGGGTGGCGGCAAGTACACCCAGTGGGTCAAGGCGGCGTGCGGTCTGATGGGCCACGATTGCGGCGCGCCGCGCCGGCCGCTCGCTCCGGCCACGCCGTCCGAACGCCGGCGGTTGCGTGAAGCGCTCTCCCACGTGGGCGAAGGCCGGAGGGCCCACCTCGAAAAATGAGGTCAGGACGCAGGATTCGCGACCGCTCGGATTCTTCCGCGCCCGGGTCGGCAGCGAGCGAAGGCGTCGGCCCGGTCGACGAGTTTTGAAACATGAATGGCCAACCCGGCTTGCCGCACGTCGAGATCTTCACCGGCGGTGGCTGCGACCCGAATCCCGGCCCTGGGGGTTGCGATGCCGTGCTGGTGCATCGCAAGAGGCGCACCGAGGTCAGCGGCGGCGGCAGATCGAACACCGCCGCCAACTCGAGCGCCGGGACATGGCTCAGGCCAGTTTCGACAAATGCTCGAGGCTCTTGGCCGCCTGAGCCGGCGTCCCGCATTCGACCGAGAAGACGATGTCGCGCGGGCACTTCTCGCGCACGATGCGGATGATGCGATCCCAGTCGAGCACGCCTTCGCCGCAGGCGCAGCCGACCGGCGTGCCGGTGACTTTGCCGCGTTCAGCCTCGGAATGCGCCACCGAGATGTCCTTGGCGTGGAGGTGCACCAGCCGGCTGGCCACCCGCTCGAGCCAGGCATAGACATCGTGGCCGCAGAGATAAGCGTTGCCCGTGTCGAAGTTGATGCCGATGGCCGGCGATTTCACCAGGTTGTAGATGCGGTCGAGGCCGTCAGGATGGCGCGAGTACTGAGCGTGCGGTTCGAGGCCGATCTTCACCCCGCGCCGCTCGGCGACGAGCGCCGCTTCCTGGAGCGTGTACTTGATGAGCACGAAGTCCTCCTCCTCGGTGGTCCACTTCGCCTTGATGCCTTCGTCGGTGTTGATGACCGGCACGCCGATCTCGGCGGCGACCCGGATGGCCAGCTTGATGTACTCGCCATGGACGTCCGGACGGCCCAGCGGCCCGTGCGCCTGGAGGCCGGAGATGCCCAGGCCGGCCTTGTCGCAGGCGTCCCGGATCCGCCAGGGATCGTCGAACATCGAGACCGTGTGGAAGTAGCCGGCCTCGCTCATGAGTTCGCGTCCGAAGTGGATCATCGGCTCGAAATGCTTGTAGCCCATGTCGGCGGCGGCCTGGACGGCCCATTCAAACGGTTTGTCCGAACTGCGCGAGAACTCCGCATTCAGTCCAACGAGGATTTTGCCCATGACGATTTCCTTTCTTGGTTTGAGGTTAACGCAACAGAACGCTTGAGGTCAATGGCGCCTACACCCGGTTCGCGCATCTCTACCGGTCGCCTCCTGTACAGTTGCGTTACGGTTTCACCTTCAGTCCCGCCGCCTTCGCCAGGACGGCTTGACGCGCGTCAAAGGTGAGGAACTCTGTTGCGCCAAGGGTCATCGCCAAGGCGACGTGCAGAAGGTCGAAACTGCGAACACCCAGGGTTTCCGTGTGGGCGGCGGCAAGGTCCTCCGCCTCCCGGAAGGTGTCGGTCCAGGGAATGGTGATGTGGGCCAGAATGGCGTCGGCGAGATCGGCGTCAAGCTCGCGAAACGCCTCCTTGCGCTGCTCAGCGCTGATCTCTCGCCGAAAGACGCGCAGACGAATGGCATTGCGCAACTCGTGCCGATGGAGGGGAGTGAAGGGCAGAGCCTCGCGGGCACGCTGCATCCAAGCGAGCGCCTCGCCAGAGTCGGCATGCGGAGTGTAAATGCGAGCGAGAAAGCTCGTATCGGCATAGGCAGGCATGCGGTGGTGGGCGTTAGCCCGGTTATTTCACACCCTTGGCGAGGAACCGTAACCGGGCTAGTTGGCGGTCAAGGGACGCCCGGCCCGGAGGTCAGTAAGACCGGGAGTTACGCTCCTCGACAACGACGTCTCCCTGGACGACCCGGTCCCCGTAGATCCGTTTCAGTCGGCCAAGGAAATCGGGGCGTTTCCTCGTCTTGGGCTGCTCGGGCGCCGGCGGCGGGGACAGCAAGGCGACGATGGTGCCGCGTTTGCTGATGCCAACGGACTCACCGGCTTCGACCCAATTCAGGACACTTCCAAAGTCATGCCGCAATTGCCGAACGGTAGCCGTCTTCATGTGTAACAAAGATGTTATACTTCCCATGGCGCGTCAACTCCGAATCCAAACCACGGGCATCCCGCAGTGCCAAGAACCAAGAAGCTGAATCTTCCGCGACACCGCTGCGCCCAGACGCTGATCCCGCTGGCAGCCATGCGTGCTTCTTTGTGTCTCCGCGGTGGAATCCCGACGGTGACCGTCATCGAACCGGGTCACCACGGAGACACGGAGGACGCGGAGAAGACCTGTTTGAATTGGGCGGCGGACGGTGAATTGCCACCGCTGCGCACAGGCTGCTTGCGTGCGATGAACCGCGCCGACTGCCTGACGGCATTGCGATTGGAAGACTCCACACTCTGGCTCTCTCCCTCAGAGAGTCCTTGAACCAGTCCGCGAGCGGCATGAAACTCGGTCTGCTGACCACGGAAACTGAAATTCAAGGACTCTGTGCAAAGAAGAACATTCATCAAGGTCGTGGGGCAAGGGTCTGCCGCGGTTTCCCTCGCCCCGGGGATGGCGGGTGCGAGCGCGGGAGCCAAGGGCCAGCAGCCTTCGCCTTCAGCCGGAGAGCGTGAATCAGTCCCGGAGGAGTCGGATTGGGAGACCGTTTCTGCCCTGCTGGACAACGCCTCGTCCACCTACAAGGAAACCTGGGATGACGCCACCTGCCGGACCCTGATGAAAGGCGGGTATCTGGGGAACGGGGATTTCGGGGCGCATCTGGGCGGCACGATTCATTCCCTGAAGTACTACTTGGGAAGAACGGCTTTCATGCCGGGAACGACGTGGCCGCAGGGCGGTATAATCAGCACATCCTCAATCTGGCGATCCTGACCCTTGAGGCCGCGTCGGGCGCCGAATCGGGAAACGCCTACCGCGTCACCCAGGACATCAGGAACGCGGAAGTCAGGACGGATTGCACCATGGCGGGCAGGGCGGTCCAGACCCGGGCCTTTCTCTCACCCTCGAGCAGCACGCTGGTCGTCGAGTTGTCCACCAACAGCGGCGAGGAAGTCCCGCTGCAAGCCACGCTCTCGGTCATTGGCAATCAACATGTGGCCAGGAGCGCCGGTCATGTTGGGCCGGTGGCGTGGGTCACCAAGGAGCCGAACCCCGAAGGCGCGCCCTTTTTCGTGAAAGGCGCGGTGGCGGCAAGAGTCTTGGGCGCGGCAGCCACACCGGCCAGCGACAACAACGCGTATTCGCGGCTGGCCTTTGCGCTGCCGGCCAGCGGCGCGACCGTGACACTCGTCGTGCAGGCGGAACATACGAAGAATGCGGGTTCGCCCCTGGCTTCCGTACAGGCGGCGGTCAGGGAGATGGACGACGCCGGTATCGCCCGGATTGCCGCGGAGAACAAAGCGTGGTGGAAGGCATTCTGGCTCCGCTCCTACATCCGGTTGGGCGACGACGTGCAGAACTACTGGTACAACCATCCTGTACCGCGAAATCATCGCGGCGAGCAGGGGACTTGGGCGCGACGCCGAACGCCGGGCCCATTGGCAGGATATTCTCGATCGGATGAGCGAGTATCCGCTCCAGGCATGGGAAAACACCGTCACGTTCAGGCCGGATTCGGTTCATGACGTGATGGAGGCTTTGCATTACCAGGGAGGCGCCCGGAACACCGGGGTAATGTTCACCACGACGTTCGACAACATCAGTCACGGGACCTTGCCGGCGTATCGGATCGCCACCTGCCGCACGCTCGACAAGGGCAACATGTTTCATCCCCAGTGGTGGTGTGGTTGGCAGAATAGCAACGATTTCGGGATGATGTTCGTGATGGCCGTCCGGGCCGGCTACCGCCCCGAGCGCGTGATCCAGGCGATCAAGGGATGGAAACCGGAACCGAACGGCATTGTATCCCAGAAAGAGGGCGGCGGCGTCGAAACGGCGGGAGTCGTCGAAGCCATCAACAACATGTTGCTGCAAAGCCATGGCGGGGTGGTCCGGATCTTCCCCAACTGGGACCGGACCGTCGATGCCCAGTTCAAGCGACTGCGCGCCGTGGGCGCGTTCCTGGTCGAGGCGACCTATCGCGCGTCGGGGCAGGTGGTGGACTCGGTGCGGATATTCAGCGAGCAGGGCCACCCCTGTGTGCTGCAGAGCCCGTTCGATGGCGCCGGCATCCAGGTGACCCGGGCGGATAACCGGCAGCCGGTCACGACGGCTCAAGACGAAGAAGTGTTTACATTCCGCACGACGGCCGGGGTGACCTATGAGATCACGCCTGCCGTGGGCGCGCCGCCGCCGTCCGATGCGCCGGTCATCACTGCGCATCCCGCCTCGACGACCGTCGTGTTCCCCGCGGAAGCCACTTTTACCGTGGCGGCCACTGGCACGGACGTGCGTTACCAGTGGCAGAAGAACCGCGTGAATATCCCTGGGGCGACCTCCCCGAGTTACACCACGCCGCCCACGACCTTGTGGGACCTCGGCAGTGCGTATCGCTGCGTGGTCTCGAACGCTTTCGGCACGACACGAAGCCAGCCTGGGATTCTGAACCCGAACAACCAGAGCCCGAGCCCGCGCAAGGTCTGATTGAAGCAGGGGGCAAACCATAGTCTTGACCCAGCAGGATGAGCCTGGCGGTTCTGGCCCAATGCCACGCAAGCCGCAAATCGAGTTTCCCGGGGGGTGATCGACCATCCGCCTTCGCTCCGGCTACGGCGAGGCAAGCGTCATGAGCCGCGGGGATCGGCGGGAGCACATTGTCCGTGATGACGTCGATCGGCAGGACTCCCTCGAGACGTCAGCCGAGACCTGTCAGAAGGCGTTTTCAGGTGCCTGCCTCTGGCCTGATGGGCAATCGCTCTCATCTGGCGGTGGAAACGCCGGAGGCAAACTCGGTGGCGGGAATGCGCTGGCTCCTGAGCCCCGTACACCATCCGGCGCAATCACCGGCACGGTGTGATCCCTGTCTCCACCCGCGCCTGAGGCGGAACTACTACCGCGGGATGTCAGCGGCGCAGTGTCACTCGCCGGGTTCGGGATACTGTTCCGGTGCTGTGCCCGCCGATTCAAGCACCGCTGGCTGCTTCAGCCGGCAAGGACCAGCCTCGACGGCCTCGAGGCGAACCACGAATTGCCAATAATCTCCGTAGTCAAACGTGAAGCGCATCTCACCTTTGACCGCCAGGTCGGTCTCGGCCACGGCA
This sequence comes from Verrucomicrobiota bacterium, assembly GCA_022710935.1. Classification (GTDB taxonomy): domain Bacteria; phylum Verrucomicrobiota; class Verrucomicrobiia; order Limisphaerales; family J093; genus MWFF01. The sequence continues at coordinate 19,131 of JAKLFY010000011.1, forward strand.
ATCTCCGGCGTGTACGGGCCTTCGTCGGTGTACGGATGGTTATAGACTCGGTTCTTGCCGCGCTGGTCGCGGTAGCGGAAGTCGTGCAAGTGGTCGTCATCCAAGTTGAACGCTTTGAGGATCGCTCCTGCCAGTCCATCCAGCGAGGTGTCGGGCGGCACGGCGAGCCGGCGCCAGATGCTACCGCCTCCTCCACGCCATCCGGCGAGGGTGACCTTGAAGAGGTGCGTTCCCGATCTGACCTCGCGATTCGGGCGCGTGTACACAGTGCGCCACTCGGGGAAGTAGGGCTGGAAGACACGCTGAAGGACCCCGAACGGTGCCTCCGCGCCATTGGCACGCGACGATTCGTCCGGCTCCTCTTCGGGCTCGTCTTCCGCTTCATCCACTCGCTCAACTTCCTCTTTCCAGAACTCGAGCAACGCCCAGGTGACCGCCGTTCCCCAGGGGGTGAGCCGGGCGCCGCCAACGAGCCAGCCGCGCCCCCCCCAATCCCTCCGTTCCTTTGCCAGAACCGGCCGCGGACGGATCTCAATCAGACCCAACTGCTGTTGGACGAACAGAGTCCACGGCGGAAGCAGACCCTGAGGGCCAAAAGTGTAGGCGGACTCGTAATGGTCGAAACTACGCCAGCGGTCGCTCAAGTGGCCCAGGAATGCTGCGATCGTTTCGAAAGGCTCCGCCTCCTCGCGCGTGCGGTGGCCCCCGATCACGGAGGACTGAGCCTCGAAGAGCAGAGCCTCGAGCAAGGCAAAGTACTGCTCCGTGGAGTTCAGCCCGCGCCACGCATTCCAGGCCGCCGGACACACCATCAAACGATTCCCTTTGACCTGGAGCAGTTCCATCACGCGCAGCAGAATGAAGACCCCGGCCAGGTTCGGGTAGTCCCGGAGCAGGGCCCGTTTCAACGCCAATTGAATGGGATAGCTTGCCTGCCGGTTCAGTTCCGGGAGTCGTTCGACCGGCAAGCTGGCGTTCCGGCTCTTGACGGCAATGCCCTCAGGGCCGACGAACTCGATGAGACTCGCGACATCCTTTAGAATGGTGCCGGGCTGAGCTGGTGCAACCTGCTGCTCGGTCAGGACCCGTTGGCACTGATCGGCCATCGCGTTCCATTTCCTCCAGGCTCTGCCGTCGGAGTGGTAGAGTGACAACATGCGCTTTCCCTTTCATCGAGTCCCTTCGATCGTATTCCCAGGAAGCAGGCAAGGAAATGAGAAAGATCCGGTCACGCAAATGTGGCTCTCAGTGGCTCACGGAGCCGCCGCTCCGCCACCGGTCGAACACCGCGCGGATTCGGGCCAGTTGGATGGCGACGTGCTTCCCCTTCCTCATCGCGGCAATCGCAATGGTGGCGTGGAGATGATCCGGCGTCATGACCTCGACCGCATCCAGGTCCTTCTCCCCCTCGAGCAACTGACGGAAGTCGGCATACGCGGCACAGCCCTTGAACTGTCCCGAAGGCCGCCGCTGGGCGTAGCCCGCCTCGACAATGGCCTGGCCATTGTCCCGCAGCCGATGAGGCAGATGTTGAACTTCTCGCTTGGAGCGACATGCCCCGCCCCGCGCAGCACGTGCCGCGGCACCATGGTGAAGGCGGCCGCCGACGCAGCCGCGCCACTGAGGAATGTGCGTCGGTTCATTTGTGTTTTCATGGTTGCAGACGATCTACACGTTCCTGGCATCAGGCACCTGGAATCCAGGGCGATTGGCGTCCTTCAGCAGTTCGTTGGCTTCAGTCGCGAATTCACCCGTATGTCGTTCGGTTTGAGGATCGAAGGCCAGCCACGGGCCCACCATATACTGATTTCCGTCTTCCGGAACGCCGACACCCTTGCTCATGACCTCGTGGAGCTTCATGAAATGCTCGTAGGCGTCTTTGTTGTCGCCAAACCGGCCGGCCTTGGCATTGAAAGGGACGCCTTTGCCCAGGCGATACGAGTTGTTCATGAGATGGCCCAGGACACAACTGTGGTGGGCATCGACAGCATTGCCGTTGGCCATTTGGGGGTCGCCGGCTCGACAGGCTGCGATGAAGCTGCCGAACTGTCCGCCCGGGGTGACCTGCCCGTTCGGGACCTCGATCTTCTCCCCCTGGTCGCTGCCCTTGGGATAGTACTGTCCGCCGATGATCCTGCCGCCATCCTCGAAGTAGTACTCGTTCTCGACCTGGCGCCGGTAGCCGTCATAGTTGACGTTGCGAACGTTGAAGAACACGTACTGTCCGTTGGGATACTCCGCTATGCCCAACATCGTGTTCGGGGTTTCCCCCTGATCGTTCCAGAGAAAGCGTCCGCCGATCGCCATGGCGCGGATCGGGTTGGTCAATCCCTTGTCCAGGGCCCAGTAAGCCATGTCGAGTTGGTGGGTCCCCTGGTTGTTGAGGTCACCGTTGCCGGTCTCCCAGAACCAGTGCCAGTTGTAGTGAACGTAGTTGGCGTGGTAGGCGTCGATCCTCGCTGGGCCGCGCCACAGGTTCCAGTCCAGATGAGCCGGGGGAGCGGAGGGGCTCTTGAAGCCGATGGTGTCGCGCGGTTTGCAGCAGTAGCCGTATGAGATCTTCAGCTTGCCGAACTTGCCGGACCGGATGAGTTCGTGCAGGCCGGCGTTCTTCGCACTGCTGCGGCTTTGCGTGCCGTGCTGGATGACCACGCCGTGCTTCTTCTGCGCCTCGACCACGACGCGCCCCTCCTGGACATCGTGGCTCATGGGCTTTTCCACATACACGTGCTTGCCGGCCTGGGCCGCCCAGATCGTCATCAGCGAATGCCAGTGGTTCGGCGCGGCAATCGAAATGGCGTCCAGGCTCTTGTCTTCCAGCGCTTTCCGCACATCCGCCACCCCCTTGCAGGCAAACCTGTCCCCGGTCTTCTCCTTCACGTACGCCAGCCGCTGTGCCAGCACCTGCTCGTCCGGATCGATCAGGCAGGCGAGTTCCACGTTCTTCTGGCCCAGCCAGGCATTAACGTGACCGCCGCCTTGGCCATGCACGCCGGCGACCGCGATGCGCAGACGGTCATTGGCGCCCAAGACCTTCGCGGTGGATCCGGTGCCGCAGACGATGAATGTCGTTCCGGCGGCCAGTGAATGTCTCAGGAATGTGCGTCGATTGATGTGGTGCATATGCGTCATATGAAAACAGTGGGTTGAGCGTTTGACCGAAAGTGTGTATTCGCGAAATTCGTTGTCGAGCCGTCATTTCGCGAGAGCAAACGCATGGGCGCATCTCAGTCCATTTCAATCGTCAGGGGCGGATGCGAGAGGAGCGCGGAATTCATTCCGCTCAAACACGGCAACGGCACGGTGCTGCGGATTCAAGTCCGCGCTCCCAGGAAGGTTCATGGGGAGAGGGGAGTTGTCCTGCGGGACATGCCCAGGGCACATGAACCCGGGAGCGCCGGCATCCCTGCCGGCGTGTCGGTTCTGGACCATTCTTCTCGCCGGCAGGGATGCCGGCGCTCCCAGTGCAGGTTCATGGAGAGGAGCACGGTGACTTGTTCGCGTGGCTCGAACTGAACCGCGAAATACCCGAAACACGCGAACCCGGCGCCGTAATGGAAAAGCACTCCTCCTTCCTTATCGCGTGTTTGGCGTGGTTGGCGGGCACCTTTGAGGAACCTGAACCTGGTCACAACCGAATTCCTGACTCGCCCCCGGCAAACGGATCTGGCATCAAGAGCCATGCGCAACATCCGGGTCAGACGTCGAGCCAGCGGTCTGCTCTTCGCCATCCTCAGTGCGGGGCGCCTCATGGCGACGGCGATGGCCGCCCCGGACGCCGACGATTTCTCCTGGGTGCGCGGGGCGAATTTTGTGCCGTCCTATGCCCGGAACGACGTGCAGATTTGGATGGATTACGATCCCGCTGTCGTGGACCGCGAACTGGGCTACGCGGCGAAGCTCGATCTCAATTGCGTCCGCGTTTTCCTCCAGGTGGCCGTCTATGAACGTGACCCGCGGCGGTTCCTCGACAACTTTGAGAGCTTCCTGAGTCTCTGCGCCAAACACCGCCTCCAGATGATGCCGGTGCTGTTCGATTCCTGCTTCGGCGAGTTCCCCGATCTCGAGACGTATCGCCACAAAGACTGGATGGCCTGTCCCGGACAGAATCGACTCGGCCCCGAGCATTGGCCCGCAATGCAGAAGTATGTCGCGGACGTGGTTGGCGGCCACAGGGCGGACCCGCGCATCGTGATGTGGGACGTGATGAACGAGCCGACGTGCACCTCGTTTTACAAGAAGCTCGAAGACAAGGAAGCCATCCACACGTTTCTGAAGCAGGCGCTGGCCTGGGTTAAAGCGCAGCAACCGAGCCAGCCGCGCACGGTCGGCCTGATGCACAGCCAGGAACTCGAGCTGGTGCAGGACGACGTCGAGGTGCTCGGGTTCCACAATTACCGCGGGGACCTGCGCGAAGACATCCGCCGCGTCCAGGAACTGGGGCGAAAGCTGGGCAAGCCGGTCCTCATCAACGAAGTGGTCATGCGCCCGCGGCAGCCGTTCGACTTCGCCATGCCGATCCTGCGCGAGGAGAAGATCGGCTGGGTGTTCTGGGAACTGATGTTCGGCAAGACGCAGTTCACGCGCGACGCCAATTCGATCCAGGGCCTGCTCTATCCCGACGGGACCTGCCGCGACGCGCGCGAAGTCGCCGCCGTGATGAATCTCAGCATCGAGGAAGCGGTCCGGCTCTTCCCGCAACCGCGTCCGGCCCCGCCGCCGCTGCCCGGCGAAGTCATGCCCGCGCCGCGCATGTTGTTCGGCGACGATACCCGGCATGGCCGCCCCTTTGCCAAAGACCCGTGCGTCCTCCGTCTCGGGGATCGTTACCTGATGTATTACTCGATGGCGCCGTCCACCAACAGAGCCGCGCCCAAAGGCTGGGCCATCGGCATCGCCGAGAGCCGCGACCTGGTGCAGTGGAAGAAGGCCGGCGAGATCCTCCCCGAACAAGCCTGCGAACAGAATGGCCTGGTGAACGGCAAAGCCCTGCTGCTTGGCGGCAAGGTTCACCTGTTCTACAACACCTACGGCAACGGAAAGAACGATGCCCTCTGCCACGTTGCTTCCGACGATGGGCTGAAGTTCACGCGCAATCCCGGCAATCCCATCCTGCGTCCCACAGGCGACTGGAACTCCGGGCGCGCGATCGACTGCGACGCCTTCGCGTTTGCCGGCAAGCTCTGGCTCATCTACGCCACGCGCGATCCCTCGATGCAGACGCAGATGCTCGTCGCTGCGACGGCCGACCTGAAGAGCGACTTTGGCCGCGATGCGTGGACCCCCGTAGGTGACGGCCCCATTCTCAAGCCGGAATTGCCTTGGGAGACCCGCTGCATCGAAGCCCCCTCTGTGATCCAGCGTGGGAATACGCTCTATCTCTTCTATGGCGGCGGCTACAACAACGACCCGCAGCAAATTGGCTGCGCCACCAGCACCGATGGTCTGCACTGGACGCGGCTGCATCGCGAACCCCTCATTCCCAACGGCCAACCCGGAGATTGGAACTCGAGCGAGACGGGTCACCCCGGCATCTTCACCGACACCGACGGCCGGACGTACCTCTTTGTGCAAGGCAACAACGACAAAGGCCGCACCTGGTTCCTTTCCGCCTACGAAATCGACTGGCGCCAAGGCCGCCCCGCCGTCGTATGGGACTCGGGCAAGTTTCCGATGAAACGTCCCGGCCCGGCGGCGCACAGCGAAGGCGGCATCGCCTTCTCGCCCGGTTGGACCTGCTGGCGCGGCGAAGGTCCACGCGGTGGCGGACTGCATTACGCAAACACCGCCGGCGCGACTGCGACGTGGGAGACGACAGGAGGCGATGTGACGCTCATCCACAAAGTCGGCCCCGATTGCGGCCTCGCCCGGGTGCTGATTGACGGCCAGCCCGCAACTCAGGCCGAATTCGACACCTACGCGCCAATCGTCGAGTGGAATCACCGCCGCGTGCTGGCCACCAACCTTCCGCCGCGCCGGCACGTGGTCACCGTCGTCACGTTGGGCCAGAAGAACGAGAGGTCTTCCGACCGGTATGTGCAGATTGTGGGATTCGAATGAGCGGGTCCGTCACTCTGCGTTGGTACGCCATGCTGTCTTCCGCTACAGTCCGGCGACATGAAATCGCCGCCCTTTATACGTTTGATCCCCTTGGTTCACGCCTTGGCCGCCCCGTGGCTGCTCTGCGGCACTTGGCAAGCGGATGCGGACACCGCGTTCGATGCCCCCGGCAACTTCAATCCCATCGTGCCCGGCTACTTCGCCGACCCGACGATCAAGAAGTTCGGCGACACCTTCTACCTTTACGCCACCACTGACGGCAACGGCGGGGGGCGCGGGCCGGCGACGGTCTGGGTTTCCTCGAACTTCGTGGACTGGGTGCTGGTGCCGATGAACTGGCCCACCACGCCGCACTACTGGGCGCCCGACGTGGTCAAGCGCCCCGATGGCCGCTACTACCTCTTCTACAACCAACCCTGCAACACTTTCGCCGGAGCCTCCGACATGCCCATCGGCCCCTGGACGCCGCTCACGCCGGGCGACGGGCTCGTCATCGAGGATCGTTTGGTCAAGGACGTCATCACGCTCGACACCCAGTTCTTCGAGGACAAGGACGGCACGCTCTACGGTCACTGGGGCACATGGGGCATCTTCCCGAATAGCGGCTGCGGCTGGGGCGTGTTCAACGCGGACATGAAATCCTTCGCGCGGCTCGGCATGATTCCGAACACGCAGGCCAAGGACTTCTTCGAAGCGCCGTTCATGATCGAGCGCAACGGCGTTTACTACTTCACCTATTCCTCCGGCTCGTGCCACGACGCCAGCTATCGCGTGCAATACGCCGTCAGCGACAAGCCCGACGGCGAATTCAAGATGGGGCCCAACAATCCCATCCTCGCCACGAGCGCCGACGGCAAGGTCCACGGTCCCGGGCATCACTCGATTCTCCAGCAGGGCGACGAGTACTTCATCGTCTATCACCGGCACGACATTCCGGTGACGCCGAACGGCATGCACCGGCAGATTTGCGCCGACCGCCTGGTCTTCGAGCGCGATGGGGTGATCAAGAAGATCGAGTCGACGCACCAGGGCATCGGCGCGCTCGGCCCCAAGTCGCCGCGTTTGAACCTCGCGTTGACGAAGAAGGTCACCGCCTCGTCGTGTTACCAGGACACGCTCCGCCATCACGAATACAGGCCCGAATACGCCGTGGACGACAATAACGCCACGCTCTGGCGGCCGGGGAACAACCGCGCGGGAAACTGGCTGACGGTCGATCTCGGTTCCGCCCAGCGCGTGCGCCGCACGACCACGCAGTTCGAATACGGCACCTGGTTCTACCAGTATCTCATCGAGTCCTCGCTTGATGGCCGGACGTGGAAGACCTTCGCCGATCGCCGGCAAAACACCCGCTGGGGCAGTCCGATGGTCGACGACGGCGACGCCGAGGCGCGCTACCTGCGCCTGACGGTGACCGGCACCGAGTTGCCGGGCTTGTTCGGCGCGGTATGGAATTTCAAAGCGTACACCGACGCGCCCGCTGATCCGCTGCTCGCCATGGCGGACAAGGCGTTTGCCGAATTCATCGCCTCCAAACCTCCTAGCAGCCGAGGCAACGAGGCTCAAACCTCATCGGCGCAGAGCCAGAGCCTTCTAACGTCGGCTGCTACTCAGCCTCTCATCCACCTCGATGTCGCCGGACTCCAACTCGGCACACCCATTACGGCTTGGACTAATCAGGGCACGCTTGGCGGGGACTTCCGCGGCCGCGAGACCAAGCCCGTCGTGGACATGGCCGGCGGACGCAAAGCCGTCCGGTTCTCCGGCAAGCAGATGCTCACCGCCTCATTCCGGGCGCCCCGATCGCTCGCGGGTAACAGCAGTTTCACCGTGGCGGCGTGGGTGAACAATCCGGAGATTGGTGAAAGCGAATGCCTCATCAGTTGGGCTGGACGCGGCGGGCCGGATGCCACCACGGCGCAATTCGGCTACGGTACGCATCCTGAATTTGGCGCGGTCGGTCACTGGGGATTTGCGGACATGGGCTTTCGCGGCGCGCCAGCCGAAGCCGGGCAATGGCACCATCTGGCGGTGGTCTTCGACGGCGTCATCGAGCGTGTCTATGTGGACGGGCAACTCAACAACTCCGAGGCCAAGATGCTGCTCATGCACGAAGGGCGGCCTGTCTATGTGGGTGCGTCCGAGCCCGGCTCCGAATACTTCGATGGTTCCCTCGCCGCGTTGCGCGTTTACGACGGCGCATTGAGCGAGTCCGAGGTGAAGAACCTGGCCGCCGATGAACCATCCGCCGACGTGCTCGTTCACGTGGACTCGGCCAAGCTTGACTACGGCCCGCTCCAGTCGTGGGCCAACAACGGCTCGCTCGGTGGAGCCTTCATCGGCGAGAAAGCGCCGGTCGTGGCGGATGTAAACAGCCGCATTGCGCCACGCTTTGCATCGAGCCAATCGCTCGAACTCGCAGCCGAAAGTGCCGTGACCCTTGGAGATTTCACCCTGCTCGCCGGGATCATCAATCCTTCACTGGAAGAGCCGGAATCGGCCGTGGAGTTCATTGATGGCGAGGCCAAACATCACGCGCTCCTGCCGACACCGCCCGCGGGAGGCTGGCACCAACTGGCGTTGGTTTACTCTGGCGGCCGTGGCGCCTTCTTCATCAATGGCGGTCCGACGCGAACGAGTCTGCCGCCGCCGCCCAAGACGCTGAAGGCCGTCCGACTCGGTGGACAGCCGCCGTTTAGCGGGGCTTTCACGCGCGTGCAACTGTTTCGGCGAGCGCTCTCGGCCGAAGAGGTTTCCCAACTGCACGCGCTCTGGAAGCAGGAGTGGCGGACGCCCGCGCCGAATCCCGCCGCCTTTGCGCAAAAGCCCGCCGCGCTGTGGCCGACGGCGGTGGCCATGACCGCCGAGCGCGGGCGATCGGATCTTGGCAGCGTCGAGTATCTCTTCACCGAAACCACCCGCCACGCGGGCGCGAGCAGCAGCGGTTGGACTCCCAATGCGTTCTTCCTCGACGACGGACTGCAACCCAACACTCGCTATGCATATACCGTGGCCATGCGCGATCCATTGGGCAACGTCACCGTCGCCTCGGCGCCACTCGAAGGGGTCACTGACACTGCGCAATTCCAGGCGCTCGCCGATTCCTTCAAGACCGATCGCGATTATCTGGCGCAGGGCGCCGAGGGCACAATCTGGGACGGTTCCCTGAGCCAAGACGACGCCAGCATGCCGGAAGTCATCGCGGCGAAGGACAGCGTGTTGCGGCTGCAATCCAAGGGCACCGTCTGGGACGGCGGCAAGCCGCTCGGCGCCTTTCTCTACAAGCGCGTTCCCGGCGACTTTGTGGCCGAGGCGACGGTGGCCGATTACGCCGGCCTCAGCACCCGGAAAGTGCCTGGGAACAACGACGGCGGCCTGATGGTGCGGGTGCCGAAGGTGGCGGATGCCGGTCCAGGCGAGGACCTGGTCCAGCTCAATTTTTTCCCGATCTGGAACCAGGGGAACATGGTGACCAGCCTCGACGGCGGACGCTCGCAAAAGGGCAACATGCTGGCCTGGGACGCGCATCGCCATCTCCAGATCATCCGCCAGGGAACCCTGTTTCACTTCCGCACCAGCGCGGACGGGGAGGACTGGCAAGACATGCCCGGCTCGCCCGTAGAGCGCAAGGATCTGGCCGGTCTGCCGCTCCAGGTTGGCCTCTACCACGCCAGTTACGGCGGCGACAGCAGCTTCGTCGCATTCAGCAACTTCCGGTTGATCATCCGGAAATGACGAGGAGATCTCCATGATATCTGACCTCCTTGAGTCGCGTCTTGGCGCCATGCCAGAGTGGCATTGGTGCACGCTTCGACCGCTCTTGCAGGATCAAATCGTGCAACGCCGTTGCCTGGCTCCAGGTCTCGGCTCCAAGGAAGCTTGGTCGTCCGTCTCGAGCCGGTGTCGCAAAAGCTGCGACATGACACGCGCGGCTGGAAAGGGCATGATCGCGTCCGACAACCATATGAGACTCACGAACGACCGTGACCGGAATGCTGCTGCGCTGAAGAGAGCGAAGCGGGGCCTTGCGCTTTCAACCCTGCTGCTGCTCGTCCTCCTCGGGCGCGCAGCGGGTCCGGCCACAGTCTTCGCCGCGGAACCGAAGCGCACGGTTCCCACCGATCGTCCGGTCAGTTATGAGGCGTTCGGTGCGGTCGGGGACGGCGTGGCCGACGACCTGCCAGCCATCGTCGAGGCGCATGCGTTTGCCAATGCCCACGGTCTGGCGGTGCAGGCCAAGCCCGGTGCCACCTACCACCTCGGTCGCCGGGCGCTCACCGCCGTCATCGCCACCGACATCGACTGGGGCACGGCGCGGTTCATCATCGACGACACCGAAGTCGAAAACCACCGCGCGTCGCTCTTCGCCGTCCGCTCGCTGCTCGAGCCCGTGACGCTGTCGATCCCGCGGTTGAGCCGCGACCAGCGGCATCTCGACGAGGTGCCGCCCCGCGACTGCTGGGTGCGCGTGGAGAACAGCCGCCAGCGGCGCTACATCCGCCGCGGCCTCAACCAGAACCATGGGTCGACCCAGCGCGATTGCTTCGTCCTGCGCCGTGACGGCACCATCGAGGGGGCCATCGACTGGGACTACGACACGATTACGCGCGTCGAAGCCCGCCCGATCGACGAGCGGCCGCTGGTCCTCAAGGGCGGGGTCTTCACCACCATCGCCAACCGGATGGAGCAGGCCAAGGGTTACAACTACTGGGCGCGGAACATCGCCATCCACCGCTCGAACACCTCCGTCGTGGGCCTGACCCATTACGTCGTGGGCGAGACGGACACCGGCCATCCCTACGGCGGATTCCTCGCGGTGAGCAGTTGCGCCAACGTGACGCTGCGCGACTGCTTCGTCACCGGCCACAAGACCTACAGAACCATCGGCGCCGCCGGCAAACCGGTGAGCATGGGCACCTACGACCTGAGCGCGAACGAAGTGGTCAACTTCACCATGATCGGTTGCCGTATGGAGAACATCTGCGACGCCACGCGCTGGGGCGTCATCGGGGCCAACTTCTGCAAGAACATCCTCCTGGAGAACTGCACGCTGTCCCGCATGGACACCCACCAGGGCGTTTCCGGCGCCTACACGATCCGCGGCTGCACGTTGGGCCTCGCCGGGCTCAACGCCATTGGCCGGGGCACGCTGACGGTCGAAGACTCCACGCTGAACGGCCGCTCGCTGATCACCCTGCGCGGCGACTACGGCAGCACCTGGGAAGGCAGCATCGTGATCCGCAACAGCCGCTGGATCCCCGCATGCGGCGCACCGGTCCAGCCCTACCTCCTCAGCGCGAGCAACGACGGGCAGCACGACTTCGGCTATCCCTGCTTCATGCCGCGGGAAATCAGCATCGACAGCCTCACGATCGACGACCGCCAGCACCCCAAGGATTACTCTGGCCCCTACCTTTTCACCGACCCCGACGGCGCGATGTCGTCCACGGGCGCCCGCCCATTTCCATACCGGCTGACCGAGCGGGTGTCCCTCCGCAACCTGACCACGACCAGCGGCCAGAAGCCCCGCCTGTCGCCGGACCCCGCGTTCGCCGCCAGCCTGCAGGTGATCGAGCTGAACTGAGCTGAGACGAAAGGAAAACCACGACGAAGGGACGGCAGCTCCATCACCATGAAACGCCTGTTGACCCTCATATCGCCCACCTCAAGAACGGGCTGGACCTGGCCCGCGAGACCGGCATGCCGCTCTTCATCTGGTTGGATGGCGAGTATTGGTGGCAGCACCGCCCGGATCTGTGGAACTGGTGGGATCCCACGAAGCCCGGCTACGACCCGAGGAACAAGGAGAATGTCGAATGGTTCTCGTGGAACTCCGACGACGCGCTCAAGATCTCATGGCTCAACTGGGGCCGGCAGATCCGCATGCTCCCGCCGCCAAACCTGATGAGCCCGCGCTATCGGGCGGCCTGTCATGAGAAGATGCGGCTCCTGGTGCCGATCATCCTGGATTGGTGGAAGGCGCTGCCGGCTGACCAGAGGCACCTGCTGGCGGGGGTGAAGGTCGGCTGGGAATCTTCCATTGGCGTGAACAACTTCTACTATCCCAATGGCAACGATTTGCTCGACAAACCGGCCGACGAAGACCCCAGGCACGGCATCAAGGCCACCGAGGTGCCCGCGCGAGGGTTGGTGCAACTCGGCTATGCCGCGGTGAAGACCGCCGGGATTCGCACCGAAGGACAAATCACCGAGGCGGACCTGGCCGAGGTGGCGCGGCGTCACATGGAGGATCTGGCGCGGCTGGCGTCCGAGTTGGGTGTGCCGCGCGATCGCCTGTACACCCACGGCGCGGGATGGAAGGAGAAAGAACTGCTTTACGGCGCGGCGGTGAACCCGTTCAGTTGCCCCGGGTGGAGCTTCTATCGCCACGCTGGCGACCCGTCGAAGGACGCGGGAGTGCAGGAGGCGCTGGCGCGCAGCGACGCGCCGCACTGGGGGGCCGTCGAGTGGCTTTATCAGGGCCCGCGGACGGTGGACGCCTGGCGCGACGCGTTGGAGAAGACGCTGGCTGACCCGCGCTGCCGGCTGATCTGCATCGTCAACTGGTCGAGCATCAAGGATGATGCCGCCGCCCATGAGGCGCTGGCCGCGCTGAACGCCGCCGATGCGCCAGTGGAGAAGCCCAACATCATCGTCATCCTCGCCGACGACCTTGGCTATGGGGACGTGCAGTGCTACAACCCGCAGTGTGGCAAGATTCCCACACCCAGTATCGACACGCTTGCGTCCCAGGGAATGCGTTTCACTGACGGGCATTCGTCTTCGGGGGTGTGTTCGCCGTCACGTTACGCCCTGCTCACCGGGCGGTATCACTGGCGCACACGCTTGCAGAACGGGATCGTGGGTGTCTTTGCGCGGCTGCAAGGCAGACGCCCGGGAGGGCGGACATCGCGTGCCGTTCATCGTGCGCTGGCCCGGCACCGTCAAGCCTGCCAGCGTGTGCCACCAACTTGCTCATCAAGCCGACTTGCTCCGGACCGTCGCCGACATCCTGGGGACGAAACTGCCTGACAACGCGGGCGAGGATAGCTTCAGCCTCCTTCCCTTGCTGCGCGGCGAGGACAAGCCGATTCGCGCGAATGCCGTCAGCGCGTCCAGTGGAGGAACGCCCGCCGTACGGCTGGGGAATTGGAAATACATCCCCGCGCCCGGCTCCGGCGGCTGGGGCACCGGCGGCGACCAAGCACAGCCCGTGCAACTCTACAACCTCGCGGACGACCTCGGCGAAACCAACAACCTCGCCGCCGCCGAGCCGGGGAAAGTCGCGGAGATGAAGACATTGCTGGAAATGCTCATCACCGCCGGCCGCAGTTCGCCCGGTGCAGCACAAACGAACGATGTGAAGGTCGTGCGCTACCCGCGCGCGGCCGGGCGGAATAACACAGCGAAGACAGCCAAATGACCCGACGTCCTCGGGATTTCGCTTCAAAGAATGATGAAAATGCTCAGCCCTGTCCTGATTGTTCTTGGTCTGCTCGCCGTGGTTCGCTCCGCGGTGGCGGGTGATCCCGGAACAACCCGGGGCATCATTGAAATCGGCAAGCCGGAGCGACCGGCAGATGCGGTCACGCTGGTCGGGCCGGACGGCTCCAACCTCATCCCTGAGGGCAAGGCCCCCACCAAGTGGGTTTTCGCTGACGGGATTCTCACCGCCTCACCGGCTTGGGACAGTGTCCTCACCAAGGAAAGTTACCGGGACTTCCGCATGCACGTGGAATTCAACGTGAACGAGGTGAAGGACGCCAAGGACCCCGAGGCGGACGGTAACTCCGGCATCTACATCCAGAATCGCTACGAGATCCAGATACACAACTCATTCGGCGTGTCGGAGGCGGACTACACAGCCAGCGACTGCGGGAGCATTTACCGTCGGAGGAAGCCGGATCGGCTCGTCTCCAAGAAGGCGGGAGAGTGGCAGAGCTTTGACATCGTCTTCCGGGCAGCCCGCTTCGACGGTGGTGGGAAAAAGACCGAGAACGCCCGCATCACCGTTTATCAGAACGGTGCATTGATCCACGACGACTATTCCATCCCCGGCAAGACCGGGGCCGGGGAGAAGGAGGGGCCGGAGCCGCGGCCTATCAAGCTGCAGGGACACCACAACCCGGTGCGCTTCCGCAACGTGTGGATCCAGACACTGTCACTCGATTCGCGCGATGGCAAGGAACTGGCTCTCCTGACGCCGAGTGGGCATTCCACACCTGCTGGCACCTGTTCCGCGCCCTGATCGAAGGCGCACTCGATGGTTTGATCCGCGAGTTGGGACGCAAGACCGTCAAGAGAGTCCTAGCCGCGATTGACCAGACTGTCGAAGGGTTTCTCAATGACGCCTTGCAGATCAGCCCCGAGCAAGTAGCCGTTCAATTGAAGGCTGAGAATCTGGGCTATCTCTGACCTCTGCGCATCCCAATTTACCGCCAAAATGTCAGTTGTTTATTCGTAACTGGTGCGAACCAAGTAACCAGTGTGCGACGGACATTGCCATCCGCCACGGCCCTTGTGTGGGCGCAACGTGAAATCCGCTTTGCTTCGCTTGAATTCTTTCCCGCAACTCGTGCATTTGACGACGTAAACCACCTTTGGACCACGGAAGGTTGAGACCGCACGAAACGGTCTTGCAGGCGTTGTCCTCGCCAACTGCGGGACGGAGAGATGGCCTCTGCCCGTAATCTCCACACGGAATGCTGGTCGAAACGGTTGGTTCGTGACTTTGATGGACTGGATGCGATCCAACCGATACGTCCGTGATTCCCGCGTCTGGATTTTGACAGCGCACAGCAAGACCTTGCCAGCTTTCGTTCGACGGAAAGCGTATGGCTCAATCCGCCGGACGGAATTGCCGTAGCCCAAGTCCACACAAAGATGGTTGGCGGCTGCGAAGCGAAGCGACTCGACTGGCACGCCTTCGCCCCACGTCCAGACTGTTGCGGGCGGCGTCCAAGAATCATCGGTTTCTTCACCCTGCTGTGGCGCAGATGCCAGTTCTTCACGCACCAAACGCCCTTCAAGCCAGTCAAACTTCTTCAAGCTCGTGCCGCCCTTGAAAGCCCACGATGTCGAAAGCGCCTCATCCGCGCCGATGCCCCACAGCACCCAGCCGATGACGTAGTCTTTCTCAACGACGTCTTCGCGCAGTCCCCACTCACGCACGCGCTCCTCGATGTCCAGCCGTGTAATCATGGTATGTCAGCAACAAGTGTCACGTTCACGCGCAAGCCCCAGCGTTTAACAATTGCACCGGTTGGTTTTGCGCTCGGATCGAGCAGACTGATTCCAGTGCTCATCTCCTTGGTGCAAAGTTCGACGAGCTTCGGCGAAGCGATACCTAGCGTTTCGAGCAGATAGCCCAGCCGCTTGAACACTGCGCCGCTGCCTAGCATCACCGCGTGACCAGCCAGTTCGTCATCGTTGCGCGACGTGCCCTCGAAATAATTCCGCAGCACGTCCGCAACGTGCCGCATTCCACCGCCCAGCGGCCGATCATCGAGCAAATCCACGATTGTTCGCGACGGGTCGGAAACTTTGACCTGGCTCTGAGCCCGCCAGACATCGCGCAACCCGACGTGTTCCATGACGAACGGGAACTTTTGCAGCGTGGTGACGATGATCTTCTTCCCCGTCTTGAGCGCCTCAGCAAGCTGCTGCGAATCCCTGTCAATTTTCTCGACGACGCCGGTCTTGTGCTCGATCTGGTAAACGATGTCCTGCAATTGCTGGTCCAGCACGAGCCGGTCGGTGATGATGACGACCGAATCGTAAATCAACTTGCTGTTCGCGTCATGCAAGCTCGCCAGCCGATGCGCCAGCCAGGCGATGGTGTGGCTCTTGCCGCTGCCCGCCGAATGTTGAATCAGGTAGTTCTTTCCCGGCCCGCAACCCGGCTGTTTCACCGATTGGCCAATCCGCCGCACGGCCCGCAACTGGTGGAAGCGCGGGAAGATCAGCGCCTCCTTCGTCTTCGCCTTGCCGTCCAGCTTCACTTCCTTGCGTTCGAGATGAACGAAGCGCCCGAGCAAATCCAGCAGGCTGTCGCGCGCGAAAATCGTTTCCCACAAATAGGCCGTGCGATGGCCGTTCGGATTCGGCGGATTGCCGGCGGCCTTGTTGTGGCCCTGGTTGAACGGCAGGAACACGGTTTGCTTCCCCGCCACTCGCGTCGTCATCCAGACCTCGTCCGTGTCCACCGAAAAATGCACCAACGCCCGCTTCTTGAACTGGAACAGCAGGTCGTTCGGATCGCGGTCCTGAATGTATTGCTTCCGGCCCTGCTTTCCGGCCGTCTGGCCGGTCAACTGGTTCTTCAACTCCATCGTGAGCACGGGCAGGCCGTTCACCGCGAGAACGACATCAACCTCGTTGTCGTGGCGTTTGGAATAGCGGAGCTGCCGATACACCTGCAACCGGTTGCCCGCGTAAAGCGCCGCCGTCTCCGGGTTCAGCGAACTGACCGGGGCGAAGTGGCAGAGCTGAAACCGGACGCCATAATCCACCACGCCGTTGCGCAGGCAATCCAACATCCCGCGCGCGTCCAGCTCCCGCGTCAGTCGGAACAGGAATTTCTTCTCCACCTCCGGCCCGTGAATCTTGCCCAACTCCTGCCACGCCCGCGACTGCGTATTGCGCAGAAACACCAGCACGTCTGCCGAGTTGAACACCAGTTCGCGGTCAAACTTCCCGTTGTCGCCCCGCTCGTAACCGCGCTGCAGCAACGCATCTTCGATGACGCTTTCAAACGCCTGCTCGGTATGGATTGGGTCGTTACTCATGTTCGTTCGGCGCAGCCGGCGCTTCCGCCTCTGCCGCTTCCAGCCGCTTCAGGAATTCACCATACGCCACCTGCCGGAGAATCCGGGCCAGTTTTCGACGTTCCTCTGGTTGCAGATCGTCGGCCAGCGCGTTTCCGTCCCGGCCAAAACACCGCTCCACGAACGCCGTGTCTGCGCCGAACTCGTAATCCCGCCAGGTAACGAACCGCCTGGGCAGTCCGCTCAATTCCTCGCTCGTTTCCAAGTCCAACAATTGCACGTCCGTCAGTTCACCCATCGCCAGCTCGCGACAGCGAAGGTTCGGACGCCCGTTCCACATCACATCTCCGGCAACGCGCCATGGACCATGAGCGTGTGGGTCAAGGGCGATGTGGGTCACGCGTCGCCGGACGACTTTGGCCTGGGCATTCTGAGCTGGGGAAATCCCAGTCCCAATGCAGGGAGCTTTCTTTACCACCGGCCCGAGGGCGAAACCGTGTTCGGTTTCTACAGCAACGACGACCGCGCGCCCACCGGCGAATCCACAGTCACCCGTTCCATCGTCTGGCTTCCGGAGCCGAAGCAAAGCGGATCGAGCGAGGGCGCCGCGCTGCGGGATTCCCCGTAGCGGTGTCTCGGCGGAGCCCCGCAAAGCGCGGTGGCGCCCGTCGCGTGAGCCAGCGGGAGCATGAAACGGATAGCAAACTGGCGCGATTTCCAATCCCTGTGAGATGTTGCCTGGCCGCACGAAACGGCCCATCCTCGCACTCGGTATGACACCCGCGCTGCCCCCGCGCGTCTCGACCACTCTCGTGGCGCTATTGTGGATCGTCTGCGTCCTGCCGCGGCTCGCGGCGGGGGATCCACCGGGCGATCGCCAGGAGGGCGCGCCCCGTGCGGCCCAGGTAACGGGAGCGCCGGACAACCACACCTTTGTAATGCCCTGGGGCACGCCTGCGGGGATGCGCGTCGAAGGCGAATGGATCGAGTTCGAGGCCGGCCTGCGTGTCGTGCGTCCAGACTGGTCGGGGTTCAGTCCGGCCGTGAAGTATCTCCAGCGGCCGAGGTACGCGCGTGGCGGCGACCGGCGCACGGTGACTTCGACCATCGAGAATCTGAACTTCACTTTGAGCGCTCAGGACCGTGCCGTTGGCGAGGCCGAACTCGAGATCGAGGCCACGGTGCCGGCCGGATCAACGACAGCCGGGATATTCTGGTGCTTCGAGATTCCGGCGCACGAGTTCGCCGGTGGCTCGGTCGAGGTGCTCCAGGCGGAAGACCGTGTTGGAACAGTCCTTGCGGCGAGCCTCCGGGTGCAGGCTCGGATGACCTCAAAGCCGCCGGGCGAGCGCGTTTCAATGCGGCTGAAGTTGAGGGCCAGCACCGCCGGGGATGCGGAGCCCGCTCGGTTGACGCTGGATGCGACGCGTCCCGGCCATTCGTTCGACGGCATTGGGGGCAACTTCCGCCTCCAGTTTCCCAGGACCGATCCGTCCGTCATTCAATACAACCTCGACCATCTACGGGTGGCGTGGGGGCGCGTGGACATGCCCTGGGCGGATTGGGACCCGGACGAAAGCGCGTTTGCGCTCGAAACGGCGCGGGGGGGGCGGCTGGCCTCGCGGGTTCGAGAGGCAATGGCCATGGCGCAGACGTTGTCCCGGCGCGGCCTGCCTGTGATCGTCAGCGCCTGGGACCCGCCGCGCTGGGCCCGCAGCTCGGTTCCGCAGCCGCCCGGCGCGAGAGGTGTCGCGCTCGACGAGGGGAAGCTGCCGCGCATCTGCCGGTCTCTGGCGGTTCACCTGGTCAACAATGGGGGGCAGCGCCCGGTCGTGCCGCGGGGCCTGCCGGAAAGGGTGAGCGCCCCGCGACGCCTCGTTACGGACGCCACCAGGGAAATGGAGGAATCCGGGCGTGTGGAAGTGCGCAGTGGCAAGGCTGAATTCGTCCTTTCACCGGCCAGCTACACCACGCTCCTGGGCGGCCCCTCGAGTCCTCCGGCGAAATGATCATCCAAACACCTTCGGTTCGAATAAACCATTGAGAAGATGAACACGCACATTTGGAAACCGCGTTCGACTTGGGGACTGATCGTGGTCGCCCTGCTGGCTGCCGGCATATCAACCGGAGCTCAGGAGCCGCGGTCGGCGACGCCCAAGGTCGTCACGATTGCTGGGAGGCCGTATCCGGTCCATCCCGCCCCATTGCCTGCCCGAATCGACTTGCCTTCCCCGGGCGTGAGCCAGGAAGAAGCCGAATACCAGCCGGAACGACGCCCCATGGACCCGCGCTTCCCGCCGGCCAATTCACGCACCGCCGAAACCGAAGCGTTGCCAACACACAGCCGTCTCGTCCTCACCTCCAGCGGTACCTATCTTACGGACGGTTTTGCGTGGGCCAAACGGACGGCGCTGAGCAAGGTGCCTCCCGATAACGGCGGCTGCTACCAGGCGGCCTTGCCGGACCGCGGCGGGTACTGCCAGCGAGACTTTGTCCATCAGATCGACGGGGCCGCGCTCCTCGGCCTGCACCGGGAAAACCTCGCCATGTTGCGGCAGTTCGCGTCGCACCAGACCGAGGCCCGGGGCTGGTTCACGCTTTGGGAGATCAACTACGATGGCTCGCCCATGGCCTGCGACTACCGCGACGACCGGCATTTCTGGCGGAATACCGCCGGCATGTTCGACCTGATCCATGGCGCGTATCGGCAGTATCTCTGGACGGCCAATCCCGCCTTGGTCGAAGACCCGATCCTGCATGGCTTCTATTCCCGCACCGTCAACGAATTCGTCGCGGCGCACGATCGCGATGGAAACGGCATTGTCGAAGGCCAGGCTGCGACGGGGTGGGGCATTGCCTGTACCTACAACGAGATGCCGGGGATTGTGCTGGCCGAGTCCGCCGATAGCCTGGGCACTCAGCGGCGAGCTTTCGAGGCTTACGCGGGGTTTCTGCGGGCGCGCGGGGACGGCGCCGGCGCCGAGGCCTGGGCCGCAAAGGCCGAGCGCTTGCGGCGCGCCTTCAACGACACCTGGTACGACGTAGCCGCGGGCCGCTACCGGATCGGCTTCGACCATCCCGGGCGACGGCCGGTGACCGGCTTTGGCTACGAGACGAGCTGGTTCATCCCCTACACCGGCCTGTGCGAACCCGGCGCTCGCGCGACGGCCTATCTCGATTTCATCCACGACCGTTTTCAGGCGAAGCCCAGTCCGAACATCGAGGCTTGGACCTACCTGCCCGACGTCTTCTATTCGTGGAATCAAAAGGAGCGCGGCTGGCGCTACTTCCAGCACGTCCTGGACAGCCGGTCCCGCTATCCTGAAGTGTCGTTTGCCGTGATCAGTCACATTGCCACCCGCATCCTGGGGATCGAGCCCGATGCGCCCCGCCGCGCGGTCACCACGCTGGGGCGGTTGCCGGCGGAGGTCGCCTGGGCGCAGTTGGACCACGTGCCGGTGGGTGTCAATGACGTTCTTGTGCGCCACGAGGACGGCAATCGGACGACAACCCTGGCGAACCACGCCGGTCCGGACCTCACGTGGGAGGCGCTGTTTCCCGGTGAACATGCGGTCCTGCTTGTGGATGACGCGCCGCGGACGCCCACCGCGAAGGCGCAGAATGGAACGCGGGTCAGCGGTGTCACGGTCACGGTCAAGACCGGGCAGCGCCGGTTCGTGAAAGTGCCTGAATCCTTGGGTCAATGATCTTCGAGAATAGTCCGGGGCACGTGCACGAATGCGTCCCTCGGCAAACGGATCTGCCACAAAGAGCCATGCGCAACGTCATTCTGTTTCGATCGGCCGGCGGTGGGCTCCTTGCCAGCCTCAGTGCCTGGTGCCTCGTTGCGGCGCCGACGGCTGCCCGCGGCGCGATTGACCGTCACGCGCTGGTCACGCGGCACAACCTCGAGTGGAAGGATCTGCGCGGACAGGTGCCGCTGGGCAACGGCGAGTTCTGTTTCAATGCCGATGCCACGGGCTTGCAGACGTTCGGCGGCAGCACCTTGTCGCACTGGGCCTGGCACTCCGCCGCGCTGCCGCCGGGATGCACGCCCGACGATGTTCCGCCGACGGGAACGGTGGAGACCGGGCGAATTCAAGGCCCAATGCGTCAAGCGGCGGCCCGCGGCGAGCTCGACGGCTGGATGTTCCGCAATCCGCATCCGATGAATTTGGCCCGTCTGCGGTTTCTGCGCGGGGATGGAACGGTCTTGAAGCCGGAGGACGTCAGTGCGGTTTCGCGACGATACGATCTGTGGGCCGGCCTGCACACGAGCCGGTTCACGGTGGATGGCCACTCGGTCGTGGTCGAGACCTGTGTGCATCCCACGCTCGACCTGGTCGCCGTGCGCGCCGAGTCACCTCTGCTGCGACAGGGGCAACTGGTCGTGGCGCTGGATTTCCCGTATCCGAGCGGGAATAGCGGTTCGCCCTGGGTGGGTGATTGGAATCGGCACGGCGCACACACCAGCGACCTGACCGTGCAGGCACAGGCAGGGCGCGCCGACATTCGCCGCGCTGCGGACGCCGCGACGTATCAGGTGAGCGTGGGCTGGGGTGAAGGTGGTGTTTTTGGAAAACAGATCGAAGCCAAGGACGGCAAACCGCCAGCCATCCAAACGGCGGCGTGGACACACACTTTTGAGCTAATGGGCGACCGCTCCGGGCACCTCGAGTTCGTCTGCGCTTTCGGGGACAAGCCACTCGATGCCCTGCCCAGCGTAGCGGAAACGCAGCGCGCCGCGGCGGAGCGCTGGGAGCAGTTCTGGACCACCGGAGGAGCGATCGACTTGTCGGGAAGCAAGGACCCACGCTGGCACGAACTCGAGCGGCGCATCGTGCTCTCGCAATACCAGATGGCTGCCCAATCGGCCGGGAGTTGGCCTTCGGCTGAGACCGGCCTGATGGGCGTGGATTTCTGGAGCAGCCAGTTTCACATGGAAATGGTCTGGTGGCACCTGGCGCACTACGGGTTGTGGGACCGCTGGGCGATGGCGAAACGGGCGCTGGATTGCTACCAGAAGTTCCTGCCGGTGGCCACGCAACTGGCGAGGCAGTTCGACTATCGGGGCGCCAAGTGGGGCAAACAGGCCGGGCCCGAAGGGCGCACCGCGCCGTGGGCTGGCAGCTTTGTCCTGCATTGGCAGCAGCCCCATCCGCTCTTCTTCGCCGAACTGGAATACCGATTGCGGCCGAACACGCGCACCCTGGCGAAATGGAGGGAGATCGTCTTCACGACGGCGGATTACATGGCGGACTTCCCGAGGCGCGACGACCAAGGGGTGTTTCATTTGCAGCCCATCATGCCGCCGAGCGAGCAGGGAATCACACGCGACACCGTGTTTGATCTCGCCTATTGGCGCTGGGGACTCGACCAGGCACAGCGCTGGCGTGAGCGTCTGGGACTAACCCGCGAGCCGCGCTGGGACGAGGTCCGCCGCTGCCTCGCCCCACTGCCGGTGGTGGATGGTGTATTCGTCCATTCCGCCGAGTGGCACGACACCTACACGAAGCGCGCCTGGGAACATCCCGATCCCATCGGCGTCCTGGGCATGTTGCCGCCGATCGAAGGGGTGGACCGCGAGACGGCCCACCGCACCGTGCGCAGGGTCTGGCAGACGTGGGATTGGAGCAAGTGCTGGGGCTGGGACTTTCCCTGGATGGCGATGGCCGCCGCCCGTGTGGGCGAGCCACAGATCGCCATCGAGGCGCTGCTCAAGGAGGCCGGCAACAAGAACCACTACGACCAACGCGGTGTGAACATCGGCGGTCCTTGCCCGTATCTTCCCGGCAACGGCGGGCTGCTCTACGCCGTCGCGATGATGGCGGCCGGGTGGGATCCGCCTTCGCCTGAAGGCTTCGGCGCGACACGCGCTTCGCCCACGAACCACGCGCCCGGGTTTCCCAGCGACGGAAGCTGGGTGGTGAAATGGGAAGGACTCAGAAAGGCGCCATGATCGTCCCAAACAACCGGCCACCCGCGATGAATTCAGCCCATGCCCTGCCGTTCCTCGTCCTGCTGACGGCGCTCTGCCTCCCGTGCAGCCACCTGACCTCGGCAGGGGAAGCAGGCTCCCCGGGTCCTCGGAGTTCGCGCCTCGCCGCATACCGGATCGTTGAGCGGAATCAGCACCTCACGGTCGTAGACGGCGGCGACCTCGACCACGTCTCGCAACATCTCGGCATCTTCACCCAACCGCCCCGCCAGGTGCCCACGCGCGGGATGCCGGACGGCCCTTTGCTCGGCAACGGCGATGTGGGGGTGACCCTCGCCGGCCCGCCGGAGGCACAGGTGTTCTACCTCGGCAAGAACGATTTCTGGACCCGGCATCCGGGCGACGCAAAGGTCATCAACGTCGGGCGGGTGGAACTCGGGATTCCGGCTCTGCAAGGCGCCGGCTACCGGCAGGAGCAGGATTTGGCGCGGGCGGAAGTTCGCGGGACCTTCATCACGAAAAGCGGTGTGACCGTGCGCACGCGATCGTGGGTGGACGCCCACACGAACCTCCTGCTGACGGAATTGCAGTGCGAAGGCAATGAGCCCGTAAACGTCTCCGTGCGGGTCGCCTCCGGCGCGAGCAGCGACGTGCCCGGGCACATTGCCGACAATGATCGGCCGGCGACGGTCGGGCGCGAGTTGTACGGTGGGGGGCGGTGGTATTTCGATGGCGAATTGGCGGAGGTGGTGGTTACCAACGTGGTCTTGAGCGGCGAGGTTTCTGCCCAACCCGCCAAGCCGGAACGCTTCGACGGGAAAGCCACCTGGCGTGAATATATCGTGCCGAGGATGAGCAAGGCCGTCAGCGTCGCCGCATGGATCAAGATCGCCGGCACGAGCAAAGAGGCGAACTATCTCGTCAGCAAAGGCGAGTGGAATCAGGCCTACAGCCTGGGCTTGTCGAATGGCCGGCTCCGTTGGGCCATCAACGGCACCGTCGTCCAAACGGAGCAACCGCTTGCACTCGGCCAATGGCTGTATGTCGTCGGCACGTTCGACGGTCAGCGGATGTGCGCTTATGTGGATGGCCAACTCGCGGCCAGCCGCGGAAGCCGCGTCGTCACGAGCGACCGTTTCAGTCGGAAAGCGGATGGTCTGCCCGGCCAGCCCCGTGAGGTGGCGGTGATGCTGCGCGCCGTTGGGGCGCACGGTTTGGATTTTGTGCTGGAACCCAGGACGCCCGTCACCCTCGCGACGTCCATCCTGAGCGATTTGGATGCGAAGCATCCGGCGGCAACGGCGAGGGAGCTGGTGGCCGGTCTGACGCCAGCCGGGACAGCCGGGCTGTCCGCTCGACACCGCGCGTGGTGGACGGATTTCTGGGCGCGCTCCTTCATTGAAATCCCCGACCCGGAGATCGAGAAGCGCTGGCATGCGGCGCTCTATGTGATGGGCAGTTGCAGCCGACCGGGCAAGGTGGCGCCGGGCCTCTGGGGGAATTGGCTGACAACCGACCACCCGAATTGGCACGGAGACTTCCACCTCAACTACAACTTCCAGGCGCCCTTCTACATCGTCTATGGCGCGAACCACGCCGATCTTTCGCTCCCGTTTTACCAGGCGATCTGGGAATCCGTGCCGGATGGCCGGGCCATGGCGCGGCGGCGCGGCTGGCGGGGCGTGCATTTCCCCGTGTGCATTGGGCCGTGGGGACTGTCTCCGGAGAATCCCGATGGCGACTGGGGCCAGCGCTCGAATGCAGCCTACGCGGCGCTGAATTTCATCTGGTATTGGCAATACACGCAGGACCTGGCCTGGCTGAAGAACACCGGCTATCCTTATCTGCGCGAAGTGGCCGAGTTTTGGGAACACTATCTCAAGCTCGAGAATGGCCGCTACGTCATCTCCAACGACGCTATTCACGAAGGTTCCGGCGACAACATGAATCCGGTCCTTTCGCTCGGCCTCGTCCGTGCGCTGTTCCACGCCATGCTCGCGATGAGCACGGAACTGGGGGTGGACGAGGACAAACACGCCACGTGGCGCGACATCCTCGATAAGATCAGCGCCTATCCAACACAAACGCGCGACGGCCAGACCGTCTTTCGCTACAGCGAGCGCGGCACCGCCTGGTGGAACGACAACACGCTCGGCATCCAGCATATCTTCCCTGCCGGCGCCATCGGTCTCGACAGCGATCCGAAGCTGCTCGAGCTGTGCCACAACACGATTGACGCCATGAGCCGCTGGCACGACGGGAACGGATTTTCGTCTTGGTACACCGCCTGCGCCCGCGTCGGCTACGATCCCCGAACGATCCTCGCGAACCTGCGGAAGGAATGCGACCGCTGCTCGATGCCGAACCTGGTGCTGACCTACGGCGGCGGCGGCATCGAGAATGTCTCTGGCTTTCTGGCCATCAACGAAATGCTCATGCAAAGCCACGAGGGCGTCATCCGTTTCTTCCCCGTTTGGCCGAAGGAACAAGACGCCCGCTTCGGCAGCCTGCGCGCGGTGGGCGCCTTCCTCGTCTCTGCGGAACTCACGAACGGCGTGGTCGGTGCGGTGAAGATTCGCAGCGAGAAAGGCCGCGCTTGCACCGTGCAAAACCCGTGGCCAGGCAAGAACGTCCAACTCGTGCGGAACGGAAAGGCAGCGGAAACCGCCACCGGCGCCCGCTTCACCTGGGGAACGGCGCCCGGCGAGATCCTCGAGCTCCAGGAGGCGCATTGAACGCAGCGCGGCCCAGCCGCAACCGAAGCTATGGAGACCCGGAACAACACGCTGGAGATCGACGTCGTCAATCTTTGGCCGAACCGCATGATTGGCGATGCCGGCTTGCCAGAGGAGCAGAGGTTCACACGTTCCAACGTCGCCATGCCTCGTGACGCCAGGCTGCTCGACTCGGGTTTGCTTGGACCGGTCTCCCTGCAACAAAGCCGGAAGGAAGCGAAGTGACTTTGCGCGATGGAGTCCGTTGCCGGATTTGCACGCGCGCCAGCAACGACGGTTGGCGCTTGTAACTTGGCGCCAGTCCCAGTATTCACACGGTCATCCATACGTAGCGCTGAGTGGCTCCAGAGAATGAACACGTGACTGGCCTGTGAGCGTGACAATCTTCGCCAAAGTGCTCGAAGCAAACACATGATAAGACACGACTCGCCATGAAGACTCCTCGCGATTCCAAGTCCCCGCACACCTCACCGATCCCCAACCAGGGGCAGCGGTCGCCGTCGGGCGCGGCCTCCTGCGGTTGCCACGCGCAGGCCGAAACGGCAGCGCCCAGCGGTTTCTCACGCCGCCATTTCCTGCAGGGCTTGGGGGCCGCCGGCGCGGCCGCCGGGGCTCTGACTCTCACCGTCGCCAGGGTCGAGGGCGCGTCCGAGCGCGTGCCCGCCGACGCGCCGTTTCCCCGCGGCGCGACGCTGCGAGTCAAGCCGGTGTTGGTGTTTGATGCGCCGACTCGACAGGACCAGACCTCGTGGCGCAGTTACGGCGGGATCCACACCCTCGACGCCGCGCGCGAAGAAGCCGGGCGCATCGGGAACGAACTCGCCGCCCTGAAGGCGCAGGCGGAGTTCCCCATCCAGGTGCATCCGGTCGAGGTGCTCGATTCGCAGGCCAGGCTTCGACAGATGCGGGTTGACGACACGGACGCGTGCATTGTCTACGCTGCGGGTTCCTGCACCGAATGGCCGCTCGAGGTGCCGATGATCATGTTCCTGCGCCATCGGTCGGGGCCGTTCTACCTTGGTCTCGAGATCGCGAACTGGCGGTTCCTGCGCCAGAGCGGCGATGTTCCGGCAGTGCCAGGGTTTGACGCCGACGACCTGGTGGTCGACAGCCAGCCTGAATTGCTCTGGCGGCTCCGGGCGCTGTACGGGGTCAAGAACGCCAAAGGCACCAAAATGCTCACGATCGGCGGGCTGGCCGCCTACAGTTCCCTGGCGCAGGAGAACGGACCGCGCGTGGCCAAGGAGATGTGGGGATACGAGTTTGTCAACGTCACGGACGAGGAGTTCACCGCCCGGCTCAAGGCGGCGCGGGAGAACGACGCGGTGGTCAGGCAGGTCGAGGAGCAGACCGCCGCCCTGTTGAAGCTGCCCAACATCAAACTCGAGACGGATCGGAAGTCCGTATTCAACTCTTACATGGCCATGCACGTCTGCCGGGAACTGCTCAAGGAGACCGGGGCGAGCAACTTCGGCTTTGCCCATTGCATGGGCCGCGGCCAGATCACGATGCTGGGCACGCCGGCCTGTTTTGTGTTGAGCCTGGCCAACGACGAAGGCTACACGGCCTATTGCCACACCGACCTGTCGCACACGATGCCGGGCGTGTTGCTGCGCTGGATTGCGAGCCGTCCGACCTTCGTCTGCAACTCGCATCACCCGCACGAGGGGATTTTCCTGGTGGCCCATTGCCAGGCCCCGCGGCGCATGAACGGCCAGGACTACGAGCCGGCGACGATCATGACGCACTACGAGTCGGACTACGGCGCGGCCTGCAAGACCGAATACAAGCAGGACCAGGTGGTGACCGTGGTCGTGCCGAACCTGGCGTGCAGCAAATGGCAGGGGTTCCGCGGCAAGGTGATCGGCTCGCCCTCCTATCCGGCCTGTCGCTCGCAGATGGAGATCCTTGCCGATGGGGATTGGAGACGTCTCCAGCGGGAGATGGAAGGTTTTCACACGCAGGTCGTGTACGGCGATTACCTGCGCGAGGTCGGTTACGCCCTCAAGAAGGTCGGGCGCCAGATCGCGTGGGAATGCTTCAGTTGAGGCTCTCCCATGCTTAGGAATACTGGAAGTCGCTTTGGCACCACGGCCGACTTCTGCCTGAATGACCGGCGGCGCGGTTGAGGTATGGATGTTCTCCCTGCATTGAAGGTGTACGATTAAGCGCTGGCCAGCGCAGCAAGTTTGGCGCAGTCCAGTTTGGCGCAGTCCAATGCACTGCTGCGAGCCGACCCATTGGCGCGTCAGAGCGGGCGGCGGGCGACGCCGGAGCGGGGTGGTTCGAGCATGAGGTTTTCGATGACCTTGCCGACCTGCGCGGGGGGCATGGCTTCGATCAGGTGACGGTGCTGCTTCTGGGGCGTTGGAATCCATTCGTTGTAGCCGTGGAACACCCTTGCTGGGTCTTGAGTTTTCCTGTCCTGCGCCTACCGTCCTGGGAGCATTCTGTGGACAGACCGCACATCACGCGTCGGCGCGCTCGGATAGGTGGAGGCCTCTTTCTCCTTCTGCTTTCGGCGCTTGCGGCCGAGGGGGCCGGGCCGCCGCGCGTCTTGATTCTTCACTCCCACGGGCGTGAGTTCGCGCCGTTCAACATTCTCTCATCGACCTTCCGCACGGAACTGGCCCGGCAATCGTCGGAACCCCTCGAGTTCTACGAAGCGTCGATGGAAGCAGCGCGCTACGAGGAAACCGCGATGGACCTCCCGTTGGCGGACTATCTGCAGGCCATGTTTGCGCAGCGGCAGCCGGACCTGATCCTGACCACCGCCGAGCCGTCTTCGCTCTTCATGGCCCGGCACCGCTCACGGCTCTTTCCCTCCACACCCCTGGTGGGGGTGGTCAACCAACGGATGGTCCCGGCGATGGCTGGCACGACCAACGCCACCATCATCCCGATTCACGTCGAGCTTGCGGTGCTTTTAGAGAATATCCTGGAGGTCCTGCCCGCGACGACGAACGTGATCATGGTCCTGGGAAAGTCGCCGTTTGAACTCTATTGGACTGAGCAATGCCGGCGCGAGTTCGCGCCCTTTGCCAGCCGCGTGGCCGTCAGCTATGTCAACGAACTGACGCTTGACCAAATCTGCGCCCGTGTGGCTCGCCTGCCTCCGCGGTCGGCGGTGCTCTACGGCATGCTGGCCATGGATGCGGCGGGCGTGCCCTACGAACAGGAGCGCGCGCTCCGAATCCTTCATGCGGCGGCCAACGCACCTCTGTTTGGCGTCCTTGAACATCACCTCGGCAACGGGATCGTCGGCGGCCGTTTGATTTCGATGGAAGCGCTCGGACGCGAGGCTGCCCGGGTTGGCCTGAGGCTGCTACGTCGCGAGACGCCCGCGGATGTTCGCCCCACCCGACCCAGTCAGCCCGCCTATGACTGGCGTGAGTTGCGCCGTTGGGACATCAGCGAGGCAGGCCTGCCCGCCGGCCGCGAAGTGCGCTTCCGCGTCCCGACGTTCTGGGAGGAATACAAGTGGCAACTCATCGCCATCCATGCGTTGTGTCTGTTGGAAGGGTTGCTCATTTTTCTGCTGTGGCGAAATCGGCGCCGGCTCCGAAGGCTCCAGGGCGCGCTGTGCCAAAGCGAGGAGCGATTGAGCCTGGCCACGACCTCGGCCAAGGTGGGCATCTGGTCCTGGAACGTTGCGAGTGGAGCCATCGAAGCCACGCCGGAAGCCAAGGACATCTTCGGCTGGGGGGCCAGTGAACGCATGACATTGCCCATGTTCCTCGCCCGGCTGCATCCCGACGACCGGACTGCGGTGCAACAAGCGCTGGACCGTGCGTTGCAGGACCAGACGATTCACGAGATCCAATGCCGCATCGTCCGACCCGACGGCCAAACGCGCTGGATCGCGGCCCGCGGACGCGCGCACTCTCGAGACGGCGCGCCGGTCAACATGCTCGGCGTGTTGCTGGACGTGACGGAACGCGAGCAGGCGCAAGCCGAGGCGCAACGACAGCAGGCGGAGTTGGCCCACACGTCACGTGTCTCCACGATGGGTGAGTTGGCCGCCTCGATTACCCATGAACTCAACCAACCGCTGGGCGCCATCCTGAGCAACACCGAAGCCGCGGAGATGTTTCTCGGTCAGAATCCACCCGCGCTGGCTGAACTGCGCGACATCCTCGCGGACATTCGCAAAGACGATGAGCGCGCCAGCGAAGTCATCTGCCGGATGCGCTCCCTGTTCCGGAAACGCCAAATGGAGCTGAGGCCGATCGACTTGAATTCCGTGGTGCAAGCCGTGGTTCGCATGGTCAGCGGCGATGCGGCGTTGCGGAAGACAACGATTGCCGCGGCATTGTCACCCCGACTGCCCCCTGTGCAGGGCGACCGCGTCCATCTGCAGCAGGTCCTTCTGAACCTGATCATGAACGCCATGGAAGCCATGGCCGGACAGGCACCCGAGACGCGGCGCCTCACTGTGCACACCCGCCTCGATGACCAAGGCGCCGTGGAGGTGGCGGTGAGCGATTGCGGACCCGGCATCGAGCCGAACCAGTTGGGGCGTCTCTTCGAGCCCTTTTCCACCACCAAAGCCAACGGCATGGGCATGGGGTTGGCCATCTCCCGCCGGATTATCGAGGCGCATCATGGCCGGCTCACGGCTGCGAACCAGGCGGGCGGTGGCGCGCTGTTCCGCTTGATCTTACCGGTGGCAGAGGAGGAGCGAGAATCGTGAATCCCGCCCAACCCACCGTCTTCGTCGTGGACGATGACACCTCGTTCCTGACCGCGATCGCGCGTTTGCTCAAAGCGGGCGGCTACGCGTTTCAAGGGTTTGCCTCCGCGACGGAGTTCCTCGCACACCCGCCTGGCGACCAACCCGGGTGCATCATCGTGGACCTCCACATGCCCGGCCCCAGCGGGCTGGACTTGCAGGACGCGCTGGCCGCGGTCGACCATCCGCTGCCGCTGATCTTTCTGACGGGCCACGGCGACATTCCGACTTCGGTTCATGCGATCAAGCAAGGCGCGGAGGATTTTCTCACCAAACCGGTCAAAGGGAAGATTCTGTTCGCTGCCATTGAACGCGCGCTGGCCCGCGACGCCCGGCAGCGCGCGCAACGGACGCGGCGGCGGGAATTGCTCGACCGCTTCGATGCGCTCACGTCGCGTGAACGGGAAGTGCTTGGACACGTCGTGCGCGGCCAGTTGAACAAGCAAATCGCTGGAAACCTCGACGTCAGCGAGCGCACCATCAAGGCGCATCGGGCCAGCATCATGGCCAAGCTTCAGGTGCAGTCGGTCGCCGAGTTGGTGCGACTGACGGAGAAAGCGGGCGTGTTGGAGCAAGGGGCTGGAGGGAGGCAGGCACTTCAGGGTGAGGCGCCGGGGCACGCAGTCCCGGGCAGAGCCCAAGACGCACTCCCCCCGCGCTGAGCCCTGACTCCTGACCCGGAAATCTCACCAGTCGGGCGGTCGCGGCATTCCTGACGGTCCGTGGGTGAGATTTCCGGGTCCGAGCCCTTCCCAGCGTACTGCACCAAAGGACAATAGCCGGCTTGCCTCCGCCCGCGCTACGGTCCGCACTCGGATGCCCAAACGGGGCCGCGTGGAATGAGCGAACACGAGATGTATGTGGCGGTTGTGGACGACGATGACAGTTTCTCCCGTGCGATCAGCCGTTTGCTGCGCGCGGCAGGGATGGATTCCGTCGTTTTCGCTTCCGCCGAGGCCTTTCTCCGTGATCCGACCCACCCCCGCGCGAGTTGCATCATCCTCGACATCCACCTGGGCGGCATGTCCGGACTGGACCTGTGCCGGCTGCTCTCATCCGAAGGGCACGTCGCACACGTCATCATGGTCACCGCGCACGACGAACCGGAATTTTGCCAGGAAGCCCGGCAGATCGGCTGCGCGGCGTATTTCCGCAAACCTGTGCCCGGGAAACTGCTCCTGGAAGCCGTTCACAATGTCGTCAACGCCCCGAATCCGTAGCCCGCATGTTTCATAGACGTGTGATCACCGCAAAGCCGAAACCTGCAAATTGTGCACTGTTGAGGGCTGGAAAGCCACAGCCAATGAAAACAAAGCCACTTCTCTTCAACGTGGGCCTGCTGGCCGCCGCCGCGGCGCTCGCTTGCACGAACCCAACCGCGCTCGCCTCCGGTCAAAGGCCGAATATCGTCCACATCGTCGCCGATGATCTGGGCTGGAAGGACGTGGGGTTCAACGGCGCAACGGACATCACGACGCCACATCTGGACGCGCTTGCGCGGGGTGGCGCGACGTTCACCCAGTTCTATACACAGTCCATGTGCACGCCCACGCGTGCTGCGCTGATGACCGGCCGGTACCCGTTCCGCTACGGCCTGCAAACCATCGTCATTCCCGGCCCGGCCAACTACGGGCTCGACACCACCGAATACCTCCTGCCGCAATGCCTCAAGGACGCTGGCTACGCCACCGCGATCATCGGCAAGTGGCACCTCGGTCACGCCGACTTCAAGTATTGGCCCAAACAACGCGGCTTCGACTACCAGTACGGCGCCATGATCGGCGAACTGGATTATTACACGCACAGCGACGCCGGCGTGCTCGACTGGTTCCGCAACAACAAGCCGGTCAAGGAGAGCGGCTACACGACCCAGCTCATCGGCGCCGACGCCGCAGCATTCATCTGCCGGCAGAGCGCGGACAAGCCGTTCTATCTCTACCTCACGTTCAACGCGCCGCACACGCCCTATCAGGCGCCCCAGGACTACATCGACCGGTATCGGCACATCGCCGAGCCCACGCGCCGCATCTACGCCGGCATGGTCACCTGCCTCGACGACGAGATCGGCAGAGTCGTCGCGGCGCTGGACCAGACAGGGCTGCGCGACAACACGCTGATCCTGTTCCACAGCGACAACGGCGGCACCCGCAACGCGATGTTCGCCGGCCAGATGACCGATCTGTCCAGGACGGTGCTGCCCTGCGACAACGGCCCCTATCGCGACGGCAAGGGATCGCTCTATGAAGGTGGCAGCCGTGTGGCCGCCTGTGCCAACTGGCCGGGCAGGATCAAGCCGCAGACCGTGGACGGCATCATCCACGCCGTGGACCTCTATCCCACCTTCGCCGCGCTGGCCGGCGCCTCCACGGCCAAGTGCAAGCCGCTCGATGGCGTGAACGTCTGGAGCGTGATGGCCGAGGGCCAAGCCTCCCCGCGCACCGAGGTTATCTGCAACGTCGAGCCGTTCCGCGGGGCTGTGCGGCAGGGCGATTGGAAACTCATCTGGCGCTCGTTGATCCCCACGAGCGTTGAGCTCTACAACCTCGCCAGTGATCCCTTCGAGCAAAACAACCTCTCCGGCGCGCATCCTGACAAGGTCGCCGCGATGCAGGAGCGCCTGAACGCGCTGGGCCGAGAAGCCGCCCGGCCGCTCGCGCTGATCTACGTGGCGAGCGTGGGACTGGCGCACGGCAAGCCGGTCATCGCCACCAAAGGCGGACAAACGACCGCTCCGGTTGAACCTGACGGGCACTCGATCACCGACGAAGGCGTCGGCGTGCACGACGATTTTCACAGCCAGAAGTCACAACACCCCCACCACCAACGATGAAACGTACTTGCCTCACCGCGTTGCTCCTCACCGCCATCCTCATGCCGCCCGCCGCCCGCGCGGAGGAGGAGGAGAAGCGGAAGTTGACCCTCGACAGCTCGGTCTACCTGCTCGCCGCAGGCATGTCGGGTGACGTGACGATCAAGGGCATCACAACCGACCTCGATGTTGGCTTCGGCGACATGATGGAAAGTCTGGAGTTGGGCACGATGGGCACGGTGCGTGTCGGCTACGGCCGCTGGGCCTTGACAACAGATGTCATCTTCATGGCGCTGGGTGCGTCGAAGGGCGGATTCAGCGGCGACATTGACCAGTGGATCGTCGAGCCGTCGCTCAGTTACCGGGTGTGCCGGTACTTCGAGCCGCTCGTCGGCGTGCGCTACAACAGCATTCGCGGCGAGATCCGCGGGCCGGCGGGGCGCAATGCGACTGGCAGGCAGGACTGGTTCGAGCCGTTCGTCGGTGCGCTCCTGATGCTGCCATTGGGCGAGAAGTTCAGTCTGAACCTGCGCGGCGATGCCGGCGGTTTTGGCGTGGGCACGGAACTGAGCTGGCAGGCGTTCCCGTACGTGAATTGGGACATCTCCCGGCGGTGCTCGCTCCAGGCCGGCTACCGCTGGGTGTCCACTGATTACGACACGGGTCGTGGCGCGAACCGCTTCGCCTACGATGTGCTCAGCCAGGGACCGCAGGTCGGCCTGACGTTCAAGTTCAACTGAGGCGGCTGCCCATCCCGATTCCACCCACTGACGCCGCTCTCCGCAACGCTTCGCAGAGCGGCTTTGGTTCCCTGCCGGTCGGCGAAGACCCGACGGAGCAGACCTTTGCCTGGGTGTTGTCGACGCAGATCGACACGGAACTGACCCGGAGCTGCATCACGTGTGTCGCTCTGTGTAGCGCCCCATTTCCTGCCCTCAGCCCGCAAGGGAGTCCCCTTGCGAAGTTTGACCGCCCTGGGCACTGGTGGGGTTTGAAATACGCGGGTTCAGTCGAACGTGCAGGTGCGAGCCGACCCATCGGCGCGTCAGAGCAGGCGGGGGGCGACGCCAGAGCGGGGTGGTTCGAGGATGAGGTCTTCGATGACCTTGCCGACCTGCTCGGGCGGCATGGCTTCCACCAGGTAGCGATGCTGCTTCTGAGGCGTTGGGATCCATTCGTTGTAGCCGTGGAAGACGCGCGCGTGCATCAGGCAGAAACCCGGCTCCGACAGAGTCCAGTAATTGCTGGCACCCCGCACGGCGTACAGGACCGCCGTCAGATCCCAGGCCTCGCGGTCCTTGAGTCCGTTGTAGAGCTGGTAGCACATGCGGACGGGGTTGGCCTCGGGGGTCTCGACCAGGCGCGCCCCCACCTTGATGGCGGCGCCGATGGCGAACCCGCTGAACACGACTGGGGTTGGCCAGTCGTTGACGGCGCGCACCGAGGCGACGGTGTCGTACATGAAGTTGTATTCGCCCTGGCCATCGGGAAACCGTCCGCTCGGAAAGATTCCCCCCATGCAGACCCATTGCTTGACCTTCTGCTTGACCAGGGCCTCGCCGTCCAGCGGACTGCATTCGTCGGGCCGTGAATCGAGCAGGTCCCGGAGGTTGGTGAGGAATCCGACGGTGACGATGGTGACGCTCTGGTCGGGCTGGGCGGAGAGCAGTTTGCGGCTGAGCAGGGCGGCGTCGGGGGCGGCGCTGCTTCGCTCGAGGTCGCGGGGGAACTTTCTTGCGACGGCCTCGGCGTATTGTGAGGGTGTCTCGCGATCGGAGTCCTTGGCGTTGCGGTAGCCGTATTGATGTCCGCGCTGGTAGCCGATCGGCAGGTCCGGTCGGCCATACCAGGTGTTGATGGCGTCCGCGCAGGGGCCAACCCATTCGTTCTTCGAGGAGATGAGGATCCCAAGAATCTCGGCCTCGCCGCGGTTGGCGAGGGCGTGGAGTGTTGCCAGCGCACCGGCATCATCCACGTCCTCGGCCAGGTCGACGTCGAGGATGATCTTGACCGGAGGAGCGGCGGAGGCGGGCATCGGTTGGGTGAGCAGGAGGCAGGGGCCGCACAAGGCGAGGATGAGTGGCAAGGTTTTCACGTTTGAGATGTGTCGGGGGCCGGCGGCGGCAGGTCACCAGCGTCCAAAGACCGATGCCCGCCGCCAAGGGCGCCGCGAACGCGTCGGCATGTTGGCAGACAGACTTCCTTCTGGGAAGCGCTGAAATCCGGATCAGGTTCAGCGGTTCAGCGTGAAGCCTGTGATCGCTAGCACACCTTGACCGCCTCCATCTGCAACAGCCGTCCGAGCTTCTCGATCCTGGCGGCAAGGCGGCCCACGCCGACGGCGCAGTGGTGGGCCGGGCCGTGGACATTCCAGGACTCGACGAACCTGCGGGCGCCGATGGAGAAGCGATACCGGCT
This sequence comes from Verrucomicrobiota bacterium, assembly GCA_022710935.1. Taxonomy (GTDB): domain Bacteria; phylum Verrucomicrobiota; class Verrucomicrobiia; order Limisphaerales; family J093; genus MWFF01. The sequence goes on from JAKLFY010000011.1 coordinate 54,589, forward strand.
GTTGGTGTTGCCGATCTCGAGGATCGGGCCGGGGACCGATTCGCCCTCGGCCACGAGCAGCTTGAGCCGGCCATCCGCGGTCTGCACCACCGAGAGCAACGTCACCGGGCCATGTTTGACCGACATCTCGACGGAGAGGCCGCGGCCGACCTTCCCGTGATAGACCCTGAGCGGGCGAACCTTGGTCTTGCCCTGCGCGATCGTGATGTGGCCGGGACCGTCATGGCCCATCAGGACCACGTCGTCGCGCCAGTCCATGGCGTAGTATTCCGTAAACGACCCGCCCGCGCCGAAGCTGTCCATGATCTTCATCGCCTGCACGTTCTTGATCTCCATCTCGCCGGCCACCGGCACGCCGCGCGCCGTGAGCAAGGACGTGCCGAGGATGATGGAACTGATGGCGTCCTCGTTGCCCGGGTTGCCGGTGCCCATGTAGTAGTAGGCGAGCGAACCGAGGCGACGTTGCTCGACCAGCCGATCCAGCGCGACCGACGTGCGCGCAGCGCGCTCGAGTTCGGCCTGCGGGCAGTCGGGCTGCACGTCGAACGCCTCGCCAAAGTGCGCCACCCGGGCGCGGATGTCGGCGTCACTCACCTCGGCCCGCAATGCGGCGAGTTCATCCACTTCGACGATCTCGACGTGGCCGCCAAAGCCGGCGCATTGCTGGGTGAGGTCGGAGTAGATGTCGAGCATCCCGCAGTAGTAATGGCCCATGACGCCCATGCGGTTATGTTCCATCACGTGGGCCACGCGCGCGGCCTCGACCCATTCGGCCACTTCGCCCCAGCACGCCGGGTCGTTTTCGAGCATCCCGGTGACCTGGTGGAACGGGATGCGGGCGCGGTTGAAGACGTTGGCGATCTCCGGCACGGGACAGGCCGCGCAGAGGGCAAGCCACTCCCCGGTCATCTTCGTGCGGTCGCCGAGCTGGTTGAACCACGCGTAGTCAATCGCCGCCTCGGGCGAGAGATTGAGGATGATCACCGGCACCTTCGCGCGGCGCACCACCGGGAGCACGGTGGACGAGAGCGCATAGGTCGTGACGTGAAGGAAGATCAGGTCGACGTCCGCCTGGCGGAATCCGTGGCCGGCAGCGAGGGCCTTTTCGGGGGTATCGACGAGACCGAGGTTGACGACCTCGACGCCTGGCAGCGCGAGCTTCTGCGCCACGCGCTCGAGGTAGCCTTCCAGCCGCTCCTTCAGTCCGGCAAACTGTGGCCAATACGTGTCCAGGCCGATTCCAAAGAGGCCGATGCGAAGAGACAATGCGAGCGGGCGTTGTTCCATGTTGTGCCTTGTGGTCTTTCATCCCACTGGATGGTGCGCGCATCCGGTATCATTCGTGGATCTCAACGGTATCCCCGTCCTGGAGAACCTCGGTCTTGTGGACCTGCTGCCCCGCGAATCGGGTATGGCCCCAGAGCCGGGCGAACTTCATCGTATCGGGCAGGCCGCGGTGGATGTGACGGGCCAACTCGGCGACGGTGGCGCCGGCGGGCAGCGTGAACGGGCGACCGAGATCGGGCGAATGGCCGGGTTGTTTGGCATAGACCCGGATCATCGCCAGCAGATCCCAAAGGCGCCCAAACCACGCATCGAGTCCCTGACCGGTCTGCGCGCTGACCGGGATCAACTCGATCGTCGCGGCGTACAACTCGCGCGCCGCCTGGACATCTTCCGCCCGCGCGCCGTCGACCTTGTTGACCACCACAAGGCCGGAACGCTGGTTGGATTCGTGCGGGTCGATGACGTTCCGTGGCACGCTGCGCAGCACCAGGCCGCGTTCATGGAGTTGAGCCAGGGACGACTCGACCTGGTCGGGCACGGAGTCGGCGGCATCGACGACCAGGCAGATGATGTCGGCGTTGCGCAGGGCCCCCAACAAGCCCGTGGGCAGGTGATCGGGCGTATACGCAGGCGTGTCGATCAGTTCGATCGGCACACCCTCACGAATCCACATGCCCGGCTGCGGCACCGTGGTGGTGAACGGGTAATCGGCCACGCGCGCCGGGGCGTGGGTGGTCGCGGCCAGCAGCGCGCTCTTGCCGGTGTTCGGCGGCCCGGCCAGGGCCACCTGGCCCGCGCCGCTCTTGGGGATGTGGAACGGGTCAGGCCCTTTGGACTGGCTGGCGGCGGTTTGCTGTTCGCGGCGCAGATGGCTCAGGCGGCGTTTGATGTCCGCCTGCATCTTCTCGGTGCCCTTGTGCTTGGGGATCGTGCTCAGCATCTCGAGGAGGGCCGCGATGCGTTCCGCATCGGTGTGCGCCTCGCGGAAGCGCCGATCGGCGCGCTCGTACTCGGGACTCAGGTTGGCGGGCATGGAGCAGCGATTTCACGGACTGTCCCAAAGACCTGCCCCTCTGTCGAGACTTGTGCGATGGGCGTCCCGGCGTCTCTGGTATCGGGCCGACTGGACAACGCGGGTGACTGCCTGTAGGCTGGCGGTCGCAAGGAGGTCAGAACGGACGAAGTGCGGCAACACAGGAGTGGACTATGGCCTTTCGGATACACGACAGCGTCGCGCGTGGCGAGATCGACAACCGGATCAAGGGCGTCGTGCGGGGGCGGTTGTGGTTGGAGGGCCGGCCTGAGCCCGTTGTGCTCGAGCTTCGCGGCAATGCTCATCCCGACCTCGCTGGCTGCCTGCTGACGTTCACCAACCCGCAGCCGCGGCCCCGGCCTTCGCATATCGAGGGGCTCGCCCCGGTCCAACGGGGCACGATCGGCGACCTGACGGCATCGCGCAAAGTCCGCGTGTTCGACATCCCGACCGAGGAGGCGCTCGGCATGATCCGCCGCAACGAGAAGCCGCCCGAGCGCCTGGCGAACGCCCTTTACCTCGAGTGGTTCAGCGAGGCGAACGGACGGGTCGTGATCGAGAGCGCCAACTATGTCCTCGAGATCTCACCGCCCGAATGGCGTCTTACGCCCCAGGACGAGGCGCGACGCGCGCAGGAAGCCGAGGCCGGCATGGCGGGCTTCATACGGACGCTCGACGAGACCATCCAACGCCACCAGCTCGGGCAGAAGGACCCCGACCTCGAATGGGACGAGCACGATTACGAGCGGTTCATGCGCGAAGCGGATGCGCGCACGGATAAGTACGGCGAGTTGCTGGACAAGTACGGCCATTCGGATGAAGCCCAGGAGCGAATCGAACGCGAGATGGGCTGGGACAGAGACGAAACCGAGGCGGAGGACTCCGGCATGTCCATCGACGAGTTGAATGCCGCGTGCGACGCCGCTGCCAACGAACCTCCGCCCGAACCCGAACCGCATCGGGAAGGAATCGATTGGGTCCGCACCGCGGACGGCGGCCTTCGGCACCCCCTGGAGCATCGTTGTTTCGAGTGTGCTGTAACGTACTATCGCTTCGTGCAAGACCTGGGTATGAAGTCCGCCCAAGACAGTGACATGGAACAGTTCGTCGCGGAGTTCCAGATCACCGGCGCCAAGTTGGCTGGGGCGCTGAATGGGATTGCGCGCGGGGAGGGTTATCGGGACGGCGCGTTCACCGTTGCGCTGCTCAAACGGGCGCTGGGGCACCTCCATCAGGCGCAGGCCGGCTTGGAAGCGGTTAACCTCAAGCGCTTGCTGCCCGAGCGGCTCGTCGCCGCCGCCCGCCAGGACTTGTTCGAGATCCGCGCCGGGATCCTCGCGTTGATGGACGAGTTCCGTGCGCGCTGACGATCGGGGTGACATTCGGTCACCCCACGCCAAGGTTTCCGCCGCTCACTTTGCCCTTAACCCGGAAATCTCACCAGTGGGGCGGTCGCGGCATTCCTGACAGTCCGGGGGTGAGATTCCCGGGTCTATGAAACCCGCGCCCAGCAAGGAGAATTGGCTCATCGGTTCAACAATGCCGGGACGCGCCCCAGCCGCTTGGGCGACCTGGGCACGCGGACACAGTGTGGTCGAGATTGGGTCCATCGGTTTGGGGCGCGGGTTTCTGATGAGCCCGCAGTTCAGGTGAAATGTGACGGTGACCGGTCAGATGACATCAGAAGTTGGTGAGAAATGGGGGCTTAAGGCACGGCGGGCACTGTGTGGCTGCGGGGTATCTGCTGCAGTCAAAAAGCGGGGGCCAAAACCGCCTGTAGGCACCCCAAACCAGCTTTCATTCTGCGGATCTCGTTCCAGCAAATGAACTTGGTTGGGCGACAGTCAACCCCACGGGCGACCGTCCCCGTCGGCGTCGAGCTTCAGCAAGTCGATGAAGGTGTACGGACGCTGGTAGGCCTCCTGGTTGCCCCGCGCGTACGACACCCAGAGGCGGAGCGCGGTGGCGTCATACACCACGTTCACCACGTTTCCGCCTTTGATCGGGATTTGGTTGGCCAGTTGCACCAACTTCTCGCCGTTCAGTTTGCCGTGCTCCCGCTTCAGCGTCGGAAACGCTCCGCGGCCTTCGTCGTTATACACCACGCAGCGCAGAACGTTCGGCGCAAACTCGTCTTTCGGATCGTTATCGCTCCAGATCTGGAGCCGCCGCTCCGGCGGTTCGGGTGCGTGGGCCAGGAGCTTCACTGCCCGCCGCTCGCTCCGTCCGTCCCCAAACACATAGTGATAGCGCTTCGTCATGGGTCGGGATTGGAAGATCGAGAGCGCGCGGCTGAGCGAGTCCGCGTCATACAGCATCTCGCGAAAGAGCAATGTGAAGTGCGGCGCATGCACGGCATAGGGCATCTCCTTGCGGGAGGCATCTCCCATCTCGGAAAGCACAATGCCGGCCAGGTTCATTCCCGTGTGTGCGCCGATCATGCCGGCGAAGCTCGGGACCACGTGCGGGATCCCCTGGTTCGGCACGTAAATCACGATGACCGGGACCTCGTGGGCCTTGACATCGAGACTCCAGTCCAGGTTCCGCGTCTGGTAGAGATGGCCGTCTTCGGTGGCGGCGCCCCAGGCTGCGATGCTGCTGCACGAATACGGCATCAGCAACGGTACCGCGTGCATCGCCTGCAACAGCCCCAAAGGCAAACCGCACCCGTCCGCCAAACCGGCCAACTCCTGTTCCACCCGGTCGTCCGCATACGCCGCGGTCCGCGCCCATACCTCCCGAGCCGTTTCCTCCGGGATCTTCAACTCCGCCAGGATGCCTGCGACCGCCGCCGGCACAAACGCGCGAATCGGCTCCGCCGTCAACTCCCCCAATTGCCGCCCCATTTCATAAGGCGTTCCCCGCACCACCACCACCGGCAATCGGGAGTCTCCTTCTCCCACCAGCGTCCGATAACCACGAGCCGGCCCGGGCGCCGGGCGGGCGAACACCCCCGGCGCCGCCGAATCCTTGCCCTGACGGATGACCGACTCTTTCTCGACGGCTGCGGCCTCGCTGGAGACAAGGCCCAAGCCGATGCCCAGCAGAGCGGTCAGAGCCAGCCGGACCAACCGCAACGTCCATTGCCCGGAGTCAACGTGGAAGAGACTTGTTTTGCACATGAAAGCGGAGGCTAGTCTGCTCATGCCGATCCCGGCAAGTTTTCACGGAAATCACTCCAAATCGCGCTCGACGTCGTCCATCCCGTGCTTCTCGAGGGAAACCTCAAGCCCCTCCTTGGACGTGATCCTCCACCCCGCACACGACCAACGCTTTCAATTCGTCAATGTCCGAACCGTATTGTCCAGACCCAGCACGGTGACGGTCTGGTCAGACGCGCCGAACTGGTAGGAAGAGTACTGGAGCAACCGGATGTTCTCGGCGATCAGCTCCGCCTTCACGCTATCCGCCAGGTCCGGCTCCAGCCACGGGTCCAGGATCAGCTCCTCGACGTGCTGATGTCCGGTGCGGCCGTGTACCCAGAGCGTCTGCGAGGGGTAACTCCGCAGGACCAGCGGCTGGCTCAACAAGCCTTCCACCCGCGACTCGCCCGCGCCGCCCACGTAGGCGTAGTCCGAGCTCGTGGTGTATGAAAGCGGATTGCACGGGGCCATCTGGAACGTCATCGGCGCCGAGCATGCAATCCAACTCAACGTTGTGGCGATTGAGACCGGACTGGTGGTCAGCGCGCGCCAGTCCGACGGGGAAGGGTCTGCCCGAAAGCCGAAGAGATTGGTCAGCGGTTCTGGCGCGCGGAACAGCACCACCGATTCGTTGGTAATCGTCAGGCCAAGTCATGGCGTAAGCGCCTCAGGGCAGCAAGGCCGAGCTTTGCTTGAGCGCGACGTTGGTGAGGCTCAGCCACCGGTAGAACTCCACCGTTTCCGGCGTGGCGTTGTCATCGGGGTTGGTCACGGAAGCGGCGCCGGGTTGGGTGACGAGGGTGCCCCGCACGCTCCAGCCCATCGGGGTCAGTTGGGCGGTGAGCGTAGCCACGCCGTTGGCCAGTTCGGTTTCGTCGGGAGTCGAGCCATGCACCAACAGGCCCATGCCGGCGTGCGCTTCGTCCACGCCTAACCGCAGGCGTTCGAGAAAGGCGTTGTCGTTGTAGAAGCTGGCATAAACCTTCTTGATGGCACGGAACACGCCGCGCCCCTTCGATTCAGTGGCGTCGCAGCGGCAAGGCCCGTAGTTCTCGCCGTCCAGGTCGTCTGCCAGGCAGCCGCTGAAACTGTCGTAGAGGCCCGCGCCGGTGAAGCTCTCGGTGTCTTCCAGGTTGGTGGAACTGCGGAAGCGGGTTTTGCGCAGCGGCTCGAATCCCGCCAGATCGCTAAGGATGGCCTGCTGTTGGGCGGGGCTGAATCGCGCCGCGCGGGTGATGAGGTCCCGCACCGCTGCCAGACTGGCGCGCACCGCGGTGACGTCGGGCGGATGGCGGAAGCCGCCCAGGCGCGTCTGAATGGCGGCGCGCAAGCTCTGGCCGCCGGGCAGGGCCTGGTCGAGGAAGTCGTCCCACAAATCGAAGCTGACCGCCAGGGCGTCGGGCGAGAACTCCGGGATGACGCGGCGGAGCAGCCCGAAGTGGGCTGCCTTGCCGCCGAAGAACCGGAGGTCCGCCGGGGTGAGGCCGGCGCTATCCGCCACGTACGCGCCGTAGCGTTCCTTGCGTGTGAGTTGGAAGCTCGGCGTCTTGAGGGCGGCCAGTTGGGCGCGCTGCGTCGCATCGAGCGCGCCGTCCACCGCCAGCACCCGGTTGTCGCCCGTGCGCACCGCCACGTCGCGCCCGGCCAAGGTCCGCACGCGTTGCCGCTCGGCTGGGTCGGCCAGGTAACGGAAGGGGACGCCGTAGTTCTGCGCCAGAATGGCGACGTGCGAACTGAGGGTGGCCGGCGCCAGCGACAGAAGGCCGGCCACAAAGGGCACCTCTGCCGGCACCCCGTCGGTCAGCAGAATGTCGTCGGGCCGCAGCCGTCCGTCGGCGTAGGCGGCGTCAATCTCCATCGCCGGCACGAACCAAAGACGCCCCACGGCCCAACCGGTCGCATAGACGGTGGTCTGCTGGCCTGACCAACGGTCGAGCGTCGCCAGTGGAATCCCGCGCGCGGCGAAATACGCCTCGTAGCGCCGGGTGTGCTCGGCCTGTTCAAAGGTCGGCAGGTAGAACACGAGCGTTTCCGCCGGAGCAGCCACCGCGGCCTTCACCCGCTCGAACCAGCCGCTGACTTGCTCGGGCGGATACAAATCCTCGCCTGCGAACTGAACGGCATATTCCCGCCCCCAGGCCGCCCAAATTGTGAAGGGCGAAGCCAGCGTGGGTTGCGGGCAAAGGATGGTGCCCAGCACGACCTGCTGGCCATTGGTCCGCAGCGCCACCGCGTTGAACTGCTCCGGTGTCAGGCCAATGAACGGCGCCAGCCGGCGCGTCGCGAAATCGTAGTGCAAGAGGTGGGCGCGGCTGTCCTGGAAATACACGCGGGGAGGCTCGCCCAGCACCAGGGCGAACTTGGCCCAAGCCAGCGGCTGCGACGCCGAACAAGGCGATGCGTTGAACAGCGGGTCGCCCGGGAAGACCAGTTGATTGGCCCAGTCGTTGGTGCTCGTGCGCGGGGCCACCATGAGCCGGTAAAACCGCGCGCCCTGGCCCGAAGCCGCCGTGTCCACGTACTCGAATGGGGCGTGCAGCAGTGCATTGGGGTCAGGTCTCTGGGTTCTGGTTTTGCCTGACATGATCGGCAATTTGCAGCCGTTGGCGTCGAGGAGGTATTGGGGCACACCGGTTTCTTTGCCGGGTCACTCGAGATAAAGGCGGGCGACGAACTGGTGACCGCACGATGCGGCGGCGTTGACCTTGGCCTCGATCGGGCCCCAGTGGAAGTTGGCGGGATCGATCATGACATTCGAGAGCCTTGTGTAGTCCCATTCGAGCCTGTGGGAGGGGGTGTCTCATGCTGGCTGTGCGATGCGGCCGAGGAAGAGGAGGGCGCCAGTGTCGCTGTCGCGGATCAGAAAGAGGAACGGGCGATCGGCTTTGAAGACGAGTGTGAACGGGATTTGGACCGGTGCGGCGGTTGGGGCCTCGACCATCACGGCACTGGCCGCCGCGGCGTCCGTCCCTTTCTCGGTCACTTCGACAAAGGCCCTTCGTTTGGCCAGGATCGATCACTCGAGGCGTGTCGAAAAAGGCACCGTTCGGGCGGAATGCCGCGTAGCGCACCTGGTCCAATCGAGTGGCGTGCATCATGGGCACCCGGTTCTTGCGTCGCTGGCCGGGGAAAAAATCGCGGGGTTTGGTCCGCGATTCGAGGAACGGTTCGGCCCACGGACCCTTGAAATGAACGGCATTGACCAGGATCAGGCGTATCCAGCGGGCGATGTCGGGAGGCGGGTCAGGGATGATGCTGGAGATGCGATCACGGGTGTGGTGCGCGACCCAGGCGAGGCTGAGTTCGCAGGGGAGATCCGAGGTTTGGCTTGGCTTGACGCGTCGGCCCCTGGGTTCGAGTCGGTGCGGGGATCGCACCCTCCGGTCAGGACCAAGAGCGTGGCAATGAGGATTCTGGAGGCTATGTTCATAGAGCTGTCGGAAGCTGGAATGTCCATGTTTTGCTTCTTTCCGCGCCAGCGGGGCAACAGGTAAATCGAGGACTTCCTGGTGCGGATCTCTCACCACTGGGAAGATGACAACAGAATCCGGGCTGCATACTTACTTCTCTTGAGAACTCCGGCTTCGCGGTGGCAAAAAGTGCTGGGAAATGCAGGCTAGTGCGAGGTCAACCACCCGGCTCGGGCGGCAGGCGCACAGCCCGGAAGAACAACCGGTGTCGGGGCCGGTGATCGGCACGGGCACGAAGAGGTCGGGCATTTCCCAGCGGCTGTCCATCGACCATTCGGTGGAGACGGTGGTGCTGGCGTCGGGCTCGGCCGGTGGGGCCTCGACATAGCCGACGGCGTCTCGGGCGACACTGAAGAACGAGTAGGTTGTGCCGAGGTCGCCGGTGAAAAAGGCGTTGGTTGACGTGGTGTCGATCAGCCAGAGGCGGTAATCGATGCGATTGGTCGAGACGAGGATGTCGTAGCTGGCAATGCCGCTGCCGCCGGGGTCATCCTGGCCGGACCAGGAAACCAGGAACGTCCGTCCGGTCTGATCCGGCAAGGTGGCGACGCGGCTTTCGGGCGTTCCGGCGTCGATGGTGACCAGGGCTTCCTTGTTCGGGTCGGTGCCTTTCGATGGATCGCGCCGGCGGTTCCCACCACAACAAACTGGTGGTTGCCCCAGGCGATCACGAAGATGGAACTCGTCGCCGTGATTCGATTCGCCCTGGGCGTCCAGGTCATTCCGTCAGGGGATCCGAAGGTGTAGCCGTTGGGGCCCAAAGCCACGAAGAGGCTGCCGCTCCAGGCGATGCCGTAAAGCATTCCCGTCGTGCCCGAGGCCTGCGCGGTCCAGGTCACGCCGTCTTCCGAGGCGAGGATCGTGCCGTTCTGGCCCACCGCCAGGAACCGGTCGCCCGCCTGGCTTTCGGCCCACGTGAGCCCCATCAAGGCGTTCGAGGTTCCTGAGGTGCGCGCCGTCCAGGTTACCCCGTTCGCGGAGGTGCGGATGGTGCCGCTGTCGCCCACCACGACGAAAAGGTCCCGGGCCCAGACGACGCGCCGCAGGGACCTGAGCACGGAGACACCTGAGTTCCGCGTGGTCCAGGTCACACCGTCCGGGGAAGTGCAGATGGTTCCTTTGTCTCCCGCGGCCACAAAGGCGCTGCCGCCCCATGTGACATCCCGGAAGGTGGCCGTTGTTCCCGAGGTCCGTGCGGTCCAGGCGACGGCGTCCGGCGAGGTGAGTATGGTGCCATTGTCGCCTACGACGACGAACAGGCTGCCGTTCCACGCTGCGCCCCGGAGCGTCGAGGTCGTTCCCGAGGGATGTATGCTCCACCTCGAACCCTCCGGCGAAGTGAGGATGGTTCCTCTTTCACCGGTCGCTACAAACCCGTTTCCGGCCCAGACGACCCCTCCGAGCGCGTTCCCTGCGGGATCGGGCTTCGCCATTCCCATTGCTCTCCTGGCGGAGGCTGGGCTTGGGTCGACGAAGCGGTTGCCAGGATCCAGGCACAGCTTGCCACGATAGACGCGCGTAGGCTCATGAGGATTCACGTTGGCGAGTTGACTTGAAGCACAGTGCAAAGCTGCCTGCTGCTGCCGCAGAATAAAGCACACATGGGCATTGGCTTTCTCGAGATGGGTGAAGTCTGCCCAGGCAAGAGGGACCATTCAAGGGGAAACGCGACTGGGCTTGTGTTCTCGAGCGGCAGCGGCTACCTGGGCGGGGGCGATCTGGAGATGAGACTGGGCGCCAACCGAACCAGGGCGCTGCCGTCCGACGAGGTTTCCGGATTGGCTGACTTTGGGATGTTGTAGGAGAATGCGGCGCTGAAGCGACCCGCGTCTCCGGAACTGCGATCCGTCGCCACCTGAGTGCTGGCCGCGGGGCTGCCTTTTATGGCGCTGGGATGCCTCGGTCTTTGTTGAAGATGAATAATGAAATGGCTGCCGTATGCCTGCGCCGATCTCGCCATGTCGGGGCGGGAACCGCGCCCCTGTTCCCAAGACCGTGCCTGATCCTCGGCCTTTGCGTCGCGCTTGCTTCGGAAGCGGAGCGGCGCGATGTGCTGGGTGCTGAGGACACGCCTTCTCCGCCACTTCCGGGCGCTGCGTATTCAAGCGAGGAGACCGGGCCGGGACGATTGAAGGAACAAACCCGCGTGACGGTGGAAACCAACGCGCTGGCGTCGGCGGGGGCGACCGGTACCAACGCGCCGCCGAGACAGTTTGACTGGGATCTGTCGTGGGGCGGGTGGGACGGGCTTCACTTCTCACTGACGCGAAAAACGGTGTTTGGCTGGCAAAGGGCCGTCTCGGCCGAAGTTCCCGTGCTGCGGTTGGAGGAAACCCGGCTGGCTGGCAAGGTTGGCGGCAAGCTTGCCCTGAATGCGGCGGCGTACGTTACCGACGACGATTGGAGCGGCTTCGATAACGGGGCCGAGGTTCGTCGGGCTCGACTTTACGCCAAGGGAGATTGCCTTCTGCTCCTGCCGGTGTCGTACGAACTCGAAGTCGGCTACATTCCAGACCAATTCTACATCGAGGACAGCCATCTCGAGTTCCACAACCTGGGATTCCTCGGCAGCCTCAAAGCCGGCCAATTCCAGGTTCCCATGAGCCTGGTGAATTATGGCAGCAGCCGCGACACCATGTTCATGGAATCCGCCACCGTCGTCCACGCGCTGGCTCCCGGTGTCAACGCCGGTTACCAAGTGGGCGGTCCGGTGCTTGACCGGCGAATGACCTGGGCGTTTGGGCTGTTCACCGACAGCGTGGGCGATGATTTCGGCGACGCGACCAAAGGCTTCGGCCGGGCCGTCGCCCGCGTTACCGGACTTCCCTTCCATGTGCGCGATGCGGACTCGCCTCACTCGCAGCGTCTGCTGCACCTGGGGCTGAGCGGCACTGCACTTTTGGCCGGCGAACGCACCGTGCGCTACCGCTCACGACCCGAGAGTCATCTGGCTCCCTATGTGGTGGACACCGGCGAGATTGCCGCTGATGGCGCCGTCGCGAGCGGCGTGGAGGCTGCCTGGGTGCAGGGTTCGCTCTGCGTGCAAGGCGAGTACCTGCATTCCTGGGTGCAGGGGGAAGCGGGACCGGCGATCGATTTTGGCGGCTTCTATGCGCAGGCGAGCTGGCTGTTGACCGGCGAGAGCCGGCCCTACGACCGGCTCAACGGCACCTTCGCCCGGCTCATTCCGAAGCGGAACTTCAATTTCGGCAAGGGCGGCTGGGGCGCGTGGGAGATCGCCGGACGCTACTCGATGGTCGATCTCAACAGCGGCGACGTTGACGGCGGACGCACCTCGATGGTCATGCTCGGCGTGAACTGGTATTTGCACCCTCACGTGAAATGGCGGTTCAACTGCGGCTTGGGGCGGGTCAGCGGACGGGCGCTCGACGGTCATCTGCATGTGTTTCAAACATCCGCGGAGTTTGATTTCTGACAAGCCAGGGCGGGCTGTTGGTCTCGCGAGTCGTGCCGAAGTCTGCCGGCGGCGCGACGATGATCTGGCCCTCAGCCGGCCCGCCACCGCTGCATAGCCACGCCGTCAGCAGCAGGAGCAGCAGCACTCTCCGGGGAGGGGGACGGCCAGTTCCTGAATGGGAAACCGCGCTCATGGGTGATGGACTTCATTTCTTCTTCCTGGGCGGCTTCCCCAGGAGTTCAAAGTCGAGGTCCTCGCTCGCCAGGTCGACCCCGCTGACGCGGCGGTAGGCGTCGCTGTTCTCGATCAGGAAGAAGTGGGAAGCGAAGCGGTTGGGCGCGAGCCTGTCCCAGTCCGGGTAACGTTCCTTGAAGCGCCGCAAATCGTCCTCGGTTCCTTGGATGGCACGGACGTAGGCGCGGCGCTTCTCGACGAACGCTTCGGTGGCGCGTTTATTGTGCTCGTCCCAGAAGGCCGGATCCCGCGGCGTCAACAGCACAACGATGGCGAGGTCGGATGTGCTGAGGGTGGTCTCGGAGAAGAAGTACTTGATGATCGGAATGGACTTGAGGACAGGGACGCCGGAGCGGACGGTGCGCTGCTCGCGCTGGTTGAGACCGGTGAGAATGAGCGTCTGATTGAGCGCCAGCACCGCCTCGCTGGTGACGGAGACGTTCTCGAAGGCTGTGGCGGTCTCCTTGGGCACGCCCGGGATGTCTTGCAACGGGAGCACCGTGCGGCGCCCGGCTGTCACCGTCAGGCGGACGCGTGGCAGCCCGTCCTCGCCGCGGGTGCGCAGGAGGGTGGGCGTGACCTCGATCGTCGTCCCGAACGGGTAGGGCTTGATGTCGCCCGAGTTGAGGCCGGAGACCGTGTAGAGGATGTCCCCGCCCGCCGTGAACTTGGCCGGGGCGCCACTTAACGTCGTGAGGTGCGGCCGGGCCAGGAAGGCCACGCGCTGCTCCGAGGCGTTGGCGATGTTGACCTCATAGCTGATGGCCGCGGAATAGGCCCAATTGAAGGAGGACATCGCCGCGTCCGCCACCGAGGCGTTGACCTCGACGCGGCGCAGGAAATTGTGGCCGGCGCTCTGGGAATCGAAGCCGAGGATTTTGAAGATCGTGGCATCCACCTCGATCAGGCGATGGGGATCGCCGTTGTCGTCGGTCGTGAGGTCCAGAAGATCGGTTCGTGCGGCGATGATTTTGTCGAGCAGCTTGCGCTGGCCCGGTCCGCTCGTCCAGCCGCCGAGGGTCAGCCGGCCGCCGCGCGCCTCGACGGTCACGTGCGGCAGATCGGTGAGCAACTCGCGCATCGCTTGAATCTCCGCCGGCGTCGGCGGGGCGGGCGCGGTCGGAGCGGGTTGCCTTTCGGCGCCCAGTGGCGTCGGCCGCTTCTCCTCGGCGGCGGCCAGCAGGAGGTTCTCGAGACGCGGAGTACCCGAGGCTGCGGGCGGCAACACCGGAAAGGGCGTGTCGATCGCGGTGTCGCTCTTGCCGCTTCCGACGGCCCGCGTCAGGGTGTCGAGGTTGCGACGCGCGATGGCATTCGCGGGGTCGCGCCGCAGCGCTTCCCGGTAAGCGGCCACGGCGATCTCGGGTAGCCCGGCCAGAAAGTATGCCTTGCCGAGGTTGTTGTATGCGGGGACATGCTCCGGGCGGATGAACAGGCATTCTTCGATCAGGCGCGCGGCCGCCACCGACTCGCCCCGCCAGAGCAGGGCTGTGCCGAGGTTGTACCGGGCCGCCGCGTGGTTGGGATCGAGGGCCACGGTCTGTTGGTAACCGACGATCGCCTGGTCCAAATCTCCGTCCCGTGCGAGCAAAGAGGCGAGGAGGAAGTGCGATTCGGAGTGCAGGGGATTGTCCTGCAAGGCGAGTTTCAGTTCGCGTTTGGCCCGTTCGTTCTCGCCCGAGGTCAGGGCGGCGCGGGCGGCCCGGTAGTGAGGGTCCGCGGGCTGCGCCTGGGGTTGTACCCAAACCCACCCTGTTCCCAACAGGAATGTCACCAAGGCTCTTCGGAGGTGGCGGCTCATGGGATTTCGCTTTCGTGGGCGCCGAAGGCGCTACTGTTGCCGAAGCCGATGGGCGGTTTCCAGGTCAATCGCGCCGCTTCGCGGTGCCAGAGAATCCTCTGTTCCGCTTCGCGGAAAACTCGACTCTCTTATTCAGGTTTCAGCTTGATGGAGCAGGGTAGCGCGACGCACGGCTTTACTGCAGATTACAGCAAGGGAGTAACTCTATTGGCGTCCAAGCGCGGCGCGGATCGCGTCTTCGGGGTTTACCAGGTGATCCGCGTTGTTCGGATCGTCCTTGATCGAGAGCAGCACGCCTTTGACCTCGCCGTTGAAAGCGTTGCCGACCGGGCCATAGTCGGGGGACACGGGCGCGCCGGAATCTTCGCCGACATCCGCGCCGTCGTCGGCGGAGAAGATCATCGCCTGGGTCATGGGGATCTCGCCTTCGCCCGCCGGTTGGCCGTCCACGAACAAGCGGACCGTGCCGCCCTTGCCGAGGCCGCCGCCGGCGTAGGCGAATTCCATGCGCACCTGGTGGGGGCCGGCTGGGAGCGGGTCCTTGGACTCGACGAAGAAGTGCTGCACGCCGGCGAGGTTGTAGCAGTACTTGAGCTTGCCGTTCTTGGCGTAGAGGCTCCAACCGCCGATGTTCGCACCCTGGGCGGCAATGACGCCTTGCGCGCCGGAGGCGGGCACGTCGATCTCGGCGGTGACGGAGTGGGACTTGTTCTTGAGGCTGACGACGCAATTCTCGCTAAGGCGTCCCATGCCGCCAAAGAGCAGTTGTTCCTTGCCTCGGACCAGGACCGGACGGCCCGCGGTGTCGGGGTTCATGCGCTCGGCGACCCGGTCGTCGAGCGGGAGGACTTTGTAGCGTGCGGCTTCGATGAGGAACTGGCGCTGGAGTTCGCGGAGTCTTGCGGGCTGCTCCCGGGCGATGTCCTTGGACTGGCTCCAATCCGTGTCGGCGTAGAGTTCCCAGACGTCGTCATCGAATGGCACCGTCTTGGCGCCGATGAGGAGCCAGGGCGTGCGGTGCTTGGTGACGGCGGTCCAGCCTTGGTGGTAGATGCCGCGGTTGCCGAAAATCTCGAAATACTGGGTCACGTGCCGTTCGGGCGCCACCGGGTCGTCGAAGGAGTACCGCATGCTGATGCCCTCGATGGGGTCTTGTTGAATGCCGTTGACGTATTCCGGCTGCGGCAGCCCTGCCACATCGAGGATGGTGGGGGCGACGTCGATGACGTGCGCGAACTGGGATCGCGTTTCCCCCTTGGCCCGGATGCCTTTGGGCCAGTGGACGACGGTGCCGTTGCGCGTGCCGCCCCAGTGTGAGGCGACCTGTTTGGTCCACTGGTACGGGGTGTTCAGCGCGTGCGCCCAGCCGACGGCGTAGTGGTTGTAGGACTCGGGTCCGCCCAACTTGTCCATCCGTGCCGTCAGGAACTCCGGCGTCTCGAGCGCGGCCAGTCCGTTGAAGTTGGCCATCTCGTTGTACGCGCCGTTCAAGGTGCCTTCCGCCGAGGCGCCGTTGTCTCCGACGATGTAGTAGATGAGCGTGTCGTCGAGGATCTTCAACTTCTCGAGCATGTCCACGATGCGGCCCACGTGGTGATCGGTGTATTCCAAGAACCCCGCATACACCTCCATTTGCCGCCGCAGCACGGGCTTCAACGCCTCGGGCATTTCGTCCCACGAGGGGATTTCCTTTGGCCTTGCCGTGATCTGGCAGTCTGCGGGAATGACGCCGAGGTTCTTCTGCCGGGCGAAAATCTCCCCGCGGAGCCTGTCCCAGCCCTGGTCGAATCTGCCCTTGTATTTGTCTGCCCATTCCTTGGGCACATGGTGCGGCGCGTGGGTGGCGCCGGGAGCGAAGTAGATGAAGAAGGGTCTGTCGGGCGCGAGCGCCTTTTGCTGGCCGATCCACCGGATGGCCTTGTCGGTCATGTCGGCCACGAGGTGATACCCCTGGTCCGGCGTCTTCTTCAGCTCGACCGGCGTCGTCCCCTCGTACAGGGTCGGGTACCACTGATTCGCCTCGCCACCAATGAAGCCATAGAAGTACTCGAAACCGCCGCCGCCCGTGGGCCAGGAATCGTAGGGCCCGGCGGGGCTGGTCTGCCAGACCGGCACCTCGTGGCATTTCCCGAATTGTGCCGTCGAGTAACCGTTGAGCGTGAGGGTGCGCGCGAGGGGCGACATCGAGTTGGGCAGGACCGAGCTGTAACCGGGCGCTCCGCTGGCCGTCTCGGTGATGTTCCCCATGCCGGCGGAGTGGTGGTTGCGGCCCGTGAGCAGCGCCTGGCGCGTCGGAGAGCACAGCGCGGTGGTGTGAAACCGGTTGTACTTCAAACCGCCCGCCGCCAGTTTGTCGAGCGTCGGCGTCTGGCACGGGCCGCCAAACGCACTCGACGAGCCGAAGCCGGCGTCGTCAATCAAAACGATCAGGACGTTGGGCGCTCCCCTGGGCGGGCGCAGTTGCGGGATGGGGGGAAACTTGGCGTCCGGGCTTTTCGCGTCGTAGACGACCGAACTGGGCCGGATGGTGTTGGGCATGGGGAGGCTCGACCGGTTCGCGTGCGAGGACGCGCCGGCCTCTGGTGTTGCCCCGCAGGGAGGCATGAAGGTTGCCGCCCAGGCGAGGGCGAGGAGGGCCAGGAGGTTTCTCGGTTTCAGCTTCATATCGGTTGAGAGTGTGTTTCGTTGCCGATTCGTCAGAACACCCACGTCAGGTTGAGGGAGGTAATCGAGAACCAACTGTCGTCGTACGAGCCCGAGACGCGCCCGCGAAGGCTCAGGTCCGAGCCCTGGTCCACGCCCAGGTCCCCGAGCCACATGAAGGTCTGCGCAAGACCGAGGTTGAGGGATTTGCTGATCTGGTATTGCGCCCCGAAGCCGAACCGCCAAGCCGCTCCCATCGGCAGCGTGACGGTGCGGTTTTCATCGTCAACGGCGGCGCTGTCGTAAGCCGCCCCGGCCGAAAGGAGCCACTTGTCGGACGGTTTGAATTGGGCGCCCAAGGCGCCGTGCCAGGTGTCCTTGTATTCGAGTTCGAGCGTTGTCGCGCCGCCGGATTCGACACCGGCCTGCACCTGGCCGAACTGCTCCCAATTCTGCCATCCGACGTTTCCCATGAGTGCCCATCTCTCGTCGAGGGCATGGTAGGCGCTGACCATGACGGATTGCGGCACGGTCACGCCCAGGTCCAACCTCCCGGGATCGGCCAGGACCCGTTCCAGGATCGGACCCAGCCCCGTGAACGAGGGCGTGTCGGCGAAGTCGAGTTCCACCGGGGAGAGGTAGCTGACGCCCACGCGCGTCTTCTCGCCGGCCTTGATGAGGACCCCGGCGTTGGCCCCGAAGCCCCAGGCTTGGTCCTTTAACTCCATCCGGCCATCCGGGGTGTCGCGGAGATCGATCGGGGAGTTGTTGACGGCAACGTCCGTGCCCAGGAAGCCGCACATCGCGTTCATGCCCGCGCCGAGCGACAGCCATTCCGTGGCCTGGACGCTCACGGACGGCAGAACGCTCATGCCCAACAGCGCGCTCTGTTGGACGTAATACCGGCCCACCCAATCGTCGCCATAGTCCTCCGCAAGCCCAAAATACGACAAAGCGCTCAGACCGACGCGCCACCTCTCGCCGAGCGGCACGACCACGGACATGTTCCCGCCGGGCAGCCAGCCCACGGCGTTGCCGCCACCATCCGCACCCAGCCGGGGCGACGTGTTGGCATCGGGTGAAAAGGAGATGTTGCCGTAGAGAGCCTGGAGGCCGCCCTGGAACTGGGCGCCCTCGAGCAGGCTCATGCCGGCTGGATTCTTGAACACGGTCGAGGCGTCGTCCGCCCGCGCCGCGTAGCCGGCGGCGGCAAGGCCGACGTCCGGTGTAGCGATTTCGTACAGGATGATGCCGCCCGCCTGGGCGGTGTTTGTGAGTGCGGCGCATCCGGCAAGCAGCGCGCTCGCGAGAGTCGGTCTGGTGGAACGTTTCATGGTTTGATGGGGCATACGCGATGGCAGGCGGTGAGTCGAGGGTTTGCGAAGCCGGCTCGATGTTGGTGCGGATTGCGGTCGTTCAGGTCAATTTCCGGTTCTGCGGTAGCCGGAGTTCTGGAGGTCGACAGCGAGGGACTTGGATGGGGCATCCAGCTCGGTGGTCGTCGCGTGCACGCCGTTGTTGTCCAGCGTCCCGAACTTCACGTCAAGGCTTACCAGCTCTTCCTTCGAGTCGAGGTAGGTCAGCACTTTCGCCTCCACGGGGCGGTTGCTGCCGAGGTCAACATCGAGGGCCAGGCGGTCGCCGGGCTTGAGGTAGTCCGAGAAGGGCAGGCGGGAGCGTTGATCTGGCTGCGGGGAGACCGAGACCTTGCCCGCCTGCTTGGTCTTTTCAATCAAGGCAGGGTCGGGGGGAAGGCGGTCTTTGAGGATCGCCTGGCTGGCTGCGATCGACGCCTCGAGGGCAGCGACCCGTTCCTGCGGAGTGGGTTGTTGGGCGAGGGCGCAGTGGATGGACGGCACGGCCAGGGCGCAGGACAGGCACATGCTCAGTGCGGCAACGTTGGCTTTCGATTTCATGGTTCGATGGGGTGCGAAGGCAGAGCGTTCGGTTGGCAGTTACGGTGCGTGCGGAGCGTGTAGGCCCCGATCACGGTGTCTCGACCGAAATCGCTTTAGCGGCGCCGCCCCCGTCTCCACCCCGAGTGTGGCGTCCCGCCGCGCTCTGCCGGGAGTGTGCACGCCCGTGTTGCTGATTGCCCCGGGAGTGGGCCTGGGCCTGGGATCCAGGAGCATCCGCAATAAAGGCGTGGCGCGGTCGACGCGGGCGCCGGTCTTGATCCAGTCCTGAAACAGGCGCACTCCGTCATCGGCGCAGGACCGGCTCTGGAAACTGGCCTCGAACCCCTTCACCGCCCTGGGAGAGGCGCGCGTCACGGGGAGCATCATTGCCTTGGCGCCGCTCGGTGAGATACCTCCGGAGAGCAAGCTGGGACTGGTCCCCGGCACTTTTCCCGCAACGACCGAACAGGCGATCGCCATGATGCACCCGGACGATGTGTCCGCTTTTCGCCTGGCCGTGGAGGGATCGCTGGCCACCGGGGATGCGTTCGATGCGACCTATCGTCTGGCTGACGGACTATGATTGGCCCGGAAACATCCGCGAACTCGAGAACGTGATCGAGCGCGCGATCATCCTATCGCCCGGCGCCTTGTTGCGGTTGGAAGCGATCCAGTTGGGGGCCGTCGCCCCACCCAGTTCCCGCATGAGCCCGCAGCCGTGTGGCATCACTCAACACGCATCCCCTGGCGATACCCTTCAAGCCAACGAGCGCGCTCATATCCTCCGTGTTTGCCAGGCAACCGGATGGAAGATCAAAGGTCCGGAAGGCGCAGCGCAAAGGCTCGGGATGAACGCGAGCACCCTCTATTGGCGCATGCGGAAACATGGGATACGGCGTCGGGAGACGGCTGTTTCATAGAGCTTCGCGGAGTCTCAGATCCGGACTCTGGTTTTCGCTGTGGCAATCGGGCGCGCTCGCGCCCGGGCCGCTTCCGTGCAAGCTCCGCCTTCACGCAGTAGAAATCGCCACGGACCTTGCCCCAGCCGTGAGGCGCGGGTGGCAGAGCCTGCAGCCAGGGCGGGCTCTTGCCATCACGAGTCGGGGCGAAGTCTGACGGCGGCTTCATCCTCGCATGCAGGGCGGCGAGATGCGGATCGGACGGACTTCGGCGCGAGAGTGTGCGCGGGTGTGGAGCCGGCCCGACAAATGAACTTGAGGGAACACGCGGCACAGGGGTAGTGTTCGAGCATGACGGTCATTGAGAAACCGATGCCGATCGCCGCTGGCCCTCAGATCTGGCCGCTTGGAGTCAAAGCGTATCACGCGCTGGGCGAATTGGGCCTCATCCCTGAGAAAACAGAACTCCTCTACGGTCAGATCTTCCGCAAGATGCCCAAGTCACCTTTCCACGTTTACCTCGTTCAGTTCCTGCTCGAACTCCTGCGAGCCGCCGTGCCTCAGGCTTTCATCGTCCGCACCGAGCAACCCATCACGTGCGCGGATTCCGAACCGGAACCAGACCTTTCGGTGGTGCATGGCAGGATCCCCGACTTCCGCGAAGCCCACCCCGCAACTGCCGAATTGGTGGTCGAGATTTGCGTAAGCACCCATGAGTACGACCGCTCCAAACTCCGCGCCTACGCCGGGGCGGGCGTGAAGGAAGTCTGGCTGGTGCTAGGCCCGGAAAATCAGATCGAAGTCCACCGCCAGCCGCAGGGTGAGCGATACGCCGAGAGTTGTGTCCATGGACCTGGTGGAACCGTAACCAGCGCGATGGTTCCGAGCTTCACTGTGGATTTGGCCCGCCTCTTTGCCGCCTGATAGCACCCTGTCCCCATGAACCGCCGGCGCTTCCTCCAAACCAGTTCCGGGGTGGGAATCGGAGTGTTGCTGGCGAGTGCCCGCGTCGGCATCGGATCGAGCGCCGCGGAATCGTCCGGCGGCGCACTTGAATCGCTGTTCGAGTCGGATGACCCCAGGCTTGTCCGGCTGGCGGCCGACGTGATGCGCAACTGCGTGTTGGCCAAGATCAAACCGCCCGAGGGAACGGCGAAGCGGCGGTGGCTGCAGGCCGGCACGGGGGATGCCTTCTATGGCCAGTGGATTTGGGACACCATGTTCGTGGTGGACCTGTTGGCGATCCTGCCGGAACACAAGGAAACCATCCGCGACGTTTTTCAGAACTACTGGGACTTCCAGGAGCGGTGGAACGTCCGCTTCCCGAGCTACGCGCATGACATGGTGGCATGCATGATCGAGCCGCGCGGCAACGTTAAGCCCTGGTATGAGTACCCGGCTTATTCACAGATTCCCATCCTCGGGTGGGGTCTCGAGCGCGTTTACCAACGCAACGGAGACATAGACCTCTTGCGACAATGCCTCGCACCCATCGAGAAGTTCCACGAATGGTATTGGCGTGAGCGGGATGTGACCGATGCCGGTTTGATCGCCGTGGGAGCTTACAGCGACGATGTCCAGCACGGCCGATACGAGACATTTGATAACGAGTGTTGCCTGGACGACCTGAAACTTACAGCACACCCCAGGCGGCGGGATTCGGCGCCGTGGCCTTGGGCAGGCGAGGGTCGCTGGTATGGCGACATCTGCGTGCCGGGGAACACGGGGTATTTGATCCAGGCGGAACGGAGCCTGGTGCGCCTGGCCATGATCCTGGGTAACACCGAGATGGCGAAGCGCCGGCAGAAACGCATCGACAGATGTGTGGCTGCCGTCCGGGAGCACATGTGGGACGCGGAGAGCGGAGTGTTTCTGGCGGTGAAGCGGGACACACTCGAGAAGATCCGGATTGGGACCATCGGCGGTTGGATGCCGTTGATCGCCGAGATTCCCACCCGGTCCATGACCGGGCGCATGGCCGAGGCGATTCAAACCGACCACTGGCAGACGCCTCTGCCCATTCCCACGGTGGATCGTCATGACAAGCGTTGGGTGGCTGCCAGCTATTGGCGCGGGGATGTGTGGCCGGTGCCCAACTACCAGGTGGCGGCCGCCTTCGCCAGGGAGGGTTACCGTGGCATTGCAGCAGACATCGCGGACAAGACGGTGGCCAACGCTCTCGTCAATGGCGTCAACGAGCATTACGACTCGGTGACCGGCAAACCTCTGGGCGTGGGTAATCTGGGTATGTCCTGCGCCATCGTGACCATGATGCTCGACCAATTGACCAGCAAATACCACTTGAAGGTGAGAGGGGCCGCCTGAGGCATGCCATGCAAGAACTTCAAGAATCCCATCCGATGAAGACCGTGGCAGTCCTGTTTGCAGTCGTAGGGGGCCTGTTCACATTCCTGGTGGATGGTGAGGCGGAGCCGTTGGCGGGTGCCCAGGCGCCCGAACACGACACGACACGGCGCGGCGGGTGCCAATATGGCGGGTGCCGGTTCGCCGAGAAGCTGGGCGTCGCGTTTGGACTCGATAGCGACATCGTGCCGGACGAGCCGTTCACTGAGCCCTGGCCGGATTTGGACGAGACCGGTAAACCTCGTTTCGAGGTCTGGTTGAGCATTGCCAACCGGTGCAGGCTAGCGCATCCTGCCGCCGTGACACCCGAACTCGATCTCTGTGCCGTGTGCTGGACCGCAATGTGACCACTCCAATCTCTCCATTATGAACCGACGCCAATTCCTGGCCCGCTCCTCCGCGGGTGTGTTGCTCTTTGACCTGTTTCCCCGCTCGATCGCGCGGGGCGCGGGAGCGCCCTCCGCCAACGACAAGCTGAACCTGGCCGGCATCGGCATCGGCAGCCAGGGGGGCGGCGACATCGATGCGATGGCGGCGGAGGGGCAGAACATTGTTGCCCTGTGCGACGTGGACGATGACTACGCGGCCAAGAAGTTCGCCCAATACCCGAATGCGAAACGTTTCAAGGATTTCCGGGTGATGTTCGACCAGATGGGCAAGGGCATCGACGGCGTGGTTATCGGCACGCCGGACCACACCCACGCGGTCATCGCCATGGCGGCGATGAAGCGTCAGAAGCACGTATACTGCGAGAAGCCGCTGGCGCATTCCTACGGCGAGGTGCGCGCTCTGATGGCCGCGGCCAAGGAACATCAAGTCGTCACGCAACTGGGCAACCAGGGCCACTCGAGTGGGAGCATCCGCCAGTTGTGCGAGTGGGTCTGGGCCGGCGCTGTCGGCAAGGTCCACACCGTGCACGCCGCCTGCGATGCGTTCAAGGAGGTCTACAGCCAGAAACGGAACCTGGACAAGTTGCAGCAGGCTTACGATGTGCCTCAGAGCCTCGATTACGACCTGTGGCTTGGCCCGGTCCAGTTTCGGCCCTACACTCCCTTCTGGGTGCACTGGAACTGGCGCGGTTGGATGCCGTTTGGGACCGGCACCATCGGCGATTGGTTCTGCCACGTGATCGACCCCTCATTTTGGGCGCTCGACCTGGGAGAGCCCTCGAGCGTTCAAGCCGAGGTCACCGACTACGATCCGGCCAAGCACGGCCTCACTTACCCGCCGGCGACCAGGATCACCTTCGAGTTCCCCGCCCGGCAGGACCGCGGCCCGGTCAAATTGGTTTGGCATGATGGGGATAACCGCATCCCGCAGCCCGCCGGCTTCGACAAGGATGACAAGGTCCCCGGCACCGGGGCGATTCTCTTTGGCGACAAAGGGATGATTGTCCACGGTTCGCATGGTGCGGGCGGCTGCTCTCTCGCCCCGGAGACGCTCATGGATCAGTACTCGGGCAAGAACGCCCCGGCGCAGAAAATCCCGCGAGTCAAGAATCACGCGTGGGACTGGCTCGAGGCCATCCGCACGGGCCGGCAGGCCGGTTCGGATTTCGGTTACGGGGGTCCGCTGACCCAGGCGGCCTTGCTGGGCGCCATCGCCATCCGTTTCCCCGGCCAGGTGCTCGAGTGGGACGCCACAGCCGGGAGATTCACCAACTGTGGAGAAGCCAACTCCTATCTCATGCCCGCAGTCCGGCCAGGTTGGGAATTGTAAGTAACCTCGATTCTGATGAAACCCGCCACAAACCTCATCTCCCGTGCCGGCCTGGTGCTGGCAGCATCGCTCCTGTTTCCATTGGCAGCCGCTGAACCGAAGCCGGAGCAGGAACCGCCGATCGTCGATCCCGGCCCGGTCGGCAGCCCTCCCTCGGATGCCGTCCGGTTGTTTGACGGCAGGGACCTGTCCCAGTTTCGCGGCGAGCGGGGCGCCGAGCCGCAATGGAAGGTGCTGGACGGCGCGATCGAGGTCACGCCCAGCGGCGGGATCTTCTCGAAAGAAGAGTTCGGCGATTGCCAGTTGCATGTGGAATGGGCATCGCCCGCCGTCTCGAAGGGGGAGGGGCAAGGTCGCGGCAACAGCGGTGTCTACCTGATGGGCCGTTACGAGATCCAGGTGTTGGACAGTTGGAACAACAAGACCTATCCGAACGGCCAATGCGGCGCGTTCTACGGCCACCACCCACCGTTGGTGAATGCCTGCCGACCTCCCGGGCAATGGCAGTCTTACGACATCATCTTTCATCGGCCGAGAAAGCTGGCGGATGGCACGGTCCAGCCCGGGTCATTCACCGTCCTGCATAACGGTGTGCTCATCCAGGACCATGTCCCGGTCGGCATCGAATCCACCACGGCCGCGCCGTTGCAGGGCCTGGTGGACAAGGGGCCCCTGTTCCTCCAGGATCATAGCAATCCGGTGCGCTATCGAAATGTCTGGATCCGCCGCTTGGAATCGGCCGCCGTCTCTCACTCGCGCCTGAACCGGTAGAAGCCCACGTCCTCTTCGAGTTGATTGATCGTCAACGTCGAGGTGCCAGCGGGCAGGTTGTGCGTGCCGTGCAAGGCCCACAGATCCAGATCGCGTGAGGTTTCGAGGGCGAAGCGTCCGGCGGCGGCGCTGAACACGGTCAGCACGATTGAACCCGGCGGTTCCCAACGGACACCGATGAACTCCGGAGCGGCGATGCCGCCGAGCGTGAAGCTCTGCTCATCGGCGAACGGGCCGCCGGCGAAAGAATGATCTATCGCCTGGACGCTCCAGTAGTAGGTGCCGGGGCCCAGTCCGCGCAGGGTCCAGCGTCCGCTCTGCCAGGCGTTGCCCGGGGCCACGATGTGCCGCCAGCCAGTCTTCGGATCGGCGAGGGGGCTCATGATGTCCACACCGCCCGGCGTGGTCCCGACGCGCAGGTTGTAGGTCAGGCCATCCGCCTGATCGACATCGGTCGCCGATGCCCACGTGAAGGTGACCGCCTGGTCACTGATCGAAGTCGCGAGGTCCGACGGCGCGCCGGGAGGCGTGTTGGCTCGCAGGCTGTTGTTGCGGAAGAGCGTGCTGAGTGACGCGAGGTCGAGATCGCTGTCGCCGTCAAAATCACCGAAAGCGATGGCGTCCGCCAAACCCCAGGCCGGCGCCCCCTCGGGCGGACTGATATCCGTGAAACGCCCGCCGCCTTCGTTGAGGTAGAGCTTGAACACGTGCATGAACGTCATGCGCACGTCCATCCCTATATAAGCGAGGTCCAGGTCGCCGTCGTTGTCGAAGTCCAGCCACCAGACGCGGCCCGCGGTCACCGCGCCAAGGCGGGCGAGTTCGGTGAAGACCTTATCGCTCTCTTGACGAAACACGGTGACGATGTTCGTGGGCCGGTTGCCAATCATGCCCGCGCCGCCCAGGGCGAGGTCCAAGCGCCCGTCGTTGTCGCAATCGCCCCAGGCCACGAGGCCGCTGCAAAGCTGGGGGAGTACGACGCCGGCGTCGGTGAAGGCACCAGTGCCGTCATTGCGCAGGAGGCGGGTGAAGGCGCCGGTTGTCGCTCGATTCGTGCTGCCGAGCACGCAGACGTCGAGGTCGCCATCAGCGTCGTAATCCGCCCACGCCATCGAGGCGAGCGACAGGTGCGGCAAGACATCGGCGACGCCGGTGAACAGCAGCGCGCCGTCGTTGCGCCACACTTGGGTGGCAAACGCCGACGCGGGCTGGAGGTTCGTCAAGCCGCACGCCACCAAGTCCGGATCACCGTCACTGTCGTAGTCAGCCCAGGCGAAGGATGCACCGGTGAATCCGGGCATCAAAGGCGTGGGCAATCCCAGGAAGGTCCACGGCAACGCGGGCGTGGTCGAGAGAGGTCGGTTCGTATAGACCTGAGTCGTCCTCTGGCTGGACCGAGTGCCGGTCACCGCGAAGTCTACCCAACCATCAGCATTGGCGTCAGCCAGGCACATGGGGCCAGTGATTTGATTGTAGGACCCCGCCGCGTAAACGAGGTTCGTCCCTTTCCGGTTCACCAGCCAAATCATGCTCCCCAGCACGTCCAGCCAGCCGTCACGATCCACATCCGCCCATGCCAAATCCTCGCCCGGGTCGCGCGCCAACTGGAACAGCACGGTGAAATCCTCGACGCGGAACTCGACCTGCCGGCTGGTCTGCCCGCCGTGTTGGTCCCGGACGGTCAGCACCACCGGTACGATCCCCCGTTCGCCGGGTGTGGGACTCAGCGTCACGGTCCGGTTGGTTCCGCTTCCACCCAACACGATACCGGACGGGGCGAGGAGGTTGGTGTTGTGATACGACATCGGCGCGGCCCTGGCCGTGAATTCGAGCAAATCGGCCGGCGTTTCCAGGTCTGACACGAACACCGTCAGCGGCGCGGACGGGACGTTCGGAAACGTGATCACCCGCGTCGTTGTCGGGCTGAGCAACGGGGCGGTGTTCTCGATCGTGAAAGTCGCGTCCGGACTCGACACCAGGCTGGCGGCGTTTTCCGCCACGAGGCGGAAGTGGTAGGTGACCGCCGTCTCGAGGTTCGCCAGCTCATTCGTTACGCCGACCGGAAGTGCCCCTTCACCGACGGCCTGGGGCGCCGTCGCGACGCCATAGCTGGTGTCCAGCCCGTACTCGAACCAGGCCAAGGTGAGCGCGCCGTTGGGAATCACCACGCCGCTGAGGGTCGCATGCTGGTAACGCACGTCCGTGGCAGTGACGTCTTTCACTCGCGGCGGTCCCGGCGGGATGGTGAACTGTGCCTCGGCAGCGAAGGGCGACGCCGCGTAGCCCAGATCGACTGCCTGCACGCTCCAGTGGTAGACGCCCGCCAGGAGGTTTGTGAGAACAAAGCGCGGGATCGTGCCGGCGTTTCCACGCTGCGGCACCAGCAAGCGGCCGGTCGCCACATCCGCATTCGGCGTCACGAGGTCCACCCCGCCGGCACTGCGCCCGGCCCGCACGTTGTAGGTCAGGCCGCCCGACTGGTTCGGGTCGGTGGCGGGCGTCCATGCGAATTCGACCGAGCCGTTCGGACCGACGGTGGCCTGCAGCGCACCCGGCACGGTCGGTGGCGGGTTGCGGCTCTGGGTCTCGTTGCGGAATAGGCGCAGACTCGGCACGCCATTCGTAAACCCGGTCAGGGCGAAATCCAGGTCGCCGTCACTGTCATAATCCGCCCAGGCGAGCGCGCCGAAGCCGGCCCCGCGGAAGGGCAGGTCGGTGGCGGTGAACTCGGGGGTGGGCCCGGTGCTCGCGTTATGGTGCAGTCGAAGGAATCCGACAGCACCCTCGGCTTCGTCCGTCGTGCTCAGATCGAGATGGCCGTCGTTGTCGAAATCGGCCCAGGCAATGGCCAAGCCGCCCGCGCCGGGAAGATCGAGCAGCACTTGCTGGGCGTCGTCGTGGCGGACCAGCTTGAGGAGGCGCTGGGGAGACGGATACGACTCACCGGTGAACGCGGCATCGAGGTCACCGTCATTCTCGTAGTCGCCCCAGTCCATGAAGTACGGCCAGCCCGAACCGGAGAACTCGCCTTCGGTTGCCGCGAATCCGAGTCCAGCTTGATTGCGCAGGAAGCCCAGCTTCATCTGGTCGCCGGTCGCCGTCGAGTGCATGTAGGGGTAAACGATGTCGGGCCAGCCGTCGTGGTCCCAGTCGTCCACCAGCGGCGGACGGGCGTTGTGCGGCAGCGCCAGTTCCCAGCGCAAGGCCCAGGGCTTTCCCGGTTCATTCACGTAGAGACGGAGGCGGCGCAAATCGAGGTCGCTTGATTGAGGCTCGTCGAAGGCGGCCCCGGCCAGCAGCAGGTCCAAATCACCGTCCCGATCAAAGTCCGCCCAGAAAGGCAGGCCGAACATGGTGATCTCGGCCCCCTCAGCGGTGAAGCCCCCCGGGCCGTCGTTCCGGAGGAGGCGAAACAGGCCGCCGGCGGCGAAGTCGAGGTCACCGTCCCGGTCGTAGTCGCCCCACGCCGTTGCGCCGGTCACGCCGGTCACCACGGTGAAAAGCCCCCACCTCAGCACACCCGCGTCGTTGCGGAGCAGGTGGAGTTCGTGGCCGGTGGCAGTGTACCCGCCCACCAGGAGGTCGAGGTCGCCGTCTCCGTCATAGTCGCCCCAGGAGAGGGACGCGCTCCTGAAACCGGCGACTTCGAGGGGCACTTCGACAAAGGTGGGAGTGTCCGCGACGCCGCGCGGCGACACCAGGCACGACCACAGGAATGTCCCGAAAAACAACCAATGGTTGGTAGGCATATGGCGATTCGACGTGGACAGAGTGTGCCCGGACAGGATGGGCCGTTCAAGGCAAGACGAGGCAGATTTGGGCTCCGGGCGAATGAGCGGCCGGCCTTTGGGGACTCGCCTGCATTTCTCCCCACTTTTTGCCACCTCGGGTGATGTCGCATCCGGATGGTCTCGAAACCGAACCTTCTCGACATCAAGCTCTCCAATCGATCTCCAACATCAACCATGAGAGCGATTGCAGTCGTTGCTGCGGCACGGGCGAGACGCCGCCAGCCGGCGACTGCCCGCCATGCCAGCCCAAGAGCGCCCATGCCGACAGCCGGCACGACTGGTCCAACCAACTGCAACTCTGGACGCTCGAGCCGGTGGACCTGCGCGCAGTCCAGATTCCCGAATGTCATTAAGAGTGTCTGCCTGCCCCTGTGTGAAACGCATAGCCCAAGCGTGTTCAAACAATTTGGCCGCGACATCGCCAACGCCGTCAGGAGGGAATTGTGAACGATGCATCGAAGGGCCCGTCGCGATGAGCTTCCTGCGCTTCCAATCACCGGGACTGTTCGGCCTGCTCCGCCGCCATGCGTCCGCCGCGCCGCCTCGACCACGATCGCGCATGCGAATTCCGGGATGTCGGCCCCCCCGGCTGCTTGTTCTGGGCCTGCTCGTGGCCGCCGTCTCGGCGGTAGCCGCGCCGGACGCGGTCCCGGAGATGTCTCGAGTGCCCCGGCAGACTGACCGCGCCGCGTGGAACCAATACGTCCGCGAAGGCTGGGACTCGCCCTTCGGCCTCGATTACGTGTTCGCCCTCAACCGCGAGTTCCGCAAGCCGGACCTGGCCCGGCAACGAGTGCTACAACGAGCTGTTTTGGGGCGGCAGCGCCGAGGAATACGGCGCGCATCTGCACCAAGTCGCCCAAGCCGCCCGCCGCGCGTGTCCGCAAGTGAAGATCATTCTGTCCGGCGTCTGTTTCATGCCGATGAGCGGGTTCTATGCGGCGGAGATGGAGCCGCGCACAAGAGCCTACGTGGACCGACTTCTGCCCCGAACCGCGCCAGTGATGCTCCCGTTCCTCAAACGCATGGACGAGTTCAGCCGCGCCAGCCTCGAGTTCGATTACGACATCCTCGATGCGCGCCGGTCGAACTACGGCGTCGTCGCGCGGTGCCGTGAGGAACTCCGACAGGCCGGTCGCCCGGCCACCGAGATCTGGAGCGCGGAAATGTACAGCCCCCTGCCGCTTCTGGACGCCATGGTCCTGCCGATGACCACTCTCTACCCGTATCCGACGCCGTCGCGCAGCCTCGACTACATCCGGATCACGCGCCCGCCGCGGGACAAGGAATTCCCGTCCGTCAACCGCTGGTATCGCGGGCTCCAGTCGGCGATGGTGGTGAAGAACTGTCTGGTCGGCTTGCACGCCGGGTCCAGGAAACTCATGAACGGCTGGGCCCTGGACACGCAGATGCCGCTGGCGGTCTATCCGCTGGGCGTGGGCGGCTACAAGAGCACCACCTTCGACCGCCTTTGGCCCGCCGCCTACACCTACAAGCTCCTTATCGAAAAACTCGACGGTATCACCGCGTGCCGCCGCCTGCCGTTGCCCGAGTATCTCTACGCGTATGAATGCACCGTCCGCGGCGGGCGCCGGGTGCTCGTCGCCTTCTGTGACGATCACGTCGGCCAGAACCACGACGAACAGCTCGCCGAAATGGACGCCGCCCTCCCATTCCCGGACGGACCGGTGCGCTTGACCCGCATCGTCACCGATCTTGACGCGACCGAACCCAAAACCGAGGCGCTTCAGGCCAACGGCGGTCTGTTGCGCCTCCGGTTGACGGAGTATCCCGTATTCCTGGAGAGCGGTGTGCCTTGACCGGCGCGGCTCTGCTCGGAGCGCGCTGACTGCCGAAGTTGCGACTCTCGGGTCGCGCAAATCGCACGACCATTATACACACGGAGTCATAGGTCCAGGACACCGGATCATGGGATCCGCCCCTGGCACGCATGTTTCACACCCCGATGGTGCACAGGGCGGTCAGACCTCGCAAGAGGACTGCTATGCGGGCTCCTCTCTGGTTCGTCTTCTCTGGTTTCATCTTGACATTCCCTTAGCGATCGAGTACAGGAACGACATTCCCGCAAAGGAACCTGAACTCAAAACAAGTAGGAGGAGCCGCATGAAAGCAAACGTGGTCACAGCCGTGGGCACATTGGCGTTGTTGATTCTTCCGGGCTGCACGCCCTACATCACTTCTCTCAATCCCAACACGGGACCCGAGGGAACCCAGGTGACGATCCTGGGCGGACGGTTTGGCGCCACGGTGCCTGAGAACACAGTCGGGTTCGGCGCCGTCGTCGTACCGGCGTCGGACGTGTCGGTCGTCTCGCAGAACACTCTCAATGCAAAGGTGCCAGTCGGAGCGGTTACAGGACTGGTCTCGGTGAAGACAAAGAATGGAACCGGTTACAGCAAGGAGAATTTTGTGGTGCCCGGGGAACGAAGCTGGACATTCATGGTTTACCTCGATGCTGACAACAACCTGGAGTCCGCCGGGTTAAAGGACTTTCTGGAGATGGCCTCCGTCGGATCCACTGCCGGCGTGACCGTGCTTGTTCAAATGGACCGCATTGCTGGAGGCGCAAGTGGGTACAACAACTGGACGGGGACGAGGCGGTTCTTGATTTCGAGTGGCAGCACCCCCGCCTCGCCACCGCTGCAGGATATGGGGGAACTCAACATGGGCAATCCCAACGTGCTGAGAGACTTCGTCGAATGGGGCATCACCAACTATCCGGCAGACCATTATGCGCTGGCAATCTGGAACCACGGCGATGGCTGGAGAATGAACAGGGAAAAGGCGGCGCAAATCGCAGGCATGCGGAGGAGCGGCGCTGATGAGCGAGTGGTGAAGGCGGTGGCTACGGATGATACGGACATGGATGTCCTCTATATGAGAGAAGTTCAGACCGCCCTGACTGACGCAAGACAGCGGCTCGAAGGCAGGAATGCTACCCATGTAAAGATCGATCTGATTGGATTTGACGCCTGCCTGATGGGCATGGTGGAAGTGGCGTACGCGCTCCGCGACGTGACAAACTATCTTGTCGCTTCTGAAGAGACGGAACCAGGTGACGGATGGCCCTACGATACCATATTGACCGACCTGACGGGCAATCCGAACATGAGTCCTGCCGATCTCGCGCGGAGGATTGTGATCCGTTATGGCAATGCGGGCTATAGCGGCGTGACCCAAGCTGCCTATGAGATGGACAAGATTGATGAGCTGGCTTTCGCCATCGACGCTTTTGCAGACAAGGCAACCTCCGAATGGAGTGTCCTCAAGAGCGCGAGGGGCGCTGCGCGGCAATACCACCCCTGGGGCTCCCCGAGTTGTTGGGGAACGGATATCTACGGTTTTGCCGACAAAGTGTCAGCAACCGCATCGTCCGCCGATCTTCGCAATGCGGCAAATGCTCTCAAGGCTGCCGTAACCGCTCTTGTCATCGAAGAGTACCACACCTCCCCGGACATGGACGGATCGCATGGTGTTGCGATCTACTTTCCCCCTGACCAGACCAGCTTCAATGCCGATCCGGAACATACCGGCTACCAGGACAGCAATACCTTCATGGTGGTCGATTTCGTGCAATACCACCGGTGGGACAATTGGCTTCCCACATATTACTCGAACGCTCCCTAGGAGGGAGCTGCTGAAGTCTGGAAACCTCGCGGGGTCAGATCTCTGGATTCTTGATTTGGTATCCGCTTGCGTCCGTGCTCACGAACCGATTCTGTCATAACCAGAATCCAGAGATCTGACCCCTTCGTGTTCGCGGGCCATGTCCGCGATGACCAGCAGTTCAAAGTGTTCGGGCGTGGGCGGGCCTTTCCGGAAGTCGCCGGCGGTGCATCCGAACACGGAGACGTTCCACATGCCCAGCGTGTGCATGTACCAAGTCAGCTCCGACGGGATGTAATGGCGCTCGTCGGTGTCGAGCCGGCGGGTCACGCCATCATCGTCCGTATAATCCACCTGCGATCGCATCCGGAGCGTGCTCAGGTCGAACGCCGTGTCCAGCGTGCGGACTCCGCTGGGCGCCGCGTTGACGAAGTC
Organism: Verrucomicrobiota bacterium; assembly: GCA_022710935.1. Lineage (GTDB taxonomy): Bacteria > Verrucomicrobiota > Verrucomicrobiia > Limisphaerales > J093 > MWFF01. The sequence continues at coordinate 87,122 of JAKLFY010000011.1, forward strand.
CTTGACGGACCGCGCCAGGGGGAACAGTCCGTTCAGACACGTGAACATGAACTTGCCACCGTGCCGGAGCGCCCGGACCGCATTTTCGAGGATTTTGAAGTTCATGGCATCGGTCTCCATGAGCGAGAAACCGCCTTCGCAGAGCATAAGGGCCAGATCGAATGCACCCAGAAAATGCGGAGTTCGCGCGTCGCGCTGTTCGAAGACCGGTTGCACGCCCGCGGCGAGGGCTTTCTCCCGCGCGCGAGCGAGTTGGTTGGCCGACAGGTCAATGCCCGTGACCTGATACCCGCGCCGGGCCAGTTCGATGGCATGGCGTCCGGTGCCGCAGCCGATGTCGAGAATTCGCACGGTTTTGTCGGCGGCGATCTCCGTCTCGATGAAGTCGACTTCCTGTTGTGTGCCCTGGGTGAAACATTCCCGGTCGTAGGTCCGGGCGTAGTTCGAGAACAGTTCTTCGTACCAGGGTTTCATGGGCTCGACATCCAGGCGGTTCGCATCCAACCCGCGTATTTCATCGCGTTGAGCCAATGCTATTCTCTGACCACAACCGTCTGGTTCAGGCCCGGTGCGGTGGGAGGCCAGACGAGATCTCGCGGGGAGGAAATGTAGTACTCGAAGTCTTGTTGGGCGGACGGCAGCGGCGCTTCGAAGACCGCGCGACCGCGTGGAAGGGCGGGGATGCTCTGCCACGAGCCTTCCCCCAACGGACGCAGGTGAACGGTCAGGGAATCCGCAGGCTGACTGTCGAGTGCAATGATCCGGAGTGTGAGCACTTCGCCTTTGGTTGCCGTGGTTCGGATGGTCGGAACGATCAACCTCGCCGGGCCGGTGTAGTCCTGTGAGGGCGCGGTCTCGACCGGCAAGTCCTTGCCGAGGGCCTTGCTCAAGGCCGCGTCGTGCGCGTCGAGAAAGTGCGATTCCCGGCGCGTGTGTTGTTCGAGATTCGCGATGGTGCCCAATTCGCCGGGCGTACTGACGATGGCGGTCTGGAGGGACAACAGACGGCTCCACACCCGCGCCAGTTCGACGCGGTGGTCGAGGGCCTGGTCGTATTGCTTCTCAGCCATGGCCTTGTCCAGTTGGCCGCGAACGCAGCAGGCCTCGGCCATCACGGCTGCCGCGCGCCAGGTGTTGAGCCAGTAGTCAAACCGCTCCTGGTTCCCCGGCCCTTGCACCCGCGGGCGCAGCGCGGCGAACTCTTCCACAAACGCGTAGTGCGAGCGCGCTTCGTTCCAGGGGGCGGCGTTGGGAACGAGGTTGCCCGGGCCGTTCTTCCAGTCGCTGGCTTGTGGCATGTGAACGCCGTCGATCCTGGCCATCAGCTTCCCGGCGGATTCGGCGACCGAGTCCCCAAAATGGGCACGGGCGAAATCAAGGTAGAACTCCTCGACCGGCATCGCTCGATCGCGCGGAGACGGAGTCGGTGTGCCTCCGCTGACCTTGTCGGCTTCGGAGTTCGCCGGCACCCAGGACTGATCCCAGGCTGCGGACGCGAGCGCGGCCACGTTTGGCGCGAGGGCTTTGGTGCGCCAGTGGATGCCCAGCAGCCCCGTGCAGCCATAGCGGCGCGCGTCCACGGCGTCATGACGCATCCGCGCCACCCACGGCTGCGGGCCGACCATGTTCGGGTCATTCTCCATCCACGGGATCGCCCATTTCGGGCGGCTTGTGATGTTGGCGAAGGCGGGTTCGACGCCCTCATGTCCGACCTGCCGGTTGATGCAGCTCATGGGGGAAGACTTGGGGAGGATCTCGTCGAGCGCGGCCCGGTTGTGGGCCGGGCCGAGCACCCAGCCGGATGTGGCCAGCGTGAAGGGATGCCCCAGATCCTCGAGGGCAGCCAGTGCGAGTCGCAGATCGAGGATCGTCGCCTCCAATTGCCCCGGCTTGTTCCCGCCCCACGTCCAGTCTTCCGGCGTCCAGAGCCAGTAGTAGTCCACCGGGTACACCGTGGCGATGCGCCGGAACATGCCCGTGTACAGCGCGCGGACGGTGTTGGTGCCGGCGGGGTCCATGCCGAGCTCCTGAAGTCGTTCGCGCAGGCTCTTGGGGATGTGCAGCGGTGTTTCCGTGCCAATGCAGGTCCGGATGCCGAGCTGCCGGGCGTTGGCAAACACGATCTTCATCTGTCGGCCCACGCGCTCGAACATCTCGTTGCATTGTTCCGGCGAGACCGGCCGCGGCATGAGGCCCGCCATCACGTCGGGACCGTAGTCGTCACCCGGAAAGAGCATTGCCGCTCCGCCTGCGTATTCGCTGGTCTTCATGGGCGCGTACCCCCAAGTGCCCTTGGACGTGTTCGCCCAGAAGGCCGGGTAGCTGAACTTCACGCTGCCGTCGGCTGCCAGGTCGTTCGTGAGCCCGATCCAGACCAGCGGTTCGGGGCCGACGCCGCCTTCCGGATAGCAGTGCAGACCCAGGAAGTTCATCCGCAACTTCGCGAGTTGCGAGAGATGCGCGAGGTAATCGTCCTGGTTCCACCAGTCGGGTCCTTCGGGGAAATCATGAAAGGGCTGGATGCCGCGCGTCTCGAACAATGGGGCTCGCGTTTCGTCGAGGCGCGGGAGCGCGAAAGGAATGCGGGCGTCGGGGATGACATCGCCATCGAGGTAGAACCGGACGCCGAGCTGCTCAGCGAAAGCGTAGGCGCCATAGAGCACGGCCACGTCGCTCCCGCCGGCGATCGTGAGCGCTCGGGCGTCGGACCGCAGGCGATAGGTCTGCGACGCCATCGAGGGATCGAGCACGAGCGCGATGCGCTGGTCCGACGCGTCCGCGGGTTCCGCGGTCACGCGCATCAACTCGCCGGTGCGCAGATACACGTAGCGGCGGATTTCCTTGGCCGCGAGTTTCACGTTGGGCGGCGCGTCGGACGGACAGACGATGCTCCGTGCGGCGGCGTGGCTTGCGAGGGTGAGGGCAAAGAGGGCGGCGAGTGCTTTCATGGTTCGACGACATCAATGTGCACGGCAAATACAGCGCATCGGGCGAACAGAGAATCCGCCGGCTTTCGCTTCACCTCAGGCCAGCCAGGCGGCCGATTTCTCATCTCGTGGGAAGTGGCTGTTTCGAGTGGCGAGCATGGGCGAACGGAGGGATGTGTTCAAGGTGAAACCGGACGGATGGCGCGTCCCAGCTCGCGTACGCGTTCTGCGGCATTGACATGCCAGGGCAAAAGGGATAGCAAGCGGCATTCCTACGCCAGGGGCACGTGGCATGCGTCTCCGTAAGACGAGGGACGGAAACCGAAAGGACCGACGACATGCCCAGTTCCGGATCAGGCGCATCGCGGAGGCCGTGACCGATCCGGGCGAGAGGAGAGCTGTTCCCACCAGCGCGGTATGACGAAGCCGGGGCCAACCGGAGCGCGGAGTGAGGCGGCGGATTGGCCGAGCCAAACGCATTGGAGTGTCGTCCTGGCCGCGGGAGACCCCGCGGCGCCCGGCGCCCAGGCCGCGCTCGAGCAACTCTGCGAGGCTTATTGGTATCCCGTTTATGCCTATCTCCGCACGCGCGGCTCCACCCCGCTTGATGCCCAGGACCTCGCCCAGTCGTTCTTTCTGCACCTGCTCGATTCGCAGACACTCGCGAAGGCTACGCCCGAACGCGGTCGCTTCCGCTGCTTCCTGCGCGTGGCGGTCGAGCGTTTTCTTGTCGACCAATGGCGGCACGAGCAGGCGCAGAAACGGGGCGGAGCCGTCCGGTTCGTTTCCTGGAACCAGGATTGGGCGGAACGGCATTACCGACGGCACGGCCTGGCCGCACTGACACCGGACCGGTTGTTTGACCGGAGTTGGGCACTGACTCTGCTGCAACGCGTTCTGGACCGGCTGCAAGCCGAACTGATCGGGCTGGGCAAAGGACCGCTGTTCGATCACCTGAAGGAACGATTGCTGGACGATGGGGACTCGCCGCCGTACGCCGAGATCGCGCAACGGCTGGGCGCCAGCGAGACCAGCTTGCGCACGACGGTTTGCCGCCTGCGTCATCGCTATGGCGAACTCCTGCGCCACGAGATCGCCCACACAGTCGCCTCGCTGGATGACATCGAGGAGGAAATGCGCCACCTCTTCGCCGCGGTCTCTGCATGAACAGACCGCACAGACAGCGGGGAGGAGGAGGAACCGGGGATGAATGGAGATGAACGTCGATGCAGTCGATGCGGCCGCCCGATTGGAGCGGACGCGCCGCATGGGATTTGCCCGGCCTGCCTCTTGGGTGCCGCCCTGCGCCCGCCCCCGCCGGATGTAGAAACGCCTGCGACGGCGGCCTTGCCGCGGCCGGGCGTGCGGACCTTCGGCGATTACGAATTGCTCGAGGAAATCGCCCGCGGCGGTATGGGGGTTGTGCACAAGGCGCGCCAGATCAGTCTGAATCGCATCGTCGCCGTGAAGATGATCCTGGGCGGTGGCCTGGCGGGGCAGGCCCAAGTGCAGCGCTTTCGCGCGGAGGCCCAGGCGGCGGCAGAGCTCCGGCATCCCAGTATCGTCGCGATTCACGAGGTGGGCGAACACCAGGGCCAACTCTACTTCTCGATGGACTACATCGAGGGGAAGAACCTGGCGGAAGTCATCTCAAATCTGAGATTTGAGATTTCAAATTACACGCGCAGCGTGTCCTGGGTGAAGACGATCGCGGAAGCGGTGCATTCCGCCCATCGGCATGGCATCCTGCATCGCGACCTCAAGCCGGCGAACATCATCATCGACCCGGACGACCAGCCGCACATCACCGATTTCGGCCTGGCCAAGCGGTTCTTTGTCCCGCCTCGAGGCGATCAGGGCAGCGGGCCTTCCGTCACAACCGCAAACGCGGGTGCGGATCGGGCCCAGGCCGGGACAACAAACGAAGCCGCCGGCACCGTCACCCCGGCAGACTGGCTGGACAACTCGGAACTCTCAACTCTCAACTCTCAACTGACCGTCAGCGGTCAAGTGCTCGGTTCGCCCAGCTACCTCTCGCCCGAGCAGGCAGAAGGCAAGCGCGGCACCGTGGGCGTTCCGAGCGACGTGTATTCACTGGGCGCAGTGTTCTACCATCTGCTGACCGGGCGCCCGCCGTTCCAGGGCGAGACGCTCACCGCCTTGTTGCGGCAGGTGATCGAGACCGAGCCGGTCGCGCCGCGGCTGTTGAATCCCAGCGTCCCGCGGGATCTCGAGACGATTTGTCTGAAGTGCCTCGAGAAGGAACAGAACCGACGCTACCCGAGCGCGCGGGAATTGGCGGACGAACTAAGCCGGTTCCTGGCGAATGAACCGATCCGCGCGCGTCCGGTGCATCGGGCCGAGCGAGCCTGGCGCTGGTGTTGGCGGAATCCGAAGCTGGCCGCGGCCTTGGGCGCGGTGGTCATGAGCCTCGCGCTCGGTCTGGTGACCACCACCTGGCAGATGCGACGCGCCCAAGCGAGTGAGTTGGTGTCCCGCCAGCACGCCTACGCCGCCGACATGGACTTGGCCGGTCGCGCCCTGGCCGAAGAGGACATTGGTCGCGTGCAGGAACTCCTCAACCGCTACGCCCCGCCAACCAAGTCATCCGTTGCCACCGGGCAGCGACCATCAACCATCAACCCTCGACCATCAACCGATCTGCGCGGCTGGGAATGGGTCTATCTCTGGCAGAAGTCGCGCAGCCAGGCGGCGTTTCGGCTCTGCGCGCGACCCAGACAAATCGGCGGACTCGCGTTCACCGCCGATGGCCGCCGGTTAATCGTGCAGGAGCACATCGGAGAAGTCGTGGTTTACGATCTGGAGACCCGTCAACCCGTGCCCGGGCTGGTCCAGCCGAGCATGGGCGTGCGCATGGGTTACTCGCCGACGAACGACCTCGTCGCGTTTCCGTGGAACGTCGTGAACAGGAGTGGCGCTGAGGATTGGGAAGTGCGCGTCTGGGACCTGCGCCGCAACACCATCGTGTCGCGGCTGCGGAACGAGGGCGGGTACACGACCTCGCTCGCTTTCTCGCCGGACGGTCGCTGGCTGGCCGGATTTGGGCCTGCGGGGGGAAGCGTCTGGGACCTCGCCACGGGCAACTTGATCACGAACCTCTTCTCCCGCGGCGGTCCCCTTACCGACCAGTCCGGCGTTGTCGTCTTCTCCCCCGCCGGGGATCAGTTGGCTGTGGGCGACTACGACGGCTCGGTGCGCCTGCACGCCCTGCCCAGCGGAGACCTTGAGGCTGATCTCCCGTTCGTTGACAATGGCGTTTTCGGCCTCGCCTTCGCGCCCAACGGGCGCTGGCTGGTGGCCTCCTCTTCACTCTCTAGCAATGTCTGGGCGCGGGTTTGGGAACTGCCGTCCAGGCGGGCGATGGAACTCCCCGGCCTGCGACACCCCCCTGGAGGTCTGGCGTTTGATCCTTCCGGCGCGCTCCTGGCCGCCGGCGATGGCCACCTCATCCGGATCTGGGACCTGGCCCAGCGCCGGCTGTTGGCCAGCCTTCCGGGACACCGGTCCTTGGTGAGCAGGCTGGCGTTCGCACCCAACGGGCGGTGCTTGGCCAGCGGTTCCTTCCTTACCCCCTCCGGCGAGGGCGAGGTGCTGCTCTGGGAGTTTGACCCTGTCCGGACTCCGTCGGCGTCGGAGCCTCGGAGCCTGACCACCGGCCGAGCGCGGGGAGTGTTTCCGCCTGATTGGCGGTCGATTGTCTTTGCACCTGATTCAAAGTCGTTTCTCGCCCTCACCAATGGCTGCGTGACGCGGTTCGACACCATCACGCTGACACCGATTGCTCCGCTCCCCCAATACGGGACGAACAACACCAGCTTCGCGGTGGCGGCGGATGGCCAGTCGCTCGCCACCACCGACCAGGACGGCGTGGTGCATTTCTGGGACGTCGCCACTCAGCGAGAAAGTGGCTCGTTTCGCCCTTATCCGGAGCAGAGGGCGGTGTACGGTCTGCGCGTACTGGGTAAGGGAGGCCTGGTCACCACAGTGAACGACGCAGGGGGTCTTCCACTGCATATTTGGGACACGGCGACCTGGCAGCAGACGGAACCGTGGCGGTCGGCCAACGAAGGGCGCGTCGATGAGTCGATTGTGGACGCGGAATCGTCCCGAGACGGCCGGCTGCTGGCCACCCTGGTTAAGGGCGGCATCGCCCTTTGGGAAATGACCACCCCGCCCCGGCTGGCGCAGGTGGGGGGCGTGGGCGCTCGCTGCCTGGCCTTCTCTCCAGACGGACGTTGGCTGGCCTTCGGGGTTTCGCCCGTCACAATCAAACTCTGTGAAGTTCCGACGCTCGAGGTGGTGGGGACCTTGGGCGCCCCAATGCCAGTGAATGGTCTCGCGTTTAGCCCCGATGGCCGCCGGTTGGCCTCGACTGGCGTCGGACCCCAGGCCGCGGTCACTCTCTGGGATATGGCGACGCAAAGGCGACTGATCGACTTGACCTCGGTGGCCGGCATCTACTGCTCGCCTCAGTTCTCTCCCGATGGCCAGACCCTGACGGCCATGTGCTGCGGCGAGACCTACTTCTGGCGCGTGCCGGCGCTCGAAAACATCGATAAAGGGGAGTGAGGAGGGAGGAGTGGGACTTGAAAGGAGAAGTTGTGGAGCGGGGACGTCCTCGTCCCCGACTCATGGGATCGCAAAATGTGTTCGCGGGCGACGAGGACGTCGCCCCTCCGGCGTGGAGGTTGGCGCAGGCAGTGATGCGGTGGTCTATCGCCGCTTTTCGATGACGGTTCTCGGCGCCGTCCCACGCAAAGCGGTGCTGAAGCACACGCACTCCACACGCTTCGCGTCGTCCAAAGGCCCTCGTGCCCGGGTAGCTCGGTGGTCCGTTCGCCTGCTCCTCCAATCGTAACGCTCAACGCTCAACGCTCAACCAGCAACCATCAGCCCTCACTTTTCCTGTCACATTCGCTGGCCATCTACGTATGAGGGTATGAAAGGGGCCGTGTGCCCCGGAACAAACACCGTCATGAAAACCAAATCAAAGACACACATCCTATTAGTAATCAGCAGCTTGGCGCTGGCGCCGGCGCCGGGCCATGCACAGGCCGACGGCCCCCTGGTCATCATCTGGCAGGCGGCGTTCGGTCCCGGTCCGATGGGCGGTGCCGGATGGGCAAATCCCGCGGACTTCGTCCAGACCTCTGATGGCGGTTTCTTGATTGCAGGCGGGGCCAATGGCCCGGCCAACGGCATCCGAACCGAGCCCATCTGCGGCGGCATCGCTGACGTCTGGGTCATCAAGATCGACGGCGAGGGTCAACGCCTTTGGGACAAGTCCTACGGCGGTAGTGCTGGCGAGGAAGTCCACCGCATTATCCTCACCCCCGATGGGGGTTTCTTGCTCACCGGTACATCGATGTCGCCACCGTCCTGCACCAAGACCTCGCCTCACTACCCCGAAGGCGCCCTCTGGGCGGTCCGATGCGATGCGAATGGGAATCAACTCTGGGATCAATGCTACCTCACGCCTGCTTATCCCGCCCTCTATGCATACGATTGCGTCCGAACGGCTGACGGCGCTTATCTGGCCTGCGGGAGAACCGCCGGGTGGGGCATCGTGAAGTTCGATGATTCTGGCGAAAAGCTCTGGGCCATGAACCTCGGTCCCAAAGGCGAGTTCTTCCAGTTGCCCTTGGCGATTCGGGAGACGGGCGATGGCGGCTTCATTGTTGCAGGCAGTTCGGACAGTCCAACCTGCGCCCAGAAAAGCAGTCTTTACTATGGCGGCCTTCCCCAGCCCCAGGTGTGGAGAGGATCGGACTTCTGGGTCGTTCGCGTGGACGCACAGGGGAATAGGGTGTGGGACAAATCCTACGGGGGGCAGTCCGCGGAACAGGCGTATGTCATCCACCCGACGTCCGATGGGGGCTTCATGGTCTTCGGCAGTTCGCAATCGGTTCCTCCCGCGGTTCCTCGGCTGGGCACCAAGACCAGCCCGCGGTACGGCATGCTGGACTATTGGATCATCAAGATCGACGCTGAGGGCAACCAACTCTGGGACAAGTCGTACGGCGGTACCAGCGACGATATCCTCACCCACGCCGAACCGATGCCCGATGGTGGCTGGTTGCTCTGCGGCCAGTCCACTTCGCTCCCATTCCCACGGGGAGGCAAGACCAGCCCGCGTTTCGGTGGGTCGGACTTTTGGATCGTGCGGATTGACGAGCAGGGCAACCGGCTGTGGGACCAGTCCTTCGGTGGCAGCGACTATGAAGGCAGGGGGCCAGCCTTGGACTCGGCGCCGGTTCCCATTTGGCTGCCCATCAAGCGCGCGGCAGATGGTGGTTTCCTGCTTGTAGGGTTCTCAGTGTCACCGGTCAGCGGCCTGAAAACCGAACCCCTGATCAGCGGGGCGGACTATTGGGTCCTCAAACTCGGTCCCGAACCGCCCTTCTTGCGCGGCGAGGTCACGGCGGAAGGCAAGTTCCAGCTCTTGCTCATCGGCCCGCCGGAGTTCCAGCACACGATCCAAGGCTCCGCCGATTTGGCCACGTGGGTGGACCTCGTGACGTTCCAGCCGAATCCGGCTGGCAAGGAGTACTGGACCGATCCGGACAGGCTCGCGCATCGCTTTTACAGAGCCGTACGGAGGTGACCGGGAACCCGAGCCACGGCGGGGTGATGTCCATCGAGCGCCTGTAGCACCCCGCTGTGGCCGCCCGGGTCCGTGCGGTTCGCGGTTCATTCCCGCCCAGGTCTCGGGCCTCGGGTACGAACCTGCGGCAGCTCCGAAGCAGTTGCGCAACATGGCGGTGTCGATAATGCCCGGATTGAGCGGCACAGCCGCCATGCCTTTCGGCAGTTCCCGCGCCAAGGCCTGGGTGAGGCCTTCGACAGCCCATTTCGTCGCACAGCAGGGGCCGACTTCGGCATCCGTCGAACGCCCCCAGCCTGAGCTGAGATTCACGATTATCCCGCGCCGCCGACTGACCATCGCCGGCGCGAAGTGGCGGATGACGTTTGCCATGCCCTTGAGGTTCACGTCGACAACCCGATTTGAGCAGACCCAAGGGCGCTGGGCCACTTCTTCATGGTGGAAAGAGATTGACGCCCTGGTCGAAAGTCCCATGAATTGTTTCGTTACCCAACGACTATGTAGCTTAACGAAGCACGACCATGAAACGCATTCTCTCCATTGCATGGGTCCGGCGGATGCTCCCTGTGTGCGCCGCTGCGTCACTCGGGTGGGCGGCAGCAACCCTCGAGGCCTTTCCCATCATCACCAGCGTCGTCGAGACCGGCGGCGATAACGAAGCCACGGACACGATTGTGGCGAAATGGACGGGGGTGACGTGGAACACCACGATGGCCAACGAGCCGATTCTGAGCACACCCGCCGGCACGCCCTATACGGTGCCGGCCTTCGGCGAGGGTGTGCCCTGCATGGTGGACCGGGCACACATCTACGTGGCGGCCAGCCCCACTCTGCCGATTCCGTCGTACCTCGTGGGCGGCGAATACATCATGATCGGCAACGATAATCGCGACAACGTCCCGTTTCAGCTCGATATCTCCGTTTCGGAACCCGCGCTGGTCTATCTCCTCATCGATAACCGGCGCCACGACGGGGCGAGTGGCGATCCCCCCGTCTACACCGACGGGATCGAACCGGAGTGGTGGTACTCCGCCATGACCTGGGTTGGCGCCGAGGGCTTCACGCCGGTCGTCAACGGATTGAACCGTGCGGGCGACCCGTACTTTCCCGACGAAGTGGGTTACGACGAGAGTGCCAACGGGAGCATTGACCAGTGGGCCTCGGTCTATTTCAAGCAGGTCGAGGCGGGCACGTTCTCGACATTCGAGTTTGGCGAGGGGCGGAACATGTACGGTGTGGTGGTCAAGGGCCTGCCGACCTCGATCAACAATCCCCCGGTTCTCAGCGATATTTCTCCGGCGAACGCAACGCTCTTCTATTCCGCCTCGGGCGGTCTGAGTTTCAAGGCGTCGACGGTTGCCCCCAACCGGCTGGATCCTGAGAATCTGCGGCTCATCCTGAACGGGGCGGATGTGTCTGCCCAGTTGGCCGTGAGCGGCAGTTCGACCGATCGCACGGCGAAGTTCACGGGACTCGTAGCGAACACGGTCTACACGGCGCGCATCACGGTGTCGGACCAGGCGGGCCGTTCCGCGAGCGCCGATCTGAGCTTTGACACGTTCAGTGAGACCGCCGGGATCGTGATCGAAGCCGAGGACTACAACTATGACGGCGGCAAGAGCCTGGCGGCGGCGCCTCCGGCGGGGTATGCGGGTCTGACTGGCACGCCGGACGCGGACTACCACGATAGCAATACAACAACCGCGGCGGCCGAGTATCGCACGGCTGATTTCGTCGGGTTGGCGGTCGCGACCGACGGCTCGCGTGCCCGGTTCACGTCCGCAGGGGCCACCGACTATCACGTGACCGGCTTCGTCGCAGGCGATTGGATGAACTACACGCGAACGTTGGACAACAACACCTACCGGCTGTACCTGCGGGCATCCGCTGGACGCGCCCAGGCGATTCGTCTGGACCGCGTGACGGGCGATCCGAGTTCGCCTACCCAAGGCCATTCTCCCCTGGGCGTCTTTGCCGTGCCCAGCACGTCGTACACGTACGTTCCGCTCTGCGACGCCGCGGGCCAGCCGGTCGTGTTGGCGCTTGGCGGTGTGACAACGCTTCGGCTGACCGCCTTGGCATCATCGAGTCCAAGCACCCAGTTGAATTTCCTGTCCCTCGTCCCTGTCGAGGGGCCGGCGAGACCGCCTTATGTCAGTGAAGTCAGTCCAGCCATGAACGCGATGGATGTCGCCCAGGACAGCGTCGTCGCTGCCACGATTGTGAACGGCTCGAGCTCGGTCCCGGTGGGCAATGTCACTCTCACATTCAATGGCCAGGACGTTACCAGCACGGCCTCTGTGACGGCGACGACCGATGGCGTGCAGGTGACCCATGATCCGCCGGGGTCGATTGCCCTGGGTACGGCCTGCACCGTCCGCGTCGCGTTCACCGACGCGGGAGGAACCGCGCACGCCCAGGACTGGACGTTCACAACCCGGCCTTACGCGTCCGTGATTACAAGCGTGGTCGAGGCAGGAGGGGATGATTCGGATTTCACCCCGGCGCAATTCACCGGCCAGACCTTGAGCCACCCGAACCTGGGCCTGATCACAGTCCCCACGTTCCGAGAAGATGTCCCGGCTTACCGCGACCGGGCGCACCAGTGGAACGGCGCGGCGGCGACCCTCCCGCTGCCCTCCTATCTGGTGGGCGGCGATTACGTCATGATCCGCAACGACAATCGCGACAATGGCGGCTTCATGCTCGATGTGACAGTGGCGGCGCCGGCCCTTGTGTACGTGCTGGTGGACAACCGCCTCGGCGACTCGAACGCGGCGAATCCACCCGATTTCAGCACCGGCCTGATGTCGTGGCTCGAAGCCGAGGGCTGGGTGCCGGTGCGGACTGGGCACAACCGTCTTGTTTCGCCTGCGCTGCCGGATGAAGTGGGTGTCGATGAAAGCGGCGATGGCATCGGAGCAGGCGCAGGGGTGGACAGCTACGCGTCCGTGTATGTGCGGGAGGTGTCGGCTGGGACGGTGTCGCTTTACCAAGCGGATAACGCGGGGCAGAACATGTACGGCGTCGTGGCGCGCGCGACGTCGACCCACAAGTTCGTGCCGGTGGTCGAGATCACGAGTCCGGCGTCGGAGGCGACGTATCCCACGACACCGGCAAGCATTGCGATCGCTGCGACTGTTTCGGTGAGAGACAGCGCGGTGACCAAGGTCGAGTTCTTCGAGGCGGCGGTCGGCAAATTGGGCGAAGCGCTCGCCGCGCCTTACAACTTCGTCTGGAACAACGTCCTGGCGGGGCGCTACCGGCTGACGGCCAGGGCCACCGCGGCCAACGGCGAAACCGGCGTGTCCGCGCCAGTCGAGGTGATCGTCGGCACGGTCATCAGCGTGAACTTCCAGGATGGCACCGCTGAAACCCCGGTTGGCTATCTGATGGACGTCGGCCAGGTGTTTGGGGATCAGGGCAACGGCTACAGCTACGGCTGGGACGCCGACAACGCGGCCCATGCGCGCAATCGCAACAACGTCATCTCGCCTGACGAACGGTACGACACCTTCAACCACATGCAGAAGGATCTGCCGGCCGGGCGTGTCTGGGAGATCGAGTTGCCCAATGGCAACTACAGTGTCCACATCGTCGTGGGCGAATCGGACAACTACGACAGCACGTTTGACATCCAAGCCGAGGGCGTGACGATTGTCTCGGGGCAAGCGGCCGCCACCATGCGCTGGTTCGAGAACACTGCCATCGTGACTGTGACCGACAGCCGACTCACGTTGAGCAACGGCCCCACCGCCGCCAACAACAAGGTCTGCTACGTCGATATCGCCCGACTCCCCGACACCATGCCGCCCGCGGAGTTCGCCCCGCCGACGCTGAGCGGGAACACCGTCAACCTGACGTGGAAGGGTCAGGGCCGCCTTCAGGAGGCATTGCAGGTCAATGGGCCGTGGGCCGACGTGCCAGGCAATCCCCAGAACAGCTACAGCGCTACGGCAACCGCGCCGCGGAAGTTCTATCGCGTGGTTTCTCCGTAGGGGGGCGGTTCAGAGCAGCAATCATCTCCAGAACGACCGGGCACCGCCCGGTCGTTCTTGTTTTCTGGACAACCTGCAGGGTGCTGCTCCCAAGCCGTCAACGTGTTCCGCCCAGCCGACGACGGATCTCGGAGGCGAGACGGTCTTCGGTGCATTCCCCTACCAGAGCGGCGATCGGGGTGTTGGCGAAGGCAGTGCATCTGGAGGTTGGCGGTGGAAATCGAGTATGCGCCGCGTTCGGGCACGCGGCCTGCTACACCGGCAATCTCCACCCGTTGTAGGCCCGGTGCCCTCACCGGGCGACAGAACACCGACAACAACCACATGCACCGTCGCAAAAGGGGTTGCCAGGCTCCCTTTCGCGCCTAAGCTAAGGCCTGTCCTATGATCTCAACGCACATCACCCGCCGCGGTTTTCTGAGGAGCACCGCCTCCGCCATTGTCGCCAGTCAAACCTTGATCGCCCGCGCCCACGGGGCGGAAGCCATCCCCGGGTTCGACCAGACGAAGACCGATGCGGATCAGAGCAAGCCGTGGGAGCCATTCAGCGACCGCAAGGTCAGGGTTGGCCTGGTCGGTTATGGTCTGTGCCAGTTCTCGGCCGCTTTCGATTTCCAGAACCATCCCAACGTCGAGGTTGTGGCGGTGAGCGATTTATTCCCGGACCGCTGCGCCGCACTGGCCGAACATGTCAAGTGTTCGAAGACCTATCCGTCCCTCGAAGAAATGGTCAAGGACGACCGGATCGAGGCGATTTTTGTCGCCACGGACGCGCCGTCGCACGCCCGGCATTGCATCGAGGTGCTCAATCACGGCAAGCACGTGTGCACGGCGGTTCCGGCGTTCCGGGGCGACATCGAAGACGCGGAGAGGCTGCTGGCCTGTGTGAAAAAGAACGCCGGGCTTGTCTACGCGATGTTCGAGACCTCCGTTTTTCACGACGATTTGTACGCGATGGAGAAGCTGTACGCGGCGGGTGTTTTTGGCCACATCGTCTATTCCGAGGGGGAATACTGCCATCCGCACTCCCTGGGGGCGCCTTCGCTCGGCTCGTACAAGGACTGGCGCAAGCACGGTTGCCCGATGTGGTATCCCACACACGCCACCGCTTACTATGTCGGAGTCACACACGGGAGTTTCGTTCAGGTGAGTTGCCAGGGAACAGCCGCGTTCGATCCGAGCGCGCGCCAACCCAATCGCATCGGCAACATCTTCAAGTCCGAGGTCGGGCTGTTCCGAACCTCCGAGGGAGGGCTCTGCCGCATCATCATCTGCGGTTCCCAGGGGGAATACCTCGAAGCGGGCCGGATCCGGGGGGAGTACGCCGGTTACGACTGGCATAATGGGCGGGCGGACGGCTTCGTGGGCGACGCTGCCGGACAGCAACGTCTCAAGGAGGCGATGGCACGGGGCGTGCCGCGAAAGAAATACGCCCTGCCGCCCGGTGTGGCTCCGGGCGGGCATGGCGGATCGCACGGCTATCTGGCGGACGATTTCATCGATGCGATCCTGCGCGGGCGCAAACCGGCGGTCGACGTGATCGATGCGCTGAACATGACCGTTCCCGGTTACTACGCGCATCTCTCAGCCGTGAAGGACGGCGAGACGCTGAAGATCCCGCGGTATTCCTAAAGCGCATAGCCCGGGCGGTAGGGCGGATTGATGAACTGATCCGCCTCCGGGCAATGCGGGAACCGCATGTTGACGGCGTCCCATTCGAGTTTCTGGTTCATGCGGATGGCGATGTTTCCCAGGAGCACGACCTCGGTGAGATGGGCGGCGTGATCGGCCAAGTTGGAGCCCGCGGGTTGGCCGCCCCGACACGCATCGAGGAACTCTTTCCAATGCCCGACCGAGCGCGGGAGCTTCTGGGGCGGGCGTCCGAACTCCTTGCGCTTGCTTTCGGGGATCAGGCGGTCGCGCAGCATGATCCCCTTGTCGCCCACGTACATGGTGCCGTCGTTCACCGCGAACTCGGCGTCGGGATCGAGTTCTTCGGGCCGGGGCGGGCGCATGCCTCCGTCATACCAGAAGATGCTCAGCGGTCCGTGCGTGTCGCTGGCTGCGAACCTGTAATGAGTGATCGAAGCCAGGGGCGCGGTTTCGCTGCTGATCTCCTTGGGCCGCTGCCAGTTGGTCGAGCAGGCCTCGACGCTGACCGGGTCGCCAATCTTCATGGCCTTGAAAATGGCGGAGAACTCGTGGCAGCCGATGTCGCCGAGCACGCCGGTGCCGAAATCCCACCAGCCACGCCATGCAAACGGGTGATAGCAGGGATGATAGGGGCGCATGGGAGCGGGGCCGATCCAGAGATCCCAATCGAGATGCGCAGGGCAGGGCGGGGTCTCTTTGGGGCGTGGCACGCCGCGCAGCGAGATGTCCGGATTCCGATTGGACCAGGCGTGGACTTCCTTGAGTGTGCCGATGGCGCCGGCCCAGATCATCTCGGCGACGCGGCGGGCCTCTTCGCCGGCCTGGCCGAAATTGCCCATTTGGGTGGCGACCTTGGTTTCGCGGGCGATCTGGCCGAGCATGCGGGCTTCATAGACGCTGTGGGTCAGCGGCTTTTGGCAATGGACATGTTTGCCCAACTTCATCGCCATCGACGCCACGACGGCATGCACGTGGTCGGGCGTGGCGATCGTCACGGCGTCGATGTCTTTCTGCGTCTCGAGCATCTTGCGGAAGTCGCTGTAGAGCTTGGCCTGCGGATACTTCTTCGCGTTTGCAGCCAGCGCGTTCGCGTCGGGATCGCACAGCGCCACGATATTCTCCCCCGCCTGGGCGCACGAGGCCACGTCGCCCGCTCCCATCCCTCCGACACCGATCCCGGCGATGTTGAGTTTCCGTGAAGGGGGGATTTGACCTTGCCCCAGCACGTGACGGGGCGCGACGGTGACAGCCGTGGCAAGGACGGAGGCGGTTTTGAGAAAGCTGCGGCGGGATGGCGAACGCGGATTCATGGTATCATCTTCCTCTCGGAGGTTATGGTCTGTTCGCGCCGAGTGTATGTCGTTGGATTCGCAGGTCAAACATAGACGCGAATAAAGCTACGCCGGCCCGGACTGTCTCACCGTCCGACACCCGGATCCGCGCGCCATCGCGGTTGAGCTGCATAGTCAACCTCACTCCAACACGCGCGCCATCGTCTCCGCCACCACGGCGGATCCCGCCGCATTGAGATGCGTGTCGAAACGCGGATTGAAAAGGAGGGCCTCGCGCGTTCGCGTCGCCTCGATGAGCGCCGGCGTCAGATCGCAGAACCGCAGCCCGCGCGCTTGGACGATCTCGCCCAGATGATCGGGCAGATCGGTGGGCTGCCAGAGCCGGACTTGTTCCGGAGCCTGCTCGGTAAAATCGAGCCGGCCCTGCCAGACTCGGAGAGGAGCAGGAAGATAGAACAACCAGGCTTCGAGCCCGCGCTCCCGCGCCCAGCCGCTGTAGCGGACGAGAAAGTCATCGAGCGCCTCGCGCAGCCTCGGATTGATGTCCGACGCGGCGACCGGCACACTGCCGAAGTCGACTGCGATGCGTTTCCCGGCCACATCAAGGCAAGCGTCGGGGCCAGGGGTGGCGGCGGGCACGGCGTGCGGGACGGGGCGCAGGACCAGGTCGCAGATGGCGCGGAGCAATGAGCATTGGGGCTTGGGTTGGCCGGACGGGCGCTTCCCGGTTTGCTGGAACCATCGCAGCCGATGCGACTCGACTTCGAGATCCTGGAGGTCATTCCCCTCGAAGAACATGATCGCCACCCGTCGGGTCGAGGGTGCCTGGCCATACATCTCGAGGTAGTGCAGTTGGGTCAACGGACCGGTATGGCTCACGCCGAGATTCTTCACCCGCAGGCCCAGCCGCCGGCCCAGCAAGCTCGTAAACAGCAGATCCTCCGGCAGGAAACCGAGCTCCGTGAAGGAGTCGCCGGCGACCGCCATGTCCCAATCCGCCAGTCCCGCGGGATTCCTGAAGCCCTGCGCATCGTAGTGCACCGTGATTTCGAGTTCATCGGCGTAAAGATCCTCCCCGATGCCCAACTCCCGCAGCGTGTGCTCGATCACCCGTCCCTTCCACCGCTCGGGTCCGGGGCGGCGGAAGAAGACATCGCCCGTCAGGACGGTGGGTTTTCGGTAATAAGGAGGCAGCCGGCGCAAGGTCGCTTCGGTCTTGCGGAAATCGAATCGGATCCAGCGGCCCAGACATTCGGCGGCCCCCAGCCCAAGCACGGAGAGACTGATTCCCAGGGCCAGCCCCGCCGAGGCGCGGGCAATCGGCGGGCGATAGGTGACCCAGCCCAACAGGATGAAAATGCACCCGCTTTCGACCAGCGGGTCTCTCAACGACAGCCAGCAGCCCGCCAGATCGAGAAAGCAGGTCGGCACCAGGCCCAAGCCCACCAACAGAGCGCCCGCGATGACGTGCAGACCCCGATGCAGGCGCCGACTGTGCATCGCGGCCGCCTTCTCCATGAACCGTGGTTCCGTAGTCGCGGACGTGAGTCCGCGCCATCTCGCTCCGTCGAAGGCAGGAATCAGCGCCGACTCACGTCGGCGGCTACAAACCGGTTCATGGTCTCCGTGCGCATCCAACCGTTGAATGTCAACGCTCCCGATTGCCGTCGCCTGGTTCCCCTTGCCCCTGAAGCGAACGACGAACGCTCGAGCCAACGCCTTGACTCGCCCGTCGCGCGCAGGGGTGCGGATGTGGATTGGCTGCTCGCTCTCGGCGCCCATTCTAATGGTCTGCAAAGCGTCGCCGCATGTGGCTACAACACTTCCCGGATGCGGAAGTACTTTGTGGCTTCAGTCACCTCGAATTCCTGGACGACGAAGTCATCGGTCGCCTCGAAGGGATCGCCAAAAGACGTCCAGTCCTGCAAGTTAGGAGAAACGTCCAGTTGGTACTTTCTGCCCAGTACGACAGTCATCCGAACGCTGACTCTGCTCACGGCAACGGACAGCGACGGCGCGAAGGGAGGAGGGGCGATCAACACCTGTGTGTTGGCGGAGTAACCGCGGCCCGGATTGTCGATGACAACCTGCTCGAGGACGCCGCGCTTCACCACGGCATGAACAGCCGCGTCCTTCCCCGAGGCGTCTCGGATCTGCACGAAGGGGGGTGGACTGTCCGGGTAGCCGCATCCGGGATCGATGAGATCGACGCCCACAAGGAAGCCGTTGACCACTTGGGCGGTCGCGGTTGCACGGCGTGCGACGTTGCAGAACAGGGGATGGCTGAGCGTGGCTTGGATCTTCAACCCTGAGCCGCTCAACCGGCCGTCCACCCCGCGGCCCACCAGGAAATCAACAGTATCCCCGGCCGCCAACTCGAACGTGTTCGTGTAGCCGGTTGCCGAACGCGCAGCCAGAAACTCGCTGAACACCTCCGCATCGTTCACAACCACATGAAGGTCGGTGTCTCCCGATCGATCCCCGTCCAGGTAACCGCGCACGGCGCTCTCGATCCGATAGCTGCCGTCGCCGTCGCCGGGCACGGTGAATCGGATCCCCCCGAAATTCTGGGGCGTCCCGTCCACGCCGGCGACGAAATAGAGCGTGCCTGGAGGGTAGACGCCCTGACCGGAGTCGTGAATGCTGGTATTGGCCGTCGCATTGTACACGACCAAGGGAGGCACGATCCACGAGTCCAATCCCCAGACCTGGACGGGCACGCCGTTCTCGTGCACGACGGTCGCAGGAACCGAGAGAAGGGTGAAGGGACCCGTGACGGTCGACTTCCATCCGTAGCTCCAGACGCCGTTTGGATTCTTCGCCGCGTCGAAGCTCTGGGACACGTCGTAGACGATGTTGTCCGCGGGAACCTGGGCTTCACTCGCACCGAAAAGTCCAAAGGCCATCAGTAGTCCCGATGCAGTCCTTGTGATGTTCATGCGATTCGGTCCTTTGCTGTTGATTTCATCCCGGATTCCTCTGAAGCACGGTGAATCCTCCTCGAAAGCATGCGCGTTTCAAGGACTATTTAGCCCGTTTTCCATCGCGGTTTTTGCTGGCTCGGGGCGCGTGCGACTGGTAGCCTTACGGTCATCGGAAGCTTCCACGCCATGTCGGGCGCACGTTGGCTGAGCGAATTATGAAGACGCACATGTTTCAGTGGCCAAGAACACTTTCCCGGCGTGAGTGCCGGTCTGGTTTCACCCTGATCGAACTGCTGGTCGTTATTGCGATCATCGCGATATTGGCGGGCATGCTGTTGCCTGCGTTGTCCCGGGCCAAGGAGAAGGGCAAATCGATCCGCTGTCTGAGCAACGTGCGGCAGATGTGCCTGGGCTATTTCCTGTACGCGGATGATCACAACGACGAAGTGGTGACGCTGTATCTGTTTCAGACGGCGCCGGCCGGGTCGTTTTATCCGGGGGGTGTCACCTGGTGGGTGGACATCCTGCGTCCCTATTTGCAGGGGACGAATGTGACTGTGTGTCCGAGCATCAGGGGAGGCGTTGCGGGCACCGCCGGCGGTCCGGGGGGCCTGGGCGTCTCGCTGAGTCATCCGGAGCTTTCGGCGTGGTCGACGGATTGGTGCCCGAAGCTCTCCGCCATGAAGAACCCGGTCAAGAAGGTGCCGTTTGTCGACTCGGGCCTGATTGCCAACCCGCGCGAGCGCGATCCGGACAATTGGGTCGAGGTGTCGAAGCAGCAATCTCTCTATTGGCGCGTGCCGACCAATCGAGGCTATTACGACGACGATCCGCAGCGTCCGGTCGGGCGCCATCTCAAGCGCTGCATGGCCGGGTTCGCCGACGGCCACGGCGAGGCGCTTCGAGTCAGCGCGCTCGGCCTTCAGCATTTTCCGGGGAGGACCGCGGGCGGCCAATCGGCCACGGGCATGTCCTGGCTGGGCGGCAACAATCTGTATGATGACCGTTGGATGTGGTCCTTTGCTTCCGATTAGCCCGCATGTTTCATGGAGTCGTGACCGCCGCCAAGCCGAAGCCCTGAGAGGTTGACCAGTGCGGGCCCGGGAGACCCCGACATGAAGAAGCAAACACGAGACATTCTGATTGGCGGCCTGCTCGTCTGTGCCGCTGTCGTTTCGTTGCGTTCGGCTTTCTTTGGGGGCTCGCCAAAGATCGAGTTGGGCACCTACCAGGCGCTGGGCGCGGTGACCGCTGAGGAAACGGCGAAGCTCTTGGGGACAAAGGGGCGGGTGCTGGTCATCGCCCGTGATACAGGGGCCGACAAGAATCCGTCCGTGGAGGCCGAGTTGGCGGCATTCGAACAGACACTGAAGAAGCATGGGGGACTGCGCCAGGTCACCGAGCGGTTTGTGGCGACCCCGATGCTGATGATGGCGACCGGCGGCAGCGTTCCCCCAGACCGGCTGACGGAGGCGCTGGCGGCCCACACCGACATCGGCGCCCTTGTTCTGTTCTGCGCTTTCCCACCCCTGGCCGATGCGGACCTCGATGCGCTCAGGAAGCGGGGTGTCAAGACCGTCGTGGTTTCCTCGTTTCGTCCGGAGTATGCCCGTCTTATGGAGCAGGGGATCATCAGCCTCGCGATTGTTCCGAGGCCCGAGCCCCCCCCGGCGGGGGCGCCGCAACCGCGGACCCTGCGCGAGCTATTCGATCAGGACTACGCGATTCTCGCACCGCAGGATGGGGTGAGCGGCGGCTGACGCGCCGACGGAGGAAACGGGGCGCGCCTCAGACAGAACCCCAATCATGCTGACTTCTCTTGCGAACTCCGGCTTTGCGGCGGCAAAAAGTGTGAGAAATGCAGGCCAGGGCTAGAACAGAAGCCGCGCGCGATAGAACTCCTGGCCCCGGCCCGGGGCGATGCTCTCGATGTAAAGGACAGTCCCGGTGCCATCCGTGAACTCGAGTTCTATCGACGGAGTCCACGATGACAAGTCCGGGCTGCACTCGAGGAGGAACTTCTGATCAGGCGCGCCGGCAAACAGGAAGACGTTGTGCTCGGCGCTGCGTCCGAACTCGACAATCTCGACCGGAGTGAGTCGAGGGACGATTTGGCTTCGCAGGATGATGCCCTCGACGCCCACGGTCAGGAGTTGGCCTTGGGCTGAGGCCGCGCCGAAGAGCGACTTGCGCGTCAACGTGCCGGTGTTGGACCAATGTGTCAGGTTGGTGCTGGTCAGGACCGTGCCGCCGGTGCCAACGACATACCAGGCGTCCCCGACATACGCCGCATCGGTCAGCCACTCCGTTGTGCCGCTGGCTTGCGCCGTCCAGTGGACGCCGTCGGTGCTGGTGCGCAGCGTGCCGTCTTCTCCGACCAGCAGCAGGGCATCGTTGAGCCAGCGGACCTGCCACTGCCAGTCGGTCGTCGCAATCGAGCGCGAGATCCAATTGGTGGCATCGAGACTGGTGAGGATTGTGCCGCCATCGCCGACGGCGACCAAACCGCCGGGAAAAGCCGCTACGGACGACAGGAACTGGGTTGTGGGCGTGGCTTGTTTGGTCCAGTGAACGGCATCGAGACTGGTGAGGACGGTACCCTTGGCGCCGGCAGCGACGAAGAGGTCGCCGCGGGCGGTGATGCCCTGGAGATCGTTGGTCGTGGGGCGTGGTTCGACCGCTTCCCAAACCACGCCGTTGGTGCTGTGCAGAATCGCTCCGGCATTGCCGACGGCGATGAACCGGTTGGTGTCGCCGCCGACGCCGAGAAGGACGGTGTTGGTCACCGAGTCGGGGACGAGGCTGACGTCCCAATCGATGCCGTTGTCGCTGGAGAGCACCGTGCCGCGGTCTCCGACCGCGAGATAGAACTCCGGTGTGCGCAGCACCGACCAGAGCCAGTGGCGGACGGAGGCGGCGGGTTCGTACCAGAGCGTGGGACTTGTCGCGTTGGTCTTGTAGCCCTGCACCCACAACCCGGTAGCGCCCCCGAGCCAGTAGGCGTCCCCGCTCCATAACGCGGTATAGTAGCTCCAGGCCGGGGGCGGGAAGGCCTTGGTCGAGTCGAGTTCATTGGCCCATGCAGCGCCCTCCTTGAGGCGCACCTCGCTTTCGCCGGCGACCAGTTGCGAGCCGGATGATCCGGCGGCTGCATAGAGAAAATTCGTCGCGCCGCAAACCGCCGTGGACCAGGCGTTGCCGTTCTCGCTGGTGAGCACCCGGCCCGCATCGCCCACTGCCCAGTAATGCCCGTCGGACCAAACAACGCGGTTCAAGTGTTGGGAGACGCCGCTGTTGCGTTGGCGCCAGGTCTCTCCTGTGGCGCTTGTGAGGATGAAACCGTTTTCCCCGACGGCGACGAAGCCTGGCGATCCCCAGGCGACGCTTCGGAGCCAGGTCCGAGAGCCCGTGTTCTCGCGGGTCCAGGAGACGGCGTTGGTGCTGGTGTAGAGGGCGCCGTTGTCGCCCACGGCCACGGCGAGGCTCGAGGATGCGGCAACGCCTTCGAGCCAATCCGTCGTGTTCAGTTCGATCAGGAAGAACTCGGTTGGATCGTCCGAGAAGAGGATTGTGCCGCTTTCGCCGGAGATCACGGTGCGCCCGCCAAAAAACGTCACGCCGCGCAGGTGGCGGTCGGTGTGGCTGTCGCGCAGGATCCAGTGCTCGAAGTCCGTGCCGGTGAAGATCTGGCCCCGTTCGCCGACCTGGACGGCCAAACCGCCTGAGCGCGCGGTGTCGACAATGTCCGCGCCGTGGGGTGCTGGATTCGACCAGCGCCAGGAGATCGGGTCGGCCGAGCCAGAGGTCAGGGCGAGGCAGAGGAGGAGGATCGCCGCGACCAGAACGGGCCGGGCCATTTCACGGGAATGGCCGAGCCGGGATACCTGTGGATCTGTCTCGGCACAAGATCGCCGGCTTCGGGCTGATTGGCGGGTGTTCAGGTCCATAGGACTCCGGGGATATTGGCTCTTTGCGGCGCGGTCATCCGGCGGTCATGAGACAGGTGCCATCGCTGATCTCCGCGCCGGCTGGCGCGCCGTGTCAACGCTGGGCTCCAACACTTCCTGGGGTAGGACGAGTGCAAAGACGCAGCCGGCCTGGCTGCTGCTGACCAGCTTGAGGTCCGCTCTCAAATGGCGGGCCAAATGCTGGCTCAGCGCCAGCCCGATGCCATTGCCGCCGGGCTTGGTCGAACGGCACGGGAGAAAGAGGTTATCACGCGCGGCCTCGGGGAGCCCGGGCCCCTGGTCTGTCACCTCGAAGACCGCGCCGTGATCGGACGGGCCGATGGCGAGCCGGACGGTTTTGTTTCGGGGTGTGGCCTGCACGGCATTCTGTAAGAGGTTCTCGAGGATCAACAGAACGAGGTTGGCGTTCCGGTTGCTGAGGGCCCCGTCGACGGTCAGTTCACAGTCGAAGCGCACCCCGGCCGCCTCGGCTGCAGTGCGTGTCTTGTCGGCGACAATCTGGGCCAGCTCATCGAGCGGCAACACGTATGTCGCGCCGTTGGTCTGATCGCCGAGCAGCCGGGCGAATTCGCCGACAAGAGCCTGCATCCGTTCCGTCCCGCGCAGGGCGTCCTGCCACTCGGCACCGTCCGCGGCATGCGCTGCCATGAAGTGTTGCAGGCCCGTGAGGGGACTGCTCAGGCCGTGCAGGACGTGGGCTGTGACGGCGCCCAGTGCGGAGGTCTTTGCGACGAGCGCGAGTTCCTGGTTGGCGCGTCGGAGTTCGGCCGCATGGTGCTCGATGCGGGCGGTGATCTTTTGCATGCGCCAGAAGGCCGAGCCGAGGGCCAGGGCCGCGATTGCGCCGCTGACGGCGAAGACCAGGGCGGCCTGGCGGGTGAGATGACGGTCCAAGGCCGCCAACTCGCGCGCGATGCCGGTTCCGTCTTGGATCAGTTCGGCCACCGCCAGCAGATTGGTCTGGCCCGGCGCCTGGAGCGGAATGAGCACCGAGAGCAGGGGCAAGCGGTCCTCCCCGTCTGTTCCGGATCCTGGCGCGACCAGGAAATGGTCCGAGAGGCGCGCGCCGGGATCGTAGCGGCTGAGCGGTTGGTGTCGGGCCAGCGCGGCCCTTTC
>JAKLFY010000110.1 GCA_022710935.1 Verrucomicrobiota bacterium
CTGGCTCTCTCGGTGGACCGGGCTGCGGGCGGGGCCCGCTCGCTGCAAGTGGGCATCGCTCTGCACGTCGGCGAAGCGGTCGTGGGCCTGGTCGGGAACCCGGTGCGACAGATCAACTACACCGCCCTGGGCCACGCCGTGGTCATCGCCGCCCGTCTCCAGGGCCTGGCCCTGGGCGGCGAAGTCGTGGTTAGCCAGGACGTCAAGGCAGCCGTGGAAACACGGTTCGAACTCGAAGCCCGCGAGCCGGTGCAGGTCAAAGGCCTCTCCCAGCCCGTCCTTTGCTATGCCGTCAAACGCGACCTCCAGATGCACGATGAGAGATAGCAGAGGGTGCAAACGCCATCTTTGACGGACACCAACTCGAGACGCAGGCAGTTCAGTGTCGGAAACAAGATGTGGATCCCCGCATCGACCTTGACGCGCGCCGCTGAGAGCGGTCACTCTTGTCACCGACAAATGTCACCCGTCCCCCATTCTGTTGGCGATCACAAGACGCTCCCCCTGCCCGCTCTCGTCATAACCTTATGAAGCCACTCACGCGTCACCCCCTGCAGTCCGGCGTGCCCCGCCGCCGTTTTCTCCAAACCCTCGCCCTCGCCAGCGCGACACCCCTGTTCGTCCCGGCACGCGTCTTGGGCGCCGCAGGTCAGCCGCCTCCGTCCGAAAAGATCACGCTGGGCGTGATCGGCGTCGGCGCCCAGGGCCACGTCGACATGCGGGTGTTCCTCGGCAACAAAGACGTCCGCGTGACCGCCCTGTGCGATGTCAACCAGCGCAATCTCGAGGCCGCCCGCCAGGCGATCGCCGAGACCTACGGTCGCCCCGACGTCAAGGTGTACTCCGATTTCCGCGCGTTGAGTGCGGACCGTTCGATCGACGCGGTCCTCATGGCGCTCCCGGTCCATTGGCACAGCCTCGCGGCGCTCGACGCCATCCTGCAAGGCAAACACATCTATCACGAGAAGCCGATGGGCCTGTCGTTTGCCGAGGCGCGTCGGGTGCGGGAAGCCGTCGAGCGGAAGGGCGTGGTCTTCCAGTTCGGCACCCAGCAGCGATCGGACCGCCTCTTCCGGTGGGCCTGCCAACTTGCCCGGAGCGGGCGGTTGGGCAGGTTGCGCGAAGTCCTGGTTTCGGTTCCCGGCGGCAAACACGGTCCGGTCTTCCCCGAGCAGGCGGTGCCCGACTACATCGACTGGGTCCGCTGGGTCGGCCCGGCCCCGTCCACTCCGTTCCACGAGCAGAAGCTGAGCCGCGACAACCACGAGAACATGCGCGCCTTCTCGCTGGGCATGATCTCGTGCTGGGGGATTCACCATCTCGACATCGCCCAGTGGGGGAACGGGACGGACGACACCGGCCCTGCGACAGTTGAAGGCCAGGGGGATTTCCCGAAGGAAGGGGCGTTCGACGCGATCGAGCGGTGGCGGGTGCGGTTCGAGTTTGCCGGGGCGGCGCCGGTGACTTTTGTGAATGATGGGACGCCGGGCTTTGCCCACGGTGTGCGCTTTGTGGGCGAAAGCGCCTGGGTGCATGTCCGACGCGGCGCTCTCGGTGGCGCCATGAACGACGGGGACGTCCAACCACCGCCGGCCAATCTCGCCGACGGCATCACGGGGGCGTTTCTGAAAGACCCCGCCAATCAGCCCGAAGCCCTCCCAGTGCAATTGCCGATCAGCCAGGATCACGTGCGCAACTTCCTCGATGCGATCCGGCACAAGCAACGCGCCATCTGCGACATCGGGCCCGCCGTTCGAGGCGACACCCTCTGTCAGGTCGCGCTGATTGCGGTGCAACAAGGCCGCAGGCTGGCCTGGGACCCGAAGGGGGAAACGTTCGTCAGCGACCCGGGAGCCAATGCGCTGCTCGAAGCGCGTCCGTTCCGCGATCCGTGGGGATGACCGGGCAGCAATTCTCGTTTTGACAACGCTCAGAGCGCCGGGTCGGGCAACCCGGCCGGCAACCGTTGCATTCTTCGGGGCTGTAGGCCGAGTGCCCTCACCCGGCGAAAACGCGCAAATTCGAGGGCCGAGTGCCCTCAGCCGGCGTCTTCGACAACACCGCGCGCGAGCGCCTTCACTCAGAACGAACCACCCGGTAAAACCGCCTGGCGGCCAAGCCGCGGCAGTCCGTCCAAGTCGAGAGCGCGCCGTCGGCAACGATGGACTCGCTCACCGCCAGCCACCCGGCTGATACGAGAGAGTCCGCCGATTCCACCCGATAAGCGTAACCGGGCTCGCTGCGCCATGTGAACACGACGCAGTCGCCTATCCGCTCCGCCCCGCCCTCCAAGGTAAAGGGAATGACGAGGTCAATCGCGATCAGGCGTGTGCCGCCGCCACTGCGAATGCGCACGACGTGGCTCGCCCTGCCCGGGGCCAGGCCGGTGCGGTCCGCACTCACGCCGATGAGGATCGCCGCGCCCGGATCCAACCCGCCAGCCATCCGGTCGAGCTTGAGCCACGCCGGCTGCGGTTCGGGAATCGCCCAGATCAAAGGGCGCCCGCCGCTGTTCTTCAGGCTGACGGTCGTTGCGGTCTGATCGCCCTCGATCAGGATTGCCGAGGGGCTGACCTCGAGCTTGGGCGCCGCGCTCGCCCCGGCCAGGGCGGGTCCGCCGGGATCGCTCAGATTGCCGTCCGCCTGCAAGTCATCATCCCCGCGCACGCCATCCACCAGGTGCAGCAGCACGCGGTTGCCGTCGATCTCGGCGCCGCTCTGTCCGTCGTACATGAACTCGTGCCAGCGCAGCTCGATCGAGCCTGGGACGCGCCCGTGTTTGTAATAGGAGTTGAAATCGACGCCCATTGCGAACTCGAGTTCGACCAGCAACTCGCCCCCCGGCTCGACCGCGCCATAGGCCCGGATGTCGAACGCGCCAAACGGCAGGAGAACGCCGGGCGGCAGACTGTCGAGGCCCGAGACTCCCAGCGCGGTCACCCGGGCCATGCCGGGCCGGTTGACCACGCGCGATCGGTAGTAGTGCCGGCCCTCGTGTGTGAAACCGCTCACCACGACATCCTGCAAGTAGTCAGGCACCCCGTCGCCGTCGCCGTCGTAGAGCGGATCGTTGCCCTCCGGACCCTGCTCCTCGGCATCCGGATTGCCGTCGCCGTCCTGATCGGCCAGGCCAGCGTCACGGGTGAAAACGAAGACGTCGGGAGACCAGTTCGGATCGATGAAACCGGGCTTGATGTTCGTTGACTCCGATTCAAACGCGACGACGTGGCCGTCCCCGCTGATCGCCGATCGACTGGCGCCGCCGTAATCGGGTTCCGTGTCTCCGCCGCAGGCGCACGCGCTCACCCGCAGCGTCTCGCCGGTTTGAACGTCATGCAGAAAGACATCCGTCGCGATGCCGGTCTTCTCCGGAACAAGAAGGGCTTTCGAAAGAAACACAACGAACCGGCCATCGCCGCTGACATCCGGTCCCCAACTCGAGGCCCACAGCGGATTGGCCCACGACGGGACCGATCCTTCCGCGCCGGCGCTGGTGAGGCTCACCCGCACCGTCTGGCCTGCCTCGCGATCATGCACAAAGACATCGCGACACCCATTGGCATCGTCAGCCACAAGATTCGTTGCCTCCGAATCGAACGCGACGAAACGTCCGTCGGCGCTCAGAGCGGGGCGGGTGGAGAGGGTCGAGATACCGGCGCTCTTCGCCGAGTGTCCGTTTCCCTCGATGCCGCTCGACGAAACGCTCACACGCACGGTCTGGCCGGTTTCGCGATCGTGCACAAACACGTCGGCAGCTTCGTTGCCATCGTCCGGCACCAGGTTCGAGGCGTCGGAAGCGAACGCAACGAACCGGCCATCGGCGCTGACTGCGGCCCCCCAGGAGGCCGCGTTCGCCTGGGTGCCGTCGCTGGCCACGCTCACGCGGCGGCGAGCCCCATCGGGCTGGGTGACGACGAAGATATCGGCAACGCCATTGGCGTCATCGACAACAAGGTTGTCGGCGAGCGACTCGAAGGCCACGACCGAGCCGTCGCCGCTGATGCGGGGTCGATCGCTGTGGCCGTTGGCTTCGTTGCCACCCCCCCACGCCGTCAGGCGCTTGACGATGTTGAATCGGCGGTCGCGCAGGAAGATGTCGCGTTTGCCGTTGTTGTCCGGGATCGCCAGGTCAGTCGCCGAAGACGAGAAGACGATCGACAGGCCGTCGCCGCTGATGTCCGCGTCGCCGCTCGATCCAGGCGGGGCGGTCTCGCCGCCCGCCGGACGGGTGCTGACGCGCTCGGTGGTTCCGGCCCACCGGTCTCGAAGAAAAACGTCCGAGTGCCAGAACTGTTGGAGGCTGCCATCTTCGTAAACGATCGTCGTCACGTTGTTGCAGTCGCTCGGGACCAGGTTGATGGCGATGGAATCGAATACGACAAAACGCCCGTCCGCACTGAGGGCGGGACGCCAACTCCTGGCCACCGTCCAGTACTGTCCGTCGTCCGTCCAGCCCAGCGCCAGCGCGCCTTGGGTCGGCTCTTCCTCCGAGTTGACGCTGGCCAGTTCGAGTGCGTGCTCGCACTCATTGGGTCCATAGACTGTCGAGGTCCTGGAACGCGGACCGCCGGTGCTCCAGTTGCCCGCGGCGTCGCCCGCCTCGATGGCGAATTCGAAGGACTGACCGGGCAAGAGGCAGCTCAAGGCCAGGTTC
The DNA here is from genome assembly GCA_022710935.1 of Verrucomicrobiota bacterium. Lineage (GTDB taxonomy): Bacteria > Verrucomicrobiota > Verrucomicrobiia > Limisphaerales > J093 > MWFF01. The sequence goes on from JAKLFY010000110.1 coordinate 4,655, forward strand.
GTGGTGGTCCCATTGACCATGGTGAACAGGTTCGAGTCGCCGCGCTCGATCACGTACAGGCTGTAGCGGGACACACCCACGTTGTCCTCGGCCGGAGTCCACCCGAGCACGAGGCGATGCGTGCCGCGTTCAACCGTCTCGAGCCGGCTCCCCAAGGGCCAGGTCGGTGGCGAAAGATCACGCATGGTGATGTGCAGACGGGGGCCATCGGTGCTCCACTGGTCCTGCGCATCGCTGGCCTCGATACGGAATTCGTAGCTCTGGCCGGTGACGAGGTTGCCGACGGCATGCCCGCGTTTCTGAGCGTCCAAGGTCGCCAACACGATGCCGTCCTGAAAGACGCGATACGCCGTGACCGCCGCGTCGTCCACAGCCATCGGCCATTCGAGCCGCAGGCTGGTCTCCCCGACGTCATGTGCGAGCAGTTGGGCATCGAGCGGCCAGGTGGGAACCGCGTTGGCCTGGGCAGTCTGCACCGTGAGCGTCAAGGCGCTCTCGGTCCAGAGCTCGGCCTCATTCCGGGCTCGCACAGAGAAAGAATACTCGGTCTTTGGCGCCAACCCCTGCAGGGTGAGATCGCTCTGCTTGGGTGTCAGGGTCCCCAGCACCTGTTGCTCGGGCGCGTCCTGGTAGAACTCGTAGGCGACGATTTTGCCGCCCTGGCTCTGAGCCGTGGGCCGCACGAGGCGCAAGCTGGTCGACCGGATGGCCGTGGCGGTCAACTTCGCGTTGGCGGGCCAGTAGGGAGCTTCGGACGGGATGTCGCGGCAGGCTTCAGCGGCGGTGTTGGCTGTCAATCGCACCGAGCCCTGCCCCGTCCGCGCCACATGAAAGCCAGGTTCGGCTTCGAGAAAGCCGAAGTTGGCCACGGAGGCTCCGGCGACAACATGGCTGCCATCGAGCGTCCGTTCGAGCCAGACGTCCGCAGCCTGGGCCGGGTAGCGCACAAGGCTCAGCAGGTCGCCGCACGGGCTGAACTGCACCTCCGCCGTCCCTGTAATCAACCAACTATTGATGACGTTGTGGCGGCGAGGCAGGTTCACCAGGTTCAGACTCACCCCGTTCTCAACGTTGAACAGGTAGGCGAGCGACGCATCCTCCGGGTCCGGGCTAAAGCCCCAGGTTGCCAGCCCGAACTTCTGACCCGCTTCGCCAAGGCCGGGCACGGCCCGGTAATCATGACGCCAGGCCTCGGTGAGAGTGGCAACCTCGACCGCCCACAGGTGCATGCCATCGCTCGGATCGCGAGTCAGGCAGAGCAGGTACCGCCCCGACGGACTGAACACCGACACCGCATCGGCGACCGCGGTCTGGATTTGCCACGATCTCTCCGGATCGCCTTCGAGGTTGTAAAGCCAGGCGTTGTGCTGCGCCGGAATGCCCGGTTCGCCGTGGCGGGTGGCATGGATCACCAGGCCCCGTTCGTCCGGGCTGAACCCCCAGCCGATTACCGATGAACTCGGGCCAAAGGGCAGCACCGTGCTTCCCTCCTTTCGCACCACCAATCCGTTGCCGCCGGCAAAGGGTTCGACCAGGTAGGTTCCCCGCGGGGAGCGGAGGGCATTCCACTGGACGTTGGCTCGAGCCGGCCGCACATAGACGCCCGTGCGATCACAGCCACAGTCGATGCCCAAACGCGGTATCTGACCCAACGCCGAGTTGACAAGTGAGATCGCCAACCCCCAGAGCAATACCTCTGTTCTCATAGCGCGCACTCTCCGTCTGCGGGGAAACCCGATCAGTGTGAAACCGCGACGCTGTCGGAGGGCGGGGCAGATCTCAGCCGCCGCCGGAGCAGGAAAGCACCCGAAGAAAAGACGGTGGTGTGGCATAAAGGAACGTTACTCACTCGAAGGGACGATGCAACGCGCAATGCAAGACTGCCCAGATTTGCAGGTGCGCCTCGAGCCCATGAACTGATTCGCAGCCGTCCCACAGCGCGGGACCGGCTACGAGGTTTATGGATTCACAGGGCGGATTCAAGAATGCCCCCAGAACGGAGGGGGGACGGCTCGTCCCCCGCCAGGGCCCGTCGACATCGCCTTTTTCCGGCGACGGGCCGTCGCTGCTCCCATTCTTGAACCCGCCTTGATGGATCCAGGACAAGGCCCAAGATCAGCTCGACACGGGCGAGGCGTGGTGGCAGATTCAAGCCATTCCAACAGCAAAGCCGAGAGAGCATCTCGTTCCCTAATGAACCGGAGGCGTCTATGCAGACTGATTCCGAACACTCGATTGACTTCAGCCCAACCCCGCGGCGCCGCTGTTTGGCGCGCTGGTCCATCGGACCGGTGCTCGCCGCCATCCTCCACATTGGCATTGCACACGCCGCAGCCACGCTTGGACTGTGGGAATTCGACGAAGGCAGCGGCTCGGCGGCACTGGACTCGAGCGGCAACACCAACCACGGAACGGTCCAGGGCGCAAGTTGGGTGTCACGGAGCGAGGGCTCTGCGTTGAGTTTTCGCGGCCGGTCATCGGACTATGTAATGGTGCCCCACAATGCCAGCCTTGCCATCGCCTCGCCGTTTTACGTCGAGGCCTGGATTCGCGCCCGCGGGACCAACCACTACGGAGCGATTGTCGACAAGCACCAATGGCTGGGCAATGGGCGCGCTGCCGGATTCACACTCTATCTCACGGGCGGACAACTGCGTTTCGGGACCTATTGTGGCACCCGGGGGGACAGCGATCTGTTCGCTCCCGGCGAACTCCGGGACAACGTTTGGCATCATGTGATGGGAGGATGGGATGGGGCCAGCATCTACGTGTTCGTCGACGGCAACCTCGCTGCCGAGGCGCCGTGGACGCACCCGCCGGCCTTGAGCACCGCAAACCTGGGCATCGGCAAGCGGCTCGGAGGCTGGGGCGGAACGCTCGACTTCGAGGGAGAGATCGATTTGGTGAGGCTCTATGGCTCACCCTTCCAGGGCGGCAACGTGGCCGGACGCGTCGACGAATTGGACGCCTCGGGCCGGGTTCGTGGTCCCCTCGAGGGCTGTTCGATCTCGCTTGACGACCTCGTGCTGGCTGCCACCGACGCCCAGGGCGAGTTCTCCCTGCCGGCTGTGGCGGCGGGCGAACACACGCTCGCCCTGAACAAAGAGGGATACTACCCCACAAGCCGCTCCTTCACTCTCGGCGTCAACGAAAGCCGTTTCGAGAGCTTCCAACTGCTCGCCCCCTCCGGAGGAACAACACCGGTGGCCTTTGACTTTCGCTGGCCTGCTGGCCGCAACTACCTGGGCGGGCTGCCCGGCGCCCTCGAAATTGGCTGCACTGTCGCCTGGAACGGATCCCCCGGGTCGGTGCGATGCCTCATCGGGGACGCCCCTCACGCGGCGACTCTGACCGATCTCGGCAACGGTGTGGCCCGAGCCGAACTCAAACAACTCGACATCCCCGATAGTCTCTCCGCGCCGGCTGAACTGGTCCTCGAAGTAACCAACGGCGCAGGAAACCAGGTCACGATTAGTCCCGGAATCTACTTCCATCCCCTGCCCCGGCTCCTGGCACTGTGGTTTGGCGCTGCGCCGCCTTGGGCCGTTGACGATACCCAATACGATTTCTCGCAGTCTGTCAGCCTGGTCTTCTGGAAGGCCGAGGTGCCCGGCGGCATCTACGAATCCGAAGCGTCTGTGGGCCTGTCCCGAAGCCTAAGCCTGGACACCCTCGCGGGAACCGCTCACGGCTCACTTTCCGGCTTCGGTGCGTTCAGCCACTCGATGGATGTTCCCGGCGTACCGGTCGAGGTTCTCGGCGAGGGACGCCTCGATCTGGGGGGCGCGGTGGACCTGGCCTTCCAGGGCCTGTCGCCGCTCGTCATCACGCCGTCATGGTCCGTCGCGTTCCAAGGCAAGGCCGGCTTGGGAGTCCCCGTGGTCGTGGTCGTGAACGTCGTGGCTCCGGGCCTGGGCAGCTCCCTCGCCGAAGTCCCCGGCCTCGGCGACGTGAAACTGCGCTTCTACCTCATCGGCGGCCTGGGACTGGCGGGCGAGTACGCCGACGGACAATTCGGCGACTGCTTCCTGGGCACAACCTCGCTTGTCTTTTCCGGCACCGTGGGCCTCGAAGCCCAGCTCGTGCTGGATATGGATGAACTCAACGTCGAGGCCGGTGTCTACGTGGGCGCCACAGGCACACCCGACTTCCTCATCTGCCCCGAATTCGCCTTCCAGGGAATCACCTTTCGCGGCTATGCCGGCGTGTTCGCTTCAGCCTGGATCTTCGAATGGGAAGAAGAAGCGGGCGTCGAACTCCGTTTTGAACCCAATGCAGCCATGTCTCAAGCCACACGGGCGGCCGCCCCCGCGCAGCCGTCTCGAGGCGCCTGGATGCCCTTGGGCACCGGACAACGCCTCTGGGGTCCGGTGGACCGGCCACCCATCGCCAGCCTCTCCCACCAGCCCCGACGCCCTGTCGGACTCGCCGGCCCGGGACCGTCCGAAACGGCCATCGTCCGGGAGAATGTCGTCCGGCTCGCTCGCCCGGCTCTTTGGGCAGAGAACAACGAGACACGCGTTCTCTATGTCACGTCGGACCCAGCCAAGCCGTGGCACGCGTCAACGGACCTCGCACTGGCCACGCAAATCGGTCAGGAGCCGTGGTCGGTCGATCCAGTCACCAGTGACCTCGCGGCTGAGTTCAACCCCGCTGTGGCCGCGGCGGCTTGGGGCGCAGCGGCGGCCTGGGAGAGAATCGCCGGCGATGCCGCGAACCTGATTCATCCTGCAGAGGTCGGCCCCTTGCTCGAGATCGTCGCGTGCTTCTACGACCGGCAATCAGGCCTTTGGACCGAGCCCGTGGCGTTGACAACCAACCAGGTCGTCGATCGCAAACCTGTCGTGGTCGCCTGGACCGACGGTGCCGGCGTTCTCTGGATTCAGAACCAGGGTGGCGCGTCGGTGGGAACCGCCGCCTCGGGCGATCGCGTCTGCTTCGCCGCCACGGCCGGGGCTGGCCAGTGGCAGCAGCCCGTCATCCTGTGGGAAGGTCCCCAGGGAGTCCTCGATCTCTCCGCGGTCTGCGGTCCCGACGGCGTGCTCTACGCCGCCTGGATCGTTGACGAAGACGGAGACCCCGCCACGCGTGCGGATCGCGAACTCTATTCCTGCACTGCCTTCAGTCGCATCTGGGGCGTGCCGGTCCGGTTAACCCGAGACGCGGTCGAGGACGCCGATCCAAGCCTGGCGATCATAGGCACGAACCCGCTCTTTGTCTGGCGGTCTGGAGGCGCGCTGACCTACGCCGGCATGGGACAATGGAATCCGCGTCCGGTCCACCAGGTCGAGGCCGAGGACGCCGATGTGCCTCCAACGCTCGCCGCCATTCCCGGCGGCGCGGCGCTGGTGTATCCCCTGCCCGGGTCGATCGGCACCGATGTCATGGTGTGCACCTACGACCCCGCCCTCGATCAGTGGTGCGCTCCGCGTCCGCTGACAGCCGATGTCGACGTCGAACACTCCGTGGCGGCCGCGCACGGCGGCGCGGACCTGGTTTTGGCCTGCTTGCGCACCCAGACAATCCGCACCAACAAGACGGTCGTGATCGACGGTGCCACCTACCACCTGCACGATCTGCCACAGCCGGGAAGGACCGATCTCGAGGTGTGGCGGTATCCCCTCGGTGTGGACCCGGCGGCCCAAACGAGCTCGATGCGGCTCGACCCGCCGAATCCGCTCCCAGGCGCCACCTCGATGATCCACCTGAGGGTCGAGAATCGTGGGGAGTTTGCAGTGCAGGAGGTCAGGGTTGCGTTCTTCGACGGCGATCCCAACGCCGGCGGCGCGGTTCCTCTCGGGGCAACCGCCAACACGGCCCCTCTTCTGCCAGGCGCAGCCGAAGCAGTGTCCATGCCTTGGGTGGTGCCGGGCAACTCCGGCAGCCATCACGTCTTTGCCCTCGTCGAGCCGGTGCAGCCCATGGCGGACCGTGATCGCTCGAACAACATCGCCTCGGTTTGGACGGTCCTGCCGGACCTCGTCGTCGAAGCCGTCTCGGCCACCTCGGTCGGCGCCAACCACGTCGCGCTCGAAGCTCGCGTCCGAAACACCGGGACAATCCCCACAACCAAATCAACGCTCGCGTGGCGACTCGGCCAACCGGATGGCTCGGTCATTGCGCGCCAATCGCTCCCCGTCCTCAAGCCGGGAGCGCTGATCGAGTTGTCCTGGCTGTGGGCGCCGCCTCAACGGGACGAGTCCGAAACGTGGGTGGCGGTCTGGGCACTTGCCGATGACGACAACACGGTCAGGGAAATCGACGAGTCGAACAACCAGCGCCGACTCTCGACCCGGACGGTCGCCTTCTGGGTGCCGCGGATCAGCAACGTCCGCCTCGAAGACAGCGACATGGTCGCGCTGGACATAGTTGCCCCGAGCGCAGTCCCCACGGAGCTCGAGGTCGAGGCGACCGACGCTCTCGCCAACACCGCTGTTTGGAGCGTCGAACCCGCGGCGAACATCAGCCGCATCGGCCCATCCGCTTTTCGGGCAACCTTGCCGCTCCCGGACGGTTCTCGCTTCTACCGCGTCAAGCTCACCCCGCATTGAGAAGCTCCGCTGCCCTGACCAAGGCGGCATGGAAGCTGCGTAGTCGCCGCCGCGCGTGACGATCTCCCCACCCTGCTCGGCGCAGGGGGCCTGGTCCATGGCGCCAGCGAGCTCCGGGCCCCCTCCTCCCGCTCTGGTCCGGATGGAATTCACGAGATCAGAACACCGCAAAATCCAAGACCTTTCGAAGGTACTCCCCTTCTTGCCTGATGATGGGGAATTCGGCTTCGAGCTCTGGCCAATCCCTTGTCCCAGAGTCAACAATCTGCTTCAGATCGGTCGCGACGAGGAGAAAGCCGTCCATCTTGATCTGGCTCGCTTGAAGTCGGGCTGCTCACTGACAGCTTTCAATTGGCGCAACGCTTCAAACCTATTCGTGTTGCCGTCCAGAACGCTCGCAGTTCTTTCACGAACTCTCGTTCGCTCTTCCCCAGGCCCGGCGGGCTGACTGATACGTCCTCCAGATTGAAATCCGCCGGATTGAGCAACAAGGGGTTGCTCAGGCTCTTGTCAATGTGCAGCCGCGGCAGCGGCTTGTCGCCATCGGCGTCGTAGCGCCGCTGCTTCAAGAGCTTCTTGATCTCGGCCAGAATCTCCACGGGCGCTCGCACCCGGTAGCTGGTCGTCGCGCGTTCTTTGAGAACGAACGTTTGCGGTTCAAGTTGGGCGCTCTCGGCCTGCCGGGCTTTTCGGCTGTAGAACCGGTCCAAACAGCTTCGCAGTAGCCGGCTCGCGCCTTCCTGCAACCGATCCGGATCGCTGGCATCCACTTCCGCCATGACCAGGTGATTGCTGGCCAGCATCCCAGGCAACGCCTCTCTACGCACCAGCAGGTTGTGATAGCCGCGCAGCGCCTTGTATTCGAGCAGGTCCGCATACAAAGCGTCGAAATCCAACACGCCGCATTCCGCCGCATCGCGGAAGTGAATCTCCCCAGCGCATCCCAAGTGGCCAGACGTCAAGTCTTCCCCTGCAAGAGCCGTGACCTGCGGCATCAGATCCACCATCACTTGCATTGGCGCGGCTTCCAGTGGCCACGTCTCCTCTTCCACACGATAGCCGACGCGCGTTGCGGGGATCGGCAGTGGCGATCGCGGATTCGCCAACCGCACCCACAGTTCTAATTCCTCCTGAATCTCCTCCGCCGCGATCATGTCGCGGAAAGCCTGGAGGTATTCCGCATTCCAACCGAAGATGAGCAGTTTCTCCAGATTCTCCAATCCGGGCGGACGCGGCGGTATGCTGCGTTTCAACGACCATTGCCTGCCCTTCAAACGCACGCCGCGACCAAACAACTGGATCACTTGTGGCCCTTCGCCTCGCCCGGTGTTCAGCAAGCCCATCGCCGACACACGCCAGCTTGACCAGCCTTCGATGAACTTCTTCGCGCCGACCAGGACATTCACCTTCGAATCGGGCCGGTCGATCTCGCCGAACAACGACCCGCTGAACTTGTCTTCGCGAACGTCCAGCTTCAGGGCCTCGTCCAGGTGCTTCTTGAACGCGCTCACGTCTCCGATGTTGATCACCGCAAAGTAGGGGCGTTCCCTCCCCGATGACGTTGAAACCCGCAACGCCAGCTCGCCGTCCGCGTTCTTGAGTTCCCACACCTCCAATCCGCCCGTGCCGTGGAACAACCGCTGGCAGATTTCCCGGTAAAGCCGCTCGGCATCGCGTCCGGCCAGTTCCGCCAGCAGCGGCTTGAACAAATCGCTCCGGGTCTGCGCATCCTGAAAACCGCTCTCACCGGCGAGAAAAACCCCGATGGTCTTGATCGCCCATGCCGGTTCTTCCAAGAAGCGCCGCAGAAACTCGACCACCTGCGCCACGTCGCTGCGGCTGCGTCCGTCTCGGGTGTAGATGGCCTTCACGCTTGAGCCGAGGAACACCCAGAGCGGCTTTTCCAGGTTGTAGGCGCGGTAAGCGTCGTGGTTCTTGTGGAACAGGTGATACTGCTGGTAGAACGCCAACAGCCCGCCAACCAAAAGTTCATGCGCCTGGTTCTCTCGCGCACGCGACAGGTTCAGCACTCGGAAACCAGCAACACCGCGTCCACGCCGCTCAGCCGCAGCTCCTTCAGGTGCTGTTCCGAGAGTCCCTCGTTCGGCGTGATGAGCAGAATCGAATCGAACTCCCGCCGCTTGTCCGCGCGCTTCACCAACGCTTCGGGATGCCGCCCGTGTCGCAGATAGAGGAACACCTGCCACAGGTTCACATGGAGCAGCAACGTCTTGCCGCTGCCGGTGGCCATGAAGAATGCCAGCCGCCGCAAATCAGAAGCCTCGAAATCGGAAAACTCATGCAGTGTCGGCTCGGCGCGCTTCTGCCGTTGCAGGAAGGCGTTCAGGTCCGCCAGAAACGCCACCGGCTCCGTCGTCAGCCGGTCGAGGAAGATTTCCGTGTAGAGCAACCCGAGATACTGGAAGTACTTGAACGCAAACTGGCCGCGCGCCTTCGCCAGCCGCGCTTCGTAGCTCATCACGCGGGCGTCATACTCCGCGAGTTTGTCCCGTAACGCTGCGTCCTGCGCCCGGCCCAGGAGCGCCCCGTAGAAATAGCTCTGCCCGTCCGCCGCGCGGCCCTCCTGCACGTTCAACGGCTGCTTTAACTCGGTCAGATCACGCGCATCGAACAGCCCGTGAAAATACCGGTTCAGAATCAGCGCGTGTTCCAGTCTCATAAGCCCTCCAAAGCCGGCAAGCGAGCCATCAGCCTCCGGCGTTGCGTCTCCCGAAAAGGGCTGCTACGGTGTGGGCATGTGACGGGATGAAAACATTGACCGAACATTCTTACGTGGCCTGCGCGAAAGGCGTTTGCGGCGGCGAACCGGTCATTCGCGGCACACGAACTGCCGTGCGCATCATCGCCGAGAACTGGCGCGCAGGACTGTCGCCGGAGGAAATCCAGGCCGAGTATCCGCACCTGACCCTGGCGCAGGTCTTTGACGCCCTGTCCTACGCGGAAGACAACCCCGAGGAAATGGACGCGCTGATTGCTCAACACCACCGGGCTTACGAAAAGGGAGTCGCTGCCAGCGCCAAACGACGCGCGAATGGGAGGCGGTAAGTGGCCCGGCCCGCGCTCTATCTGGACGAGAACTTCGGCCTGACCTTTGGAAAGATTCTGGCCAGCCGTGGCTTGGACGTGCTGACGGCTCAAGCCGCTGACATGCTGGGCCGTGACGACCAGGAACAGTTGGAGTTTGCCACCCGCCACGGCCGCTGCCTGGTCACCCAGAACATCGCCCACTTCGTCGTGTTGCACACGCAATTCATCCGCGGCGGGATGGCCCATGCCGGCATCCTCCTGGTCGAACACAATCCCAACGCGGCGGTGATGGCTTCCAAGTGCGTCCGTCGGCTTGCCAACGAAACCGGCGAGACCGTCCGGTCGCAACTGCTCTTCGCGTGACACGCGGGCCTCGCTCACCGTTCCTCCTCCTCCAGCAGCCGCTTGAACAGCCCGTCCAGCGATTGCACGCCGGGCACGGCGCAGTCGCCGTTGATCCACGCCTCGTCAAACGGCCCGTCCTGCTTCAACCGCGCTTCCAAAAACTCCCGCTCGACGGCGGGATCAAGCTTGTCCATGTCGCGCCACAGCACCAACACGCGCCGCCCGTCGGCCTTCTTCGCTTTCACCGCCCGGTAATCGCGCTTGCCGGCCTCGTCGCGCCACGACTCGATCCGCTGGACGTACAGGCCGTAGAGGAAATTGAACGTTTCCACCAAATCCACCGTCTCCGTGCGCGGCCCGTCCTCGCCGATCACCTCGATGGTGTAGGCAAACGGATGCTCCAGCTTCGCCAGATTCAACATGCTGGCGCTGGCCTCCAACGGCAGCCGCGCCATGTACGTCAGCCGGTAGGCATCGCCGCCGACCTTCTCCTTGAACGCCTTGGCGCGCGGCGCCTCGCGCCCAATCGTCTCATCCGACACCAGGTTGTGCAGCGCGTCCTCGTAGCCCTCCAACCGCAGCACCTTCACCAAACGCGGCGTGCGCTTTACCTCCTCGTTTGTGGGCACGCGAGCCGGCTCGCCGTCCTTCCATTTCGGCGCAAACATCACCTTCTGGACGCGGGGCAACGCAATAGTGTCGAAGTATGCCGCCATCTCGACAAAAAGGAACCGGCGGCTGTCACCGAAACTGCGGCGACCGCTGGGCGCCCGTTGTGCCGACACGGCCAGGTCAGCCCTTAAGTAAGTAGTGTGCGTTCTGCCGTCTTTACTTTGAGGGCCGCTCGCCCGACGGTGTCCGGCACATCGATGCAATCCGTGTTCTTGCGTGTGGAGTTGGGGCAGACGCTCTCGCGCGTGACGATCCGCAAGGCCCGCGCGGTGGGTGTGTCGGTCAACGCGACGGCCGTCGTCATCGAGGATCTGGTGGTCGAGAACCAGTCCGCCTTTGACATCGTGGAGGCCGAGTTCAGCGCCGCGGGCGTGCGCGAGATTTCCTTCGGCAACACGTATCCGGTCAAAGCGAGCGAGCGCCGCGGGGGACGGCTTCACACGGAAAGGGGGGGGTGGGTGGATTGGCTGGGCTTTGTTTCGCAGCAGCACGGAAACAAGTCGGCCTTGATAGTCCGGCCAGCCGCCAAACGGCACACCGCGTCCCGCATGAACTGAATAACGGGCTTGCTTCCGGCTGACCGGCCCTTAGCCTGAGCGGGTCTGTTTTTCGATATTGACCGCGGCTTTTGCTGAGGAGCGTTTGGACACACCACTCCGAAAGCTCGCCCCGGCTCACCCTCCGCCACAGGGAGGGTGATGCTGTCAACGGAACCGACGACGATTTCACAGACTGACGATACTGCCATGATGAAAGGCACCGATGCTCCTGCCCTGCCCGCCCTCCCCCTCGAGGCCTTTGACCATCCGGATCGGTTCGTGCGACGCCACATCGGCCCGCGCCCAAACGATGTTCAGCACATGCTGCAGACTCTCGGGTTTGCGAGTCTCGACGCGATGATCCAACGTGCTGTTCCGGGGGCGATTCGCCGCCAGACGGCGCTGCGTCTGCCTGAGCCGCTCTCCGAATTTGAGGCCCTGGCGCGACTGCGGGCCATTGCGGGGCAGAACCGGCTCTTCCGCTCCTTCATCGGCCAGGGCTACTACGACTGCATCACGCCGCCGGTGATCCAGCGCAACATCCTCGAGAATCCCGGCTGGTACACGCCCTACACGCCCTACCAATCGGAAATCGCCCAGGGCCGGCTCGAGGGACTGCTCAACTTCCAGACGCTGGTCTGCAGCCTGACCGGCATGGAGATCGCCAACGCGTCGCTCCTGGACGAAGCCACGGCCGCCGCCGAGGCGATGATGATGTGCCATCGGCTCAAAGGGGCTGAAGGGCGCAACGTCTTCCTCGTTGCCGCGGGAGTCTTTCCGCAAACCCTCGCCGTCGTGCAAACCCGCGCTCGCGCCCTCGGTGTGAACGTGCGCTCGGTCGACCCTTCGCAGATGACCTTCTCGCCCGAGGTGCTGGGCGTCCTGCTGCAATTCCCTTCCGCGAGCGGGGCGATCGAGAATGACGAGGAGTTGATCCGTCGTGCACACGCCGCCGGGGCGCTCGCGGCCGTTGCAGCCGATCTTCTGGCTCTCACGCTGCTGCGTCCTCCCGGCGAATCGGGAGCCGACATCGTGGTCGGCAGCGCCCAGCGACTCGGGATACCGCTCGGCTTTGGCGGCCCGCACGCGGGGTTCTTCGCGACGCGGGATGCGTTCAAGCGACAGATGCCCGGGCGCCTGGTTGGCATCTCGAAGGACTCGCGCGGCCGACCTGCTTACCGGCTCGCGCTGGGCACACGCGAGCAACACATCCGCCGCGAAAGAGCCACCAGCAACATCTGCACCGCGCAGGCCTTGCTGGCCAACATCGCCGCCGCCTATGCGGTCTATCACGGCCCGGATGGTCTCAGGTCCATCGCGCAACGCGTCCACCGCCTCACAGCCGCTCTGGCTCAAGGCATCCAGAAACTCGGACGCCGGGTGGCCAATCCGACCTTTTTCGACACGCTCACCATCGAGGTTGGGGCGGGCGGCGCGGCTGCGGTTCATCGCGCCGCCGCGGCGCGGAGCGTGAACGTCCGCGCCGTGGATGCCGATCACGTGGGCATCTCGCTCGACGAAGCGACATCGCTCGACGACGTGCGGCTGCTGCTCGAGGTTCTGAATGCCGGCCAACCGGTGCCTTTCGATGTCGCTGCGTTGCCGATCTCAGACGCGCCCCTTGCGCCCGCGCGTCAGACCCCGTTCCTCGAAAGCCCGGTCTTTCATCGGTATCATTCCGAGACCGAGATGCTGCGGTACCTGCGGCGCCTCGAGTCGCGGGACCTCTCCCTGTGCCAGGCCATGATTCCTCTCGGATCGTGCACGATGAAGCTGAACGCGACGTCCGAGATGCTCCCCATCACGTGGCCCGAGTTCAGCCGCATCCATCCGTTCGCGCCTGTCGACCAGACGCAAGGCTATCAGCGCCTGTTCCGCGACCTCGAGACCTGGCTGGCCGAGATCACCGGCCTGGACGCCGTGTCGCTCCAGCCCAACGCAGGGGCCCAGGGCGAGTACACCGGTCTGCTGATCATCCGCCGCTACCATGAGCACTGCGGCGAGGGGCATCGGAATGTCTGTCTGATCCCCGCCTCGGCGCACGGCACGAATCCCGCCAGCGCGGTCATGGCCGGGTTCAAGGTTGTGGCGGTGTCGTGCGACCACGAGGGCAACGTCGATTTGGCCGATCTGCGGGCGAAGGCGGAGACGCACGCGGCCGCCCTGGCGGCGTTGATGGTCACCTACCCTTCGACACACGGGGTGTTCGAGCCTGGGATACAGGAGATCTGCCGCATCATCCACGCGCACGGAGGGCAGGTGTACATGGACGGAGCGAACATGAACGCCCAGGTTGGCTTGATGAGCCCCGGGACAATCGGGGCCGACGTCTGCCACTTGAATCTCCACAAGACGTTCTGCATTCCGCATGGCGGGGGCGGGCCCGGGGTCGGTCCGATCTGCGTGGCCAGGCATCTCGTGGATTATCTCCCCGGCCATCCATTGGCCGGGCCGGGCCGCGGCCAGTCGATCGGAGCGGTGTCGGCCGCGCCGTGGGGCAGCGCGAGCATCCTGCCGATTTCGTGGGTCTACATCGCGTGCATGGGCGCGGCGGGACTGACCGAGGCCACGCAGGTCGCGATCCTGAATGCGAACTACCTGGCCCATCGCCTGCGCGACTTCTATCCGGTGGTGTACAAGGGGCCGGGCGGGATGGTCGCCCACGAGTGCATTCTGGATTTCCGTTCCTTTGGGACGGTCACGGCCGAGGACGTCGCCAAACGGCTCATGGACTATGGGTTCCACGCGCCGACCCTGAGTTGGCCCGTGGCCGGCACGCTGATGGTCGAACCGACCGAGAGCGAGTCGAAGGAGGAACTGGACCGGTTCTGCGATGCCATGATCGCGATTCACGCCGAGATCGCGGAGATCGAATCGGGCCGTGTGGACAAGCAGAACAACCTGCTCAAGAACGCGCCGCACACGGCCGACATGCTTGCCGCGGACCCATGGACTCGGCCCTACACACGCGCCCAAGCCGCCTATCCGACCCTGCACCAACTCGAATTCAAGTTCTGGCCTCCGGTCGGGCGTGTCGACAATGTCCACGGCGACCGCAACCCCGTCTGCACCTGCGTCGGGATGGACGCCTACACGAACGCTTGAATCAGGGGCGCGCGCGCGGTTAGCGCGCATGAGTGCACCTTTCGATGACATCGGGTCCGCGGCGGTAACGGCGGCCCTGGCAAGCGGCACGATCGCGTAGGGAAAGCGGCGGAAGTTGAGCTTGCGATTGTCGCCTGGGATTCTACGCCAGCGCTCCGGCTCGGCCATGATGCGGCGCAATGTGGATTCGAACTCCTCAACGAAGTGGCCGCCCAAATCGGGCTGGCGCTCTTCATACCAGAGAGCGGCGGCTTCCAGTTCCTGGTCCGCTTCAGGATGGCTGACGACGTGCATCGAGCTTGGCGCGAATGTCTCGAACGGCCTGTTCCACTGGACGGCAGGTCACTTTGCCTGCTTCGATCTCGCGGGAACGGCGATCAATGACCTCGTTCCATTCGTTTTCAGCGTCAGCATCCACGCCGTCATCGAGGCTGGCGATGAGTTGGCGGGCCAGGTAGGCCCGGTCCTGCTCCGGCAAGGCCAGCACTTCGGCGACTTTTTCAGCGGTTACGCTCATGCGCGCACAATACCGCCAAGTCCATCGGGCTGACAAGCTGTGCCTTCAGCGCCTCCCTAAACGGCCCCGCTGCCCGGTGCCGGAGAGTCCTTGAACCAGTCTGAGAGCGGAGTGACACTTCATTAGTTGGCCACGGACTTTGAGATTCAAGGATCCTCGCGCGATGCCCAAGCCCGGATAGTTCATAAGGCTTCGCGGCGTGTGGTATCCGGGCTTCTGGCCCGCATTCGCCCATCTTTTGGAGTCTTCGGCTTCGCGGTGGTCAAGACTCTATGAAACATGCGGGCCAGGCGGGGAGTTCCGCTGCACGGTGGCCGGCACACCGGGGACGTGGATCCAAATCAGCCCGGCGGCCATCACAGCCGATCCGACCACGGGCACGATCCCGACCGGTTACCTCATCCTGAACGTCACCACCGGCCACATCAAGCGCCACGCCGACGGCTACGTGTGGGAGGTGCCGGAGGCGCGGTGCGCGTCATTCCGACCGGACGCGGTAGAACCGAGCCGGGTGGTTCGCCCAGTCGGCGTCGCTGAAGTACGCCCAGCCGTTCTTCAAGGTAACGTTTCCCACCGGCGCCCAAGCCGACTGCGTCGGATCCACACAGGCTTCGACGTCGACCGGGATGTCATTCGTTGCCCAGGAGATGATGAAGCCAAACTGATTCGCACGTACACCGAAGCTGGGACCGAAGCCCAGGATCACGGGATTGGGAAGGACCCACGGGGCAGTCGGGCGATCGCTAAACGTAGGTCCCCAACCGATGGTTCCTGGTAGGTAGTAGACTGTTGCCGGACACTCGTAGAATGCCCAAGTGTCTTCGGGCGCGTCACCCCGGAAGTAGACGCTCTGTAGGCCGGTGCAGAACCCGACGTCGTAGTCCCCGAACGCCGATCCCGAGATGCTCGTGACTCTGTTCCCGATCGTCACGCTGGTCAGGTTGGTGCAGCCCTCGAACGCCCAGTACTCAATGGTGGTGACGCCGTTGCCGATCATGACGCTGCTCAGGCCGGTGCAGCCCTCGAACGCCCTGTACCCAATGGTGGTGACGCTGTCGGGAATCGTGATGCTAGTCAGGCCGGTGCAGCCGGAGAACGCCCTCTCCCCGATGCTGGTGACGCTGTCAGGGATCGTGATGGTGGTCAGGCTGCTGCAGCCGGAGAAAACCTCTTCTGGGATGGACCGAACGCCGTAGTCTATCGTAACGGTTACCAGGGCGGTGCAACCGCTGAAGGCACTCGAGATGCCGTACTGGAACCACCCCGCAAGTCCCCACTCGGTCACGCTGCTCGGGATCCTAATGCTGGTCAGGCTGCTGCAGCCAGAGAATGCCATAGCCCCAATTCTGGTCACGCTCTGGGGGATCACGACGTTGGTCAGACGGGTGCAGCCAGAGAATGCGCAGCCCTCGATGCTGGTGACGCCCTCGGGGATCACGACGTTGGTTAAGCTCGTGCAGTCCATGAAAGCACATCCAGCAACCACTTGAGCACCGTCATCGATCGTGACGCTCCTCAGGCTCGTGCACGCAGCGAAAGGGCCGATTGTGTGAAAACACCCCGATACCCCACAGGAGTGCCAGAAGTCCGCCCACTCGGTCACGCTGCTCGGAATTCTTATGCTGGTCAGGCCGGTGCAACCAGAGAACGCCCCTTCCCCAATACTTGTGACACTGTCGGGGATCGTGACGCTGGTTAGGCCGGTGCAGTTGGAGAACGCAAAGTCCCCAATGCTGGTGACGCTGTCG
>JAKLFY010000111.1 GCA_022710935.1 Verrucomicrobiota bacterium
TATGTGAACGAGGTATTTCGGGAGTTCCGGGACCGGTTTGGGGTGAGGCGGCGGGATGGGGCGCGTCCGCTGCGTGGATTGGGCGCGCTGGGGGAGTTGGCGACGATGCGGGATTTGCAGGTCAATGTCGTGGGGTGAAAGAGCAGGCGCCTGCCGGCGGCTCAGCCGGAGCTGCCCGACAACAGCCCGCTCATGCACGACAGTCGGCGGTCCGAGATCCCGGGATGAAGCTGGTCTCGGGTCCAGGGCACCTGCTCGCCCCGGGCCCATGGATCGGGCCCCACCCATTGGGTATGGCGGCCCTGGATAACCAACTCGGCGCTCTCGAAATCCAGCGTCACCAGGGCCCAGAGCGGATCACGGTATGCGGCCACGTGCGTCAAAAAGGGGTGGGCCTTGTGCACCTCCGGGGGATACGTTTCCCGCCGGGCAGCAGGGTTGTTGAGCCACCAGTATGAGGCGCTGTTGATCTGGACGTATCGGATGCCGTTGATGACCCGCGTGTCGTCCAGGTGCAGGTGGCCGCTGAAGACCGCCACGACGCTGCCCGGTATGGCCCGCTCGGCCTCTTCGAGGACGCCCCGAACGGCTGCGCTGTTCTCGAGGCAGCCGTCATGGTCGGCGTCGATTGCCTGGTGAATGAAAACCAGCGCGGGCCGATCGCCCTGCGTCAACTGCTGTCTGAGCCACGCCAGTTGCTCGGCCCCGAGGAAGCGTTTGTATCCGCCCGCCTTGCCCCCAGGCTCGTTCCCGTCAAGCACAATGCCACGGACCGGCCCGGCCGGGAACGCGCAGTGTTTGTGCGGCATGCCGAAGAAGGCCGCGCTTTGCTCGCGCGTGTAGCCGCCGTCCATGTCATGGTTGCCGAGCACATGGAACCGCGGGCCGCCAAAACGGTTCCAGGCATCCAGGAACGGCTGGTTGCGCGGGGCTGGGACGCAGAAGTCGCCAAGCTGAAGGATGAAATCGGCCTTGGCTTCCTGCATCGCCCGCACAAAGGCGTCCACCCGCACGAGCCCGTCGGGCATCACGTCCTGATGGATGTCCGCGATCAATCCGAACCGAATTCGCCGCGCGGGGCGATCCTGGCCGACAGCGGATGCACACCCTGCCAGCGCGACCGTGGCGAGACTCAGGCGGCAGACGAACTCACGTCGTTTCAGGGTTCCCATGCCGCCAATGCTA
Source organism: Verrucomicrobiota bacterium (assembly GCA_022710935.1). Taxonomy (GTDB): domain Bacteria; phylum Verrucomicrobiota; class Verrucomicrobiia; order Limisphaerales; family J093; genus MWFF01. The sequence continues at coordinate 1,186 of JAKLFY010000111.1, forward strand.
ACACGATGGATGGCAGGGGACCAGACGTGTTTGAACAGAACGCGGCTGGGTGAACACAAGGAATACCCCGCCATTGCGAGAATCCAAAACCTATCGTCCCCCTGCCCCCGGTTTTCCGCCGTTGCCAGATTGTGTCTGATGGCGGTCTGGGCGGTCCGCGCATGCTTTGTTGTCGCCCTGGCCGGCGAACGTCCCCTGGTGACGCGACCGCGTACGACCTCAGGGGATGCGGCGGTCGAGACAAGTCTGCCGGACGTCGGACATCAGGATGCGACGACTGCTTTCGCCGTCCCTGGCCATCGAGGTGTCCTGGTCTGCGTTGCTGGTCCGCGAAGATCGCCGAAGTGTAGGTGCATGGCTGCTGAAATCAGAACGAGACAGGAGCGTGAGAGGGGTTTCGGCGAGATCACGAGAAGCATTGACCTTCAGCGTTTCAATGCGCGCGGGGACCATGAACCAAAGACGTTCAACGCTCAACGTTCAACGCTCAACGTTCAACGCTCAACGTTCAACGCTCAACGCTCAACGCTCAACGCTCAACGCTCAACGCTCAACGCTCAACGCTCAACGTTCAACCAGCCGGTTCATACGAAGTATTGACCGCCGGTTGCGACAAAAGCAGATTTCAGCCCATGCGAACGCAAATGGGATCCTTATTGATTCTGGCCGTGGTGTGCATGTTGAACGGTGGCGCTGCGGAGCAGGCGACAGACCCGGCCCAGGCGGAGACTCCCGCCCAACGCGACGAGCGCATGCAATGGTGGCGCGAGGCGCGTTTTGGCATGTTTGTGCACTGGGGTCTCTATTCCGGCCTGGGCGGCACTTGGGAGGGAAAAGCCGTCGGCACCCGCGGCGGCATGGAGTGGATTCAGCAGTACGTGAAGGCGGACACGGATACCTATGCGCAGGCCGCGATCCCGAAGTTTCAACCGGGTCCGGACTTTGCGCGCGCGTGGGCGCGGCTGGCCAGGGAAGCCGGATGCCGTTACGTGGTTCTGACGAGCAAACACCACGAGGGTTTCGCCCTGCACGACTCGGCGGCGAGCGAGTACGACGCGGGGTCGGTGCTGAGGCGCGATCTGGTGAAGGAGTTTGTCGACGCCTGTCGCGCCGAGGGTTTGAGGTTCGGTTTTTATCACTCGGTGATCGACTGGCACCACGACCAGTACGCCTACGGGCTCTCGAAGCAGCTCCCGCATCCGCTCAAGGACAAGCCGTATCCGAACGGCGAGCGCGACCACGGGGTCTACCTCGACTTTCTGCACCGCCAGGTGGACGAGTTGATCTCGAATTACGGGGCTGTGGACATTCTCTGGTGGGACTACAGCGCGCAGGATTTCCAGGGCGACGCGGCGTGGCGCGCCTTTGATCTGATGCGGAAGGTCCGCGCCAAGCAGCCTCGGATCATCATGAACAACCGCCTGTTCCGGAGCCCGGAGGCGGGCTGGGCAAGCATGGGCACGGACGGGTACATGCCCCAGCTTGACCCGAAGTACGGTGATTTCATCACGCCGGAGCAGCACATTCCGGCGACCGGGATGCCGGGCGTGGACTGGGAAACCTGCATGACGATCAATACGACGTGGGGCTACAGCGAGCACGATCACGCCTGGAAATCCGCCCAAACCCTGATCCGCAACCTCGTTGACATCGCCAGCAAAGGAGGCAACTACCTGCTCAACATCGGCCCCAAAGGCGATGGCAGCGTGCCGCAGGAAAGCGTCGACGCCATGCGCCGCATCGGCGTCTGGATGCGGAAGAACGGGGAGTCGATCTACGGCACCCAGGCCAGCCCGTTTGAGAAACTCGAGTGGGGCCGGTGCACCCGCAAGCCACTCGCGAACAACATCACCCGACTGTACCTGCATGTCTTTGACCGTCCGTCCGAGGCCCGGCTCGTGCTGCCCCTGGCCAACAGGCCGCTCAAGGCCTTCCTGCTCGATGGCGGCTCGAGCCTGAAGGCGGAGGCCGTCGGCAACGCCATCGTTGTTCCCCTGCCCGCCGCACTGCCTGACGCGGACGCCACCGTCGTCGCGCTCGAAATCGAGGGTGCGCCGCGCCTTTGACTTGATACCCGGCGCGGGACCGGTATTCTCGCCCCGCACTCGCACCTATGAATCGACGTCATTTTCTCACGGTGTCCGGATCGATCGGACTTGTCACCGCCACAGGCCTCGATGCTTCCGCCCAGGGGGTGGGGGCAGGCCGCCAATACCTGGTGCTTCAGAAGTACTCCTTCGGCACCGAGGAGCAGCGCGGAGGTTTCGACGCCTTCATGAAGGAGGTCGCATTGCCGGCCTTGAACCGGCTCGGCGTGCAGCCGGTGGGCGTGTTCCTCGATCCCAAGGAGCCCAGACCGGTCTACGTGTTGCTGCCCCATCCGGACGCCGACAGCGCGCTGAGTATGAACCAGCGGCTGCTGGCGGACGCCGAGTTCGCGCGCCAGGGCGCCGCGTTCATCGACGCCCCAAAGGCGTCAGCTCCCTACGCGGAAATCGAGAGCTGGCTGATGCTCGCGTTCAAGGCCATGCCCAAGGTCGAATTGCCGGCCAAGGGGCCCAACCGCGTGTTCCAACTGCGCACCTACGAAAGTCCCAGTCTCAAGACCGGCCAGAAGAAGATCGAGATGTTCAACGACGCCGGGGAAATCCGGATTTTCCGCGAGACCGGGCTGACGCCGGTCTTCTTTGGCGAGACGCTGTTTGGGGGGAAGATGCCGAACCTGACCTACATGCTCGGCTTCGAGGGCGAGGAGCAGCAGAAGGCCGCATGGAGCACGTTCGTGAAGCATCCGGACTGGCGGAAGATCAGCAGCATGCCCGAGTACGCCGACGCCCGGGTGATCCGAGGCATCACGAACACCCTGCTCAAGCCGGCCCCTTACTCGCAGATCTGAGCCCGGCGCTGTCTCCGCGCGGTCGCGGCCCAGGCTGATCGAGGCGGGGCGTGGCAGTGGCGGCTATTCGATGCGCACCCGGTAGAATCGCGTGATCGGCGCCGGGCTGCGATCCGTCAGGATCCGCGTTGCCCCGTTGCCCCACACCTGGTCCAGCTCGATCCAGTCCGCTCCCTCGATTTGGTCGCTGCATTCGAGCGTGTAGGCGCGGTTCGAATCGGTTTGGATCTGGAGAGTGAAGCCATCCGCGCCCCAACCCAGGACGATGAGACGCGGCGGGGAGAAGGCTGACACGGTGGTCAAGGCCTCGGCTGCGGGCGTCTTGCCTTCCCGGTTTCCCGCGTTGTCGACCGCCACGCAGTAGAACCGGTAGGTTTGTCCGGATTCGCCGTCGAACACGGCGCTGGTCAGGCCGGTGCCAAGGAGCCACGGCTGGTAAGCGGAGTCTGCGCGCGAGACATAGACGTCGTATCCCCGAACGCCCGAGGCGTCGTCAGTTCCGCTCCAGGAGACCGCGAACCGCGCCGGGCTTTCGGCTGGCAGGTCATGGACGCGGCTGGAGGGCGGCACCGCGTCGATGGTGACCAGGGCTTCCTTGGCCGGATCGGTCCCCTTGGTCTTATCGAGCGGGTCGATCTGGTTGGTGTCGATGTCCAGGCCGAAGTCGAACTGGATGGTCGCAACGTTGCGAATGGCCGCGCCGCTGGGGAGGCCGTTCTGGGGCCGGGCGACATAGGCGACATAACCCATGCCGCGTCCGGTCTCATTCTCCGGCGGCAGGAACCCGACGCCCACATTCTGTGGCGGCAGCCCCGTCGCGGGATCAAGGGTCAGAAAGTTGGCGTGGAGCATCCGGTCCTCGATCCAGACCTCGATCTGGACATCGACGACGAAACTGTAAGCGTTGTCGGTATACGCATAGGCGATCGTCTCCTCGAAGTACCTGCGTCCCTGCCCCACGGGAATGATGATTTCACCGAACCCGATCTCGGCGATCTCGAAGGTGGTCAGGTCGAGATCGGGTGAGAGCGGATCGCGGATCGTCACAATCTGGGCGGGAGCCGTCGCCGATTCCATGTTCTCGAAGTCGATTTGATACCGGACGAGTGTGCCCACTTGGAGGAAGTTGCGTTCGCCGTGTCCGCCCACGGCGATCTTCTCGTTGGGGTCATGGGAAGCGGCCAGCCCGGCGTCACCGTAAACGAGCGGGACAAAGGGCATGCACGGCGACGCGCCCGGCGGTTGCCCATGGAGCCCGAGCCCTTGGGGCGCCAGACGGACGGCTGCTTTGCCGGGGAAAGAACATGCCAATGGCGCCCAGACGGGCTGTTGGTTGTAGGAACAGACGTACCCCGAGGCCTTTTCGGCAGCGTAGATTGCACCATCCAACAGGTTTGATATCCGAAGTACCGACACGACCTCGTAGGTCCCTTCCAGAAAACGAACTGACCACCTTGGAGCATTCTGTCGGATGAGCCATTTCGGGACGTCGGAGAAAAGCGGCAACTCATCCGATCCCGACAAAAGAGTGCCCCCTCCCCACCACATGTTCAGAACGCCATACCCCATCAGCATTAGGCCGGGCGCGCCCCCTCCGGCACTTCCCGCGGGCCCTCCCACCGCGCCGGCGGCGGCGCCGGAGACTGCCAGGCACGCGCCTCCCACCACACTGGCTGCCCCCAAAGCCATATCCGCCATCGCCCGGTGCGTTGCGCACGCTTTGGCGAATCCTGATGGATCGAACATATGGACGGGAGAGTTCATCGCGTAACGGTAGAGGTTGTGATCGCCGCCAAAGAACCCGACAGGATCCATGGCAGTGAATCGGCCAGCGCGAGCGTCGTAGTGGCGAGCCCTGACGTACTGCCATCCGGCCGAATCGGCCATAATCCCAACCTCGCCCATGAAATGAAATGGGTTGGCGACGGTTTGGTGCGCCGAGATGGCTTCGCCAAAAGGCCGGTAGGCGTAGGCGTTGCGCAGAATGCCGGATGGCCCGGACAGCTCGCTGGTGTTGCCCATGGGATCATAAGTGTAGTAGTCAGGTTGACGACCCGCTGGGGTGCGGCTGACGAGGCCAAGACCGTGGACGTGCCGGGCCACGAGGCGTCCAAGATCGTCGTATTCAGCCGCAAGGTCGGCCAGACCCATGGGATCATGGACGTAATGAGTTACCGCGCCGTTCTTGTCGACGGCCACCCGGTTGCCCAGGGCGTCGTAAGTGTACGTCCAGGTATCGCCGCCGCGGGCCACTCCGATCAGCCGGTTTTCGTCATTGTAGGTGTAAATGCTGCTTCCGCCCGGTCCGTCCTCTCGGATCAGGTTACCGTCCAGGTCATAGGTGCAGATGCGATTGCCAACCCGCAGGTATTGGTTGAGGTCATTGACAACGTAATCCTCGTCAGGTCCGTTGACCTGCGTGCGGATCCGGTTGCCCACAGCATCGTATTCATAGACGAGGTTCTGGCTGGGGATGTCGGGATCCGTGGACTGCAGCACGGCCCGGGTGAGTTGGCCGACGTCGTCGTATTGATATGTCCAGACGCCATAGTGGGTCTGTGAGGCGGTGCGCCGGCCGCGTCGATCGTACGTGTAAGCGAAGCGCGAGAGCACGGTCTGGTCGGGAGTGCGATTCACGAGCTCGAGAAGTCGTCCGGCCGGATCATAGGTGTATGTTGTCGAGACGCCGTTCCCCATGGTCTTGAGCCCAAGGCGGCCCAACGCGTCGTAGGCGTAAGTCACCATATCGCCTGTGTGATCCGACAACCCGCTCAGGCGGCCCGATTCGTCGTAGTGATACTCGACGCGATATCCGAGTTGATCCAGGCTCGAGGCACGGCGTCCGAAGGGGTCGTACGCGAACTCGATCCAGCGGTTCCCTGGATAGGCGACGCGCATGAGATCATCGTGCGTGTTGTAGGTGAAGACGGTGATGCCGCGGCCGTCCTGGGCCTCGATCAGGTTTCCCCGACTGTCATGGCGGTAAACGGACTCGGAACCATCAGCGAACCGTTTGCGCGTGATCCGACCGGCGGTGTCATACTGGAAAGCCACAGTCATGCCCCGCCGGTTGGTCCAAGACGTGGCCTGGCCCTGGGTATCGGACGTCCAGATTTCCTTCTGGCCGTCCGGATGCGTCTTGGTTTGGAGATTGCCACGACTGTCGTGCTGGAACTCGGTGCGCCGACTCAAAGCGTCGGTGACCGCCGCCAGGCGATTGAATGCGCGGGTATAGCTGAAGCGAGTGCCTCGACGCATGGCGTCGATGGCTTCAATCACATTGCCTTTGCGATCGTAGACAAAGGCCGTCCGGAAGCCGTCCGGATCCTCGACCGCAACGAGGTTGCCGAGCCCGTCAAAAGACATCTGAACAACCTCGCCCAATGGATTCTCGGTCTTGAAGAGCCGTCCCCAGTGGTCGAAGAAAAAGCCGCTCGCGTTGCCCAGAGGATCTGTCATGTCCACCCGGCCGATGCCCGCCTGGGCGAATGTGAATCGTTCGTTCTGATCGGCACGCGCGATGCCGCTCAATCGCCCGCGTTCATCGTACGTGAAGGTGCGAGTGCCACCGTTCGGGAACTGGATCGCGCTCAGCGCGTGCTGGGAGGGGCCAGACGCTGTCCGATAGCTGTAAGCGGTGGTGCGGCCATCGTAGTCCTGGACTGAGGTGAGGTGTTCACCGGCATACGTGAACCGGGTTTGGCGGCCATGAGGGTCGGTGACGGAGGCGAGGCGTCCCTCGGCGTTGTAGGCGAGGGTCAAGGCCGGTCCGGCAGAATGGGTCAGAGCGGTCAGGCGATGGTCGGTGTGGGTGCAGGTGATGCGATTGCCGTTGGTGTCTTCCAGATAAACCAACTCTCCCGCGCCGCCGAAGAAGAGGACCATGCCGTCGACCTCGGTCAACCGGTAACCGCCCCCGGCCGCGCGCAATTCTCCCTGGTCCCCGGGTTGAGCGAGGTAGCGCCCGGTGTAACGGCTGTCGGGCTGAAAAATGCGGGGCGTTCCCGTCTCATCGGTGATGAACACCGTGTGATCGGCTTCCGCACGCAGCTTCACTTGCCAATTGTGCGTCCAACCTCGGCCCAAGGGGCCCAACTCGAAGCGCCGTGAGATCTGCTGCAGGTAGCTTCGCTTGAATACGATGGGCAGGCCCGGCGCGGGCACCAGGGCGTCCACGCCCCCGGCCAGTTCGGCGATGGGACTGAAGCCCTCCGCCTGCCGGAACGTGAAGGCCTGCAGGGTGCTCAGGTCTTCGACGCGCTGTCCGTGGCGATGCAGATAGAGGGCGTTGCGGCTGAGCATGGCCACGTAATGACCCCATGTGGGGCCGGTCAGGGCCGTGAAGTTGCTCCAAACCGCAGCCCATGCATCCTCGCGCACGTAGTCGGGGCGCATGACGTTCTTGAGTGCGGCCCAATCAATCGGAGTGGCATTGTTGGCATCCAGCACGCCGACCTGCCATTCGAAGGGCGGATAACTAAAATCCCAGGGTTTTTGCCATCCGGCGTAGTAGACGGGCATCCGCCGGGATTCGCCGGGTTGAAGGATGCCGGGCGTGTCACCGGAAGCGATGAATTGCACCGAGTTGGCGAAGCCCTCGGGCATGGCGGAAGTCCAGAAGCCCGAACTGAGACGGCTCTGATCGAGCGTCAGAATCGCCGCCGTCCGCCCTCTTTGCGTGGCAGTGACGTGGAGCAGGGGGGCCGGGATGGGCACTTCTCCGGTGTTGGCGTACTCGACGAAGACCGTGGCCAGAATGTGATAGCCGAATTGGGGGGGCAAGATCAGCTTGACAGCGAGGTTGCCGATGCCCCCGGCAGTGATTTCAAGGGCATTGGGCAGCACGGCAAATGCAGCACCATGCGAAACCCGTGCGGCGTACAATCCGGGCGGAACCGTGGCTGCGGCGAATGTGGCGGTGGCCTGTGTGAACGAATCGACTTCCACCTCTCCCGCGCCGTAGGTTTGCCCCAGCCCGGAAACCAGTTCCACGCTCAAAGGGCGGATGAAGCCGGCCCCGGTCAGAGTCAGTTCCAGATCCGTCGAGTCGCCGTGTCGCGATGGTGAGCTGCCGCTCAAGACCAGGTCCTCGAGGGAGAAGCGCAGGCTGTATTCGCCAGCCTGATCCATCTCACCGTACACCATCACATGCCAGTTGCCGGGAGCGGCCGCAGGGATAAGGAGCTGTTCACCCCCGCGCAGATGATGGTCGTACACTCCCCGCGTCGCCAGCGCGCCAAAGCGAACGAACACCTCCAAGTCATCCGGAACACCGGCCAGGTCGAGCAGCAGGCTTTTCCCGGCGGTGGCAGTCATTCGGAAGTAATGCTCCACACGCCCGGCGTCGTACTGCACAACCTGCGCCAGCCCATGGACCAGGGCCGGCACTTCGGCCGTGACTTGGGTGGCGAACTCATTGTTCAGGCGGTGCACTTCGAGCACGCCCCACTCGTCGTTGACGACCAGGATGAGATGATAAGCCCCTTCCTCCACAGCGGGCAGTGTGACATGAATCGTCCCCTGGAACGATTGCTCCGCGGGCAGAACCCGATCGACAACCGCCGATCCCAGATAGACATCGTCGATGTCCAGATAGGAATCGCGGGATAGATAAACGGCGTCTCGCCATCCATCTTCGGCCGGTCCCTGACCCACGTTGCGCACAGCATACTCGATGCGCGCAGGCTGTCCCACGGCCAAGGTTCCCGATACCCGGACCTGGGTCACCCGCAGGTCCGGCAGATGGCCCGAATTGGGCACGACAGAATAGACGCGCGTGTCCGGATGAGGATCCTCGGTGCCATCCGCGCTTAGCGAGTAAGCCACCGTGGCGCTTCCGGTATCGGGGAAATGGAGCAATCCCGGATCGCGCACGGCATAACTTCGTCCGTCACTCAACCTCCAGAGAGACGTTGCGCCCGGTTCGGTGAGCACCGAGCCGCTGAACCTCAACAGATCGCCGACCACCAGCGTTCCAGAGCGAACCGGTGAGCGGATCTCGCCGGCGCTCGGCGTGGTCCGCCAAGGCTCGAAAAGCACCCCGTCACTGACCGTGTCGCCCTGGCCCTCGGGGTTGAGCGCCGCGTGCCGCGGTCCGGTCTCATGGCCCCACCAGTTGCCCCGCGCGTCCACATCGACGGAATTCTGGTTGCGCACTCCAAAGTCCCTGTTGCCCTCCACCAGGTTGGCGGTCAGAACGACTGTTGCAGCCTGGTTCTGGGCCAGGATGCCAACCCGGTTTTCAGCCAGGTTGTTTCTCTCCAACAGGTGTTCGCCCACGCTGCCGTTCAGGTGCAGGCCAGAGCCGTATGTGCGCTGAATCGTTGTCCGCCGCAGAGTCAGATCGCCAGTGCCCGACTTCACGAGGCCCGCGTAATCCCAGTATCCGGCATAACGCACCCGCCCCTGATCGATTACCGCCGAGCCCGCATTGCGCACCACGATTCCCCGCCACCAGTCCGGCGCGGGCACCGTCTCGTCGCCGTCGCCGTTCGAGTCGCCTCCCGCGGTGTCATCGCGCCAGTCAGTGAATGTGATCGGCGCCATGGCCGTGCCGATGGCCGTCAAGGCGCCATCGACTACCAGCCCTTGATATTGCGCAAACTTGACTACCGTGCCCGGCAGGATGCGCAACCGCGCCTCAGACCCGACAGTGACTTGCGAGCCGACCAGCATCGCGTAGGCCGGCTTCAGAGACCATTCGACCTCGGCGGCCGTGATCGTCCCGCCGTCCAGGTAGACATCGGCCCCGTTGTCCGCGTACTCCGTTGCGTCGTCGTCGAGAAACGACGCGTTCAACCCGACCTGCACGCCGCGGGTGTTGTGAAGGAATCGGTTCTCTTCGAACGCGAACGCCCCGTAGCCCGCCTGCAGATAAAGACCGGCGAGATCGTTGTGCTCGAACACGGTCCGCCGAAGCGTCAGATTCCCAGTGCCCAACCTCAGGAGCCCCGCCCTGTTCCAGTACCCGGCATAGCGCACGCGCGCCTGATCGATCACCGCCGAACCCTCGTTGCGCACGACAATCCCGCTCCACCAGTTCGGAGCGGGCGCGCTCTCAGCCCCGTCGCCGTTCGAGTCGCCTCCCGCGGTGTCATCGCGCCAGTCGGTGAATTGGATCGGGGCCATGGCTGTGCCGATGGCCGTCAAGGCGCCATCGACAGTCAGCCGTTGATATTGCGCGAACTTGACCACGGTCCCCGGGAGAATGCGCAGCCGGGTTTCGGCTCCCACCGTGATCGTCGAGCCGACCAGCATCGCGTGCGCCGGCTTCAGAGACCATTCGACATCGGCAGCCGTGAGCGTCCCGCCATCCAGGTAGACATCGGCCCCGTTGTCCCCGTACTCCGTTGCGTCGTCGTCGAGAAACGACGCGTTCAACCCGAGCTGCACGCCGCGGGTGTTGTGAAGGAATCGGTTCTCTTCGAACACGAACGCCCCGTAGCCCGCCTGCAGATTGAGACCGGCGAGATCGTTGTGCTCGAATACGGTCCGCCGGAGCGTCAGATTCCCAGTGCCCGATTTCAGCAGAGCAGCCCTGTTCCAGTACCCGGCATGGCGCACCCGGGCCTGTTCGAGCGTAGCCGAGCCGGCATTGCGCACGACAATCCCACCCCACCAGTTCGGAGCGGGCGCGCTCTCAGCCCCGTCGCCGTTCGAGTCGCCTCCCGCGGTGTCATCGCGCCAGTCGGTGAATTGGATTGGGGCCATGGCCGTGCCGACGGCTGTCAGCGTGCCATCAACAGTCAGTCCCTGGAATTGCGCGAACTTGACCACGGTCCCCGGGAGAATGCGCAGCCGGGTTTCGGTTCCCACCGTGATCGTCGAGCCGACCAGCACCGCGTGCGCCGGCTTCAGAGACCATTCGACATCGGCAGCGGTGAGCGTCCCGCCATCCAGGTAGACATCGGCCCCGTTGTCCGCGTACTCCGTTGCGTCGTCATCGACGAACGACGCGTTCAACCCGACCCGCACGCCCCAGGTGTTCTGGGAAAAGCGGTTCTCATCGAACGCGAACGCCCCGTAGCCCGCCTGCAGATAAAGACCGGCGAGATCGTTGTGCTCGAACACGGTCCGCCGGAGCGTCAGATTCCCAGTGCCCGATTTCAGCAGAGCAGCCCTGTTCCAGTACCCGGCATAGCGCACCCGGGCCTGTTCGAGCGTAGCCGAGCCCGCATTGCGCACGACAACCCCGCTCCACCAGTTTGGTGTTTCAGTGGTCCCTGTGAACACGATGGGGGCGGCGGACGTTCCAACCGCACGCAGGGCGCCGTCGACTGTAACCCCTTGGAACTGGGTGAAGAGGACCTGCACGCCCGCCTCGATAGTCAATGTCACGCCGGCCGCGACCCCGACGCTGCCAGTCACCTGGTAAGGGCTGTTGGCCAAAGTCCATGTGGTGTCTGCGTTGATCCAGCCCGAGACCGGAGTCTGGGCTGTCGCGTCCGTCGCGCACCGCGCCAGGAGGATGAGCGCCAACCACGGCGGTGTCAGGGCTGAGCGACCGGTTTGCCGATTGGATGGTCTGGTCAGATTCATGTGAAGGGCTTTCGTGGCATAGACTGCTGGGAAGCCGCCAGGTCTTCCGCCGGATAGGTCCAGATTTCAGCCAGTGTTGGGTGATAGTGCGGCAGTGCGGCGAGTTGTTGAACGGTCATTCGGCCGTGCATCGCGGCAACGATTTCGTGGATCAACTCCCCGCCCAGGGGTCCAACCACACTCGCCCCCATGATTTCGCCGGTCCGTGCGTCGGCCAGCAGTTTCACAAAACCGTCACGGGCATCGAGGATCACCGACTTGCCATGGTCGGAAAAGGGATAACTGGCAACCAGAGGCTCAAGCCCGGCCGCGCGGGCTTCCTTCTCGGTGAAGCCAACGGCGGCCACTTGAGGTTCCGTGAACACCACGCGCACCAGCAAGCGGTAGTCCATTCGCCGCGGGGCGTTCGCATGCGCGAGGTTGTGCCCGGCCACTTCGCCCTGTTGCACTGCCAGGTGCACGAGGTCGTGGGGGCCGCAGCAATCGCCGGCGGCGTAGATGTGCGGCGCGCTGGTCTGCTGCTCGGCGTTGGCGAGAATGCGGCCTTTCTCCGTTCGCACATCAGCCTTCTCAAGATCGAGGGCGGCGGTGTTGGGCGAGCGGCCCAGCGCCAGAAGAACCTGATCCGCGGCGGCGGTTTCCACCCGCCCAGCCCGTTCGAAGCGAACAGACGTCCCGGACGCGTTGCGCGCTGCGCCCACCAAGCGGGTGCCGGTCAGGACGCGCAAGCCTTCCCGCCGCAGCGCGGCTTCGACGGCCTGCGCGGTGTCGTCGTCAAGGCCCCGCAGGACATGGTCGCTGCGTTGGACCAGGGTGACCTCGACGTCGAGCCGGGCAAAGAACTGCGCGAACTCGAGCGCCACCGGGCCGCCGCCCAGCACAATCATCGAACGCGGCGGCGTGTCGAGGCTCAACGCGTCGTCGCTGGTAAGGCAGCCGACCGCCTCGAGCTGCGGCAACGGCGGAGGAGAGACCACAGACCCGGTGGCAATGACGAAGCGGGGGGCTTCGACGGTCTGCCCATCGTCCAGAACAAGCCGATGCGGATCGAGAAAGCGGGCCTGGGCGCGGATCAGCGCGAACTTGCCCCCGTTGAGCTGCTCGCGTCGGTACTCCGCCCAACCGCGCACCAATTCATCCTTGCGCCGCAGGATCGCCGGCCAATCGAACTGGGCCTCGGGCACACGGACACCCCACGTGCCGGAGCGTTGCGCGAGATGCCGGACATGGGCGGCTTCGAGCAGCGTCTTCGTGGGCATGCAACCGCGCAGGATGCAGAGCCCCCCCAGTTCCGGGGCGCCGTCCACAACGGCGACGTTCAGGCCGGCGGCCGCCGCCGTGCGCGCTGCGGCAAACCCGGCGCTGCCGGCGCCGAGGACGACAGCATCGAATTGGTGTTTCGAGGGCATGTGTGCGCGTAGAATCCCCCAGACTGCGAGCCGATTGCAACCAAATCAGGCCAACACCCAATCAGGCAATCAGGCCCGCGCCAGTGGCGGCCATGCGAGGCAAGCTGTGTTTAGGGGGTGGACAGAGGCCAGACCAACGGCAGCACGCCCACGGTCACCAGCCAGACAACCAGCGTCAGCGGGAGACCCACTTTGACGTAATCGACAAACCGATAGCCACCCGGCCCCATCACCATGAGGCTGGCCGCGCGCCCCAGCGGATTGATGAACGTGGACGCCGCCGCAACCGCCATCCCCATCATCAAGGCGCGCGGCGAGAGCTGCAGGTGCGCGGCCATGTGCATCACAACAGGTGCAAGCATCACCACCACGGCCGCCGGCGGCAGCACGGCGCTGGCGGCGAACGTGACGCCCATGAGCGCCGCCAGGATCCCGACCGGCCCGAGCGGGGCCGTCCAGCCTGCCAGGTTTTCTCCGAGCCACAGAGCGGCGCCGGAGTTGTTTGCGGCAATGCCGAGCGGCAGCAGGCCGGCAATCAGGAACACGGCCTTCCATTCGATGAACCGGTAGGCCTCGTCCATGCGCAAGCAGCCGGTGGCGACCATCATGGCGGCGCCGAGCACCGCGGCGATGTAGATGGGGAGCCATCCGAGCAGGGCGGCAAGGACCACCACGCCCAGAATGGCCAGCGCCAGAGGCGCCTTGCGCGCGCGGGGCAATTCCTGGGCGGCTTCGGTCAGCACGACAAAATCCGGTTCGCGCCCGAGCGCCTGCAGTCGCTCGCGCGGCCCGTAGAAAAGCAGCGCATCGCCGTGGCGCAGGTCCATCGCGCGCAGTTGGGACCGGTAAGACCGTCCGCCCCGCCACAGGGCCAGGAGGCTGACGCCGAAACGCTCCCGGAGTTGCGCGTCGGGCACCCGTTTGCCCGCCAGCGCCGACCGTGGGGCGAGGACGGCCTCCAACAGACCGACATGCTCGGTTTCCAGTGCCGCGTCGACATCCGGCGGAGTGGGATCGAACGTCAATGCGGCCAGCGCACGCACGAGTTCGAGTTGGGGGCGGGTCCCGAGCGCGAGCAAACGGTCGCCCTCGGCCAGCTTCAAGCCCGGTCGGGGCGGCAGCACCGCGCCATCCTGGCGCAGGACGGCCAGGATGCGCAACTCCGCGGTGTGGCCCAGGCCGGCGGACTGCACGTCCTGCCCCGCCATGTTTGAATCCGAGGGCAGGCGCAACACCAGAAGGCGCTGAACCAGGTTGTAATCGGCAACGAGTTTCTCGGCGGACGGGCCAGGTGCTCGTCGGAACTGCGGGTCGCGGCTGAGCTTATGGACGGCCGCGCGCGGTCCATGCACCAGCAGGGTGTCGCCGGGTTGGAGCACCTCCTCGGTCAAGCGGGTTTCGACGGTGATGCTCCCGCGTCGCAGGCCGAGGAGGGTCGCGCCGAAACGTTCGTGAAAGCCGACTTGCCGGACGCTCTTGCCCGCAAGATCGGTGTTGTCAGCCACCTGGATCTCCGCCAGCTCGAACGACTCGGCCAGCAACACCTTCAGAACAGGCGTCTCGTCATCGTCGGCCAGCAGCCGCCACCCGGCAAGCTCTTGCAGCCGCTCCTGCCGCCCTCGCACAAGCAGCACATCGCCTACCCGAAGGGCGGTCTTGGGGCCGGGCGCCAATTCGCTCGACGCGCTTCGCCGAATCCCGACCACCTGCACATCGAGCACATGGTTGATCTGGACTTCTGCCAGGGTCTTGTCCGCCACCGGCGACTCGGCTGGCACCCGCAGGCGAAACAACCGCTCGCCGAGTTGGTATTGCGCAAGGAGACTCGCCGCCGGCGTCGCTGCGGAGGCGTCGCTGATGTCGCGCCGCGGCAGCAATCGGCGTCCGATGAAAACAACGAAGGTTACCCCCGCCAGCATCACACTCACGCCCACGGGAGTGAAATCGAACAGGCGAAAAGGCACACCAGCCTGCTCGTGCATCATTTCGGACACGAGCAGGTTGGTGGCGGTGCCCAGCAGCGTAGTGAGTCCGCCGAGCAACGAGCCCAGTGCCAGGGGCATCAGGAGGCGCGAAGGCGGCTGGCCGGTCCGGCGCGCAATGTCCATCACCACGGGAAGCATCAGCGCCACCACGGCGATATTGTTCATGAAAGCGGACAGCACGCCCGCACTGAGCATCACCACCGTCACAATCCGCATTTCGGACCGGCCGGCGAGCCGGAGCACATGGCGTCCGAGCCGGCTGGCCACGCCCGTCCGGCTCAAGCCGCCGCTGAGGATGTAGACCGCCCAGATCGTCACGACCGCAGGATTGCTGAAGCCGGCCACCGCCTCGCGCGGGGTCACAAGGCCCGTGACCGTCACAGCGCCCAGCACCAGCAGGGCAGTCACCTCCATCGCCACCCATTCGGTGACCAACAGCACGGTGGCCAGAGTCAGAATCGCAAGAACCAGGAGCGCGGCCGTCATTTCGAGAAGGACGGTCGGATCCCCACAGTGCAGGTGTGGCCAGCTTTTCGATCATTCATCTGTCGGAGAAGCATCGCTGCAGAGCATGAATGGTCGAGCTTCCTTTTTCAATGTCGCAGATGCAAAGCGGCCCCTTTGCCGCGCATCGGGTTGTTGGCGGTGTGATGTCGCCCGGTGAGGGCACTGGACCGAATGCATGGAGACCTCCGGTGTAGACCGCGTGCCTCCACGCGGCGCAAACTCGATTCCCACCGACAACCACACGATACATGGCCCTTTTGAGATCAGCAGACGTTGAACATTTCACTTGCATTGCTTTGTGATCGCGTTATGATATCTCCGAGATAGTTGATTGCTGGTAGACACTGTGAGTGGGATAACCATGAATGCTGTACAACACTTTGCGAATAAGGAACGGACTGTGGAGGTCTTCAACGGATGGGTGATGTTGCCCATCAACTTAATCCTCTCGCTGGGCGGTCCGGCCCTGTTGATCTACTCGATCGTCAGCGGCGCGAACCGTTACGGCCATCCCGTCTGGGGTCTGTTTATCCCCGCACTCCTAATGCTGATCGCCAGTTTCGTTATGCTCTTCGGGTTCTTCGCGCTCCAACCCAACGAGGCGCGTGTGCTGATCCTGTTCGGCGAATACCGGGGCACGGTCCGCGAGAGCGGTTTTCACTGGGGGAATCCGTTTTACTCGAACGGGCGGAGCGCCTCGGGCGCGACTGCGCTGGCGGCTGCGGGCAAGACTGCGGAGGCGGGGGCCGCGGCGGCGGCCCTGAAGAAGCAATCGCGGAACAAGATCTCGCTGCGCGCGCGCAACCTCAATGGCGAGCGGCTCAAGGTGAACGACAAGAGAGGCAACCCGATCGAGATTGCGGCGGTGGTTGTGTGGCGGGTGAGGGACACGGCGCAGGCGATGTTCGACGTGGACGACTACGAGGAGTACGTCAGTGTCCAGAGCGAATCGGCGGTGCGTCATCTGGCGAGCCAGTATGCGTACGACCACGGTGAAGACAACGAAGTCACGCTGCGGAGCGGTTTCGATGAAGTCTCGCAGGCCCTGACAACCGAGCTTCAGGAGCGCCTGGACAAGGCGGGGGTCCGGGTCGAGGAAGCGCGGTTGACGCACCTGGCCTACGCGCCGGAGATCGCGCAGGCGATGTTGCGGCGGCAGCAGGCCGAGGCGGTGATCGCGGCTCGGCAGAAAATCGTTCAGGGCGCCGTGAGCATGGTCGAGATGGCTCTGCACGATCTGGCAGAGAAGCATGTGGTGGAACTGGATGACGAACGGCGGGCCGCCATGGTGAGCAATCTGATGGTGGTGCTTTGCGGCGAGTCCGAGGTCCATCCGGTTGTGAATACCGGGACCCTCTACACCTAGACCGGCATGGCGGAGCGCAAGAGTTTCCTGCTGCGCATGGACCCTGCGCTCTGGGCTGAACTCGAGGCCTGGGCGCAGGAGGAACTGCGCAGCGTCAACGGGCAGATCGAGTATCTGTTGCGTCAGGCCGTTCAGCGGCGAAAGGGACCGGCTGCGCCTCTCGCCCTGGTCGCGTCCGCATCCCCCGGGCCCGTGTCGGACCCGGGAATCCAGAACTCTCAATCATGAATCGTTTTCTGCTTTACGCGGTGATCTGGTCCGTGCTCGTGCTGGGGGCGGTGATCGATCTGGCGGTGCATTACCCCCGGCTTCCCGAGAAGGTGGCGACGCACTTCAACGAGTCGGGCCAGGCGGACGGCTGGTCAACGCGGCGCAGTTATGTCTGGACATGGTCTTGCAGCGTCGGGCTGCTGCCCGTGATGATTCTGGGATCGATCGCCGCGGTGAGATTCCTGCCCGCACGCTGGGTCAACGTGCCGCATCGCGAGTTCTGGCTGGCGCCCGGACAGATCGAGTTCACGCGGGCGATCGTGGCCGGCATGGTCCACTGGATCGGCGTCGCCACGTTCCTCTTCACGAT
This sequence comes from Verrucomicrobiota bacterium, assembly GCA_022710935.1. Taxonomy (GTDB): domain Bacteria; phylum Verrucomicrobiota; class Verrucomicrobiia; order Limisphaerales; family J093; genus MWFF01. The sequence goes on from JAKLFY010000111.1 coordinate 18,467, forward strand.
TGTGCTCAATCACCTGACCCTGCGCGCCAACCTGACGCCCGAGCCGAGCCTGGGCCTGTGGCCCTGGATTCTGCTGGGCGCCTTGTTCATCGCGATGGCGGTGATCATCGTGCCGGTGATGCTGCGCTTTCGGCGTCCGAGGTGACCGCGGACCGGGCTGCGCTCTGCCGTTCGAGAGCGGACAGGATTTCGGGGTCGCGCACATCGACCCACCGTCCGGCAATCCGCAGGCCGGCGATTCGGTGGCGGCGTGCGACCATCGCGCTGATGGCGTCCGTCAGTTCGTACTCGCCGCGGGGCGATTTCTCGAGCCGGGCGGTGTACTCGAACACCAGCGGGCGGAAGATGTAGATGCCGGCGTTGTACCAGGCCGGGTCGCCGGGTTTGAGCCAGCCGTCGCGCCGCAACTCCTCGACCTGGGCGGGCGACGGTTTCTCGATCAGCCGGGTCAGGCAGAATGTCGGATCGAAGAAATTGATGGCTCCCTTGGTGACGTCCTCGCCCGCGGTGACGGTGAGGAGCCCGTCGAACGGGGCTTCGCGGAATCGAGCCAGCATCTGCTGATAGGTCTCGGGATGGACGAGGATGTCGCCGTAGGTCAGCAGAAAATCATCCGTGCCGACGAATTCCCTGGCCGGCTGAGCGGCCCGGCCGGTGCCATCCTGCACGACCTGGCGCACATAGCGGATTTGGCAGTCCCAGCGGCCCCCGTCGCCGAAATACCCTTCGATCGCCGCGGCGCGCCAGCCGGTCACGATGCAAACGTCGCGGATCCCGGCGCCGATAAGACCACCGAGAATGTGTTCGAGGATTGGCCGGCCTTCGACCCGAAGCATGGGCTTGGGGAGTTCGCTGGTGAGATCCTTCATCCGGGTGCCTTTGCCGGCTGCGAGAATGACAGCTTTCATGGGCGGGTGAGGTTAACGGGCTGACGCATGGGGATCAATGGCGCAGAGACCGGCCAGGCTCATATCCCGGCGGCCTGCTTCGCGCGCCGCAGCACGACGCCAGCCTGGGCTCGAGCCTTCTCGGCCCCGGTGCGCAGGACGTCCTCGACGTGATCGAGATTGGACGCGAGTTCCGCCCGTCTCTGGCGCGCGGCCGCGAAGCAGTCCCAGTAATGTCCGAAGAGGGCTTTCTTGAGATCGCCGTAGCCGAGGCCGCCGGCGCGCAGGCGCTCGAGGTAATCCCGGGCGACTTCGCCGGGCGCAACCAGGTTGAGCAACTGGATGGCGTTGTTGCGCTCCGCGTCGGGCTTCGGTTCCTGCGGGGTGCGGCTGTCCATGACGATGCTCATGACCTTCTTGCGCAGGGCCTGTTCCTCCCCGAAAATCTCGATCGTGTTGCCGTAGCTCTTGCTCATCTTCTGCCCGTCCGTGCCGGGCACCACGGCGACCTCGTCCCGGATGCGCGGCTCGGGGATGACGAAGGTCTCCCCGTAGAGGTTGTTGAACTTGATGGCGATGTCGCGAGTGACCTCGACGTGCTGCTTCTGGTCGCGTCCGACGGGCACGACATTCGAATCGTAAATGAGGATGTCCGCCGCCATCAGCACGGGATAGGCGAACAAGCCGTGATTGACCCGGTCCAGGTCGTCGCCGGCGAGCTTGGCCTTCTTGTCCTTGTAGCTGTGGCAGCGTTCGAGCAGACCCATCGGCGTCACCGTCGAGAGCATCCAGGTGAGTTCCGCCACCTCGGGCACGTCCGATTGCCTGAAGAAGACCGATCTCCGCGGATCGAGGCCGCAGGCCAAAAAATCGAGCGCCACATCGACCGTGTTCCGGCGCCGTTGGGCGGCATCGAACAGCGAGGTCATCGAGTGGTAATCCGCGATAAAATAAAAGGCCTCACCCTGGGCCTGCAGCTCGATGGCCGGCTTCATCATGCCGAAGTAATTGCCGAGGTGCAGCGCCCCGGAGGGCTGAATGCCAGACAGTATTCGCATGCCCCGACGCTAACAGAGGCGCAAGGGCCGACGCAAGCGGCGGCCGCCTTCCCTGTCTTTCCCCCCCCGGTCACCGCGACGAGGCAATGGGGTCGCATCTAAATAGTTGATTCTGGTGAAGGGCGTAGGGTTTTTCAGCAGGGATTGTGAAGGGAACGCGGGTTTCATCGCCT
>JAKLFY010000112.1 GCA_022710935.1 Verrucomicrobiota bacterium
GATCGTCTTGGCTCAAGCATGCCGAACTGATCTGGCGCCGACACGAAATCGGCAAGCGGAAACCACGGCCACCGGGCCGGCAGGCAGGACGAGCACATGGGCATGCGGCCCCTGCCAAACTCTTGGAACGTACGCGCTTGACCGATCACAGAGCAAGCCCCAGAGGGGCAGGAACCCCACTCCCACTCACTCGGCACGGGCGAATTGGCCGAGCACTTGATCGCTCAACACGCAACGGTCGACGCTCGACCTACAACGAAAGAGGTTCTTGAAAGTCGTGCGTTGAGCGTTCCACGTTGAGCGTTCTCTGCACAGCCGAACTCCCAACTCCCAACTTTCCCCCCTCCCCCCACAGAAGTCCCACCCCCTCCCGTACAGTCGTCGCCATGAAACTCAAATACGCTGATTGGATTCGACAGGATACAGACGAAATCGTGGCGGTTTTCGGACAGGCCGAACTGGTGCGTCGACTGGACGGCAAAACCGAACTGCGCGGCGGCACCGAGCAGGACCGCGTCGCCGCCAAGGAATGGATCGCGCTGTTCTGGCACGAGACGGTGTTGGAACAGCGGTGAACGTGCTCGAGAGGTGAACCGCGAAACATGCCAAACACGCCAGAAGGGCTGAAAGACACACTTTCGCCATTGGCTCCTCTTTCGTGTTCCGCGTGTTTAGCGGTTCAGTCCGGGGCGAACTCGGCAGGTGTGCGCAGTGAAACCGACCCAACTCCGTTTCTGGCCTGACCCGCGTCCGGCGGTTGACCGCCTGGGCGAGGCCTTCTTCCGGGAGCTGCCCGAGCGGCCCGGGGTCTATCTCATGTACGGCGCCGGCGATACGGTCCTGTACGTCGGCAAGGCGCGTAATCTCCGGCATCGCCTGTCGAGCTACCGGGTGGCGAATCCCGACCGCCTGCCGCGTCGCCTCCTGCGCCTCTTGCACCGAATCGAACGGATCGACTGGGAAACCTGTGAAGACGAAACCGCCGCCCTCCAGCGCGAAGCGGCACTGCTGCTGTCCCTCAAGCCCCGATTCAATCGCGCCGGCGTCTGGCCGAAACCGCGCCGGTTTGTGACCTGGCGCGTTCGTCCGGACGGACTCGAACTGGCCCTCACCGAGCACCCCGAACCGGGCTGGCACTCAGTTGGCCCTTCTGGTGCCATGATGACGTACATCCACCGCGCTCTGGTGCGCCTGCTCTGGCGTCAGTCGCACCCGGAACGCGGCTTGGCCGGCATGCCCGCAGGTTGGTTCGGCGGTGCGCATGGGCCGCAGGTCCTCATCCCCCCAAGTTCAGCAATGCCCGCCGACGCCGCTGCCGAATTCCTGGCCTTGTTGACCGCTGGCGACTGCGAAGAGGTTCAGCGCCGGTTGGTCCCCGCCGGCAACGCCTTCGAACAACTGGCCCGCGACGAAGACTGGACTTTGGTGACCGAGCACTTCGCCCGGCCAACTCGGTCTGAGCCTGCCTCATCAAACCTGATGTGATCTCCGGTTGCACAAGAAACGCACGTTCAGGAAGTACCGTCCGATGCCTGCCCCGACGTACAACGGACCATCCGGCGTCTCGAACAGCCCAAGGTCGCATCGACAATGCTCCGCCCGGAGATCGGCTGGTGCCCTCCGGCGACCTCGCATCCGACTCGGGGTTATCCTGCCTGCTGCGCTGTCAGAACCGCGCGCCGCGGTCGCACCTCGGCTTCGAAGCCGATCCTGATCTGGTCCTCGAACCAGGGGAACGAAGGCTGCCGCTTGGCGTAGAATAGATGGCTGGTCCGGCTGCGCCGATAATCGGACGATCCGAACCGCGGAATCGGGGAGCGGAAGAACGGAGCTTTGGCCAGCAACTCAGCCCAATCCTGCTCCAATTTCCGGTCCGAGATCGCGAACCACACCTCGACGGGCGTGGCGACGCCGAGCAGGTAGTCAATGTGCCAGTGGGGAGCACTCGCCGATTCCAGGTGATGGCCGATCCGAGCGCGGATGCCGCCGAGACCGTGGGCACTGCCGACATAGGCGTAGAAGCCGGGACTGATATCGAAGGTCCCCAAGCGCCCCACCTTGAGCCGCTTCAACTGGGCGACCGAGACGATCAGAATGTACGTGCCATGTTCTTCCGACAATTCCACACCGCGTAAACAGAAGGCTCCAAAGCTCGGTGTCAACCGATCATTGAGCAGTTGCCGCCAGCCGTGACGGCCCCGCTGCCAACGGTGCGCCCAGGGCCGCCATCTTCGCGCCAGTGACACCGAGCGCCACCATCTGACAGCAGACGCGGCTCATTGCGCCGCCGGTCAAGTGCTACAGGTCCGGTTCGAATATCTTCAGCTTCCCTTTGCACGGCCTTGTCGGCAAACGCCGCGGCCTGGCCAGGACCCATCCGAAACCCGACTTGTTGAACCACGGCGACGGATGGGCCGTGACGCAATCCACGACATCGACCACGCCGATAATGGCCCCCATGACATATTCATCCGGGATCTTCACCCCGTACTTGCGTTCGATGTGATCCTTCACAGCAATGTGCAAGTCCGCCCGGTTGCTTCCCGCGTGGATCAGCAAAGGACCTCGATGATGCGTCGCCCATTTGCGGTTCTCGATGTCCTTGTAGCCGTTCACGACCAGCCAGGCCCAGGGCTGGCGAATGGTGATGGCCTTCAGCTTATGCAGGCCGGCGGACCAACGGATCAACGGCGCTGGTTTCTTCTTGCTCATGATTCTCCTTCCGAGTCTGGGTAACGTCGCCGCGTAGCCTTCGTGCTGCGGCATCGGCCCCTCCCCTTTCCGGTTCAACGCGTAATAGTAGTGCGTCTGGCTCATATCATCCGTCGTCAACAACCTTGGGCAGGGCGGTCACAGCATCGAACTGACCCTCGTATTCGGTCCCCTACACCGCCCATTGTCAAATCCACTTCCGCGGGGCCTCCGGACGTCCGCCGCGTCGTCGGAATTCGAACGTCGAGCCTTGCAGGTCGAGAGTTAGATGCGTGGAACCTCTTGATGCCAAGCGACATGCCGCATACTTGGCCCGTGACCCGCCCCAACAACCCCTCCTCCCAAGGGCCGTTTGCTGGCTGCAAACTTCCGGAGATCTTCCAGACCTGCCAGCGAGGACACCAAGCTGCTCTGGTCCGCGTTTTGAGTTGTGAGCTGAATCGATTGCTGGCAGCATTCCAGGCACTTACGCTGGACAGCCCGATGAAGAGCGCCACCAGAACGGAGCTTGGTTTGGCTAGCAGCCCAGGCACCCTGGGCGAGTTGCGGACGGACTTTGGCTTCAAGACCGGCGTCAGCGGCGCGCACACGGCCCGAACTGCTCAACAACGGCGTGGCGGTCGTGAAGGACGCCGTGACGCCGGAGGAGTTGAAGACGCTGCGGTTCGAGTTGAAGACCTTCGTGTGCGAGGGCGAATACTCCAAGGGCCTGGAAAAAATCCTCCGCACCTACATCGGCAGCCTGGATCGCCCGGAACAACCGGCTGTGTGGGTGTCGGGCTTCTACGGATCAGGCAAATCCCACCTGGGAAAGGACCTGCGCTACCTCTGGAACGACTACGAGTTCCCCGAAGACAAAGCCAGGGCCAGGGGCTTGACAAACCTCTCCACCGAGGTCGCCGACCTGCTCAAGGAGCTGACCACGGCGGGCAAGCGCCTCGGTGGTCTCCACGCTGCGTCTGGCACCCTGCGCGGCGAGCTGGGCGACAACGTGCGGCTCTCGGTCCTCAATATCATCTTCAAGTCCGTGGGCCTGCCGCCGAAGTATCCGGTCGCCCGGTTCGTCATGTGGCTCCGCGACAACGGGAAACTGGATGCGGTTAAGGGTCGAGTGACCAAAGCGGGCCGCGACTTCACCAAAGAGCTGAACAACCTGTGGGTGTCCCCGGTGCTGCACAAAGCCCTCGTGGACGAAGGGCTGGGCGCATCCACCAGCGACATCTCGAAGTCGCTGGCGCAGCAGTTCCCCAACGTCAAGGACATCACCATTGATGACATGCTCCAGGCCATGCGCGAGGCGCTGGCGGTCAAGGGCCAGTTGCCCTGCACACTGGTCGTGCTCGATGAGGTCCAGCAATTCATCGGCGACGACAGCGACCGCAGCCTACAAATTCAAGAAGTAGTCGAAGCCTGCTCCAAGCAGCTCAACAGCCGGGTGCTGATCGTGGCCACGGGCCAGTCGGCCCTGAGCGGCACGCCCCAGCTCCAAAAACTGCGCGACCGCTTCCGGGTGCCGATCCAGCTCTCGGACACTGACGTTGAGGCCGTCATCCGCCAGGTCATCACCGCGAAGAAGCCGGACAAGACCTCCACGATCAAACAGGTGGTCTCGGCCCACGAAGGCGAGATCACCCGGCACCTGACCGGCACCAAGATCGAGACCCGCGCCGAAGATGATGCGGTGTATGTCGCCGATTACCCGCTGCTGCCGGTGCGGCGGCGGTTTTGGGAGAAGGTGCTCCGGGCGGTGGACGTGGCGGGCACGGCAGCTCAACTCCGCAACCAGCTCGGAATTGTTTACGAATCCGTCCGCACCTATGCCGACCGACCGGTCGAAACCGTCGTGGGCGGCGACTCGATCTACTGGGTCAGTCGGTAGTTCCGGCAGTGGCGCGCCCTTGCCAAGGCGGAACGTGCAGCCGTCCACCGGACGCCCGGCTGCCAGACTTCCGCCCGCGCGTCGCACTGCGGAGCAAAGGACGGCCCGACAGGCTTCGTGTTCAGAGCCAACGGGCAGATCGGCGGCAAGCTTTCTGCCGGCCAGCACAAGCGCGCCGTCGCCCACGACCAGTTCGCGCGACTCGGGCAGCAGCTTCGCGGCAAGCGCCGTATCACGCGTGGCAGCCTCTCCCATCCAAGGCGCCGCGAGAAGCACTACCCAGCTCAGTATGAGACGCATTGTGTGTCCTCAGTCGGTCGCCAACACCTTCCCGCTTCAAGTCATACCCTCGGCAGCGTGAACGGCGCCCGGTATTCTTTTGTGAGGAGGGCGGTTGCCTCTTTGTCGTCCCCAAAGCTCTCCGTTTTGGGATCGAAGCGCACGGCGCGTTGGAGGCGGGTGCAAATGTTGCCCAAATGACAGATGGTGGTGCTGAGCCGGCCGAGTTCTACGTCGGCGTTGGGCCGCTGTCGGCTTTTCATGCACTCCAGGAAGTTCTTTGTGTGAGAGCCGCCTGAGGCTTTGGCACTCGGGCCGAGGTCCCCTTTCTTCGAATGGACCTTCCAGCCCGAGCCGTCGACGATCAACGCGGCTTCCGTGCCGTAGAAGGCAGTCCCGGCGGTGGTTCCCTCAAGAGGCAACGTATCTCCAAAGCTGCGGAGTTCCCAGACCAGCGCCAAGTCACCGTAGTCGTACGTCATCACCTGCGTGTCGGGAACTTCCTTGGCGTCATTCAGCCAGTAGATGCCGGAACTGCCTGAAACCTGTTTTGGTAGGCAGTTCTCCACTCCCCGCAACGCCTGAATTCCCCACAGGGCCACGTCGAGCATGTGCACGCCCTGGTTGCCCAATTCAGTATTGCCGTAATCCCAGAAGAACCGCCAGTTGTAGTGGAATCGGTTCCGGTTGAAGGGTCGCTTCGGCGCCGGACCGAGCCACGTGTCGTAATCGACGCCCGGTGGAACGGGACTGTCCGGGGGATTCCCAATGCTGCCGCGTACCTGGCACATCCACGCCTTGACGAGGCAGACTTTGCCGAGTTTCCCGGAGGCAACATATTCGACGGCATTCCTGAAATGTTCCGTGCTGCGCCGCTGCATGCCGACCTGGACCACGCGGTTGAACTTGCGCGCCGCATCGCGCATGAGCTGACCTTCGTGGATGGTGTGCGAGAGTGGCTTCTCGATGTAGACGTCCTTGCCTGCCTGACAGGCCAGGATGGTCGGAATCGCATGCCAGTGATCCGGCGTGGCAATGATCACCCCTTCGATGTCTTTGTCCTCCAATACGCGGCGAAAATCCTTTTCCGCTGCGGGATTCTTGCCCTGCGCTTTGGCCAGGTCCGCACCGGTTCTGCTGAGCACCGCGTCGTCGAGGTCGCAGAAAGTCTTGATCTCGGCGCCGTCCTGGATCGCGCTCAGAGCGACGCCGCGCCCTTGGTTGTTGCCGCCGATCAGGGCCAACACGATTCTGCCGTTGGCACCGAGGGCCGAGGGACTGAGTCCCACAACACCTCCGGCGGCCAACACCTTGCCGGTTGTCTTGAGGAAGGTCCGGCGATTCTGGGCTTTCATAGAATGTTCCAGGGTTGAGCAGACTCAGCTTTCTGTCACGCCAGGAAGTGCGCGCGATCGGCAACTTGTACCGTTGCCGCCGACACCCGCTGACGTGCCAGGCATGGGTCCCGGCAACGACCGGAGGTGGGGATCCATCGGCGTCCGGCCAAGTTCGTCATGCGGTTCGTTTTGGCTTTTCCTTGGTTGGGGTGGGCGGAGGACTGTAGTCTGCGTTCCCGATGAATCGAATCGTTGCCCTGGCGCCAGCGGGCATGGTCATCGTGTTGTCACGGAACCCGGCTGCCACGGGAGACCTATTTCCCCCCGCCAGCTCATTCACGCTATGAAATGGGTACGAAATGTCCTGATGCTTCTTGCAGCCTGGGCCGCCTGGCCTGCTCTGCACGCCCAGACTGCCCACCCCTGGGAGGTGGTTGAGATGACGTTCGAGGCGCGTCGAGAGTATGCCAACTGCTATGTGGACGGTTTGCCGGATCGGAGCGCGCCTCTGGCTCAGGCAACCTTCACGGGAACAAGCGGGCCAGCTCGCGGGATGCGGTATGCCTTGGCATTATTCTGGGATGGCGGCAACACGTGGAAAGCCCGCTTTGCGCCACCAGCGGCCGGGGAATGGACCTGGTCCACCGCTTCGCAGGACCCCGGCCTCGATGCGGCCACGGGCAAGATTCAGGTCGTGGAGTGGACCGACGCTGAAAAGCAGACCAACCCGGCGCGCCGGGGCTTTATCCGCGTCAGCCGGGAGGGGCCGCGGGCCGGGCGTTACTTCGAGTACGCAGACGGCACGCCGTTCCTCTGGGTTGGAGACACGTGGTGGAACTGGACCAAGCGGGGCATTCAGTTCAGCAGCTTCCAGAGGCTGGCCGATGACCGCTCCGCGAAGGGTTTTACTGTGGGCCAGATGTTCTTTGCGGGGAACAACGGGCTGCTCAACCGGACCCGCGATTCACCGAACCTGGAGCAGATTCGCAAGGTGGAGGAAATGATCGCTTACGCCAACCGCAAGGGGATCACGGTGTGGATCCATCCCTGGTGGAGCCGGGAACGCCTGAACGAGAGGGTCAGCGAGGAGCAGATGCGCCGGTGGTGGCGGTATGTCATCGCGCGGTTGGGTGCTCACAACGTCATTTGGGTTCTCGCCGGCGAATACAACATGAACAACTATGGCGGCTTCGGCTTGCCGTTCTGGAAAGACCTGGGCGCCCTGGTCAAAAAGGAGGATCCGTACGCGCGCATCGTGGGAGCGCATCCGACGCCCCCTGGGTGGAGCGGCGGAGCGGAGGCACCGCAGTGGTCCACTGGGGAGGCCATTCACCAGGAGCCGTGGTTGGACTACAACCAGAGCCAAGTCGGCCACGGACGGTGGCGCAACGAGATGATACCGCTGGTGATTGCGGCCGATTACGCCCGCCAACCCGCCAAGCCCACGGTCGTCACCGAGCCCTGGTACGAGTTCATCGAGGGTAATCCCACCGGGATGGAGATTCGCTACGGAGCGTGGAGCGCCATCCTCTCGGGAGCGGCGGGGCACTCCTATGGCGGAGGACATGTCTGGTGGGCGCACCTGCCGGAGTCGCCCGCCAGTCAGGGATCGTGGCCACTCGAGAAGTCTTTCCAAACGAACACGCTCGACTACCCGGGCGCGCGCTCGATGAGCTTTCTGGCGAAGTTCCTCGCGTCGATCCCCTGGTGGAAACTGGAACCGCACCCGGAGCTGGTGTCGGAGTATCCGGCCCCCTTCTGCGGCGCGGTCCCTGGTTCTCTTTACGTAATCTACCTGCGATACGGGGGCAGGCTGAAGGTGGATCTGCGGCCCAGCGGGGCTTCGTCGCTGTTTGAATACACCTGGATCGACTTGGAACAGAGCAGGGAGAGAACACGTGACAAAGTGAACGGCGGCGCAGTACGCGAGTTTCACGCCCCTGAAGACTATCCCGGCAATCTGCAGTTCAAGGACTGGCTACTGTACATCCGACGAACAGAGCCTTCTACCGCCCAATGAGCAACCGCCCATTCCCCCCGCTGTCGACACGGCGTGAGTTCATCCACCGGCTGGGCCTCGGGCCGGCCCTCCTGGCTGGCACCGCCCAAGCCATCGGCGAGACCAAGCCTGCACGTCGGGTGCGGTTCGGATTGATCGCCGATATCCATCCGGATGTGATGCCCGATGGAATCGAGCGGGTGCGCGCTTTCGTGGCGGCCATGGGAAGAGCCGAGGTGGATTTTATCCTGCAGCTCGGCGACTTCTGCTGGCCGGCCCCACGCAATCGACCGTTTCTTGAGGCGTGGAACCAGTTCCGCGGTCCCCGGTTCCACGTGCTGGGTAATCACGACATGGATGGCGGGTACACGCGCGAGCAAACCGTCGCCTTCTACGGCATGCCGGACAAGCACTACGTGTTCTCGGTCGGTCCGGTCCGGGGTATTGTCCTTGACGGAAACGAGCCCGGGGGCAAGGCCGCTGGCTACAAGCGGTTCGTCGCTGCGGAACAGTTGGCTTGGCTGGAACGTGAGCTGGCACAGGGCGACCGTCCAACGGTGCTGTTCATCCATCAGCCGTTCGATGCCGACCACGAAGGGTGCCTCGAGAACAGTGCCGCCGTCCGAACCGTGCTTGAACGAGCCGAGCAGCGAAAGCCGGGCAGCGTGGTGGCGGTGTTCGGTGGCCACCTGCACTTGGACTACACTCGGATGGTCAACGGCATCCGCTACATCCAGATCAACAGCGCTTCGTATTGGTGGCTGAATAACCCAGCCGCCCGCCGGCAAACGTACCCGCCCGAAGTGCACAAGGCCTACCCGTACTTGACCCACGTGGCCGCGTACCGAGAACCGCTCTGGGCCCTGGTGACGCTCGATCTGGACCGTGGCGCGTTGGTCATCAAGGGGAGACGCACCCGATGGGTTGGTCCTGATCCCTGGGCTCGGGGCGAGCAGGCGCCCTGGCCGCGCGAGCAGCTTCGCCCCTGGATCTCGGACCGGCGACTGAAGCTCAACATCTGATGTAGTCTGCCCACATGAACAACCGCGTCATAGCTCTGACTGCTGGTGTCCTGATTCTGGCGTGCCGCTCCGGAGTGGCAGCCGCTTTGTGCGTGGCTACGAACGGCAACGACTCACATCCGGGCACCGACGAGAAGCCCTTCGCCTCGCTGGCGCGAGCCCGGGACGAGATCCGGCGCATGAAAGCTGGCGGCCCGCTCCCTCTGGGTGGGGTCACGGTCGAAATCCGAGACGGCATCTACGAACTGGCGCGGCCACTTGCACTGACAGACCAAGACAGCGGGACCCCAATCGCCCCGATCGTCTATCGCGCGCGGCGAGGTGAAGCAGTGAGGATCGTGGGTGGGCGGGCAGTGACGGGTTGGCAACTGGTCACCGATCAAGCCATCCTCAAACGGCTGGAGCGTGCTGCACAAAACAAGGTCTACCAAGCCGACCTTAAGGCGCTCGGCATCAGTGATCTCCAGGGCATCGGAAACGCTGGCGTTTACCAGTCCGATCCCGGCCTGGAACTGTTCTTCCGGGACCAGCCGATGACGTTGGCTCGCTACCCGAACTCGGGTTACCTGCACATCGCTGACGTACTCGATGCCAACGGCATCGTGAAGTCCGGTCAAGTGCAGACCGCCCAGGCCAAGTTTGTCTGCGAAGACCCTCGCCTGGCCCGCTGGGTAGGCGAACAGGGCATCTGGCTGCACGGCTTCTGGTTTTGGGATTGGGCCGACCAACGCATCCCACTGGGGACCGTCGATCCGGCCACCCGCACCCTCGGTCTGGCCCCTCAGTCGGGACACTCCTATGGAATCCGCAAGGGGCAGTGGTTCTACGCCGAGAACGTCTTGCCCGAGCTGGACAGCCCCGGCGAGTGGTACCTGGATCGCGAGACCAGCATTCTCTACTTCTGGCCACCGGCTCCCCTTGCTTCGGGCCAAGCAGTCGTCTCCATCGTGCGCGACCCCATTCAACTGAATGACGTCTCGAACGTCTCCTTCCGGGGTCTGCTGATCGAAGCCGGACGCGGTAGTGCGATGGTGATCAAAGGCGGTTCGAATGTGCGGGTCATCGGCTGCACGATCCGGAACATGGGGAATTGGGGGGTGAAGGTCTACGGCGGCAGCGGGCATGGAGTCGCCGGCTGCGACCTCTACCAGACCGGCCAAGGCGGCATCCATCTTGAAGGGGGCGACCGCAAAACGCTTACCCCCGCCGGGCACTATGCCGATAACAACCACGTCCACCACACGGCCCGCTGGGACCCGGTCTATCAGCAGGGAATCACTGCGTTTGGTGTCGGCAACCGCCTGACGCACAACCTGATCGACCACGTGCCGCACGTCGCGATCGGGTTCAGCGGCAACGACCAGGTCATCGAGTACAACGAAATCCACAACGCGGTCTTTCAATCGAACGACGCCGGCGCGATCTACACTTCTCCGCCTGATGAGACCTGGTCGATGCGCGGGCACAGGATTCGTTACAACTACCTGCACGAGATCCGCGGGTTCCGCGGCAAAGGCTGCTTCGGCGTCTATCTGGACGACTGTTTCTCCTCGGCCGACATTTCCGGCAACATCTTCCGCGAGGTGGCCACGGCGATCCTGATCGGGGGCGGACGCGACAACACGATGACCAACAACCTGTTCATCAAGTGTGACCGCGCTTTCAGTATTGACGCCCGCGGCCTCGGTTGGGCCAAAGGGGTGGGCGAATTCGCGACCAAGGAGCTGATGGCCCTGAACTACAAGCAGCCGCCGTGGTCAATCCGTTACCCGGAGCTGCTGAACATTCTCGAGGATGAACCGCTGGCTCCCAAGGGCAACGTCGTGGCCCGCAATATTTGCTGGGGTGGCCAGTGGGGTTCGACAGAGCCAAAGGCTGAGCCCTACGTTGCTTTCAGGGATAATCTCGTGGAAACCGACCCGCTTTTCGAAGACGAATCCAACTTCACGCTCCGGGACGGCTCGCCTGCTTTCAAGCTGGGCTTTCAGCGGATACCTTTCGAGAAGATCGGCCTGTATCAAAGCGAGGATCGCGCCTCGTGGCCGGTGGCACGCAGCGCGGGCTCGCCGCCTGAGCCGTGAGCGAGCCGTCCCCACGCGGAATGGGCCGACGCGGTCGTGGAAGTCGCCGCGGCTGGTTTGAAAGGCCCCAATCCATGAACCCTCCACGATACCAGGAGTTGCCGTCGCTCGATGCGGGTCAGCGCATGGTGGTGGCGGACCTGAAAGGGCCGGGGATCATCCGCCACCTTCACACCTGCCGGCACCAGAATCCGGACCTGTATGCGCGGGGGATCGTCCTCGAGATCACCTTCGACGATGCGTCGGAGCCGGCGGTCTTGTGCCCGCTTGCCGATTTCTTCGGCGACGGCTGCAATGGCAAGAGCATGGACTTCAGCGCGCCGCTGATCGAATGCGCCCCCTGGAGCTACAACTGTTACTTTCCGATGCCCTTCGCCAAGCGCGCCCGGGTCGTCCTCCATAACGACACTCCCCAGGACGCGATGAACTACAGCTACGTCGAGTGGGAGCCGCTGCCGCAGTGGAATCCCGCACTGGGTTACTTCCACGCGACGTGGCGCCGCACGGCGTTTCAACTGACGAAGGACACCAGGGTCACGCTGTTCAAAGCCCTTGGGGAAGGCCACCTCGTCGGACGCCAGTTCAGCGTCGTGACCGATGAACCTCTTTTCCGCGATTTCGGCTTCGTCATGGAGGGCAACAACGAAGTCGACATCGATGGCCGCGAGCGGGCGTTGGATTACCTGGGGACCGAGGACTCCTTCACGTTCAGTTGGGGCTTCCAGACGCCGTTTGTGGGGCTTCGTGCCGGTATGCCGTTCATCGGCAAAGGCACACCCGCGATGCTCTCCATCTACCGCTTCCACGATCACCTGCCGATCCGCTTTGCGCGGGAGCTGACGTGGTCCATCAATTGGAGCCAGGAACGGATGTTCACCTCGCGACCCGAGTGGGCTGAGCGCGCGCAGGCGGGCGGTTGTTGGGTGGACTACGCCGCAGTCTTCTACTGGTACCAGGCAGAAGCCGCCGGCTACCGGCACGAGCCTCTGCCGCCCCTCGCCTCCCGCAGGGTGGCCATGTTGCACCCGAACCTGGACCCGGCCAACCTCGATCAGGTCTTGCGCTCGACGCCGCTCGACTCCCAGCTCGCGAATCGGTTTGACCAGCGTGAGGACCTGGACCGTTGCCGGATTGTCGGATGCTATGGGGGAACCCATCCGTTTTGGATCGACGTGCCGGAGGCCAAAGGCGGCCATCCGGGCAATCCCAACCCCGGCCGACGCGGCATTCTGGCGGTTCACGCGCAGAGCGAAGCCGTCCCGTGTTACGTCGTGCGCAAAGTCGCTCTGCCGGCGCAGACCTCCTGCGAACTGCGTTTGGCCGTCAGCGGCGATCCCTACGAGCAGCCCGGCAAGAGCGACTTCCTGTTGGCGGTCGGCATGCACGACGGTCAAAGCCTCAACTGGTTTCCCACAGAAACCATCAACCCTGGCTCCCAACCCGGGGACGAGAACTGGCAGACGCGGACCTATGCCTTGAAACCGTACGCCGGCAAGACGGTGTGTCTGGTGGTCAAGGTGGCCTATGGTGGTCCGCTCGGGGTCTGCAACGAGGAAGCCTTCTTCGACGAGATCAGTGTCATCCCGCAGACCCCCTAACCCGCATGTTTCGCAAAGTCTTGACCACGGCGAAGCCGAGGACTCCCAAAGCGGTACGCATGCGGGTTAGGACGACCCCGACCATGCCTTAGCCAAGCACCCCGCTATCAATGGTTCAAAGAGTGCATGCACCCCTCACCCTACTCTCTCCCCGCGCTGGGAAAGACGCAGCCGATGAACCGCGCGGGGAGAGGGATCAAGGATGAGGGGCCCTGGCGCGGACCTTATACAAATACTTGTGCAAGAACCTACATGAACACCAGCCCCTGCACCGCAATCGTTTAAGTTGCTCGCAGGCTGCGAGCGAATTCTGCGGTGAGCCCCTTGTTCGTTTCACCCCATCCTCTGCGCGTCAGCGCCATCGTAGCGCGCCGACCGGCGCGACCGTCGGGTCCAGACGTGCACGAGGATTCGATCGCTCCAGTTGCGGCTTTGCCGCGCCTTTATCGAGAAGGCCGCCACCATCACCGCCATCGGCTTCGCCGCGCCGCATCTAGCCTCGGCGGCCGATCCGACGCCCTCCGCCAGTCCGCGCCCGAACAGCCGGATTCACGTCGGCCTCATTGGCTGCGGCAACATGGGGCGGGTCAACCTGAGCAACTGCGCCGTGCATCCGGACGTGGTGGTTACCGCGGTCTGCGATGTGGACGAGAATCGGCTCGAGCCGATTGTCGACCGGTTCAAAGGCAGCCGGGGATACCGAGACTATCGGGAGATGCTCCAGCAGAAAGACCTGGACGCGGTGATCCTGGGTACGCTGCCGCATTGGCATACGCTGCAGGCCGTCGCCGCCTGCGAGGCGGGCAAGGACATTTACATTCAGAAGCCCATGACGTTGCATCTGGCGGAGAGTCTCGCGGTGCGCAACGCGGTCAAGAAACACAACCGCATCAGCCAGGTGGGCACGCAGCATCACGCCCGGGAAGAGCATCATCGCGTCGTCGAATACGTCCGGTCTGGGAACCTCGGACCCATCGGCGTGGCGCGCGCGTTCAACGTCATGAACCAGACACCGCGTGGGATCGGCACCGGGGGTTACCAGAGCGTTCCGGAGGGGATGGACTGGGACCTGTGGTGCGGCCCCGGACCGCTCGTGCGCTACAACCGGCTGTTGGCCACGGATGCGTATCACCACTGCTCCTGGATGGACTTCAGTGGGGGTTGGACTCCGGGTAACGGACCGCACATGCTCGACCTGCCCATCACCTCACTGGACTTGGGTTACCCGCTGGTGACCAGCGCCTCCGGCGGCCGTTTCGTGGTGCGCGATGACGGCGACGCCTACGACCATCACGAGGTGCTCTGGCGCTATCCCAACCTCACGCTCACCTGGATGATGTCACTCACCAACAGTTATGGTTTTGATCTGCAGGGCGACCCGCGGCCTCGGACCCGCCTGGGTGTCTATTTCCACGGAGCCAACGGCACGTTCTACGCCGATTACCTGGGCGCCTCCACCCTGGTGCCCGAGGGTGACGCCCTGAACGACAAGGCCGCGCCGCCAAAGTCCACTCCGCCTTCCCCCGGTCAGGAGCGTGAATGGCTCGACTGCATCAAGTCTCGTCAGCAGCCCAGTTGCAGTGTCTTCCACCACGTGAAGGTGGATGTGCCGATTGTGCTCAGCCTGCTCTCCCTGCAATTGGGCCGCTCGATCCGGTTCGATCCGGAAAACGAGCGCATCGTTGGGGACGACGAAGCAGCGCGTCGGGCGGTTCCGGAATACCGCGCACCGTGGAAGTTCCCAAGCGAGTACCTGAGGGCCTGAATGCGGCGAAGCCCGTGCGAGTGAACGAACCACGAGCGCAGTCTCGAAAGTCGCTCCCGTCCTCGCCGCTTTGACCACTGCGGCCGCCCGCCCACCGGCTCCGCCGCCACTTGCGCCGCGTCAGAGTGAGGCGGACGCTGCGATCTTTGAAACGACAAGCACCTGCAGGGGAGGCTCGCAATCGATGTCGGGGGAAGCCCACGTCATCCCCATAGTCACTGTCGATCTGACCTCTTCACACCCAGCCAACAGGCCCTTGACGTTTCCTGAATTCCGGGACCGACGCCCTCACGGGCGGTTGGGGCAAACTATGCGGCCTCCTGAGCCGCCGCTCCTTCGCCCTCGACGCCAAGCGGCCGCTGGTCATCGAGTTCGACTTGGTGCCGGTCAAGCTGGGCGTCGACAGTCAGCTCGTGGCGGCGGCAACCCAAACCAACGACATCTCCTTCCGTTTCGCGCTGGCCTGCTCGGGCGGACGGTTCTCGGTCCACACACAGTCCCGTACGAAGCTCGGCGGCGGCTGGGTGGACCCGAGCCCTGGCTGGCACCAGCGATCGGTCAGTCCGGAAGTAACGGCTGGCGCTAAGTACCACGTTCGCGCCGAGATCACGCGCCGCTCCTGGCGAGTGATCTTCAACGGCCCCGGCGAGAGTTCCTGGGACATGCCCTTCTGCGACACGGGTCAGGTGCCCATGGACGACCTCGCCGAAACCCGCCTCCCGTTCGCCGACGTCGAACCGGAAGGCAGCACCGGCGCCACGCGGTGGGGACCGATACGGATCCAGAAAAGCCCACCTCCTTGACCCGTCCGTCGCGCGCTCGAGTCGCTTACCAATCGGGAAGGTTCTTCAATTATCGAACCGACACCTTCACGCTGGGAGCCAGCGTCCGCAGCAGGCGTTGCCGCCCCGCCAGACTCTTTTTGGAATTTCCTCGCGCACAGGATAACTAAGCAGCTTGGGCGGTGGCGCTCCGCCATTTCTTAATCTTGTGCGCCAGTTCCGAGTCGTCCTTGCTAGCGTAAACAAACCGCACGGCTTCTTGTGCGATCATCAGGTTGAAAACGTCTGCATTCGTCAACTTGTAGTGGGCAAACTGATGGGGCCAATCGTCGCTGACCACCAGCAGCCGTTTCGGCGAACACGGAAAGAACATCTGTGTGCCTGGTGTACGGAATCCAAAAGCTCGACGCTGACAGCTTCCTCGGTTGAGCACCACCGGGCAATCGGACGTCACAAAGGCTGCTTCCTCGCTGAACACGACGCCCCAGCGCCGAGCGACAAGAACCGCCGCAATGTCCTCCACAGTCGAACGCATCACATTTAAGAAGCCGCTCGCAATATTCGTCGCTTCGGCTCTTGTCCCCTCCAGAATCTCACGCACCCCAATCTTGCCTGTTCGTCCTTCGGCGACGATTTCAACTTCCTCGTCAGGTGCAAGGTCTTGCACCGCTTTCCGGAAACCTACGTTCATCAGCCGCACGGTTTCGCGGTGCTGGGGATGCCGGACGAACATCAGCGCGACAAAGCGGGCGATGTTGTGGCGCGTTCCAACATTCTGGGCACGGTCAACGATGTCCGGCCAAACCTCCGCATAAATACTCTCCATGTCTGCCAGGTCATCTTCAGTCTTGAGGGGCCGCACTTTGTCCCTGGCCGGGTGCGTGTAAAGCCCACGCTCGAAGGCGATATTCGCGATGCCTATGTGAACCGGGGGCCGCCCATCGAAGCCGTATTGCCAAACCTTCTGATCCCCGTTGCACCAGTGGCGCAGGTAAAACTGGGGCACGAAATGTTGCCGACCGCTGGGTTTCTTGCTGCTCACGGGACTACTCCCTGTGTTGTGTTGCGTTCCTGCCGGTTCCCAGCCAGTCACCCAGCCCTTGTTGGCGTATGCGATCTGCGGATTTGCTGGAACATCCGTGGGGAGTCGTCCCCGCTTGGGCATCTCGCCTTTGCAGAAGGCACGCCACTCCGCCCGACTCGCGAGCTGGAGCTTTCTAGCAAAAGCGCGAGTCTGTTTGAATGGCCGGTATTCCTTCAGGCGCGTAGCGATGGCTCCAGTGCCGAGCCAATTGCCCCAATTCAGCCAGCCTTTACCGGCATACGCCCGGTTTGGACAGGCCGGAACATCTGAAGGAAGGCATCCCAGTTGTGGCATCTTGTCTTTGCAGAAGGCAAACCACTCGGCTTGGCTCTTGAGTTCGAGTTTCCGAGCAAAGGTGCGAGCCTCCCGGAAAGAACGGTATTCCTTGAACTGATCTGCGATCCTGCCCGTCCCGAGCCAGTCGCCGTAGCCCGACCATCCCGTGTCAGTATAGGCGAGGCTGGGGTTTGATGGAATGTCCGCAGGTCGTCGCCCTAGTTTTGGCATCTCACCTTTGCTAAAAGAGATCCATTCGTTCTGGCTCTTCAGCTTGAGTTTTCGAGCAAACGCCCTGGCCTCACTGAAAGGGCGGAATTTCCTCGATTGATTTGCGACCGCGCCGGTGCCTAACCAATCGCCAATGCCAGCCCATCCTCTGCCTGCATACGTCTTGTGAGGGCTTGCTGAAATATCTGCGGGTAGTCGCCCCAACTCCGGCATCTTGCCTCTGCAATACGCACTCCACTCAGTTCGGTTCTTGAGCTTGAGTTTGCGAGCAAACGACCGCGCCTGCAGGAATGTCCGGTATCGTCTGCGAAAGGTCGCAACGGCATCAGTCCCCAGCCAGTCGCCCATGCCTTTCCAGCCCCTGTCAGCGTAAGTGTTGTTTGGATTTGCGGGAATATCGACTGGCAGCTTCCCCGACTGCGGCATTTCGCCTCTGCAAAACGCACGCCACTCATCTCCGTTTTTGAGTTTCAGACTGCGGGCAAAGGCCCGTGCCTCACTGAACGACAGGTATTCCCTGAGATGTGTTGCTATCGTTCCAGTCCCAAGCCAGTCGCCATAACCTGTCCATCCTTTGTCAACGTAAGTCTTTGCGGGGTTAGTTGGAATATCCGCAGGCAGTCGCCCCAAACGCGGTATCTCGCCTTCACAGAACGCGGACCATTCATCTTTGCACTTGAGTTTGAGGCCACGTGCGAATGCACGCGCCTCCTCGAACGGTCGCCACGACAGCTTGGCCAGTCTGTCCCAGCACTTGAGGTCTATTTCCCGCACGAACTGCGAGAGGTCAATGCGCCAGGCGAGACGCTCGTCCAAGTCGAACTCGACGCTGCCGCCGCCGGTGCATTGCGGGCCTTGGGAGACAGCGCGGAAGTAATCGATAATGCGGTCGTCGTTGGCGGCGAGGGCGCGGAGCGTGGTGAGAATTTCCTGAAACGATTCCGACTCGAAAATGTCATCCGGCGTGGCATCGGCGTCGTGCAGGATCGGCACGATGACATAGCCGAGTTTCTTGCCGGGGGCGGGGCGCAAGGCGCGGCCCACGGCTTGCACGATGTCCACCGCGCTCCGACGCGGGTCGGCAAACAGAACGCAGTCGATCCCCGGAACGTCCACGCCTTCAGTCAGGCACCTCGCATTGGTGATGAGGCCACGCTGGGTTTGCGCAAACTCGCCAATAATGCGGGCACGGGTGCCGGTTGCCGTTTTTCCGGAAACGTGAAAGGTTCCCAGGCTGCCCCATTTCGGGAAGGCGCGGCTGAAGGCGTCGTTGTGCGTCTTGAACAACTCCGCCCGCTGGATGCTGCTGTGGAACGACACCGCATGGCGGATGGGGTGCTTCTTCATCGCCTTCCGCAGCGCAATGAGGGAGGCCAGCATGTCGGCTTCAATTTTCCTGTTCCACCGTCCTTTGTCCGGTTTCACGAGAACATTCTTCCGGATCAACTCCGCGACTTCGTCCCGCGAGACGGCGATGCTGATGATCCTGTAATCGCTGAGGATGGGCGGGGCATACTCCAGTGCCCGTTTGAACGAGAGCAGGTGGAAGGTCTCGCCGTAGATGGCGGGGTCATCCATGCTCAGCACCTCGTCGCTCTGGCCCGCATACCGGCGCTCGGTGGCCGTCATAAAGAGGCGTCGGCGAATGGGCAGGTTCGCATCGTGCAACAGGTGGGAGAAGAGCTTGTCGGTGGCGCCCACGGTCTTGTGCGCCTCGTCCATGATGCCGAGGTCGAAGCTGAACTTGGCGGAGCGTGCGGCCTGGGCGAGGGCTTCGCCACTTTGGTAGGTGGTGAAAACGACGGTGAGTCCGGGATGTTTCCTTTTCAGCCATGCAGCGATTTCGTCCGGCGCGGTGAGACAGGGCACGCCGAGGTCCTGCCGCAGCACGGTAACGTCATCGCGCTCGATGCGCCCGGCGGATTCATCGCTGCAAACGCAAATCCATTCCACCGCCTGACGATTGGCCATCGTCTCGCGCAGCCAAACCTTGAGCGTCTGCCGGATTAGCGCGAGACTGGGCACGGCGATGACGATGCGGCGGGCATCCAGGTCGCCGGCGATCCAATACGCGGTGAGGCTCTTGCCGCTGCCGCACGGCATGATGAGTTTTCCGCGCTTCGCGTTTTTGACGACGTAGTGATGCCGCCCCGCCTTCCTCGCGTCTTTCTGGTGCGGGCGCGGCTTCAATGGTCGCAGCAAGGCGGGTTTGTGGCCAAGGTGCGCCCGCAACCGGGCGAAGAAATCGGCATCGAGTCCCTGCCAAACATCCAGCGCGCAGAATCCGATGCGCTCCTGATCCTTGAGCACATGCGTGATGCGCTCGGTGGTGGAGCAGACGATCCCAAACGCGAAACCTCGACAGACGCCAAACGCCAAACCCGTGAAAGTGGAAATCTCGCGCCAGGTCAGGGAATGCTCGGGGGTCTGCCGGTATTTGCACTGGACGCCCCAGAAATCGCCGTCGTTGGTTTCCGTGACGAGATCAATGCCCTGATCGGTGTCGGGGAGCTTGAGCTTCTCGCGAATCGCCTGCGGCACTTCCCGATGCAGCCAGACGTGCTTGAGCTTGCTGGCGTATTCCGGCTCCAGGAGCAGATAGGCTTTGACGAGTTTTTCGAACACGTCGCCCTTCTGCTTCTCGGACAAGGGGCGCAGCTTGCGCTGGAAGTCGTCCCAAGAAGCGCAACCCTGGATCGCATCAAGCAGAGCTTCGGTTGATTGAGTCTGCGTCACAAAAGCTGGCCCGTGAAAGGGCATCGACACCACCGCGAGTCGGCCGGAAATCGCACTCTGTCAGGGCGTTCATTCGCGCTGGCTTTCTCCGGCATGGCGCTTCGCGGGGCAGCGCCAGGGCAGAGTTCTTCGAGCCCGGCGCTGTCGGTGTCCTTTTCGGACTGGGCGATCCAGATCATAATCCGTTTTCCCGAGCGAAACCTGTGCGCAGGATATTTCACCCCGGTTTGGAAGCAACCTTTGAAACGGAAACTGAAAGGGGAATCTAAACCCACCATTCGGGCGAGGTTGCCGAAGGGAAAGGCAATGGGGTCAGACCCGAATGGCGCTTCGATTAGGCCTAAGACCTTCTTGGACAAGCGCTTGCGACGGCGAGTGTCGGGGAGCGTTTCAAAGAGGATCCGGCGGGAGACCCGCTCCATTTCGACGACGATCTTCCAGAGGGTACGGGCGTTGTTCACCGCCTGCTCAGAGTCGGGGTCGGACCAGAACAAGTGCTTGCCGCGCTGGGAGTAGAGCCGCGAGCAGCCATCCAGTGGGGGCTTACAGCCGACTTTTCCGCCTGTTTCTTGACCCTAAGTACGCTAGTTCATAAGTCCGCACACGTATTTTTTCTCAAGCCGCCACCGCCAACTCCGTGGTTCTTGGTGTGGCGAACTTGGACAGCAGTTCATTCAAGTCGCTGCGGGTGAACTTCCACT
>JAKLFY010000113.1 GCA_022710935.1 Verrucomicrobiota bacterium
TGATGTTGGCGCTGCCGGCGCCGACGATCGTGACGGTGCTGCCCGCGATCATCGCGACGTTTTCATTATCGCTCGTGAATGTGATCGGAAGTCCGGACGTGGCTGTGGCTGCCAACGCGAACGGGTTTTCGCCAAAGGTGCGGGGAGCCAATGTCCCAAAAGTGATGGTCTGCTCGTAGCGGACGGCCGGGTTCGCGGTCACCAGCGTCACTTTATTGGTCCAGCTTTTCTTATTGCCCTCGTACTCGACGTACGATTCGAAAACGTTGGTTTCAAAGGGCAAGTCCACCTGGGCCGACCACTCCGTGGTTCCGGTGGCTGGCTGGAACTCGCCGGTTCCGTTCAGCCGCCACATGACACGTTTGATCGCCGCGTTGGCAACTGAGCCGCTGAGCCCCGCATCGGTTCGTGCCCAGCCCTGCACGGTAAAACTGGATGTGTTGAGCGGTTCACCCGGGAGGTTGATGACCACGAGCGGGAGGTTCTTTTTCGCCTGAGTCCTCACAAACGTCATGAAGGTGGTGGCCGGTATGAGACCGGTGTATTTGGCGAGCGTGTTGTCCGGCACGCCTGGATCGACGAAGGCACACAGGGGCAGGGGAAAGTCGGCCAAACCGGAGGCATACGGCTGCCACTCGTTCGAAACATCCACATTGGCTTTCCAGACGACACACGACGCCAGAATCCACTGTTTGAGTGCGGGCGAGGTCTTCTGAAAATTCGAATCCATGCCCGTGCAGTCCGAACAGCCGGGCCGTCCGAAATCGGTCAGGACCATTTTCCCCTCCGCCTTGGCTCGGGCAATAGCGGCCGCCTCGGTGGTTTCGTAGGTGAGGGGCTGGGCAGCACAGGGCAGGGCCAGCAGAAGCAAACCCGCACTCAGACTCAGGAGCGACAAACAACGATTCACTTTCATGACATTTCTTTTACGACCGGTTCAAAGGGCAATTGCCACGCCCGCCGCATGGAGAGACGGCGCCAACAATTAGCAGGTAGAGTGGTCCAAGGCATGGGCACTGTCAAGAAGCAGCAAGAAAATCCAGCCGTGATCAATAGGACGCCGAGCGCGCCACGGGGGAGGCGGGTAGGCGTGGCGGGTGGCGCGCGCGTGGTGTCGGGAGTGATGCGGTGGCAACCGCTGCGACGGCAACGGCAGCGGCAGGGCGTAGCGCGCTTGAACCTGGAGCCCACCCACAGCCTGGCACCTCAGGAGGTATCCGCAACA
Organism: Verrucomicrobiota bacterium; assembly: GCA_022710935.1. Classification (GTDB taxonomy): domain Bacteria; phylum Verrucomicrobiota; class Verrucomicrobiia; order Limisphaerales; family J093; genus MWFF01. Next base: position 1,226 of record JAKLFY010000113.1, read on the forward strand.
AAGCTGATGCGGCAGGCCGGTTGACTGGCCGCATCGGGCAGGAGGAAGTAGCGCAGTGCTTCGAGCAAGCGCTGGGCGAGTTTGTCCTGACCGCCCCAGAGGCGGGCGACGGTGGTTTTGGCGTACTCGGTGGCCAAGGCGCGCAGCAGGCTGCCCTTCTCCAGCAACTGGAAGAACAGGTGTCCCAGTTGGAGGAGGAGGTAGTAGGCCTTGGCTTTGGTCCAATCCAGGCTGTAAGCGTGCTCCAGGTTCAAGCCGCTGTTTTTCTGGACGTTGAAACCCTCGTTTTCGATGGTGGACCGCAGACGTCCGCCCTGGCTGGCCACGGCCAGGACGGTTTGCCGGTTGAGCGGCAAGTCGGTGAGCCAGGCGAAGGTGGTGAGTTCGCCAGCGGGAGAAGTTTCCTCACAGAGCAACGCGTTGAGGGTGTGAGTCCGGCCCTGGCTATCCACGTAGGCGAGGCGTTCGATCCAGCGGTAGAGCCGGCGGGTGCGGTCGGGGAGTTGTTCCCGCAGACACTGGCTGGGAATCAACCGCAACAAGGCTTGGAACTCGCACCACAAGTCGGGCAGGCGGCCTTCCTTGAAGGTGACGACGAACGACCACCGGGCCTGACGACAGCGGGCAAAGAAGGTGCCGCAAGCATAGAGACTGTCGGCACTCCAGGTGATGGCCAACTGGGGGAAGGCGGTCTGGAAACGGTCGGCCAGGCGGGCGAAGGCTTTGAGTTCGCAGTCCTGCTTTCGAGCCTCGTCGTAGTCGGTCGCCGGGTCCTGGGGGGTGTTCTCAATGAACTCGGTTTCGAGCGAGATGGCTAAGCCAGTGTCGGTGATGATCTTGGCTTCCAAGACGGGGTGGAAATACACGGTGGTGTCGCCGTGTTTCTGGGTCAGGCACTGGGGGCAGTGCCGTTGGTGGAAGGTGAGCATGCCGGTGCCGTCCAGAGCGACGACCAGGCGGCCCTGGAGCCGGAAGGGGTCCAGTGCTCGCATCCGGATCAGGCGGTGGGCGCAGCGTTGCCGCAAGAGCGCGAAGGGTTCAACCCCCTGGGTATGTTCCAGGAAATGGTCCACGGTGTTGGTGACCGGCAGACTGGTTTGATCAGTCGCGGCCAGGCGGTTGAGATTGGCCAGCAGGCACAGTTCGAGGTCGCGCAGGTCAAAGTCAATTTGGCGGCGACTGCCCAGGCGCAGCGTGAAGACCAGCAGCGCCAGCCAGAGCAGGAAACGGCGGTGATATTCAACGAAGGGCTGGAAACGGGTGTCGGGCACCTCGTCCAGCCAGGTGTTGAGCTCGGGAAAGAAGTGATGGAGGGTCCGAACGAAGGTGCCCCCCAGCTTTAGGATCTTCCCGCCCGGCGACGCTGGTGGGTCGTGTGGGTTTTGACCAGGGCCACGCTCAGTTGGGAGACTTCGGCTAAGAGGCGTTTGAGCCGGCGATACTCGTGTTGCCATTGTTGGACTTGAGGAAGCAGCGCCTGGGGCACGTAGGCGCTGCGGGTTTTGCCCTGTTCCTTCCAGGTGAGGTAGTGACCGACGTGTTTGTGGCCGTGGGCACAGTGGCAGGAGGGCTTGCCGCAGGTGCGACGGACGGTGACCAGGGAGGCGGCCAAGACGGGGCCCTGGGCTTGGAGTTGTTTCTGACGGGCGCCGAGGGATCGCTGGATCAAGGTAGGATGTACGGGTGTTTTCATGGCATGGGGCGAGGGTTTAATGTCTGTATAGTATTAATACGTATCAGATACAAGGCCAAAAACGACCTGTGCGAAGAAAAGGAGTTCAGGTGATTCCGGGAGGAGGTCGGGGAGGGAACGGCCCAACTCGGAACCTCAGCAGCCAGCTTGGGCAATCTGCCCCTGGAAACGCTGCCCGCCGAGGTGCGAAGAAAGCCTATTGATCAGTGCTGAAGAAAATCCAAGAAGAAAGGAAGAAAGGCAACGCGAAGCGGGGAACCGGGGTGGACTGGGGAGAGTCGGACCCGGAAGGGGGACGGCGCATCTCTGCGCGAAGTGGTTGCCGCATCGGATTGGGGCGAGTTTGTTGGGCGAGGTTTGCTTTTTGCGCCGGGGTGGGGTAATGCGTCGCCCGGAATGATGGCGGACGAACCGATCGTGTGCATCCGCGACCTGTCGAAGGTGTATGAGCAGGGCGAGATCCAGGTGACAGCCCTCGACCGGGTGTCGCTGGACATTGCGGCGGGGGAGTTTCTGACGCTGATGGGGCCGTCCGGATCGGGCAAATCGACTCTGCTCCACATCATCGCGGGCATCGACCGGCCCACGGGCGGATCGTGTCACGTCCAGGGCATCGATGTCGCCCAGCTCAACGAGACCGAACTGGCGGCCTGGCGCAATCACAACGTCGGGTTCGTCTTCCAAACCTTCAACCTGATCCCCGTGCTCACCGCATTCGAAAACGTCGAGCTCCCGCTGCTTCTGACCCGGCTCGACAGCCGGGAACGGCGGCGCCAGGTCGACATCGCCCTCGAGTTGGTCGGCCTGGCCGACCGCCGCCGGCATTTGCCCCGGCAACTGTCCGGCGGCCAGGAACAGCGGGTCGCGATCGCGCGGGCGCTCGTGACCGACCCGAGCCTCGTCGTGGCCGACGAACCGACCGGGAATCTCGATTCGCATTCCGCGCAGGAGGTTCTCGAGATTCTGCAGGCGCTCAGTCGCACGGCCGGCAAGACGGTGTTGCTGGTCACACACGATCCGAAGGCGGCCGCCTACGGCTCGCGCAGCATCCACCTGGAGAAAGGGGTCCTGGTCGGATGATGCGGGGCGTGAGCCCCCTTGCGTCGCATGTCCATCGAGGCCTTCATTCTCCGGAACGCGCTCCGCAACAAGCGGCGGGCGGCGCTCTCCGTCCTGAGTGTCGCCGTGAGCCTCTTTCTGTTCGTAACGCTCCTGGTCGCCCTGCGCGAAATCACGGTGCCGATCGAGGATGTGGGTTCGTCCCTGCGCGTCGCCGTGCGGAACAAGGTGTCGATTGCCACTCCGCTGCCGGCGCGGCAACGGGCGGTGCTCGAGCGGATTCCGGGCGTGGCGGCCGTGACCCCGTTCAGCTATTTTGGCGGGCTCTACCGGAACGAGAAGTTCACAACCTTCGCCCAATTCGCCGTTGACCCTGTCGCGTTCACGAATGTGTTTCTCGATGCCAGCCTGCCACCCGAGCAACTGGCCGCCTGGATGCGCGACCGCGCCTCGTGCATTGTCGGCGTGGACACCATGGAGCGCTACGGTCTGAAGCTGGGCGATCCGATGAAGCTGGCCGGGACGTTCTGGGCCTGCGATCTGGATCTGAAGATTGCGGGAGTGTTCGAGGGGACGCTCGATGATCGGTCCGTGTATTTTCACCAGAAGTACCTGGACGAGGCCTTGAACAGCAGCGTGGTGGGCACCTGGTGGGTGCGGGCCGAGTCGATCGAGCACGCCCCGGCGGTCATCGACCGCATCAACCGCGCCTTCGCCAACACCGCCGCCGAGGTGCGGGCCGAGACGGAACGGGCGTTTCAACTCAGTTTCGTCTCGATGTGGGGCAACATCAAAATCCTCGTCAGCTCGATCTGCACGGTGGTCGTGTTCACCCTGCTGCTGGTCTCGGTGAGCACCATGAGCATGGCGGTGCGGGAACGGTTCCGCGAACTGGCGGTGCTGAAGGCCCTGGGCTTCCAGCGGCGCGACCTGTTCGGGTTCATCCTCGCCGAGAGCTTCGGCCTGGCCATGGCCGGCGCCCTGTTCGGCGCCGGCGGCGCGTGGTTGTTCTTCCATACGGTCGACATCCAGGCGCTGTCCAACGGCATCTTCATCTCCTTCGATGTCACCCCGCGCATTCTCGGGCGGGCCGCCCTGGTGGCGGCCGCCCTGGGGATCGTGTCCAGCCTGCCGCCCTCGCTGTCCGTGGCGCGCACCAGCGTCGTGGACGGGCTGAAGACCTTGGATTAGCCATGCCCGGCGAATGAACTCCCACAGCCCGGACCAATCCGTATGGCCCTGCCGCTGAAATACAATGTCCGCAATGTGTTCGTGCGCTGGCGCGCGACCCTGGCCACCGTGCTGGGCGTGGCGTTGCTGGTGGCCGTCTATATCCTGGTCCAGGCCCTGGCGGTCGGGCTCGAAAAGAACAGCGCGAACACGGGCGACCCCCGCAATGTCATGGTCGTGCGCAAAGGATCGACCTCCGAATCCAGCAGCCTGGTCAGCCGCGAGCACATGCGCACTCTCCAGTACTTCCCCGAGATCGCCGTGGACGAACAGCGGCGTCCTCTGCTGTCCGCCGACGCCCTCACGCTCGTGACCCTGCCCCGGCGGGCTGGGGGCGGAGAGGCCAACGTGGTGATTCGCGGGGTTTCGCGAAAAGGGCTGGATCTGCGGCCGCAAGTGGCCCTGGTGGAAGGGCGCTGGTTTACGCCCGGCCAGCGGGAGGTGGTCGTGAGCCGGCGCCTGGCGGAGCGTTTCGAGAGCTTTGACGTCGGCGATTCGTTCAAGGCGGGCCCTGACTATCTCAAAGTGGTGGGTTGGATGGACGGTCAGAAGAGCGCATTCGATTCGGAAGCCTGGATGGACGCCGACGAATTGCGCAGCCTCTTCGATCGGGAAGACATGTATTCGAGTTTCCTGGTCAGGCCCCTGGATGAAGCCGCCCGGACCAACCTCATCCGGCGCATCGAGGAGGACAAGCGTCTCCAGTTGCGCGCCTTTGGGGAAGTCGAGTACTACCGCTCTCAGACCATGACCGCCGCCCCCATACGCTGGCTGGGCAATTTCCTTGCGTCCGCAATGTCCATCGGCGCCATCTTTGCCGCAATGAACACCATGTACGCGGCCGTCGGGGCCCGCACCCGCGAGGTCGGCACGCTGCGCGTGTTGGGCTACCGGCGGCGCAGCGTTGTGGTCGGGTTTCTGATCGAGGGCGCCTGTCTGGCCCTGATCGGCGGCGCGATGGGATGCCTGCTCTCGCTGCCGATGAATGGCTACGCCACGGCCACGATCGGGTTCGAGACGTTCAGCGAAACGGTGTTCGAATTCCGGATCACGCCGTGGCTGATGTTGAAAGGGATGCTGTTCGCCTTGATTGTGGGCGTGATGGGGAGTCTGCTCCCCGCGATTCGGGCCTCGCGGTTGCCTGTGATCATGGCCCTCAAAGCGGTATGAATGAAGACAAGCTCAGAGAACTCAGGATCCATCCGTCCGAGAAGCGGCGGTCGGCGCGATCCCTGTGGATCATCCTCCTCGTCGTTGCCCTCGTTGCGGGCGCGGCGGTCTATTACGCCATCCCGCGGGCTTCGGACGCCGTGCGCGTGATCCCGGGCGGCCAGCCCCGCCCCTCAGGCGATACGAACGCCGCGCCCGGCGCGGCGCCGCTCGGGGCCGGCGCGCGGGCCCTCGCCGGCTCGGCGACCAATGTCCCCGCGCCTCTCCCGATCGAGACCGGCGATGTGGTGCTGACCGTGAGCGGCTACATCGTGAATCACGAACGCATCGAGCTGAGCCCGCGCTTCATGGGATTGGTCCAGTGGATCGGCGTGCGCAAGGGTGACACGGTCACCAACGGTCAGGTCCTGGTCCGGTTGGACGACACCGAGTTTCGCGCCCGCCTCGCCGAGCAGCAAGGCCGGCTCGCCAGCGCCCGGGCCAACGTCGAGAAAGCCCGGCTCGTCTTCGAGCGCACGCGCACGCTGGCGCGCGACAGGGTCGAGTCGGCCCAACTCGAAGACGACGCGCGTTTGAACCTCGATGCGGCTCAGGCGGCAGTCGAGGAAATCGAGGGTCAGATGGCCCAGACGCGGGCCTACCTTGACTGGTGCACCATCCGGTCTCCGATCGACGGCGTCGTGCTCGAAAAGCTCGTCGATGCCAACGAATTGGTCACCCCTCAGAGCTTTGGCGGAACCCGCGGTCCAAGCACGGCGCTGGTGGCCGTGGCCGACCCGAAAGACCTGCAGGTCGAAGTGGACGTGAACGAATCCGATCTCGCCAAGATCCGGATGGGACAGCGCTGCCGCGTTTCGCCGGAAGCTTACCTCGAACGCCACTACGCCGGCCGCGTCGTTGAAATCGCGCCGGAAGCCAATCGCCAGAAGGGCACCCTGCAAATCAAGGTGCAGATCGAAGCCCCGGACAAGTTCCTCACGCCGGAACTGAGCGCGAGGGTCGAGTTCTTAGCGAGGCGTGCCTCAGACCAAACCGAGCCCTCATTGCCATGAACAGTCCCCGTGTTTCCCCGCCCCTCTTTCCCGCGCCTCGCTCCATAGAATCCTTGCCGAACGAAAGGGAATGCAGAGTTTGAGCTTTGACGATCCACAGTTTCACAGTTAATGTGTCGGCATGAAGAACATCACCCTGAGCATCGACGACGAACTCTATGAGCGGTCGCGCGTCCTCGCTGCCCAACGGAAGTCGTCGGTGTCCGGCCTGGTGCGCGCGTATTTGCAGAGTCTCTCCGACGCCGAGCAGCGGCGGGAGCAGGCCCGGCGCGAGATCCGAGCCATGATCGGGCATTTTGGCGGCAAGGTCGGTCGGATGCCTTCACGGGAGGAGCGCAATGCCCGCGGTTGAGGTGCTGCTTGACAGCGATGTTCTGCTGTACGCCCTGTCCGATGCGCCGGGCGAGCGCGCCAGGCGGGATCAGGCGGTGTTCCTGATTGCCACCGAGGACTTTGGGACCTCCTACCAGGTGGTGATGGAAACGTGGGTTGTCGCCACACGCAAAATGGAGCGACGGGTTGCCCCGGCCAAGGTCTCGGCCTTTCTTGAGAGGATTCTGGTGTTCCCATGCGTCGCCGGCACGGACGGCCTCTACCGCCAGGCTTTCCGGTTGGCCGAGCGCTTTGGCGTTCACCCCTATGACGCAGCCATTCTGGCCGCCGCACAGGAGCTGGGCGCCCGGCGCGTGCTGTCGGAGGATTTCAACGATGGTCAGGACTACGACGGGGTGAAGGTCGTCAACCCCTTCAGAGGACCGAGGGATGGGCCACGGTGAGTTGCTTCCCATGGAGTTCGACATGGAGAGCGGCGCTGAAGCGCACGCACTCTCCCGCAATGCGCGTACGCGTCAACCTTGGGGCGGCTGAGATGCGGACCTTGCACGGAAGCTGCCCGAGCACGAGCGTGTTCGGTCGCGCGGAGCGCTTGGAGTGCGTGTGCTTCAGCACCGCTTTGGAATGGGAACGTACGGAGGACGGCCGCTCGGAAAGCGGCGGTCAACCGCCGCACTCCAGACGCTTCGCGACCTCGGAGCCGAACTGAGCAGAGGCGACTGCCACAACGAACACCGGCCCAAGGAGTTAGACACCCTCGACAGCGCTGGTCCGAGAAACCAATCAGGAGCTTGACCTAGGTTGACGCGCATGCGCAGTACGGGACTTTGCGACGTCGAGCGCGTCCAGCGTGGCGAAGCCTTTGACTTGAGTCAATTCGGGATTCGCAACGGTCGGATTCCGTGCGTGAAAGGCGGCGCGGGCTGGCGTACACTCCGCGCCGCGTGCAAAGCGGCGTCATTTTCAATATCCAGCGCTACTCGACTCAGGACGGCCCGGGCATCCGCACGACCGTTTTTCTCAAGGGTTGTCCTCTCCACTGCGCCTGGTGCCACAACCCCGAGAGCATCTCGCCGCGCAGGGAGATCGTCGTCCTGGAGACGCGCTGCGTGGGCTGCGGACAATGTCGGGAGGCGTGTCCGTTCGGCGCCGCCGTCCCGGGCACCGGGCCGCTGCCGCCGCGCATCGACGCCTGCACCCTCTGCGGCGCGTGCGCGGACGCTTGTCCCACCGGAGCGCGCCAGTTGATCGGACGAACGGTGACCGCTGATGAGCTTGCGGGGCAACTGGCTCGGGACCGGATCTTTTTCGAGGACTCGGGCGGGGGCGTGACGATCTCGGGCGGGGAGCCCCTGGCGCAGCCGCGTTTTCTCGTCGCCCTGATCGAGGCGTGCCGCGCGCGCGGTCTGCGCACCGCGCTTGACACCGCGGGGTTCGGGCGCTGGGAGGATCTGCGCGACGCCGCGCGCCTAACCGATCTTGTGCTCTACGATCTGAAGGCCTTCGACAGAGAGCGGCATCGGCGTCTGACAGGCGTGTCCAACGGCCTGATTCTCGAGAATCTCAGGTTGTTGGCGGGAGAGCATCGCCGCGTCTGGATTCGCCTGCCGGTAGTTCCCGGCTTCAACGACGATCTCGAGGACCTCGCGCGCATGGCGGAATTCGTGTCGCGTTTGCCTCACCCGCCCCTGGTGAACCTGCTGCCGTTTCACCGCACCGCGTTGCGCAAATTCGCGCGCCTGGGCCTCGATCACGGCCTGGACGGCGTCGCGACCCCGTCCGCCGAGGCGCTGGCGCGTGTGCGGGAGGTGTTTGCCGACGCCGGGCTGTCGACGAAAGTCGGCGGCTAGCCCGGTCATTTCTAACCCGCATGGCAGTCCTCTTGCGAGGTCTGACCGCCCTGTGCACAGACTCCAGGAAAGATGCAGACCCGGAAATCTCACCCACGGACCGTCAGGAATGCCGCGACCGCCCCAGTGGTGAGATTTCCGGGTTAGGGGCCGATTCTTGCCTTTCGCCGGCGGCTGGGGGCTGGTAAGGTTGCGGCCATGACATCGCGAACGGAACGGCTGCGTCGGCGGAGTCTCGAAACGCCGCCCAGTCTGACTGCCGAGCGGGCCGTGTTGGTCACTGCGTTCTACCGGGTTCATGAGGGCCGGCACTCCGTACCCGTGATGCGGGCCAAGGCCTTCCACCACCTTTGCGAGCACAAGGCGGTCTGGATCGGCGAGGACGAACTGATCGTCGGCGAGCGCGGGCCTGCCCCGAAGGCGGTGCCGACCTTTCCCGAACTGACCTGCCACAGCCTCGATGACCTGCGGATCCTCAACTCGAGGGCCAAGACCTGGTACCGGGTGCCGGAGGAATGCCTGCGGGCCTACGAGGCGGAGGTGATTCCCTATTGGCACGGGCGGTCGATGCGCGACAGGGTTTTCGCGGAGCTGCCGTCCGATTGGCACGAGGCGTATGGCGCCGGGCTGTTCACCGAGTTCATGGAGCAGCGCGCGCCCGGGCACACGGTGCTCGATGGGAAGATCTACGCGAAGGGCATGCTGGATTTCAAGAGGGAGATCGCCCAGGCGATCGGGCGGCTGGACTTCCTGGCCGATCCGCTTGCGCTCGACCGGCTCGAAGCGCTCAAGTCGTTCGACATCGCGTGCGACGCCGTGATGCTCTTCGCGCGGCGCCACGCGGAGCGGGCCCGGGAACTGGCGGGGCGGGAGAGTGGTCCGGGGCGGCGGGCCGAGCTGGAGAAGATCGCGGCTGTCTGTTCGCGCGTGCCGGCGCATGCCCCCCGGGATTTCCACGAGGCTCTTCAGTACTACTGGTTCTGCCATCTGGCTGTGATCACGGAGCTCAACGGCTGGGACTCGTTCAACCCGGGGCATCTCGATCAGCACCTGCAGCCTTTTTTCGAGCGCGGCCTTGCGGACGGGACGCTGACGCGCTCGAGCGCGCGCGAACTGCTCGAGTGTCTGTTCGTCAAGTTCAACAACCATCCCGCCCCGCCCAAGGTGGGCGTGACGGCGGCGGAGAGCGGCACGTACACCGACTTCGCCAATATCAACATCGGCGGACTCCTGCCCGATGGTTCCGATGGCTCGAATGAAGTGTCCCACATCCTGCTCGATATTGTCGACGAGATGCACCTGCTTCAGCCAAGCACCAACATCCAGCTCTCGCGCAAGAGCCCCGACGCCTTGCTCGAACACGCGCTGCGCGTCTTGCGCAAGGGATACGGATTCCCGAGCCTCTTCAACGCCGATGCGGTGGTCCAGGAGCAATTGCGTCAGGGCAAGACGCTCGAAGACGCGCGGGCGGGCGGGTGCAGCGGATGCGTCGAGGTGGGCGCATTTGGCAAGGAGGCCTACATCCTGACCGGCTATTTCAACATGCCGAAGGTCTTCGAGTTGGCGCTGCACAACGGCGTGGATCCCAAGACCGGCAGGCGGCTTGGCCCCGAAACGGGCGCCCCGGGTTCTTTTCGAACATTCGACGACCTGTTCGCGGCGTATCGGGCCCAGTTCCGCCATATCCTCGAGATCAAGCTGCGGGGAAACCAGATCATTCAGCGCATGTACGCCACCCGCATGCCGGCCCCGTTCCTGAGCGTGCTGACCGATGACTGCATCGAGCGCGGGCTCGACTACAATGCCGGCGGGGCGCGCTACAACAATACCTACATCCAGTTCGTCGGCCTGGGCAGCCTCACCGACAGCCTCAGCGCCGTCCATCAGGTCTGTTTCTCCCCCCCTCGAGCCGCGGATATGCCCTCGAGCCCGAAGCGCGGTCCCCGGCTCGATCTGGGCCGGTTTGTGGGCATACTCGATGCCGATTTCGCCGGCGAGGAAGAGTTGCGGCAGCATTTGCTGCACAAGATGCCCAGGTACGGAAACGACGACGACCGCGCGGATGCCATCATGACCCGGGTTTTTAACACGTGCGTCGAGGAACTCGACGGGCGCCCCGACACCAAAGGGGGCCGCTACCGGGTCGAGATGCTGCCTACGACCTGCCACGTCTACTTCGGCAGCGTGACCGGCGCCTCACCGGACGGACGAAAGGCCGGGCGTCCCCTCAGCGAGGGGATCTCGCCGGTCCAGGGCGCGGACCGCAACGGCCCTACGGCGGTGATCAGGAGCGCCGCGAAGATGGACCATATCAAGGCGGGCGGCACGCTTCTCAACATGAAATTCGCGCCGTCGTTGGTGGCCAACGAGGATGCCTTGGGCAAATGGGGGCACCTGGTGCGGAGTTACTTCAAGATGGACGGACATCATGTCCAGTTCAATGTCGTCCGCGCCGACACGCTCCGCCAGGCCCAGGAACGCCCGGACGAGCACCGCGACCTCATCGTCCGCGTGGCAGGGTACAGCGACTATTTCTGCGATCTCTCGCCCGAGTTGCAGGAGGAAATCATCGAGAGAACCGAGCACGAAGAGTTCTAGCCCGCATGTTTCATGGACTTGTGACCACGGCGAAGCCGGAAAATCCGAAACGTGGACTCATGCGGGCTTTTCAGACCTGGGTTGGCCCGGATCTGGCTTTACACTGTCGTTTGTCCGGGATCGGGTCCGGGGGGGCTTTGGCGGGCGGCTTCAAGGGCCGTCTTCATGTCGTCGGTCTCAGAAGGGCGCGCCGCCTCGGGCAGGTCGTCCGGGCGGAAGATAACTGGTTGCGGGGGAAGCTCCCGCAGCAATGTCGCGACCTCCGCTGCGGTGCCGAACACGTACTCGCGGCGGCGGTCCGCCACGGACATCCGGAAGAAGTCCGCGGTGGAAAGCCAGCGCCCTGATCGTCCCAGGAGAAACGTGTCAGGCGTCATCTTGACGTCCTGGGGATCGTATCCCTCTTGGGCCACCATGAAAGGGCCGCCCGGATCCCGCGGGACGATGGTCGAGGCGATCCTCGATTTGCGCAAGCTGACCAGGCGGACGCATCGAAAGTCATTTGTGACGCGACAGAGGTTGGCGGGGCTCATGGCTGCGCTGGTCTATGGCGATCGATGCATGGACATCTCGATCGGATGATGGCGGAGCCCGGCTCCCGGCGCAAAGCGTAAGTTTGTGCTTGGAAAAGAGGCCAAACTCACGAATACACAGAGGGTCGCTGCGTCTGAATGCTAAGAACCATCGCTCGGGGATCCTGGCGGATGCGCGGCGAGAAGGTTGTTTTGGATGAAATCACGCGTGGTCATGCTGACGCTGATCGCCCTGGCAGTGCTGCTGCTGGTGGGTGACGCGTTGTTGATCCCTTCACACGTCCGCGCCATCGATGCGCGGGTGATCGACCTGGCCGGACGCGGCACACCGACTTCGGTGGATGCCGGCCTGAAGTTTGTGTCTCTCGAGAAGACCGGGCCGGCGGAGCTTTGTCTGGCGCTTGCGCGGCGGCAGTCCGTGCCCGGATATGAACGGCTTGAGGAGGCGTTGCAGGGGGGAGGGAGGGATCACCTCAACGGCGTCCAGTGGGGGGGTGTGGATGCGGTATTGAGTCACATTCTGGGCGGCAAGGGCGATTTGGACAATCCGCCGCAGACAGTGGTCGAGCTGCTCGTCAATCCCGTGCGGCGGGAAACGCTCCTCGATGCGTTGCGCCGGTCGCGCCGTCCCGCGGTTCAAGGGATTTTGGAAATCCTGACCGTCACCAACCTCACCCTGCTACCGCCGGCTTCGGGCCCGGGCGGCCAGGCCACCGAGTTGGTGGTCGGGGTGCTCGGTCTATTGTATCAGGGCGACTACCTGACCGGCCAGGTCCGGGATGCGCTGGCGGCCATGGTCGATCAATCGATCAATGGCGGCGCGGTTCGCCCTCTTGAAGAAGTGCTGCTCGATACGCTGGCTTTGGTGGCGCGCTTCGATTGGGTGCAGTTGACGAGTCTGTTGAGCGAGGTGACCGACCTGGCCACACTCCATGAATTGGCAAGCCTCTGCCAGAGCGCCCCGGGCCAGACGCCCACTTTGTTCGTTGGCGTCGTGATGTCGGGACAGCCGGCGAAGGTCGTGCGCTACGTGCGGCGTTGGGGCCCGCCCGGTTTTGTCGACCTCGAGTACGCGCTCGGACGGGGCAAAGGCGGGGTCGAGGAATTGCTGCGGCGCGAGCAGCGGATTCATTATCCTCGGGCGCGGTCCTGGTTCGAGAGCCGGCCTCCGCTGGCGCAGATTACGCCGACCCTCACGCGCTGGGCTCATGACTGGCCGACAGTTTCGTTGGGATCGAAGTATTTGCTCCTGCTGCTTTCGGGCTGGTTGTTGGCCTGGGGCTATCGGCACTCGTCGGGAACTTACGAGGTGCCACCCGTGCCGGCCCTGGCCAGCCTGGCTGCCGGGCGGCTATGGCTGTTTGCGCTGACATTTGTGCTGGCGATGATTGTGCTGAGCGAGCCGTTTCTCGCCCGGAACATTCAGGGGGCGGAGTATCCGCTTCGCGTGCAGATCCCGGTGTTCCGGAGCGCCGCGCTGGCCGCAATGGTAACTCCAATCAAACCCTATATGGACCAAATCAGTCTTGTGGCCTTGGTGTCCTTCTTTGTCTTGCAGCTCATCATGTATGTGCTGAACCTGATCAAGCTGGCGGAGATTCGCCGCCAGCCGATAACCGCGGCGCTGAAACTCAAGTACCTCGAGAATGAGGACATGATGTTTGACGCCGGCCTCTACATTGGTCTGGCTGGATCCGTCTTGTCCCTGGGCTGCCTCGCCCTGGGCATCATTAAACCCAGCCTGGCTGCCGCGTATTCCTCGACGCTCTTCGGCATCATCTTCGTCGCGATCCTCAAGATCTGTCATGTCCGCCCCGCCCGGCGGCGATTGCTGCTCGAACGCGAGCAGGAAATGGTATGAACCGCGCCATCCTCATCATCATCACGGACTTCTGGATTCTCAGCCTCCTGGTCCTTGCCAAGTTCGACGCGCCCGATGTCCAGCGGCCGCAGACCAACCCGACCGTCTCCCTCCAGGGCACCAGCGCGGGGGAAAAGGATGTCGTCGAGGTCCTCAAACTCGCGCTGAGCGAGGAGCAGAAACGGCGCGACGCCCTCGCGTCCGAGCTGTCGGCGACGCGCCAGAACCTCGATCTGCGGGAGCAGACAGTGGCGGCGCGCGAGCAGCAGTTGCGGGCTTTGCAGCAGTCCCTGCGCGAGAAGGAACAGCTTGGCGTTCAGCTCTCCGAGCAGCGCACCAACCTCATCGAGCAGATGGTCCTGGCCCAGACCAATGTGGTCTTCCTGCGCGACCAGTTGCAGACGGCCAGCACCGAGAGCCTGCTGACCCAGGAGCAGTTGAAGCTGCTCCAGACCCAACTGGCCCGCAAGGAGGAGGAACTGACCAAGACCCGCCAGCGTGTCGAACAACTGGATCGCCAGCGCGAATCCACCCTCATGGAGAAGGCCCAGTTGTCAGCGCAGTTGCAGGTGGTCGAGACCGAGAAACGCCTGGTGACCCAGCAGGTCAGCCACCTCAGCAACGAGGTTCAGATCGTGCGCGCCGAGAAGAGCACCCTCCAGCAGCACGCCACCCAACTCGCCCAGGGCGTGGATGCCCTCGCCGAGAAATCCACCGCGCTGGTCCAGGGCGTGGATGCGCTCGCGGAGAAGTCGACCGCTCTCACGCAGGAGATCCGTGAAAACCGCGAGCTGGCCGCCAACGCCATTTTCGCCGAACTGGCCACCAACCGGGTCACGCTTCGGTTCGCCGCCCAGCGCAAGGGCCTTTTCGGCATCCCCGTCCAAAACGACAAGACGGTCCAGACAATCCTGGTTTCCCACGCCAATCAGTATTTTGCCCTCTGTCATGTCTCGGACACCCCCCTGACTTTCTCGACGCCGGGATTCGGATTCGACTCGTTTCAAGTGAGCCTCGAACACGGCACCGTGGCGATTCCCGCGGCCAAGGTGATGTTCCTGTCCATCGACCCGCGCATTCTCATGGTCCCCCTGAGCGAGGCGGAGGCGCGCCAGTTCGGCGTGCGGATCTATCAGATGGCGGCCGATCCCCTCAAGTTCACCGAAGCGGTTCTCGTCGGCGCAACGGAGGGCTATTACGGCGAGTCCAAGTTCCAGATCGACCTTTCGGCGCCGCTCTATGTCCGCATGGATCGCAGCTCGTTCCGGATCTTCTCGAGCAAGTTCAACCCCTCGCGCGGCGACCTCGTGTTGAGCAAGACGGGCGAGTTGCTGGGCGTGATGGCCAACAGCCAGTACTGCGCGGTGCTCAACCGCCTGAACACCATCGGCGAGGTCGCTTCCGCCTCCGAGACATCCGCCTCGGCCATGGGCTCCATGCTCTCCCGTTTCGACCGCGCCTTGCAGCAACTGCCGATGAAGTTGCAGTAGCCCGCATGTTTCATACCCCGTGAGTGCACAGGGCGGTCAGACTTCGAAAGAGGGCTGCTACGCGGGTCAGAATCGGCGCTCGCGGATGGACTCGAGGATCTCGGCGACCACCTCCGAGCGCGGCCTGACGCCCTGTTGGCCTTTCCCGTGGATGCGCACCGCGACGGCGTTCGCCTCGCGCTCGCGTCCGCCGACCACCAGGATGTGGTGGACGCGCGCCGCCTCGGCGCGCTGGATGCGCCCCATGAGCTTGTCGTTGCTGAACTCGATCTCCGCGCGAACCTGCTGGGCCCGCAATTCGTCCACAATCCCCTTGGCGTAGTCGATTTGCGCCTCGGTTACCGGCAGAACCCGGACCTGCTCGGGAGCGAGCCAGAGGGGAAAATTGCCGGCGTAATGCTCGATCAGGAATCCGATGAACCGCTCATGCGTCCCGAGCGGCGCGCGGTGGATGCAGAGCGGGGTCTTGTCCGTGTTGTCCCGGTCGCGATAGGTCAGGCCGAACTTGGCCGGCACGGCGAAATCGACCTGGTTGGTCGCCAGCGTGAACTCGCGTCCGATGACGCTCCAGACCTGGACGTCGATCTTCGGCCCATAGAACGCCGCTTCGTTGGGCACCTCGATGTAGTTGATCTTCGAGTCGATGAGGACCTGGCGGACCATCTCCTCGGTCTTCACCCAAAGCTCCGGTTCGTTGACGTACTTCTTGCCGAGCCCTTCCTTGCCGTGGGTGCTGAAGCGCATGACGTATTTCTCGATGCCGAAGATCTTGAAATACTTCAGGTACATGTCATTCACGGCGTTGAATTCCTGGGCGAACTGATCCTCGGTGCAGTAGATGTGCGCATCGTTCATGTTCAGCGATCGGACGCGCATCAGGCCGAAGAGCTCGCCGGACTGCTCGTAACGGTAGCAGCAGCCGTACTCGGCCAGCCGCAACGGGAGATCGCGGTAACTGCGGGGCTCGGCCGCAAAAATGCGGTGGTGATGCGGGCAGTTCATGGCCTTGAGGTAGTAGCGGTCGACCGGGGGCGGGGCATCCTTCGACTCGGGCGCCGGCACCTGGGCTGTCTCGTGCATCTCCATCGGCGGGAACATGCTCTCGGCGTAGTAAGGCAAATGCCCGGAGGTCCGGTACATTCGCTCCTTGGCGAGGTGCGGGGTTCGGACGCGCCGATAACCGGCGGCAAACTCGGTTTCCTTGGCCAGCTTCTCGAGTTCCTCGACGAGCACGGTCCCGTTCGGCAGCCAGAGCGGCATGCCCGGCCCCGTGTAGTCCGGGTCGATGACGAACAGGCCCATCTCGACCCCGATCTTGCGATGGTCGCGCTTCTTGGCCTCCTCCTGCATCTCGAGCCACTCATCGAGCTGGGTCTTGTTCTTGAACGCAATGCCGTAGACCCGCTGAACCTGCGGGTTCTTCTCGTCGCCTTTGTAGTAGGCGCTGGCAACGCTGTTGAGCTTGAACGCCCCGATGTTGCCAGTGCGCATCACGTGCGGCCCGGCGCAAAGATCGATGAAATCGCCGTTCCTGTAGTACGAGATCGCTTCGCCCTCGGGGATGTCTTCGAGGTTGCCGATCTTGAACTTGCTCGCGACGGGGCGATCGCCCAGGGCGGCCAGCCGCCCCCGCCTGGCGTCGGCCAGTGCCTGATCGCGGGTCACCACCATGCGCTCGAAGGGCTGATTCGCCTTGATGATGGCCTTCATCTCCGCCTCGATGGCCGGAAAATCCTCGGGCGTGATCCGGTGTTCGAGTTCGACGTCGTAGTAGAAGCCCTGGGCAACAGGCGGTCCGGCGGCAAATTGCGCGTCCGGCCAGAGCTTGACGATGGCATTGGCCATGACGTGCGCGCACGAGTGGCGAAGCCGCTCGAGGTCGGTCATCGCGTTGCGTTGATCGAGGGTCTTCCGGTCAGCGGGAGGTTGGTTTTCGTTGGACATAAAAAACAAAACGCCTCGAACCAGTATGCAGTGCGAGGCGTTGCGTTCACGGATGACCCGTGAACGCTAAAAAGTCGTCGTGCTCGTTCCAGAATTCAAATTCATCAATCCGGGCGTTATGTTATCCGCCACCCCCCCGCATGGCAAATGGAATCTCGGACAATGGAGTCTCGGGCGTTCGCAGCATGCGTTCCGGGGTCCGGCTCAGCTACATCCCGGTGTCCGTGGTGATGGGGACTTTGTAGAAGAGAACCCAATCGCCGCTGGACGAGCCGACATCGATGGTGGCGCGGGCATTGTCGAGGTTGAAGGGACGCCATTGGACATGGCCATCCTCGAACAGGAAATTGCCGCCGCTGGGCTTGCCACCGCTGACTCGATGGCACGCTGTGGGCACGGTCTTGCCATCCGAGACGGTGGTCCATTTCACGCTCCCTTTGTTGGCCGAAATGCTCCACGACCCGATCGCCTGCAGCCGATCGACCAGCACGGGAGCGTTCCGGTAAGGCCCGCCCATCTTCGTCCGGGCATGCCACTCCTGAATGCCGGCCGAATTGTAGGGCCACCCTCCGGAGATGTTGCGGTGGGGCAGGAAGAAGTAACCGGTCAGAATCGGTTTGGACTCGGATGTGGGGTCGCTGTTGCGCCAGAGATCGGCGAACCGATGCCACTTGTCAGTCGGACAGAAGGCCACATGGAACTTGTTCTTTTCCTCCTTGGTCTTATGCGACTTGATCAGGTAGGTGTCCCAGAACTTGACCACGTTGGTGCCCACCCAGCTCAGGTCGTAGCCGTCACGGTTGTCGGGGAAGAAATCGTTGTTGTCGACCGCGTACATCTGCAGCGCCACGCCCCACTGGCGGCAGTTGCTTGAGCAGAGGGAGCGATCCGCCTTGGCTTTCGCCCCGCTCAAGGCCGGCAGGAGCATGCCGGCGAGAATCGCGATGATGGCGATCACCACCAGCAGCTCGATGAGGGTGAAGGCGCGTCTGTGTCCGACTCGGGCCGCGCGCGTCGAGCGTGGGTCGTTGGATTCGACAAACAGACCGAACACCCGGTTCGAAGGCATCGGGTTTTGCATAGCAGTTATGGAGTTCGAGCACTCTTACCACGCGCCCGCCCAGCCGTCAAACCTGAGATGCGCCCGGATGCGCACGGAGATCATGAACCGATTCGTCGCCGCCGACGTGAGTCGGCGCTGATTCCTGTCTTTGCGGAGTGAGACGGCGCGGACTCGCGTCCGCGGCCACGGAACCACGGTTCACGGGAAGCGCGCAGTGCCCTTTTTCGAACAGGCCATTTCGAACAGTTGCCCACTGCCGGTCCTTGGTGTAACCTCGCCGTCTTTGATTTACGGTCATGAGCAAAGAAACGAGTCCAACGACTGAGAGCCCGAGGGATGAAGCCGCGCCTGGCGCCGAGGCGCTGCCGCCGTGCGAACCCGCGATGGCGGCCGAGCCGGCGGTTGCCGCCAGCGGGGTTGATAGTGCGGACACCGTCGCCCCAGCGGCCGGTTTGGCGCTGAGCGCAGCGGAGGTCGAGGCCCTGCAGGCGCGCGCGGCCAAAGGCGACGAGAGTCGGGATCTTTACCTGCGCACGGCCGCGGACCTCGAGAATTTCAAGAAGCGGGCTGCGAGGGAGCGGCAGGAATCGGTTCGGTACGCGAACGAGGCCCTCCTGGGCAAGCTGATCTCCGTGC
Organism: Verrucomicrobiota bacterium; assembly: GCA_022710935.1. Lineage (GTDB taxonomy): Bacteria > Verrucomicrobiota > Verrucomicrobiia > Limisphaerales > J093 > MWFF01. The sequence continues at coordinate 19,738 of JAKLFY010000113.1, forward strand.
TGGACAACTTCGAGATCGCGCTGGCTTCCGATCCAGGCGCGGACGGGGCGTCGGGGGAGTCGTTTCGGGCGGGTGTGGCGCTGATCCAGAGCCAGCTCCGGAACGTGCTGGCGGAGGCCGGTCTCGAGGAGGTGGACGCAGCCGGGCAGCCGTTCGATCCGAACCTGCACGAGGCGGTTGCGCAGCGCGAGTCATCGGAGGTTTCGGACGGGCATGTGCTGCAGCAATTGCGCAAGGGCTACAAGTATCGGGAGCGTCTCCTGCGACCCGCCTCGGTTGTTGTGGCCAAGGCGCCGGCCCCGCCGGCATCCGCCGACTGAGGATTTCTTCCACGGCAAGGCGATGGCCAAACGCGATTACTACGAGGTGCTCGGTGTGGAGCGGGCCGTCACCGAGGAGGAGTTGAAGAAGGCCTACCGCAAGCTGGCCCTCAAATACCAC
>JAKLFY010000114.1 GCA_022710935.1 Verrucomicrobiota bacterium
TCCTCGTCGCCCGCCAACACATTGTGCGACTCCATTGGTCGGGGACGAGGACGTCCCCACTCCTACGCCTTCGTGTGCACGATCAGAGCACCGGAGGGGCGACGTCCTCGTCGCCCGCCAACACATTGTGCGACTCCATTGGTCGGGGACGAGGACGTCCTTGATCTGATCTCTGTCCTCTGACTTCTGATCGCTGCTCGATCATCAGCGCCGTCTCACGACGGCGGCTACGGAGTGGCCGCAGACGTCCGACGACCGCGAGAAGAGTTCGCACTGACGCACTGACGCACTGACGCACTGACGCACTGACGCACTGACGCCGATCAGCGCCGTCGTCAAGCCGCCCAGGGCGGAGGGTTGTTGAGGCGGTAGAGGATTTCGCCGGCCTTCGGAACCATGAGGATGCCCTCGACCTCGCGTCCGGCGAAATCCCCGGGATCGAGGCTGTCCGGATCGCGGTAGCCGAGGTTGACGGCCCGGCAGAGGGACTCGGGGATGCGGGTGGCGAGGGTGACGCGGGCGCGCGGATGTTCGACACCGTTTTCGAAAGTCCCCAACCCGTGCACGTGGGTCGAGTGGGCCAGGACGCCCCAGGGGCACTCTTTGAACCGATCCCACTGTCGCATGAAGTAGTCCCGGCAATGATAGCCAACCTCGGCGATGCGGCGCCCGTGTGTGGCGGAGATCTCGGCGATGTGCGGGGCGTAGATGATCAGTTCGCCGCCGTCCGCGAGCACCGGTTCGAGTTTGTACATGCACTTGCCGGCGGTCCAAAGCTCGTCGTACATGTGGGGCGCGCAAGCCAGGATGGTTTGGAATGGGCGGTCTTTGTAGCGGATATGAAGGTTGTGGGAGAGATCGCTGGCGGCGTCCCAGGCGGCCTCGGGCGTGCCGGCAAACAGACCGGCCAATCCCTCCCCGTCCACCACCATCGCAAAGCAGAGCTTGGGGACCTGTACCAACGCGGCGGCACGATCCACCACACGCCGCACCGGCGTCCACTTGTGCCCAATGACTTTTGGCGTCGTGATCACGGCCCCAAGCCAGTGGAAGAAGTTGAGGATGCGCGGGCCGCTCACGCCGGGGAACAGGTACTTGTTGCCGCCGGAGAACCCGACGACTTCGTGGGGAAAGACCGGGCCCACGATGACGATCTGGTCGTAGTCGAACAGCCGGCGGTTGACTTCGACCGGCACGTCCATGGCAAAGAGGCCGCCGCTGAGCGCGCGAATCTCCTCGGACGGGATGGTGCCGATGTCGCGCAGCGCCTGCGGATCGTCCCACGCATGATTGAAAAAGCGCACGCCCTGAAAACGCGTCTGGCGCTCGGCCATCGAGAGATCGAGTCGCTCGCAGATGGCCGTCTCGGTCATGGGCTGGTGCGTGCCCAGCGCCACGAGCACGTCGAACGCCCGAGTGGCGCGCCCCAGAGCCGCGTGCAGCGCCTTGAACAGCAGGCCGACCGGGGCCGTCCGCGTATTGTCCGGGACAACGAGCAGAACGCGCCGGCCGGCGAAGTCCGGCTCCGGACATGCCCGGGCGACCAGCGCTTGGACCTGGTCGGATGTCAGAAGTTGACCGGCGGGCGCTTCGAGTCGGAGAGGCGGATTGGACAGGCTCATCGGGCACGACTGTGCGACGTCGGCCAGCGGCGGGAAAGGCAAAAGAGTCGAGGCATTTCAAACCCGCATAGCAGACATTTTGCGCGATCTGACCGCCCTGGGCACTGACGGAGTATGAATATGCGGGTGAGCCGTTCGCAGCCGACGCGAGGCTCGGTGTGATGCATCCTGTGTGATCCACCTTGCCGGTCGGAAGAGTTCCGGGCTAGGTTCGCCCGCGACATGACTGACTTGCCGAAGCCCGAATTGATCATCACGCACGAAAGCGACCTGGACGGCCTGGTCTCAGGTGTTTTGCTGCAGCGCCTGGCCCGGCGCCTTTTTGAGGTCGAGGTGCCGCTGCTGGCCTATCACAGCCATGCGTGGCGACAACGCCCTTTGCCCGAATCGGCCGCATGGGTCTGCGACCTTGGCTTTGACAAGCGACTCGACCGTCCGGACTGGCTTATTGTGGATCATCACGAGGCCGAGGCCGTTCCGCAAAAGGCGCGGCTGATTCTGGATCCCGGCAAGTCGGCGGGCCTTCTGGCCTACGATCTCTGCCGGCAGCACGGGCTCGAATCGCCGGCCCTCGATCGCCTGGTCCATCTCAACAATGTCGCCGACCTGTTCCTGGTGGACGACCCGGAGTTCGATCTGGCGAACGACTACGCCAGCCTGGTCAAGACCTACCAATTCTGGAACCTGCACGCCCTGATCGGCGGCGAACTCGAACGCCTGGTGGACCACCCGCTGCTCGAAGTCATGGCCGCGAAGCGTCGCATCGAGAACCCGCTCGGCTTCGAGTACAGCCGCACCCATGTCAGCCGCCTGAGCGACGCGGTCGGGTACGTCGAAACAATCGTCGGCAACAGCAATCTGATCGTCCATCAACTCCTCCGCACACAGGCCACGCCCTACACGGTGCTCCTGACCCTCCTGCGCCGGGGCAACGCAACGGTGGTCGCGAGTCTGCGCAGCCGCAATGGCGAGGCCCTCAAGACCGCCGTCTGCCTCCAGGGAGGCGGTCATCCGAATGCGGCTGGCGCGACGCTGCCGCGCTCCGTGCAGCACATTCCCGATGCCATTGCGTACCTGGCCAAGGTGCTCAACCCTCAGCCGCCTGCTCCCGCGGCCGCCGGGGGACTCGAAAGCCTTTTTCGCGCGGGGGCTGGCGCGGGCGCACGCGCTCGCTGAGCGGCAAGCCCGCACGTCTCAGACGACTTCGCGGCAGCCCGGGCGGCATCGGCCATGCGGGCGCCGTCGATCAAGGGCGTTGCACGCGGACGATTGCCTTGCGGCAACGAACCGGCCTGATAGTTTGCGGCCATGCAATTCGATCGGCTTCTCGCGGTCTGTGTGTTGAGTCTCCTGGGCTCGTTGCCGATCAAGGGTCAGTCCACGCCTGCACCCGCCTTTCCACCCGGCAGGCAAACACGCCTGGGCTGGGAGCCGGGACGCCTGCCACGGATCCTGGTGGGCGACAGCCGGCGTTTCCTGACCGACCGCGGACAGCCTTTTGTGCCGATGGGCGTGAATTACTTTCGGCCCGGCACGGGATGGGCGCCGCAGGTCTGGAGACAATTCGATCCCGACGCCACGCGGAAGGACTTCGCGCGCCTCAAGGAACTCGGTGCGAACTGCGTGCGGGTGTTTCTCACGTTCGGTTCTTTCTACACGGAACCGGGTGTCCTGTCGGAGGATGGCCTGGCCAAGTTCGATCGGTTCCTGGCTCTTGCGGAGGAGGCTGGGCTCTATGTGCATCCGACCGGGCCGGACCATTGGGAGGGGCTTCCGCAATGGGCGCGCGGAGACCGCTATGCCGAGGAGTCGGTCTTGACGGCGCTCGAGACCTTCTGGCGGTTGTTGGCTCAACGGTATCGCGAGCGCAACGTGATCTTCGCCTACGACCTGCTCAATGAACCCGAGATCGGCTGGGACTCACCGGCGATGCGCCGACGCTGGAACATCTGGCTCGCCAACACCTACCCGGCCGCCGACCAACTCAAGTCCGCCTGGGGCGAAACAAACAGCCCCGTCGAACTCGGCAGCGTGCCGGTCCCGCGGCGCGACACATTCCCGGGACGGAAGCTGGCCGACTACCAGCGTTTCCGGGAGGAGCTTGCCGAGGAGTGGACCCGGCGCCAGGTCGAGGCGATCAAGTCGGCTGATCCGCTGGCGCTGGTCACGGTCGGTTTGATCCAATGGTCCGTGCCGGTCCTCCTGGCGGGGCCCTCGCAGTACTCGGGGTTCCGTCCGCAACGCCTGGCCCCGCTGCTCGACTTCATGGAGGTTCATTTCTATCCGTTGGCGCGGGGATTCTACGAATACACCGGGCCGGAGGACGAAGCGCGCAACCTCGCCTATCTCGAAAGCGTGGTCCGCGAAGTCGCACGGTGCGGCAAACCGACCGTCCTGGCCGAGTTCGGGTGGTACGGAGGCGGCAAGCCGACGATCAACGAGGGCAAGCACCCCTTCGCCACCGAGGAGCAGCAGGCACAGTGGTGTCGTCGCGCCATCGAGACCACCGCGGGGTTGGCGGGCGGATGGTTGAACTGGGGTTTCCACGACCACCCGGGGGCACGCGACGTGACCGAGTTCATCGGCTTGCTTGCCGCGGACGGCCAATTGAAGGCCTGGGGAAAGGCGTTCCGCGAAATCGCCGCGCGATTCCACGATCACGGCCTGCCCGCACCCAAGCCGATCGAGCGGCCGGATCCGGATTGGGACAAGCTGATCACCGACCGCAAGGCGGTGAGCGAGTTTCGGGAGAAGTATTACCAGGCGTTCAGGGCGGCTGATTCAGCATCGCCATGCGCGTCGGATTGATCGAGACTCCCTGACGCGAGAGCAACGCAACTCGGGTCCACACGCCATGAGCATGTTCGACACGGCGGGGGCAGGCGCCGACACCACGGCGCGGACGGAAAACACGCGGCGGAAGCTCGAACGGATGCGTCTTGCCCTGAGCCATCAGGAGCCCGACCGGGTGCCGGTCAGCGATTTTTTTTGGGGCAGCTTCGTCGAACGGTGGCGGAGCGAACTGGGTCTTCCGCCCGACGCCAACCCCTATTTCCATTACGATCTCGATTGGATCGTCACGACGCCGAACATGGATCCGTGGATTCGCCCGTTCGAGACGCTCCGCGAGACGCCGGAGGAAGTCGTGGTGAAGACCGGGTTCGGCGCGGTCATGCACAAGCATCTTGCGTTTCCCATGCCGGAGATGCGCGCGTGGGAGATCGACACGTTTGACAAGCTCGAACGCGCCGAGTTCGACGATCCGCGCGATCGGCGGCGGTTTTATTGCTCCGGTGACAACCAGATCGCAGGCGTCGGCGACGGCTTCCATCGGGATTCGCCGGCTTGGACCCGAACCATTCGTTCGTTGCACCCGGACTTCCCGGTGTACGGGAGCATGATCGAGGCGAGCGAATGTCTGACGCGCCTGGTAGGCCAGGGCAACGCGATGCTTTGGATGGCGGAACACCCCGACGGCATGGGAGCCGTCATTCGCAGGATCGGGGCGTACTACCTCGAGATGGCCAAAGCGGAAATCGAAGCGGGTGCGGGCCTGCTCGACGGCTTTGTCATTTGGGGCGATGTCGCCTACAAGAAATCGACCTTCATGGCGCCGCGTTATTGGCGGGAGCACTTCAAACCGTGCGTCGCGCGGATGACCGCGCTCGCCCACGCCCATGGGCTTCCGGTCATCTACCACGGCTGCGGCAACGTGAAGGCCATCTTCGGCGACTTCATCGAGCTGGGGATCGATGCCTACAACCCCCTCGAGGCCAAGGCGGGTTTGGACGTGGTCGAGTTGCGCCGCCAGTACGGCCATCGCATTGGGTTCTGCGGCAACAGCGACATCCAGGTCTGGGAAACCGGCGATCCCGACGCCATCCGCCGCGAGGTCCTGCGCAAGCTCAACGCCGCCAAAGGCGGCGGCTACATCTTCCAATCCGACCATTCCGTCACCAGCGGCGTCTCCGGCCTGACCTATGACCTGATCGTCAAGCTCGTGCGGGAGCACGGACGCTATCCGCTGCGACTGGGGGCATTCGAGGAGGACGAATCGATCCGGACTCGGCTCGAGCCGGACTGATTCCGGCGGGCACGCTCTCGCGGATTCGACTCGACCGATGGCGGGCTCGGGCTGATGCTCGACGGCACTGCAATGAGAACTCTGCCTCGATTCTTCCGTTCCGGGACCGGCCCGGTGTTTTTCACCTCGCTCTGGCTTGCCGCCGTCATCAACTCGGCGCTCCCCGTCGCCTCCGAGTTTCATGTGGCGCCGGGCGGCAACGATCTGAACGACGGCACGACAGAGAAGCCGTTTGCCACGATGGCCCGGGCGCAGCAAGCCGTCCGCAGCGCGCGGGCCGCACGTCCGTCCGAGGCGGTCACGGTCACATTCGAGCGCGGCGTGTACGAACTGGCGGCGCCGGTCGAGTTTGGGCCGGACGACTCGGGGTCCTCGGCGAACCACCGTGTCCGCTATGTGGCCCGCCCCGGTGAGGAGGTTGTGTTCAGCGGGGGGCGACGCGTGACCGGGTGGCAGGAGGATCCCGCGCGTCCGGGCGTGTGGAAGGCGCGCGTTGCGACTCCGTCATCGTCGAGCGACCGCTCCTGGCGCTTCGAGCAGCTTTGGGTGAACGGCCGCCGCGCGGTCCGAGCCCGCACCCCAAACGAATGGGAGTTCTTCCGTCTGGCGGCGGTGGCCGAGGAGGCGCGGCCCGGAGGAGGCGAGGCGGATGTTGTCCACACGTTCAGCCTGGCCCCGGACGATCTGGCGACGCTGCGCGGACTCGATGAGGCGGCGGTGCGGGGGGTGCAATTGATGGTGTTTCACAAGTGGGACACAACGCGCCAGTGGATCCGGTCCGCCGCCCCTGGCCAAGGGAAACTGACCGCACACGGCCGCAAGATGCAGCCGTGGAATGCGATGGCGGCCAAGTGTCTTTGCTACCTCGAGAATTATCTGGGCGCTCTCGATGCGCCCGGCGAGTGGTTCCTCGACGCGGACGGCTGGCTCTACTATCACCCGCGTTCCGATGAGACTATGGCGACCGTCTCGGTCGTGGCGCCGCGGCTGACGACCCTGGTGTCGTTCAAGGGCGCCACGGACGCCGCGGGTCCCGCCGTGCGGCACATCGAGTTTGTCGGGCTGAAGTTCCAGCACGGGTGCTTTCGGGTGCCGCCTGAGGGCCTCCCTCCGGCGCAGGCGGCGATGAACATGGCCGATGCGGCGATCATGTTGGACGGGGCCCGTCACATCGTGTTTCGCGATTGCGCTGTCGAGCACATCGGCACAACGGCCTTCTGGTTCCGAAAGGCCTGTCGGGACTGCCGGGTCGAGGCGTCGCGGCTGTTCGACTTGGGCATCAGCGGGGCACGCATTGGGGAAACGGCCCTGGTGCCGGAGCCGGTGCGGACTGGCGGCATCACCCTTGACAATTGCATCATCCAGGCCGGCGGGCGGACGATGCCGCACGCGGTGGGGGTATGGATTGGGCACAGCGCGGACAACGCCATCACGCATTGCGATATCGGTGATTTCTTTTACACGGCGGTCTCGGTTGGATGGCGATGGGGTTATGCCGAGAGCGGTGCGAAGCGCAATCGGATCGAGTTCAATCATCTCCACCACCTTGGATACCGAATCCTCAGCGACATGGGCGGCGTGTACACCCTCGGACCGTCCGAGGGAACAAGCGTCAGCCACAATCGTGTGCATGACGTGTATGCGGCGGGGTATGGCGGCTGGGGGCTTTATACCGACGAAGGCAGCACCGGAATTCGGCTCGAGGGGAATCTGGTCTATCGCGTGAAGGATGGCGGATTCCACCAGCACTACGGCCGGGACAACATCGTCCGAAACAACATCTTCGCATTCAGCGAGGAGGGCCAAATTGCCGTCACCCGCGCCGAACCGCACCGGTCATTCACGTTTGAAAGGAATATTGTCTACTGGGATGCGGGCCAGTTGCTCGGGTACGGGGGCTGGAAAGCGGGCGCCAAAGTGGACTTGCGAAACAACGTGTATTGGCGGGCCGGCGGCAAGCCGTTCGATTTTGCCGGCAAGACATGGGACGAGTGGCGCGCCGCGGGGCATGACCAAGGCTCGATGATCGCCGACCCGGGATTCATCGATCCCGACCGGCACGATTTCCGGCTCAAGCCTGGATCGCCGGCGTTGAAGGCTGGGTTCGAGCCCTTCGACGACTCGAAAGCTGGCGTGTACGGGGCGCCGGAGTGGAAGCGGCTCGCCGAGGGTGGTCCGTATCGAGAAGCCAAGTAGCCGCGATCGGGTTCAGCGCGGAGCGTGTGGACGATCCGGGCTAGCGGGTCGCGCCGCCGCGCGGGTGATCGGGAACGCACCAGAGCAAGCCGGGCTTGCTGTCGCGTTCGCGTTCGAAGGTCTGGAACGCGATGAACACCACATGCCCGCCGAAGCCGAGAATATCGGCCCCTTTGACGTGGCGGCGTCCGACGCCGCACGCCTGGTCGGGCTCGTTGCTGGCGTCGTTGTAGACACCATTGAACCCCCACATCTTGATGTATAGATCTTCGTCGGGCTCCCAGAGCACGTAGGCCGCGGGGTTGAATTTGGCCAGTTTGTAGCTATCGGGCCGCTGGCCGGTCATCGCGCCGTAATTGCAGACCGCACCGTTCATGGTGTAGGTCGAGAGCTTGTTGTCCCGAGCCTTCCAGTTCACCGTGTTGGTCTTGTCGGTCGGGCAGACGAACGTCTTGGTCGCGTTGATGTAGGGCCAGTAGAGGCCCGTTTGGTACGGAGTCGCCTCGTTCGTCCGGTTCAACCGCGGTGGAAGTCCATTGACCGGCGTGTAAAGCCAACCGGGGGAGACGTTGCCCCAGTTGGGGTAGGCGAGTTGATCGTTGTTGTCGTCGACATACAGGTGCATCCCGAGGCCGATCTGCTTCAGATTGTTGATGCAGGCCGTGCGCTGCGCCTTTTCCTTTGCCCTGGCCAGAGCGGGCAGCAACAGGCCGGCGAGGATGGCGATGATGGCAATCACCACAAGCAGTTCGATCAACGTGAAACCACGCCCCCGGTTGCTCGACACACCGTCGGCGCAGACTCGGTCGTCCAATGGGTAAAGCGCAAGCTGGAGATTCATCTTCAGCGCAAACTAAACAACTTCAGTGCAACGTCAAGCTGGACTTCGATGTGCCGAGGCGAGGCGGCGCTAATTCATGAAGACGAAGAGGCTGGAGTGGGGACGTCCTCGTCCCAGGCCGATGGAGTCGCACAATGTGTCGGCGGGCGACGAGGACGTCGCCCCTCCCGTGCTCTGCTCGTGCACACGAAGGCGTAGGAGTGGGGACGTCCTCGTCCCCGGCCAATGGAGTCGCACAATGTGTCGGCGGGCGACGGGCCGTCGCCGCTCCACTACATGAATTGGCCCTGAGCGGAGGCTTCGTCTGGCTTTTGCGCGCGTGATCCGGTATGAGTGCATGCGTGCCAAGAACCATGTGTGTTGTTGACCGGGCGGTGGTCGCGGTCTTGACCGCGGTTCTGCTCGTTCTGCCCGCCCCGGCGGCCGAATCCGAAGCTCCTCGGTCAAACCTGGCTGCCTTCGGCCGGATGAGCGTGACGGATCCGGTCGATGCGTCTCGCCGGGTCAATGCCGATTGCCTGGCCTCCGAGACGAACGCGGCGACCGTGGTGCTGGCCAGGGGGGCCGCCCTGGAATGCGAGTGGGATCACCCACGGCCCGTGCGCGCGGTCCGGATTCTCTTCGATTCCCCGCCAACCAATCCGGCGCCCGTGACCGTCCAGTGGTGGCGTCGGGTGTGGCCTGACAACGGTTCTGGCGGATGGATGAAGCTGGACGATCCTTTCAACGGAGATTGGACCACCGTCAAGGCCTCAATGACGGTCGATCAGGCGGAAGCCAGGATCGCTTTCGCCCCCCTCATGCAGTCCGAGGCGCCCGGAATCTCGATCGAGGGCGCGGTCCATAGACTCACCTATAAGCTGCGCGTGCTCGCGGCCGAGCCATTGGCCGTGCGCAAGGTCGCAGTGTATTCGGATGCCATCGAACGCCGGGCGCGGCTGCGGTTCGAGTGGGGTGTCCGGACGGTGACGCCGGGCCAGTGGGCGCCGCGGTTCGAGGCGCGCAACGGGCGGGTGATCGCCACCGAGCGTCAAGGCGCCGACGCCGCTCTGGTCGAGGTGGCGTATGCCGACGCCCCCGAACGCCTGAGTCCAGACCGCGGCCATCTGCTGTTCCGCAGCGGCGAGACGCGCAGCTTCGCGGTGTTCATCGACGACGTCTTGCGCGAGGGCGGTCTGCTGGTGCGTGACATCGGCGTGTTCGTCAGCGATGCCGACAGAAACTTGACGCACGCGACATGGTCGGGACCGTCGGGCGAGGTTTGGCCCGAGGGCACAGTGGCCGAGCAGGTCGCGCGCCGTCCCGAACAGAGCTTCGATCAGGTGAGCGGAGCGATCCCCGGAAAGCCCTCACCATACGTGTTTCTCGGTGTGCCGGGATTGCGTCAGGAAGTGGCGCTGTTGCCTCATGGGCAGATCCAGATGCGCCGCGATAGCCTGCGCTCACCCGGGCCGGACGCCGAAGCCCGTCGATGGCCTGACCAGGCGCTGGTGTACGACTTTGCGGTCGGCGAACATCCGGCGATGGGCCCGCGCGACCGACCGGCTGTCACGCGGCGCCTCGAAGAGGGCTGGCTGCCGGTCGTGCGGCACGAATGGGAGGAGGATCACCTGCGTGTCATCCAGACCTGCCTGGCGGCGCCTCTGGTCGAACCGATTGATACAACGGCCAGTCCGGTCGGCACCGAGACCGTTGTGCTCGCAGCCCGCTTCGAGCTGAGCAACCGGTCCGAGCAGCCTCGAACCGCGTGTCTGTGGCTGGAGCTGAGCCGGACGGATCCGCTGCAGCTCGGCCTCGACCACGCCGTCTTTCTCCGGCCTCACTCGAATCGGGTCGAGCAGGCGGGCGTTGTTCCGGTGCGCGGACGTTTTGACATTCGTGGCCGTGGGGAACTCGAACTGGCCGTGCTCGAGCCCGGTCGCCCCGGGAGCTATCACCCAGCCCGCGCCGATTCCGGACAGCCCCGCGAGGCGCTCCGGTATCGGGTCGATCTGGCGCCGGGGCAGAGCCATGCGGTCGACTTTTTTGCGCCGTATGTCGAATTGCTGACCCCGCGCGAGGCGATCGCCCTGAAAGGCCTCTCATTCGACACGCTCCACGCAGCCGTGGTCCGGTTTTGGAAGGAGCGCGCCGCCCAGGGGATGACCTACGAAGTGCCGGATCGGTTCCTGAACGACTTCTTCAAAGCCAACTTGTGGCACGTGTTGATTTCCACCGATCTCGATCCGGCGACCGGCCGCTATCAACACGGCGCGGCGACCCATGTCTATGGGAACTTTCTGAACGAAACGGCGATGGTGGCCCGATCGCTCGAGATGCGCGGCGAGCCTCTCGAGGCCCTGCGCCTCCTGGTGCCCTTCCTGGCGAACCAGGGCGTGAAGAGTCTGCCTGGCAATTTCAAAACCCGCGACGGGGTCTTCTATGCCGCACACCCGAGCGAGCCGGATCCCTACACCGCACAGGGCTACAACATGCACCACGGCTGGGCGCTTTGGGCCCTGGCAGAGCACTTCTTCTGGACCCGCAACACCAATTACCTCATTCAAGTGATGCCGCAGCTCGTCCTGGCGGCTGATTGGATTACGCGTGAGCGCCAAGCCACCCGACAGCACAACCCGGACGGTTCACGCCGGGTCGAGTTCGGTCTCGCGCCCGCGGGCCAACTCGAAGACGTCCAGGAGTCTCAGTATTTCTATGCGACGGATGCCTATTACCATCTCGGGATGCAGACGCTGGTGGACGCGCTTTCGGCTTTGCGCGATATGGCCGTTTCCCCGGACCGCGCGCCTGCCAAAGGGCCTGGGAGCTTGAGCGAGGAATGGTGGCAGCGCGTTGCCACCCTCGCCGCGCGGCTCGAGCGGGATGCCGCCGAGTTCCGCCAGGACATTCGCGCCAGCCTCGAGGAATCGGTCGCGACATCGCCGGTCGTGCGGTTGCGGGATGGGACCTGGGTGCCATTCGCGCCTCCGCGCGCCTATGCGCTGACTCATCTGAAGGAGGGGTGGATTCGCGAGGCGCTCTATCCGGCGCTGCACCTGGTGAGCGGGCGAGTGTACGATCCGCATCATCCGTTTGTGAACTGGATGATCCAGGACCTCGAGGACAATGTGTTCCTCAGCCAGGAATCCGGCTACGGCCTTGCCGAACCACGCCGGGACTTCTTCGACCTCGGCGGATTCACCCTGCAGCCCAATCTGCTCGATCTGCCGCTCGTCTACCTCCAACGCGACGAGGTGGCGAACCTCCTTCGGGCGTTCTACAACACCGCCTGCGCGAGCCTGTATCCAGACGTGGCCTGTTTCGCCGAGTGGGTGCCGCGGCTCGGAACAGGAGGCGGGCCGCTCTACAAGACTCCGGACGAATGCAAGTTCATTCAATGGATGAGGCAGATGCTCGTGCTGGAGCGGGGAAACACCCTCGAGCTGGGGCTGGGCGTGCCTCGAGCCTGGATGCGCGATGGCCAGCGCATTCACATCGATCGCGCGGCAACCTACTTTGGCAGTCTGACCGTCGAGATCGTTTCGCGCGCCGCCTCCGATGCCGTCACAGCCACAGTCGCGATCGCTCCGACGGTCAAGCCCGGTGGCGTCCTGTTGCGCGCGCGGCATCCCGATGCCAAACCGCTACGGGCTGCTCAGGTCAATGGACGACCAGCGCAGATCCTGGCCGAGCGCCAGATGATCGTCCTGCCCACCGAGGCCACGTACTGGGAGGTCAACGCCTCATTCTGACGCGTCTGGTCCACACCCCATCAGGAGGCCCCCGGTTCCCTTTCCGGGCGCGTCTCACGGTTTTCGCTCTGGCATTCTCGTAATCGTAATCGCGTGCTACATCCCCAGCCACCACGTCGCAATCCGGTCCCCGACAAAGACCCAGAGCGCCGCTGCCAGAGCCAAATACGGCCCGTAAGGAATCGGCTTGGCCTGCGCATGGCGATGCAATGCGATGAGGGTCGTTCCGACGACCGACCCGAGGAGCGCGCTGGCCATCAAGGAGAACAGGACGCCCGTCCAACCGAGAAAGGCGCCGATGGCCGCCATGAACTTCACGTCGCCCAGTCCCATGGCCTCGCGCGGGATCACCACGGCATCCGTGATCACCTCGAGACACGGCACATCTTCGGGGCGATACGTCGCGTCGCCGATTTGGAGCGCGTCGCGCGTCAATCGCAGCCGCACGTTCCAGTAGCATCGGTCCGCAAGTTCCACTTCGCGCGCCTCGAGTACGATCGCGTCGGTGCGCCGATACAGGACTTCCGCATAAGGAATGAGTCTGTCCGGCAGCACGAGATCCTCTTCGCCGAAGTAGATCCGCGTGCCGTGCGCCAGCTTGAGTCGGTGGCGTCCGAGCAGCAGTTTGCCCAGGCGCATGACGGCATAGATCAGGCCGCCTCCCAGGGCGGCCCCGACCAGGCAGCGCCGCAAGGCGTCCACCAAGGACGCCTCTCGATGCAATTCCGGCACGAGGATGGAACAGACAAAACCCGCGCCGATTCCGCCCAGAGTGATGGCATCCGGGATGATGTAATGCTCGAGATCGACAAACGCAGCGACCACCAGCCCGGCCACGAACAGGCTGTAAACCAGGGGCAGGCCCATCGACGTCTCGCCATAGCGCAGCCAACAGCCGAGGAACAGCAGGGCCGTCAGCAACTCGATCACCGGATACCGAATCGAAATGGGAGCGGCACACGCCCGGCAGCGTCCGCGCTGCCAGAGCCAGCTCGCCAGCGGGATGTTGCTGCGCCACGGGATGCGGGTCTGGCAATGAGGGCAGTGCGAGGGAGGCGACACAAGGCTCTCGCCACGCGGCATTCGATAGACACAGACATTGAGGAAACTGCCGACGATGCTCCCCAGGCAAAAGAAAACGACAGACCAGAAATGAAAGGGCAGAGCCGCCCAACGCGCGGGGTCAGTCATCGGTGCGATCGAGACTTCGATCGAGAGCCTGGCGCATCACCTCGACCGGCGCCGGCCGGCCCGTCCAAATCTCGAGTGATCGGGTTCCTTGATGGAGCAACATGCCCCGGCCGTTTGCGACACGGCAACCGGACGCCCTCGCCGCCGCCAACAGCGGAGTCTCCGCCGGGCGATAGATCATGTCGTAGACCGACCGGGCACGGCGCAAAGGGAATTGCCGCGTGTCGAGAGGCAATGCGTCGCCGGCCCTCAGACCGAGTGAAGTCGCGTTGAGGACCAAATCGATCCCGGCATCCGGATAACCGAGCGCCACCGCCACCTGCGGCCAGTGTTCGAGGATCTCGTTTCTTGCCTGCTCGGCCTTCGCCATCGTCCGATTCACCAGGAACAGGCGCGACACGCCGTCGCGGGCCAGTTTCAACGCCGCGGTGCGCCCCGCGCCGCCGGCCCCAAGCACAAGCACACTGGCGCCGCGCGGCTCGAATCCCAGATCTTCCTGCAAGGCGCGGGTGATGGCCTCGGCATCCGTGTTGAAGCCCTGCGCGCGGACGGGGGGTGTCGGCGGTTGTGCGAAGCTCCCGACAGGCTGCCACGCTCCGTCGGCGTCTTGGGCCTCGAATCGGATGGTGTTGACGGCGCCCCAGGAGCGGGCTGACGCATCGAGGCAATGGACCAAGCCCATCGCCAGCAACTTGTGCGGAACGGTCAGGTTCAGGCCGATGAAGCCCATCGTCCGCGCCCCGCTGATTGCGGCGCCCAGGTCTTCCGGGCGCACATCGAAGGCGAGGTACTGCCAGTTCAATCCCAGCGCCGCGAATCCGGCATTCTGCATCGGGGGCGACGCCGAGTGGGCAATGGGATGCCCGTACACAGCGCAGAGACGCGTGCTGGCGTTGATGGGCGGTTGTCGGGCCTCGGACACGCGCAGGTTGATAGCGCAGAGACGGCCCTCTTGCCAAGCGCCTTCGCCAGCCTGCGCCAGCCGACGCCCGTCTCCTCCAGCGGACGTTCCGCGCGGAAGCGAGAGGCGAGCGGCGGCGCGTGGCAAGCCGCCTCTTCAGCCCGCATTTCTCACCAGCTTTTGATGTCATCTGACCGGTCACCGTCACATTTCACCTGAAATGCGGGCTCATCAGAAACCCGCGCCCCAAACCGATGGACCCCATCTCGACCGCACTGTGTCTGCGTGCCCGCCCCACTGGTGAGATTTCCGGGTTAGGGCTAGCGGAGGAACAGACCGCGCAGTGTTTGAGTCCCGGCTTCGAGTTCCCCCAACAGCGCATCCCAGTCCACGGCCAAGCCCGTCCCCCGTTCGGTTCGTGCGCCTTCGAGGGCATTGACCTCGACCAATCGCGTGAGGACCTCGGGGCTTTGCAGGTATTCGAGAAGCCGCCCGGCTTCGGCCGGATGCGGCCCACCCCGAATCACCCCGACTGTGTTGGGAATGAACAATGTGTCGGGGCCTGTCGGCAGCGCGACAATCGGCAAGCCCTCGCGCTGGCCCGCGGCCACGTCGTCCGAGTCGGTGAGCCCAATCCAGGCCTCCCCGCGCCCGACGAACTTGACGACCACGGAGTTGCCGTCCACAACCAACGCCTCGTTCGCCTGCAGGGCGCGGCACCAAGCCTCCCACGGGCCGGCGCCCCAGTGCTGACGCAGCGCGAGGAAATGCGTTGCGGTTGTTCCAAAGAGCGGGTAGCCCAGCGCCACCTTGCCGCGCCAGACGGGGTTGGTCAGCTCCGTCAATGACCGCGGCGCATCCGCCAGGGCCAGGCGGTTCGTGTTGATCACGATGCGCCGGGTCCGATACCCGAAGGTGGCGACACCGTTGGTTTCCCGAAACACTCCCTGAACCGCCAACTGGCGCGTTCGGAGTTCCTCGTTGCCCCAGAAGAGATCTGCCTGGGGATGATTCTTCTCGGCCAGGAGGCGGTTGGCCAGCCCGACGGTCTTGACGGCTTCGCTGTCATACACGGCGCGAACACGGATGCCCGTCCGCTTCTCGAACTCCTGCAGGATGGGCTCGGAGTAGACCTGGTCCTGAGCGGCGTAGACCACGACCTGGGGGTGCGGGTCATGGGAGCAACCGGTCAGCGCACAAGCCGCCAACATGCATGCCACCAGGTGCGGCCATGGCCACGCCATGAACCGCCGCCTTCGCAGGACCGATCCCGCAGCCGCGGCAGAGGCCCTGATGGATGAGGGTGATTGTCTCGAGCCGGGGGTTCGCGGAGCTTGCTCCTCCGACAACGTTCCCTTCCAGGCCGGTTCAAGGGCGCAATGCGTTCTTGAAATAGAATTCTCTCTGACCATGTGTTGGATGCTCCTTCGTTCAGACACCACCGGTGTGATGGGTGCGCAAACCTGCGCGGACCCATTTTCGCGCCAGCCAAAGGCCGATCGGCGACATCATCGCGATACTCCCGTACAGCAGCCACATTGTGCCGGTCTGCTGCTCCGCCGGTGGAACCCCTTCAGGGCAATGCCGTGACAACACGTAGCCGGAGTAGAGCCCGGTGGTGCCCTTGGCAAGCAGCCACGGGATCTGGGCCAATCCCATGTACTGCGCCACGCGTCCCGGCGGAGCCAGTTCGGACGCGTACTCGAGGAAACGCGCCGACCACAGGGCTTCGCCGATCGAGAACACCACGAAATAGGCGATCAGGAGCGTCAGATTCGGCCCGGCGCAGAGCAGGAAAGTCGGGACGGCGCTGACCAGCGAGCCAATCACCATCATGGTATACACGTCCGCCCGCCGGCTGAGCGCCGTGGCCACGGGCACGCCAATGAAAATGATCATCGGGTTGATCCAGTTCACCAGCCATTCCATGTGATCGGCGACTCCTTTGTCGTACGCGCGCAGGATGTACTCGGGAAAGGTCAGCCACTGGTGCGCAAACAGAGTCCGCACCGGCAGCAACATGAAGATGAAGAAGAGGAACCGCGTGTTGCAGAACGGACCTTCGGCGAAGTAATGCCGCAGGCGTTGTCCCAGGGGCCGTGTTTCCGCCATGCGCATCGCCTCCGCCGGATCCGGCCGGATTTTGGCCGCTTCGATCCTCCTGGTCATGAGCATTAGAAACAGCACAAACGTCGCGCCCGTGATGGCCGTGCAGGCCCAATTCACCGCCTGCACGCCCGTTGTCGAGAAAACGGACAAAATCTCGATGACGGGGCGTCCGAACACGTCGCCGCCCGCACCCGTCTTCAGGTCCTGCACAGCGGGGCGAATCCAGGCGGAAACCGCTCCGATCCCCACGATCCCCAGGTTCATGATCGCATAGATCAGGGCGTAGCCCATCGAACTCGTTTTCTCGTCGGTGTACTGCTTGACACCGGAGTAGCAAACCGGTTGGAGAATGCCCGCCCCGACCGCCACCAACAGCAGCGACACGAGCACCGCAACTCCCGCCACCGCGCTGTTCCAGCCCGGGGCCAGGCTGTAGAGCGCGCGGCCCCCCGTGCAGATCAACAAGGCGAACAGAATCGCCCGCCGCAGGCCGAATCCCTCGGCGTAGCTGCCCGCGCCGAGCATGAAGAGCGTGACGGCCATTGTGAACAGGCTCACCGTGAACCCCGCGCGCACATCGCCCCACCCAAGATCCCTCGAGACATAGGACGCCATCAAGGTCAGGACGCCGAAGTACGCGCTCGATTCGACGACGAATGCCCCGATGACAATCCAGAAGGCGCGCGGCAGACGGGCCAGATTTGTGAACGACGCTGTGAAGTCGCGCGCCGCATTCATGAAGGACTGGCTCATGCGAGACAGACGGATCCCCGGCACAACAATGTGATTCCCGCGGTCAAGGTGCCCGAGAGCGTAAAATCAGCCCGGAGTCCGATCAAGCCCGACAGAATGCTCCGGGTTCCCTTTCTGGGCGCGGTGTTGCCAACTAGCCCGGTTACGGTTCCTCGCGAAGCGTGTGAAATAACCGGGCTAGAGGTTGGTCAGCTTGTCGCCGTGGGGTTCGTTGTCGTTGTTCCAGCGGCGCAGGGCGGAATCCGTGCGCTCGAAGAGCTTCTCCTCCCGGATGCTTTGGACGTGTCCGTCGCAGAAGAGGACATTCGAGCGGTTGCGATGGCGGTGTTGCGTGGCTTTAAGAACGCCGGTGCTGCCCGGCCACTTTGGGGCCTGGACGTTGTTGCGCGAATTGATGTCGATGAGGGCCATGCCGCTGTAGGTCTCCTGGCTCTTGAGGTCATACAGAATCCGGAGCAGGAGCGGGTTCACCCAAATCAGATGCGCATCGCCCAGCGCGATCATGTCGCTGGGGACCTTGACGGTCGATTGGGTGATAGCGACCAGCGACGTGTTGCCGTCGGGCGAATCGCCTTCCCAGACCATTTTCGAGTAGCGTCCGCCGAGTCCCAACTCGCTGTAGCTCCATTGGGTCCCGTTGGCGTTGTAGCCGTAACTGCCCAAGGGCGTCGCCACGTCGTTCCCATCCACCGTCACGCCCCGATAGGCCGGGCACCGGTAAACCTCGTTGGTCCACCGGGCCTGGACATACGGCGTGAGTTTCTCGTGCCAGAACTCCATCGGCTCGAATGCGTCGGGATCGAAGTTGTAGACGGGGTAACGCGAGTAGTCCTCCGTGTACATCAGCAGCGCCAGGCCGAGTTGCCGCAGATTGCCTTGGCAGCGCGCGCTCAGGCCGGCTTGCTTGGCCGCGGTCAAGGCCGGCAGCAGAAGGGCGGCCAGGATTGCAATGATGGCAATGACGACCAGAAGTTCGATCAGCGTGAAGGCCGCAACGCGCCCCGAACCTCCGTCCGCCCGGCGCGGCTCCGGCGAGTGACGGCGAGCCGCTTTGCGGTCGCTGGGTCGCATAGGCGGCGTCTAGTTGCCCACGACCCGATAGAAGCGGCGGGGCGTCCCGGGCTTGTTGGCCGCGCTGTCAATGAGGTAGTTCGAGGCCGTCGTTGCCAGTTTGGTCCACGAGCCAGGCAGGCCCGGATTGTCGGTCACATCCACCTGATAGCTGGTCAGGCCCGTGCCTTTGGTCCAGGTCAACAACGCTCCGTCTTTGCTGACGGTGATCCTGAAATCCTTGATGCTCGGCGTGTCGGGCACGCTGTCCGGGTGGTTCGTCTCGAACATGCGAATGAACTCCGCCGCCACGGGGAACTCATCGAGCGGGGGTGTGTCGAGCTGCTTGGATGTGATTTGAACCGCAATCCCACGGCCCGGGCGGAGCCAGTAATAATTGCGGGTGTACTGGGTCGAGATCGTCTGGAATCCGTCTCCCAGACCGAGGTCAGCGGCAATGTCCCATTGCGCAAGCTCGTTGACGCGGATGCATTCGCCAAAGCCAATCCCGGGCTGGTTGACGATCCCGTAGGCATCCGCTTTTGCCGACGCGCTGTAAGTGATTTGCAGCGGAATCACGAAGTCCTCGCCGCCGCCTTCGTCATCTCCGATGTCCGGAATCCTGAGTTCGGAAAGGAAGACGGTCGCCACCGACCAGCCGTCGCCGTAGCCGATCGACTCGGGGAAATCCCGGATGGGCGGTGTGAACGGGCATGAGGGGAGAGTGTCGCTGAACGCCAGGTCGTAAAAGCCGTAGTTCATCCGTCCCCGCCCGGCGGCCTGTTCAAGGTACATCCACGCCGTCGAGCTGTCGCTTTCGTTTGTCTTCCTCTCGGCAAAGGTGGCGCCCGGAAAATCGGCGGCATGGTCGGCCTGGCCGATCGCAATGTAATCGAAGCGGAGCGTGATGTCCTGCGGTCCGGTCGTGAAATCCCAAGCCTGGGGCCCGCCAGTCCCGCCCAAACGCCCGGAAACGTCGACGTCCGAGCTGCCGGCATAAGCCCTGTAGTATTGACCGGGCTGATTGAACATGTCGCTGGCGTTGATCTGCACCTGGGCGCGCGTCGTTTCCGGCGCCGACAGAGCCAGCAAGGCCAGCACGCTCAGGGTCTCAAAAGGAGGACGAGTGTTCATGATCAGGTTTTTATGCCCTGCATTCTGACACAAGCGGAGACAGAATTCCACTTTGTTCCTGGTTATCACCGGTATCCCAGGTCCGCCGGCGATCTTGGTGCGTGCTCAGGGTCCGCACGCCCGCTGAATCCGAGTCTAAGCTCAATCCGTGCCAGATTTCGAGTCAGGCAGCCTGTCGATCGAGAGCGAAACACACAACGGAGAGCTTGCTGCGATCATCCCCACACGGCGCGTCCGCCCGCGTGTCGTGTCCAAGCATACGTTTGATGCACAGCCACTTGGATCTCGATTGCGGGAGAATGGTCGTGAAACAGGGCGCCTTTCAAGTGGAATTCGAGTCGAGTGCGACAATCTTCTGGCGCAAGTCGGGAGGCTGTGCGCCCAGCAACTCCTGCGCTTGATCCAGGAGCTTGCCTTTGTGCTCGGGGCCGGCGCTCCGGTACCGTCGCCGCAACCGTTCCAAAATCTCTTTCCGTGTCGGCTGACTCATGGTTTTGTCCATTC
>JAKLFY010000115.1 GCA_022710935.1 Verrucomicrobiota bacterium
GCCAGAGCATCTCCCGCAGCTTCTCCTTCTCCAAGGACCCCAATAGCCTCTGCCCGCCCACCACGCGCGAGATGCAGTGATACACCGCCCCTCGCCCCCTGATCTTGATCCGTGCCATCCGCATACAGTGCCTTCCTTTCAATTCACTCCATTACACTCATGACACTCATGACACTCACTCCATCACCTCGCGACATTGCCGCACACACACGTACGCCAACACCAAGGGCATGTCAATAATAAAGAACCCGTCACTATATTAAGAGTTCCTGGTCAAGGACTTGAACGCTTTGAAGCGCGCCGAGCAAGAATCTGTCAGCGTGAGGTTGTCCGAGAACTCACTCGGGCTCACTCGAATCGGAGCACAGTGCAGGATCGTGGCGTGAAGAGGCGCTGTACAACGCCGTCGGCGCAGCAGTGCCGCCACACCTCCGAGCGTGGAGCGATCCGCATCGGATCGTCGGCGGTGTTGCGCGCTTCAAGCGGACCTTCGAGTTGTTCGACCACCGCGCCGGGCTTGGCAGGTTCGAAGCCATCGAGCCGTATCGTGGCGGGGACGGGTCGGTCAGCGGCATTGACGACATGAAGAACCAGGGTGCGTCCATCCTCGCCGCGCGTCGCGACGACGTCCAGCTCGCCCTGCGGTCCGTCCACGTCGGCATGGACCAGGCACGGCTGGTATTGGCGTGAGATCATGCGGGTGACGTAGCCGGGCGGCTGGAGCCAGACCTGCGAGGGATTCAGAAACAGGAGGCCCTGGTCCCAGTCGTTGTCGTTCTGTCCATCGGGCTGAAGGCAGTTGGCCGAGGCTGCGATCGGGATGCGTCCGTCACGCTGGATGGCCTGGATGGCCAGCGCGTTGGCCAAGGCGCGTTTTTGGGAGTGATTGCCGGCGTTGAACTCGAACACGACGACCCTGAACCGTGCGCCATCGGCGATTTGTTCCAGCGCATCGCAGTACGAGAACATCCCGGCGAGCAGATCATCCGGCCGGGGGCCTTCGGTCCCCACATGGACGTCAAACCAGACCTCGCGATCGAACCGCTGGGCGAGTTGCAGGATCTTCCGATGTGCCGCAAAGCTGGTGATGCCGCCCAGGGCGCCCTGGAAGTTGAATGGATCCTCGATTGCCTGGCGGTAGGCGAAGTCACCGACGACGAGGACGATGTCGGGGTCTTTGGCCCAGACGGCTTCGGCGATGGCCCTGAACTTCAGCCAGTACGCCTCGTTCACGCGCTCCTCGTTGCCCAGTTGCAGGTGCTTGAGCCCGTACGGCGCTGCATGTCCGTCAGCGGCGCGTCTCCGCCCCCATTCACTCGAGGCCGGGCCGTTCACGTATTCGACGAAATCCGCCATGTCCTGCGGGGTCTCGCCCATGTTCACGTCAGGAATCCCGAGAAACCCGGCCGCCTCGCAGAAATTCAGGAAATCGAAGATGCCCCAGCCGTTTGAGGCATGCGGATACCACCAGCCGGCGTAAGGGGGACGCGCCTCGCGCGGTCCGATCATCTTCTTCCACCGGTACGCAGGGGCGTTGACCATGCAGCCGCCCTGGCGCAGGACGGTTATGCCCTGGTCGATCAATCCTTGGGCCACATCCTTGCGAACGGGGAGTCCCTTGAAGCGTCCCCAGGATCCGGGGTGCACAAACGCATAGCCCAGTGTGAGCGTGCCGGGCTGCTTGAGTTTGATCGCGAACCGGCCTGTCCTGTCATTGTCGTCCGGCCGCAATGTGAAATCGAGACGCTGCCAGCCGCCAGCCGCCAGCTTCAAGCCTCTTTGGGCATGGACCTTCGCGCCGTCACGACTTTCGATGGCAACGAACACCTCCACAGACTGTGGGGCCCGGGCGTAGATGAACCCTTCGTAGGGCTTGCCGCGAACGAAGTTCATACCCCAGCGGTTCAGGCTCTGGTTCTCGACGCCGACCTCGCCCTGCCCCCCGGTGAAGATCAACCGCTGGCTCTGGCGTCCGGAAAAGGCCTCCTGCTGGATCAGGGCGAACGCGCCGGTTGCGCTGCCGCGGCGAAAGCCGCGCCACATGCCGCTGACGCCCCTGAGCGCTTCGCCTTGGGTTGCGCAGGCGAACTCGATTCGCCGTGCCTCGCCATCGGTGGTAGCGGTCAAGTTGCGGAAGCGCGCCTCGCGCTGCCAGGTCCGGAGTCCGATCACCCCGGTCTCGAGAGGGTGCTCTGTGTCGTCGAATTGCATGATGCTCCGGCCGTCGACCAGCACCTCGATCGACCTGGCGGTCATCCGCACGGTCAATTTGATCCACTGCATCGCTGGCACCTTGCACGGCACGGTGCGAATCGGTTCCCAGTTCTGACGATGGCGCCCCACAACGAGCCGGCCTGCGGTCTCGAGCGCCACCTCGTATCCGGTGAAGCGGTCTGCGCCCAGACCGGCCTCGGTCACTTTGACGATCAATCCCGCGTTGCCGCTTCCAGGTCCGGGGAAGCACACCTCGACGCTCGCCTCACCGTGTCCAAACGCCGGCCCGTCCCAGAGCAACTTGGGTCCCTCACCAGAAGGCGCCAGCAACTCGCCGTCCTGCAGCAGCCATTGCCCGCCGTAGGCCGTGAAGCCTCGGAGCGGCGCGGGAGGTGCAGGTTCGGCAAAGCTTTCGCCGAAGATCATCTGGCTGTCGATGCCGCCGTAAACCTCGTGATTCACGTCCTCGATGCATGCCCCGGTCAGGTGGCGCGAAACGCGGTGGACCACCTGGTTCGCATGAACGGTGATTGTCGATTCCTGGGCGGACGCGGCGATCAGGCAGGCACAGGCCGTGACGAGCAGCGACATCCAACGAAGGCGCGCGCAGAAGACAACCGGGAATTGGCCGGGCCGCCTTCCCCGCCCCACACCCGTCCGCGGCGGCCTCAGCTCAGGCATTGGCGGTTTCGTGCGCACCTCGAGCCGGAGGATCCTCGACCCCATCAACGCAGCACTGGAACTCGACTTGTCCACAACACGCTTCACCGGTCAAGGCTAGGTGACGCGGGCGGCACAGGTCGAGCACTCGGTTCAGGACGACGGCTTGCCTGGTTGCCGGTGAACTTGAATCGACGGTGGCAGGCGGCATGGATCCGTGTCGGGTTCGCAAGCAGTCAAATCGGAAAGGCTGGCACGATCCGATCGCAGTGGTACTCTGGGCGCGGCACTGATTCACCACAATTGAGCACGCACATGAAGACAAACCGTCCAATCTCCAATCCGACATCCATAAACCGCCGCGGCTTTCTCAAGACCTCGGCCACAGTGGCTGGGACAGCGCTGGCCGGCGCACTCGATGTGAGTCGCTTCGCCCACGCGGCGGAGAGCGGCACACTCAAGCTCGGCCTGATCGGCTGCGGCGGACGCGGCACGGGCGCGGTCGGCGACGCGATGCATGGCGACTCGGGCACTGTGCTTTGGGCGGCTGCCGACGTTTTTCCCGACAAGATCGAGACCTCGCTGAGCACGCTGACTCCGATGTTCCCGGGTCGGATCCAGGTGCCGCGGGAGAGGCGGTTTGCCGGGCTGAACGGGTATCGCGGCGTGATCGAGCATTGCGACGTCGTCCTGATCGCCTGCGCGTCCCGGTTCCATCCGGACTATGCCCTGGCGGCGGTGCGGGCCCGGAAGCACGTGTTCGTCGAGAAACCGGCCGCGGTCGATGTTGTTGGGATCCGGAAGATCCTCGAGGCCGACGCGTTGTCCAAACAGAACGGGACGGGTGTGCTTGCGGGCGTGACGTATCGGTATCATCTGGGGCGGCGCGAAGCGATCCAGCGGATGCACGGGGGCGAGATCGGCGAGGTTGTGGCAGTTCAGTGTGATTATTTGCGCGGGCCCTACCGATTAATCGACCGCCAGACCCAATGGAGCGAGATGGAATATCAGTTGCGCAATTGGTATCACTTCACCTGGCTCTCGGGCGACGACATCCCTCAATCGCTCGTCCACAATCTCGACTCGGCTCTGTGGGCGTTGGGGGACGTGATGCCCGACCACGCCTATGGGATGGGAGGGCGCTCAACGCATTTCCAGGCTTCGATGGGCACGTCGTTCGACCATCATCACGTCACCTATGAATACGCCGACGGACGCTGCATCTACGGATCCTGCCGGACGGCGACCGGCTGTTTCGGATTGAACAGAGACGTGTTCCACGGCACCAAGGGCCGCTGCCATTTCGCCGCGTTCGACCGGCCGTATTTCACCGATCGGGCGGGCAAGGTCACATGGCGGGCCGACGCCGCGGCCTCGGGGAAGTCGCCCTACGAGCAGATGCATGTCGAGTTCCTGCAATCGATTCGCGCCGGGGCGCCGTTCCACCGGGCGAAGACCCTCGCCGATTCCACCATGGCGACCGTGGTCGGACAGATGGCGGTCTACTCCGGGCAGAAGATCACATGGAAGGACGCCTGGGATTCCGGGTTCGCTTTTCAGCCCGCGGGCGAGGTCACAATGGACACGGAGCCGCCGGTCAAACCGGGCGCCGACGGCATCTATCCGGTGGCTATTCCCGGACAGACCAAGCTGATCTGATGCGGGTCGCGGTCATCCTGACGAGGACACTATGGCCGAAGGTC
Organism: Verrucomicrobiota bacterium; assembly: GCA_022710935.1. Lineage (GTDB taxonomy): Bacteria > Verrucomicrobiota > Verrucomicrobiia > Limisphaerales > J093 > MWFF01. Next base: position 4,578 of record JAKLFY010000115.1, read on the forward strand.
CCAACCGCTACATCAACCGGGAGCTCAGTTGGCTCGAGTTCAATCAGCGCGTGCTCGACGAGGCGCTGGACTGTCGCAATCCATTGCTCGAGCGGGTCAAGTATTTCTGCATCGTCAGTTCGAACCTCGACGAGTTCTTCGAGGTCCGGGTTGCCGGGCTCAAGCAGCAAGTGCAGAGCGGTGTTGTCGAGCGATCCCCCGACGGGCTGACGCCGATCGAGTGCTGCCGGGCCATCGCGCAGCGGGTCCGACGCATGGTCGAGGATCAATACACGTGTTGGCGGGAGCACCTGGTCCCGGAGCTGAGGCGGCATGGGATTCGATTCACGCGGGTCGCCGACCTGCAGGAGGAGGATCGGCGTTGGCTGGACCGGTTCTATCGCGCGGAGGTCCGTCCGGTCCTGACACCGCTTTCGATCGACCCGGCGCATCCATTTCCGCAGCTTCTCAACAAGAGCCTCAATCTCATCGTCCAGGTGCGGGCGAAGATCAACGGTCGCAAGCGCGGGCGGTTGGCTGTGGTGCAGGTGCCCCGCATCCTGCCGCGTCTGATCGAGCTTCCCCGCGAAGGCGGCGCCAAGGAGTACGTGTTTCTTGGGAACCTGATCGGTCACTACCTGGCCGACCTGTTCCCGGGGACGATGATCCTGGGGTACTGGCTGTTCCGAGTGACGCGCAACAGCGAGCTGTACCTCGACGAGGAGGATGTGGCCAACCTGCTCAAGGCGGTCGAGACACAACTGCATCGCCGGCTCAAGGGGGAGGCGGTGCGTCTGGAGGTGGAGCGCGATTGTCCGATTCATATCCGCGACGAACTGCTGCGCACCCTGCATCTGGATGAGAACGACCTCTACGTCCTGGACGGGCCGCTGAACCCGACGCGGCTCATGACGCTCTGCACGAACAATCGCCAGCCCGAGCTGCATGATCCGCCCTTCCTGGCGCCGGCCCCCCTCCCCCTGCGCGATGCGCCGGACCTCTTCGCGGCGATCCGCAGCCGGGACATCCTGCTGCATCATCCGTATGAAAGCTTCGAGTGCGTGGTCAGCTTCCTGCAGCAGGCGGCCACCGATCCCCGCGTGCTGGCCATCAAGCAGACTCTCTACCGCACCGGCGGGGACGCCCGGATCATCGGCGCGCTCATGGACGCTGTGCGCAACGGCAAACAGGTCACCGCCGTGGTCGAGTTGAAGGCGCGTTTCGACGAGGCCAACAACATCGAGTGGTCGAGACAGCTCGAACACGCGGGAGTCCATGTCGTCTACGGCTTGGTCGGCTACAAGATCCATTGCAAGGTGACGCTGGTGGTTCGGCGCGACGACGACGGCATTCGACGTTATCTGCACCTGAGCACGGGAAACTACAATCCCACCACGGCAAAGCTCTACACGGACATCGGGCTGCTCACATGCCACCCCGATTTCGGCGAGGATGCCACCAGCCTGTTCAATTTGCTGACGGGGATCTGCCAGTTCCAGGGGACTCGAAAGTTCCTGGTGGCGCCGTTCGAGCTTCATGACCGCATGCTCGCGTTGATCCGGCGCGAGACCGACAACGCGCGCCGCGGGCTGCCGGCCCGCATTGTCGCCAAGATGAACTCTTTGGTCGACCGGAGGATCATCGATGCCCTCTACGAAGCCTCGCAAGCGGGCGTGCAGATCGATCTCGTCGTGCGCGGGATCTGCTGCCTGCGGGCCGGGCAGCCCGGCCTGAGCGAGACGATCACCGTGCGGAGCATCGTCGGGCGCTTCCTCGAACATAGCCGGATCTTCGCCTTCCATAACGCCTGCCGGCCCGAGGTCTGGCTCGCGAGCGCCGATTGGATGCCCCGGAATTTCTTCAAGCGCATCGAGGTGGCGTTCCCCATCGAGGACGGGAACCTGCGCGACCGCGTCCTGTGGGAACTGGACTCGGTGGTCCTGGCCGACACGGTCAAGGCCCGCGCGCTGTCTCCCGACGGAGTTTACCAACGCGTCCGCGCGCTGCGGGGAGCCAAGCCGCTGGACAGCCAGGCCGAGATGATCCGCCGGGCGCAGGAGGGGATTGTGTCCGATCCGGGACGCCGCGAGTCCGCGGCATCGTACCCGAAAGTACGCCTGGCGCAGCGCCCCAAGGGGAAGGCGGGGACCTGAGGGCAGGACGGGTTCGGAGAGAATTGAGTGCAAAGCCGTTGCCGGGTGTGGCAAAACCGTGCGGCCCTATGGAGTACGAAGCCGTGATCGGGCTGGAGACGCATGTCCAGCTCAAGACCCAATCGAAGATGTGGTGCAGTTGCGCCAATGCCTTTGGCGCGCCGCCGAACACGAACGTCTGCCCCGTCTGCCTGGGATTGCCGGGCGTGCTGCCGGTCGCCAACGATGAGGCCCTGCGCCTCACCGTGCTGGCGGGCCTGCTGCTCGACTGCACGATCCCCACCTTCGCCAAGTTCGACCGGAAGAACTACTTCTATCCCGACATGCCCAAGAACTACCAGATCACCCAATACGACCGGCCCTCGACAACGGAAGGGCATCTGGACTTCGAGTTCGAGGGCGCCATCCGGCGCGTCCGCATCACGCGCGCGCACCTCGAGGAGGACGTGGGCAAGAGTTTTCACTTCGAGCGGACCAGCGGGGTCGATTTCAACCGCGCGGGCGTGCCCCTGCTCGAGATCGTGTCCGAGCCGGACCTGAGCAGCGCGGACATGGCCTACGCCTATCTCAACGCGCTCAAAGACCTCCTGGCCTACGGCGGCGTCAGCGACTGCGACATGGAAAAGGGCATGGTCCGATGCGACGTCAATGTCAGCGTCCGTCCGCGCGGCGCCACCGACCTCGGGGCGAAGATCGAGATCAAGAACATGAACAGTTTCAGCGGAGTCCGGCGCGCCCTGACATACGAGATCCCGCGTCAGATTGCCGTCCTGGAGCGTGGAGGCACACTTGTCCAGTCCACGCGCCGGTGGGACGACGCCGCCGGGATCACCGAGGAAATGCGGACCAAGGAGGATGCGCATGACTACCGGTACTTCCCCGATCCGGACCTGATGGCATTCGAGCCGACCGAGTCATGGCTTGACGAAGTGCGCGGGCGGGTTGTCGAGCTGCCGCTGGCGCGCAAGCGACGTTTCATGCGCGACTACCAACTGCCCGCCGCCGACGCGCAGACATTCGTCGATGACGTGGCGCTGGGCGCCTATTTCGAGGGTGTGGCGGGGCCATCGCGCAATCCCAAGGCGATCGCCAACTGGGTCATCAATAATCTCCGCGCAAAACTGGCCGAATCGCAAACCACGCTTGCCGATCTGAGGTTCAGGCCGGCTCATCTGATCGAACTGGTTGAATTGGTCGACAGCGGCCGGATCAGCAGCCGGATCGCCCAGAACGTCTTCGCGGAGCTGTTTGCCACCGGAGAGAGCCCTGCCGCCATCGTCGAGCGCAAGGGCCTGAGCCAGGTCAGCGATGCCGGCGCCCTCGAAGCCCTCTGCGACCAGGCCATCGCGGCCAATCCCGGCCCGGTCGCAGACTATCGGGCGGGCAAGGGTGCCGCGCTCAACTTCCTCAAGGGCCAGGTGATGAGATTGAGCAAAGGCAAGGCGAACCCGGCCCTGGCGGGTGAGATTCTCGAACGGAAGTTGGGCGGCAGCGACTCCGACACCCGAGCGTGAATCGGTTCACGCGAACACGATCCGACAGACCACGATCGCCGCGATGATCCCCGCCAAATCGGCAAGCAGCCCCGCCGCGACCGCATGGCGCGTCTTGCGCACGGACACCGAACCGAAATACACGGCGATGACGTAGAACGTGGTTTCGGTGCTTCCCAGAATCGTCCCCGCCATGCGCGCCAGGAGACTGTCGGGACCGAACGTCTTCACCACATCGGCAAAGAGGCCGATCGTCGCGCTTCCGCTCAGCGGACGTGTCAGGCAGAGCGGCAGCAGGTCGGCGGGGAACTGCACCAGATCGAGGACCGGACGCAGCCCCCGGGCCAGCATATCCACGCCGCCCGCGGCGCGGAACGTTCCGATCGCCATGAGCATGGCGACCAGGAACGGGATGATGCGCACCGCCACCTGGAAACCCTCCTTGGCCCCCTCGACGAACTCCTCGTAGACCCGCACCCGGTGCAGTGCGGCGTAGAGGGGGAAGAACGACAGGAAGAACGGGATGGCGAGAACCGACACGGCGTTCATGGTGCGCAAGAAGAGCGTGGCGGTTTCACCGGATGCCGGCGTCTGGCGCATCAACTGGATGAAGGCAACCACCAGGAAAACGCTGTAGATCCCCAGGACCAGTTTGCCCCACGCAGGAGCCGTGTTGCCCACGCCCTCGACCGAGTCCGGTTCGAGACCCCCATTCGGCGCCTCGGGGGCTCGGCCCCCCGGCGGTCGCTCCGGCGGCGGCAAACGGAACCACCGCAGCTTTTCGAGTGTCTTGACGGCGAAGATTCCGGCCGCGGTCGAGCCGATTGTGGCGATGAGGGCGGTGCCCACGATGGCGGTCGGGTTGGTCGAACCTGCCGCGGCCATGATGCCGATGGCGGTTGTCGGGAGGAGTTGGACCGAGCTGGTGTTCAGAGCCAGGAACGTGCACATCGCGTTGGTGGCCGTGCCGGGGCGGGGATTGAGCTTTTCGAGGTCGGTCATCGCACGCAAACCAAGCGGCGTGGCGGCGTTGGTCAGGCCGATCATGTTTGCGGCCAGGTTCATGAGGATCGAGCCCATCGCGGGGTGCTCCTGCGGCACGTCCGGGAACAGCCGGCGGAGCACGGGCCGCAGACGCCGCGCCAGCGCCAGAATCAGACCGGCCTTCTCCGCCAATCGCATGATCCCCAACCACAAGGCGGTGATGCCAATGAGCGGCAGCGCGATGGTGATCACCGCGGTCTTGGCGGCGTCGAAGGCCGCGTCGGTCACCGCGTTCAGGCGCCCATCGAGGCCGCCGAGGACAACGGCGAGAACGATCAACGCAAGCCAGATGTGGTTGAGCATGGGCGTGGTTTACACATCCTGACCCGATGGGCAACGCAGAAGTGAACAGCACCCATCACTCTCAGGGGCCACGGTTAGGCGCAACAGCACGCTCGACTCTGGACGCGCGCGCTGATCGACATCCGCACAAGCCCCTTTCCAAAACGCCCGGGTTGGGTCAGCATCCGCCGCTGCGATGAGAAGGACTTTCAAAACCGTTCCGGGTTCGGTGGTCGCCCCCAAGGGTTTTCTGGCCAGCGGGGTCTACTGTGACATCAAGCGCCTCGGCACGGGGAAAGGGTCGGACAAAGGACAGAAACGCGATCTTGCATTGATCGTATCCGAGGTGCCGGCAACGGTGGCCGGGCTGTTCACCACCAACCAGGTTTGCGCCGCCCCGGTCAAGGTCTGCATCCCGCGCGCAGCGAAAGGCCGCGCGCAGGCCATCGTGGCCAATTCGGGCAACGCGAACGCGTGCACCGGCCCGCGCGGTCTGCGGGATGCGCTCGAAATGGCTGCCGCCGCGGCAGGACAGATCCACATGCCGCCCGAGCATGTGCTGGTCGCCTCGACCGGGCGCATCGGCGTGCCGATGCCGATGGCCAACGTGCGCGATGGGATCCGGCGGGCGGCCGGACTCCTCGGCAATGCCCCGGAACACGGCGACGAGGCCGGGGAGGCCATCATGACCAGCGACACCCGGTCCAAACAAATCGCGATCGAACTGAAGCTCGCCGGGCGACCTGTCCGGATCGGAGGTGTCTGCAAGGGCGCCGGCATGATCCAGCCGGGCATGAGCGTCACGGGACGCCGCCCCGCCGCCATGCCCGTCGCCGGGCTGCATGCGACGATGCTTGCCTTCCTCACCACGGACGCCGCCATCGAGGCGAAGCTCCTGCAAGGGATGCTGACCCATGCCGTCGCCCGGAGCTTCAACCGGATCACGGTCGACGGCGACATGAGCACCAACGACACCGTGCTCGTGCTTGCCAACGGCCTTGCAGGCCATCCCCAACTCCGCGGGCGCCTCGCGGCGAAGCCCAGCCGGGAAATCGCGCTCTTTCAGGCGGCCCTGGATCATGTCTGCCTCGAGTTGGCCAGAATGATCGTGCGCGACGGTGAAGGCGTCACGCGCTTCGTCACGCTCCGGCTGTCCGGAGCCAGGACCTTTGCGGAAGCGGACGCCGCCGCGCGCGCGGTGGCCAACAGCGCCCTGGTCAAAGCCAGTTGGTTTGGCGGCGATCCGAACTGGGGCCGCATCATCGATGCCCTCGGGTACAGCCCGGCGCGAATCGCCGAAGAACGCGTCGACATCGGGTACAGCGCGCCCGGGGCGCGCACGGTGGTTTGGAGTCTCAGAAAGGGCCGCCCCACCACGACGTCGTTCAAGCAGCTCTGCGCCGCGGTGGCTCCCCGGGAATTCGATCTGCACATCCGGCTCAACCTCGGCCCTGCCAGCGCAATCCTCTACGCCGCCGATCTCACCGAGGAATACGTCGACTTCAACAAGGGCGACGTGAGCGATCCGACCAAGCTGGGCGGCTAGCCCGCATGTTCATACCCCGACGGTGCACAGGGCGGTCAAACTTCGCAAGCGGACCGCTATGCAGGCTGGCCGAGGCAGCGCTCAAGCCAACTGCAAATCCCTTTGGGCTTCGCCGACCAAGCTGGCCAGCCTGCGCCCGTACTCGATGTAATTGGCGTATTGCGCCTCCGCCGACGCGCGGGCGCTCGAGTCATGGAACACCACCGCCATGTGCGGCTCGATCGAGATCCCGCCGCCGTACCCGCGGCTCAGCGCGTCTTTGACAATGTCGCGAACCCGTCCGCCGCCTTCGCCCGGCCATCGGTAATCGGCGTCGTTCTTCTCCGGGTTCCAGGTGGCGTCCTTGATGTGAATATGCACCGTCGCTTCGCGCACGTGCGTCCAGAAATCCCAAGGATCCTGCTTGCTCCACGGTTTGGGCCGGGAGCGGTCGGGATTGAAGATCGGATTGGCCGTGTCGAACACCCACTTGAGTCCGGGAACGTTCTCGAGCAATTCGAGCGCATGGCGCGCGCTCATGCCGCCGTGGTTCATGCAGTTCTCGTGCACGGGCTGCAGGCCGGCATCGAGGAACATCCGAGTCACCTCCCTGACCCGCTCGAAGACAACGGCGGGAATCGTGTCGGCGTCATCGTCCGGCTTGAAGCTCATGATGCGAACGAACTTCGTGCCGAGCCGCTGCATCCGCGCAATGGCGCGCTGCGTTTCGGCGAGGGTCACGGCGAAGGGGGTTTGTACAGTCTTCGCCCAGTTCATGATCGTCGATCCGAAGCAGCAGACGCCGATGCCCGCCGACTCGAGCTTCTCGACAGCCAGGTCGAATGCGCGCTCGGGGATCTCGTGGAGATTGGCGCCGGGGAAACCCTCGACCTCGACCGTCCGGGCTTCGAGTGTGCGCCATCCGAGTTCCCGGGTCGCCTTGATTTGAACATCGATGGGTGCTCCCGCTTCGTCGCTAATGCCTGTCAGGTAGTACATAGGCCGTAACAATGGTCGTTGAGGCAGCCGAGGCACGCCCTCAGCCGCCCCTGAGGTTTTGCACGATCCGCGTTGTGGGCTCCGCCCGGTTCAGCGTGTAGAAGTGAATCCCCGGCACCCCCTGGCGCAAGAGGTCGGCGCACTGGCGCGTGGCGAACTCGATCCCGAATTCCGTCACTGCCGCGTCGTCATCGCCCAGGGCGTTCAACCGCCCAGCGAGGGCGGACGGGATAGTCGCTCCGCACAAAGAGACGAATCTCTCGACCTGGCTCGAACTGAGGATCGGGATGACGCCGGGCACGATCGGCACCGTGACGCCCAGTGTGCGGACGAGGTAATCGCGGAACTCGTAGAAGAAGGCGTTGTCGAAGAACAACTGCGTGATGACGAAACGGGCGCCACACCCGATCTTCGCCGCCAGGCGGCGCCAATCAACCTCCTTGCCCTCCCGGCACTCGAGATGGCCTTCGGGGAATCCCGCAACTCCGATCGAGAAGCCTCCAAGATCACGGGTCAAGGTCACCAACTCGTGCGCGAATTCGAACCCGCCGTCGGGTCTGACAAAGCGCCCGCTCTCCTCGGGCGGATCCCCGCGCAGGGCCAAGATGTTCCTGATTCCCCTGCTGCGCGCCTCATCGAGCAGGGCCACGATCTGCTCTCGGGTCGATCCCACGCAGGTCAGATGCGCCATCGCGGGCACTCCGAAATCGAGTTGGATTCGCTCGACCATCTGGAGGGTTTTCGCGCGCGTGCTGCCTCCGGCGCCATAGGTGACCGAGCAGTAAGCCGGCGCCAAACGGCAGAGAGCGGGCAGCGTCCGCGCGAAGATCGCCCGATCACCGCCCTCTGTCTTCGGCGTGAAAAACTCGAACGAGAGCACCGGCCGCCCTGCTTGCCGAGCGTCGCTGTAGATGTCGTGAATGAACCGCATCAAGGACGGCTATCATGCGCGATGAGCAAGCGAAGCGCAAGCGCGCGCGCCCCCCGACAGCCGCGCGCACTCCGCGCGCACTCCGCCCAGCAGTCTCCACCTCAGCCCGGATCAGGTTCAGCGCGGAGCCTGTGACCGATCCTGGCTAAGAGGCTCGCGCCGGGCCACTTCCTCGAGCCGCCGCTTCAACTGCTGCATTCCTTCGCGCAGTTCCTGCATTTCGGCCCGCAATCGACCGATCTCGCCGACGGCGGCTTCTCGGAGGCCGGGTCGCCCTCCGGGTCGCCCGAGCTCGTTGCGCATCTGCGCCTCCACCTGAGCCAACCGCTCCGCCAAATCAGGCATCCCGCCAGTCCGAAGCGCCTCGATCGCGCGCTGCAAGTGGGCGAGTCGACGCTGCATCCCCATCGCCTCCGGTCTTCCTTCCGGACGCGGCTTCTCACCGCGTTCGAATGGGCGCTGGCCGGGAGGTCCGTCGAAACCGCGCAATGCGCGTTCGACACGCTCGATCTGCTGGCGCAGCTCGTCCGCCTCGGCTTCATGGCCCTCGGCGGTCTGACGCTCGAGTTCGTGACGGAGTTCTTCCAATCGCGATTTGAGCGCGTGGCGCCGCTCGACCACCGCCGGGCGCTGCTGCCCTCGAAACTCAGACCGCCCAGCTTCGTCCCGGATCTTCCGCGCCTCGACCATCAGACCCATCGCAGCCTCATGCCGTCCGGCAGCCTTCAAATCAGCCGCCTTCTCTTCGAGTCTTGCGGCTTCGGAGCGCGCCTCGGCGGGAGGTGGCTCCTGCGCTGACGGCGTGAGCCAGTTCAGACCCAATCCCAGCGCCGCGACGGCGATCCATACCCGGCGATTCGAGAAAGGCCGGCCGATTCCGAATTCAGTATTCATATGCACTCGATGAGGTTCGATGCCACGATACTGGAGCAGGGCGAAAAAGCAACGCATGTTCACACTCCGTCTGTGGACATGGCGATGAGACTTCGCGAGAGGAATGCAATGCGGGCTGGAGAGATCAATCGGGCATCACGGACAGGATGGGGAGGTTGGCAGTCGCGGCGTTGCCCTGGCCGTCATGGGCATAGGCAAAGAGCCGGTAGAAACCCGGCTTCCGCGGCAGTTGGATCTCCACAACCTGCCCGCCCTGCCCGGTCTCGACGACCGCCCGTTGGATCGGCGCTGTTTCCGGCTCAGGATCCCCGCCCAGGCCGGGATTGTCCGCCACATCGGCCCGGAGATCCCATGTCACTTTGACGGCGTCCCCTTCCGGATCTGTCACGGTCACGCCAAACCGCGCCCGCTGACCTGCCATCAGCGTCTCCCCTGCCCCGCGCCGCCGGGCGGCCGAGAGGAGTCGGATGCCGGATCCTTCGATGCGCGGAGAGCGGTTGGCCGGCCAGCGCCCGCTCCAGAGGAATGTCATCACGTCGATCGACTCGGTGGGAGATCCGTCGGGAAGGAACATGCCGTACCAGGTGTGGGTCTTCTCCTGTTTGTGAGACCAGTAGAAAACGTATGAGCCCAGACAATTCGAACGTCCCTCGACCGCATGACGGTAGGCCTTGAGGTAGAACTCGGCCTTGGCGGTGCTGGTGTCCTCGATGGGCATTCGCCACGGCGTCTTCGACACCTGCCAATGGCCTCGAGGTCCGAACTCAGTGACCAGGTAAGGCCTGTTCCACCCTTGACGGGCTATGTCCTCCGGCAAGGTCAACATGTCGGCGTAGGCGTTCAAGCCCACGGCGTCCAGGGCGGGGCAATGCGCGTTGAGCTCATTGAGGATCCGACGATAGGCATCGCCCAGCACGGCGATGACCGGGTGATTCGGATCCTCCTGCTTGACCATGACGGCGAGCCGATTGACCTCCTCCCAAAGCGCAATCCGTTGCTCCGCGGTGGTGCTGATTTCCGGCTCGTTGCCAAGATTCCACGCCAGCAACGCAGGGTGATCGCGGTGGCGCCGGACAATCGCTCGCACCGTGTCGAACTGGGCCTCGACTCGACCCCGGTCCCGATAGTCGAATCCATGTCGCGGATTCCCCAGCGGGAGAGCCACCAGGCAGCCCAAGCCCGCCTTGTGGGCCGCGTCCAGTCCCTGCGGACGCGTCCGCACCGAATTGGCGCCCGCGGCAGCCAACAGATCGAGCCGGTACGAGCCGACGGCGCCCTTGATGAAGAAGAGAGCGCCGTTGCGCTCGAGGCAAGAGCCGCCGTCCCGTGCCTGGATGCGGACCACCGAGGACGGGGCGAGCGTATCGCCCGCCCGAAGGCCCAGCGCGACGCACCACACCAGCGAAAGGCAGAACCAGCGGCGTATCATCATTGGCTAAGCCATCCAGGCGCGTGCCCTGTTCTGGATCTCGTTCGAGGCCAGGAGAGTGTTCATGAGCTGCGTATTGGCCTCGACCTGGAAATCGAACATGCCCACGCAGAGGAAGTCCGCGCCGTTCTCGAGGGCGAATTTGAATCCGGACTCGGGCCGGATGGCGCCGGCCGCCAGCACTTTGAATGCGATCCACGGCTTCTCGACACCTTGCATGAACCGGACCGTCTGGTCGGCATCCATCTCCCAGTAGTTGTCAGCCGGGTTGTCGATCACATCGAGTGATTGATCGGGGCGACGCGTCGACCAGTATTGGCCGTGATGCAGGGTTTTCACGTAAAACTCGGCGCCGAACTTCTGTGTTTCGGCTTCGACAATCACGCCGAGCTTGTGTGCCCCGATCCCGCCCGGAACGCCGCAGCCTTTGATGAACTCGACACATTGTCCGAGCAACTCGATTCGTCCCTCCTTCAACCACCTGTCGCCGATCACCCCCTGCACGTAGACCGCGGCGGCGCCGAAATCGATCGATTGCCTGATGTTGGTCTTCCAATCGTCCACTCCCGGATGCCCCTCGGCAATCCATTGCATCTTGCCGCCGCGCTCCTTCCAGTACCGGGCAAAGATGTCCATCGGCTTCTTGCGCGGGTCGGAGATGATCGTGTTGACCCCGTGCTGTTCGAGCTTCTCGAGTGTGTCGAGGACCTTGTCGTCTGTGTTGTACGCCCGCATCAAGGAGGCCACGTAATGCAGGTCGCGTGCATGGGCCCATCCGCTGATCAGGTTGCCACCGGAAATCAGCCGGCTGACCGTCAGCTTCCCAATGCGCCCCGTCGGCAGCCGGGACGTGCTCGCCGCGGCCGGTCCCGACGCGGATGCCGACAAGGACGGGCGGGCGACCGCCACAGTGGCGGCTGCCAAAGGCGCCCGGGCGATGAAACGGCGTCGATTCAGCTTCGAGTTCATAGGCTCAGGATGGCCTTTTGCGCGCCGGATTCAAGCCGGCAAATCCCCGAATGATCCAAACGATTCGAATGCGGGACTGTCGAAAGTTGAAACTGAACCCTGATCGAGATGGTACTAAGGAAATGATGAAGTCCCTGTTCAATTTGGGGCCTGACGATTCTCAGTACGCATTTGCCCGCCATCGAGTCCGCCCGAGTCTCCTCCTGATCCTCGCCGCAGCCCTCTGGACATCGCTGCCAACGGACTCCAACGAACGATCCTCGAGAGATGCCGCTACCATCCAACTGGCCACCCCCGAAACCGAGGCTCGGGCGCTCAAGAAGCCGTGGCGACCCGGCTGGAGGGTTCATGCGCGAACCGTTGTGTCCGCCCTTCGCTTCGTGCTGGATCTCGACGCGCCGGTTAGAACGTTCCCGCCCAATATGGCCTCGCCGCCATCGCCGCCTGTGTGGGCGCTGTCGACCAACCAGCCGGGAGAAACCCCCGCCATCTAGTCCGCATGTTCTTCACGGAGAATGGGGTTCACCACAGAGGTACTACAGAGAGCACGGAGAGAAGCGTGCCTCACGAATCGTGGCGGATCATGAATCAAGCTCCTCCCGACAGCTCCCCCAGACTCGCCCCGGTGCGGTTGTTCATCGACTCGAGTTGGTCCGCGCTGCTAGAGTGCCGCCCGCATCATGAGCGAGACACTGCAGCGCCTCAACTCGACCCTCAACGGCTATGTCTGGGGCTGGCCAATGATCGTGCTGTTGATGGGCACGGGACTCCTGCTCACCATCCTGACCGGCGCGGTCCAGTTTCGTCGCCTGGGATTCGCCTTCCGCGAGGTGCTGGGCAAGATTGCCCGTCCCGGCGGCGGCAAGGGAGACGTTCGCCCCTTCCAAGCCGTGGCCACCGCACTGGCATCGACAGTCGGTGTGGGCAACATCGCCGGCGTGGCGACAGCCATCGCCATTGGCGGCCCGGGCGCGGTGTTTTGGCTGTGGGTGTCGGGGCTTTTCGGCATGGCGACCAAGTATGCGGAGATCGTGGTTGCGCTGCATTACAGGGAACCGGACAGCTCGGGCGGGATGCGGGGCGGGGCGATGTACGTGCTCAAGAAAGGGCTCGGCTGGCCGTGGCTGGGCGGCGCGTTTGCCCTGCTCACGGCGCTGGCGGCCTTCGGCATCGGCAACATGGTGCAGGCCAACTCGGTCGCCGACGCGCTCAAGACCACCTTGAACGTCCCTCCGTGGATGAGCGGGATCGCGTTGGTGCTTCTGACGGCCATGGTGATTCTCGGCGGAATCAAATCGATCGCCCGCGTGACGCAATGGCTCGTGCCCATCATGGCGCTGATGTACCTGAGTGGCACTTTGGTTGTCCTGGTTTGCTTTGCACCCCAACTGCCACACGCGTTCCGGCTGATCTTCGAGGGCGCGTTCTCCGGCACCGCGGCGGCGGGCGGCTTTGCGGGCAGCACAATGATGATGGCGTTGCGCTACGGGATTGCCCGCGGCCTGTTCTCGAATGAGGCCGGATTGGGCAGCGCGCCCATGGCCCACTGCGCGGCGGACACGGACCACCCGGTCCGGCAGGGGCTGTACGGCGTTTTCGAGGTGTTTGTGGATACGATGCTGGTCTGCACGGCCACGGCGCTGGTGATCCTGCTGACCGACACTTGGAATAGCGGGCTGACAGGGGCGGCTCTGTCGGTCAAGTCCTTCGGGATCGGCCTCCCGGGCGCGACTGGGTCGATTGTGGTGACGGGCGGGTTGGTCTTGTTTGCCTACTCGACGCTGCTCGGTTGGAGCTACTACGGCGAGACGGGCATCGTGTATCTCCTGGGCGCCAAAGCCGCCATGCCCTACCGCGTCGCGTGGCTGCTATTCGTCTACCTCGGGGCGACCGGCTCGCTCCACGTGGTCTGGAATGTCGCGGACACCCTCAATGGGCTGATGGCCATTCCGAACCTGATCGGGCTGCTGGCCTCGATTCCCCTGCTCCTGCGGCTCCAACGCGAATTCTTCGGCCTCCCGCCCCGCCCGAAGTAACCGACTGCCTCAGATTTCCTTCGCGGCGCGGGAGAAGTGGACGAACTCCTCGAAGCGTTTCGTGAGCTTGCGAATGCGGCCGGTCATCGTCCGACTCAGGGCCAGCAGGAACGGCGCCGCCAATGCCGGGGCTTCCTGGAAGACCTTTCGCAACGAGGCCGCGGAGATCTTGAGCACCACGCTGTCACTGTTCGCAATGACATCCGCCGACCGCGGGCTTTCGTCGAGCACCGCCATTTCGCCGAAGCACTCGCCCACGCCAAGGGTATCCAGCGTGACCTCCCGCCCCTCGACCAACACGCGGGCGCGGACCTCGCCTTCGAGCACGAGGTACATGCCGTCCCCCGGCTCCCCCTCACGACACAGGGCGCCGTTGGGCGGGAACTTCAGCACCTCCATGTACTCGAGGAAGGACGCCAGTTGCCGGTCGTCCATCTCGGCGAAGATCTTGATGCGGCGCAACGACCCCGCCTTGAGCCCATGCGGCGCCTTCCGGGCCTCCCCGGCGGCTCCCTCTTCCTTCTTGAAGAACAGCTTCAACTCCGGCAGCGCCTCCGCGCGCGTCCAGGCGCCGGTGGCTTCGCTGAAGAGCCAGGAGGAGGGCAGCACGCGGCCCGAACGCACCCATTGAATGAGCGCGGGCAATTCCACGGGGCCGTAGGCGATGTTGTCCACGCCCCAAGCCCGGTAGTAAACGGGAGGATTCGCTTGCATTGGCGATCGGCGTTCTTGTGTACTCTCTCTCTCGAAAACATGCCGAGCCTAGTCGTCCGTGCCTTGCTGACAAGCCGAAACTGAAAGACAATGGGGTCGCATCTACTACTGAGACGCGACCCCGTTGCGTTGTCCTTTACTTCCAGGCGATGCCGCGATTGGATGGCGTCCGATTCATGAGAAAACTGGCGCGCATTACCGGGACCGCCCTGGCCGCTCTGATCGGCCTTGTCGTGGGCGCTCTGGTCACCGGTTTCGAGGGACTGGATGACCAGCCCTCCATTCGATCCGACTACCACGCCCGCACAGTCGAGCGCCTGCGTGACTCGACCAATCGGACACTGGTGGCGCGGGGCGCGCTCGAAGCCGGCTTTGGCAAGGCGCTGCTGACCCCCACGCTCGCCGCCGACACCGACGATCCTGTCCGCGGCCGCTTTGCATCGTTGCCCCTGGCCGGTTACGGGGTCCGGCGCGGACGCCCCGCCTCAGGAGTCCACGATGACTTGTGGGCGAAGGCCATCGCCGTGCGCGTCGCGGAACGCACCGCCGTCTGGGTGGGCGCGGACGCGTTGATCATTCCGCGCGAGGTCAGCCATGAGGCGATGCGATTGCTCGCCAAGGATCCAGGCCTGTCGCGGGAACAGGTCTATTTCGGCGCGACCCACACACACGCGAGCCTGGGCGGATGGGGCGAAGGCGTGGTGGCGGAGGCCTTCGCCGGGCCGTATCAGCCCGGAGTGCGGATTTGGATGGCCGGGCAACTGGCGGCGGCGGTGCGTGGGGCGGTGGCGGATCCGCGGCCCGCGGAGGTCGGGCAAGGGCGCATCGAGGCGCCGGAATTCGTCCGCAACCGGCTGGTCGGCACCCAGGGGGAAGTGGACCCCGAACTGAGCTTCGCCGTGTTCAAACAGGCAGAGGGTTCCAGCGCGGTCCTGGGGAGCTACGCAGCCCACGCCACCGTGCTCTCGGGAGGCAACATGGAGTTCAGCGGCGATTACCCCGGCTGTTGGCAGCGCGAGGTGGAATCGGCCACAAAGGGAATGGCGATGTTCCTTGCGGGTGGTGTTGGCAGCCACA
>JAKLFY010000116.1 GCA_022710935.1 Verrucomicrobiota bacterium
AGCAGTCGCGGTGGGGCATGGAGTTACCGAATGAAGCGGACAGGGATCGATCCGAAGGCCGCCGCCAAGCGGCCTGAGGACAGCGAGGCCGCTGGTGCGGCCGCGGCTGAACCACAAGTGGAGCGGACCGGGATCGATCCGAAGGCCGCCGCCAGGCGGCCGGAGGACACCGAGGCCGCTGCAGCGGCCGCAGGTGAACCAGTGGAGCGGAGGGGGATCGACGCGTCCGGCCTGCAGGGCCGGCGCTGGGCGAAGCCCAGCGAGCGGATCGAGGCCGCAGTTGCGGCCGAAGATCAACCCCTGACCCCCTGCTTGCAAATTGAATCGTAAGTCATTGTCCTGCAACAACTTGTAGCACTCACGCGTCGTCCTGGGCATCGGTGTTGTGAGTCGGGGGCTCGAAAGGGCCCTTTTGTTGTCCTGGACTCACAACAAAACACACAACAGGGACCGATCTCGGCCGAAATCGTGGTTCGTTCGCCACATTCCATTTGCAGGACGGAAGAGGAATTCCGCAACGACTGCCAGTAGTATTAACTTGTTGTGCTGTATGATGTTACTTCACCATCAGCGCCCATCCGCATCACCCAACTCACAACAGACTCACAACGATTACCCCCTTTGGAAATCGTAAGCAGGGGGTCGAAATTGAGTGCAGGTGCTCGAAAAGACTCCAACTATTGAAGTCAGGGGGTCAAATTTATTCCAATAACCGAAGGCAGGGGGTCGAATTGACCCCAATAGCCTGAAATCAGGGGGTGAGCGGTCTGATCTAAACTCACAACAAAGCACCTGGATCGATTACACGAACTCCCGACAGAACCGCTGATTTGGCGCTCGAACTCACAATAGGGCTGCTGGTGGTGCCGACCGAACTCACAACAGAAGAGCTGAATCTGCCGCTCGAACTCACAACAGAACCGCAACGCGCTGATTCCATTTCGCCAGGAAAGCAGGGGGTCGGGGAAGGCGGGAGGTCGGGAGGTTGAGTTGGGGCCGCTAGAGGGGCGCTCAAGTTGGCATTTTGACGAGGCGGTAGCAATAATGTGGGTAGCGGCGACCATTGAATCACCCGTACGCCCGATTGGACGGTCGATGTCCCTCGAGGGCAGCAAGACTCGGACGGAATCCAGCAGGCACGTGCCGGACCTTGCCAGTCAGGCTCTGCGCGAGTTCGTGCCAGTCCTAGCCGGTTGGGTCGCCGCCGTCATCATGCACAGTCCAGCCGTATGGTTCCTTTCTTGCCTCGTGCTCTACCTCTATTACCTTCGCCACGCTTGGCATTTGTGGTATTCCGCTGACGGTCCAATGCCGGGCTTCCTGTTCGCGTTTCGTCGACTCGGGGCCAGACGTGTCAGAAGGCCCGAGGAACCCGGACCGATGCCGTGGAGGACGCGGATCGAAGTGGCCCTCGCGCCCCTAGTGTTGGGTGGTGCGATTGCTCTCGTCACCTGGAGCGCAGAGATTTCTGGACAAGTGGATCGTTACACCGAACAGCCAGCAAGCAGAGTGTCGCTTCGCCTTTCCTGCGCTATAGCCGTAAGTGTGTACTTTTGGTGGACCACAAGCCGGCGCCACGCGGCGTTGCACCGGTAGCATTCGGCCTACAGACACACTCGATTACCATGCACACTCGCCGTCCCACAATTGTCGTACCCGCCGCACGCCCGCGCAATACGCACTCGGCTCAGGCGTGACTCAGCCACTTCGTCGAACGCTGGTGCTCCTAATCCTTGGGTGCATCACGTCGTGCGAAGGTGCACGTCGGACTGCAGACGTTCCTAGCCATGTCATCCGACTCAAGAACGGTCCAAATCAATTTGAACTCACCGGTACGGGCCAAGCCGCGGGGGCCTTCGTAGCATACCGCGACAATTTCAACGCGCACGGCTACAGTGTGGTGAGTTTCTATGCGAGAGGTCGAGGCCCCAAGGACACCGATGGGCCCCGGCTGCTTGTGCCGTTTGTGGGCGGGTCCGACGGACCACAGTGGCCAGGGGGTGTGTTCACCACCAGCGAAGGCGCGGATTGCATGCTGAGGGACCTCCGTCTATATCGCGCGACGAAGAACGATCCGATTGAAGTCTTGGTGGCAACACGCGAGTTTGGCATGTCCTTCACGGACACTGCCGCTGTACGATTCGATGTCTACCACGTCGCGGTGAATTCGGATGGGGAAGTTGGAGTGCCGCTATACTCGATCGTGTGGGATCATTCCTTCCCCGCCAAACACCAGTACTGCGATGTCAACACAGCGTTCGAGCAGGAGCTCAAATTAGGTACGGTCGGGCTGCGGAGCGACTAGAACTCTAAGGAGCGCTGGCCTCGGAAACCGGGGCGCCATAGGTTCTCTGGAGAGGCCTGCGCGGTCGCTGCGGTGAAGCGCCCCTGCAGCTGATGCGCCAATCGTTCGGCCGCCAGCTCACACTATTTGCCACATCCCTACTAGCTCGGCGCCGCTGTGACGCGCCTGAGGAGGCCCAGGATGACCGTGATACTTCGTGTTGCACTACTCACCGCGCTGACAACCGCTTCCATACCGGCGGTCGCGCCGGCACAGGGGACGGCTATCGACAGCCTCAACCGCCGGGTCGTTCTCCTAGAGGGCAAAGTTGCCGACTTGAAACAGCGCGTGCGTATGCTGGAGACTCTTGTAAAAGCGGATTCATCTCTCGACAGGTCCGCACCGGCGCGCACCACTTCGGGTGATTTGGCGAACTGGCGTCGACTGAGCCGCGGGATGACGATGAGTACGGTCCGCGGATTGCTCGGCGAGCCTAAAAGCGTGGCTACCCTTCCTACTTTCACCATGTGGCAATATCCCGACGGCGGCAGCGTCAACTTCAGTTCGGACGACAAGGTTCAAGGTTGGATGGAACCCTGACGGTTTGGTGCTGACGATGTCGCTCGAGGACAATGAGCGCAGCAGATGAAAGCACTCAAGGGCTGGTTCGGCGAGAAGAAGTCCTCATTCTGGATGTGGCTATCTCTTGATAAGTCCACTTATCAGAGATTCCACAACGTTATTGTTCCAACTCGCAATGGCACAACACAGGTCGACCATGTTCTCGTCTCACCGTTCGGCGTGTTCATAATTGAGACGAAGAATCTCAACGGCTGGATCTTCGGATCCGAGAATCAGCCAAACTGGACGCAATCGTTGTATGGAAAGAACTACTCCTTTCAGAACCCGTTGCGACAAGCCTTCCGGCAGAAGAAGAGCATGTCGGAGTACCTTGAAGTCGATGAACCCTTCATTCACACGGTCGTCTACTTCGTCGGCGACTGCCAGTTCAAGACTCAGCTGCCAGTCAACGTCCTACGTTCCGGCTTGGGTAGGCACATCAAGACGTTCACATCTCGCGTTCTCTCGCCAGAGGAGATCGATTCAGCGGTCGGCAAACTCGATCGACTCCTAACCGAGTCCAAGCTCACCACTCGAGATCACTTGCGGTCCTTGCGACAACGCCACAGTTCCACATCGATCTGCCCACGTTGTGGTTCTGGCCTCGTCGAGAGGACCGCAAAGCAAGGGCCGACAGCAGGATCGACGTTTCTTGGATGCGATAACTACCCGAAGTGCCGGTTCACAAGGAGCGCATAGCCAGAGCGTCCAGTGAGTGGAATGGAATACATTGCTGGCGGCACCTACACACCACGAACACACAACGCTCCGAGGGCGGGCACCTGCCTGGAGAGCAGGGGGTCGTGTCTGCAGCATGCCCGGACTGATTCACATCCCCCTATCATCGTCGCCCGAATCGCGGTAGCTTAAGTCCATGCCTGCACGTGTGTTAGCAGATATCCATCCGGCCGCCCTTCGATGGGTGCGGGAAGGTATCGGAATTCCACAACCCATCGCCGCCGAGCGCATCGGGGTCACGCCCGAGCGCCTCCGAGCGTTCGAGGAGGGGACTGCCCGACCTACTATCGGCCAGCTCCGCACGATTGGGCGCGTATACAAGCGCCCAGCAGCCTTCTTCTATCTACAAAACCTGCCGGAACGCGTAGCTCCGATTCCCGACTACCGACGCTTACCGCAGGATGACGACCCAAGCCAACTTCCCGAATTGGTCGACGCGATCGAAGCGGCGAGGAGCAGACGTTACTCCGCTATCGAGCTCGCAAGGTCGCTCGGAAAAGAAGTTCCAGACTTCGGAGTTCGTGCAAGCCTCGATGAGGCGCCCGAAGCCATCGCTGATAGGATTCGTGGTCGACTAGGCGTTGAGCTCTCCGTCCAGCGCGCCACTCGGGATAAGTACCGTGCACTCCGCCTTTGGACGAACGCCATTGAGCGGGCAGGCATTCTAGTGTCGCAGTTCAGTGGCGTTGACGTCCATCTTGCCAGGGGGTTTTCGCTCTCAGACCAACCGTTACCTGTTGTGTCCGTCAACGGGAAGGACTCCCCCAGGGCGAAGGTCTTTACGCTCTTCCACGAGTTGGTACATATCGCGCTAGGCGCTGGGGGCCTCTGCGACCTTCATGACGACCGAGGCATCGCGGACCAAGTCGAGCCTTTCTGCAACCGTGTCGCTGCCGAATGCCTTGTACCGACCGCCTCATTTCTGTCGGAGCCCCTGCTCCGCGACGTCGCTCCGGATGCGTGGGAGGATTGGCGTGTTCAAGAACTTGCGACCTCCTACGGAGTCAGCACTGAGGTCATTCTTCGGAGACTCCTTTCCTTGGGCAGAACTACCGAGGCCTTCTATCGCGCAAAGCGAGAGGAGTTTCTTCGGGGTTATGCTGCGGCTGCGGCGGAGAGCGGGGGCTTCCTGCAGTATTTTCGCCGTGTCTTAAGAGACAACGGTACGACATTTACGACACTGGTACTCGACGCCTATAAGTCCGACCTCCTCTCACCGATTGAAGTATCTCGCACGCTCGGCGGGGTGAATCTCATCCACCTGCCGGCGATCGATGCCGCTCTTCAAGGGTCGGAGAGCTAGATGTACTCAATCGACTCCGGAGCGCTGATCGATTGTTGGGTTAGAAAATATCCACCGGACTTTCTGCCCTCACTATGGGAATTGCTCGCAGAGATGGCCGCCGCCGGAGTTCTTGTTGCCCCGGAAGAAGTTCTCCTGGAGCTTGAGCGCGGGGGAGATGACCTACACGCCTGGGCTCTAGCTCGTCCCGATGCTTTCAGACCGCCCACGGCCCCTATCCAGGCCCGCGTAGGCCACATCGTCAACATCTACCCTTCATTCGTCCCAGACCGCATAGTTGACGGCATCTGGGCGGATCCCTACGTAATCGCTGTCGCCCAGGAGATTGGAGGCGCTGTTGTTACATCCGAGCAAATCTCACCCCTGGGTGCGCGCAATTTGAAGATCCCGAATATCTGTCAAGCCCTAGGCGTCCGCTGCCTCACGCCTTTGCAGTTCTTCCGCGAGCAGGGCTGGCGATTCTAGCCGGTGTTTAACGTCCCGCCAGCGCATTCGACGTACCAGGCTGGGCTCTTCTTGGAGGACACTGGACATGGCTGACCTGATCTATTGCGGCACGGAGCCTGTTGGATCGGCTGAAACCCAAGCCCTCCTCGCAGGTCCATTCGCCGCGATTTGGTCACCCCCGATGCATCGCCGTGCGTCGCCGCAGCTGGGAGCCAGATTGTGGCTCCTGTGGCGATCCGAGGGCCAAGCTCCGGTGATTCTTGGAGTGGGGAACGTTCTCCTCACCCCCGACGGCCGCGCGGACTGGACGAATAGAACGGCCCCTGGAGTCGTGGAAGCTGCCCGGGCCCTCGGGTACGGAGGGCCCACGAATATGGCCTTCTTGCGCCTCAGCGACGTCCATATTTGGGGTAACACTCCAGCTGTAATCGGGCTTGCTGACGTCGCCGTAGGGCTCACCGCTGCGACACAATCGCAATCCGCTATGCTGCCGCTGATTGAGCGTATGTTCACCTCCGGCCTTGGCTTGGCAACTTAGCCGGGGTTTGTGGCTAGAGCGCACTCCGGCACCAGGCGGGGTTCTCACCGATTCCGCGCATGACGCTTCCTTAGAATAAGGGAACTCCGATGAGCACCGAGTACTCCGGCCCGAAGTTCGTCCGGTACTTTGGTCCAGTGTTGCAGGCATTGTCCGAACTTGGGGGATCTGGCCGCCCGGCCGAAGTCGCCGATAGGGTTGCGACGGCACTCCATCTCTCGGACGCGGAGGTCGCCGAACCCCTCGATAACGGCGCCTCCCGCTTCCGTAACCAGGTGGCATGGGCCCGGTTCTACTTAGTGAAGGCGGGGTACTTGGGCTCGTCAAAGCGGGGAGTATGGAGCCTGACCGACAAGGGGAAGGCTGCCATTCCCATGAGCCACGCTTCAGCGCTAACCGTGTTTGCCCAGGTCCAAGCACAGTTCACCAGCGACCCGGAGGCACAACTCGAGGAGGAAGCAGTGCCGGCACTGCCGCTAGCCACGGACGCGAATGACGATTACAGAGTCGCCCTGGCCAATCGCCTGCATGGGCTCTCGCCGAGCGCATTTGAGCGTTTCGCGCAGCGGCTATTGCGGGAGGCCGGCTTCCAGGATGTCCTTGTGACGGGGAAGTCAGGCGATGGCGGCATTGATGGAGTCGGCCTGTTGCAGGTAAACCCACTAGTGAGCTTCAAGGTCCTCTTTCAATGCAAGAAGTACAGCGGCAGCGTCACGCCATCTCACGTGCGCGACTTTCGGGGATCAATGCAAGGGCGAGCCGACAAAGGCATCATTATTAGCACGGGCACTTTCACTACCGAGGCGAGGAAGGAATCGACTCGAGACGGCGCGCCACCCATTGAATTGATCGACGGCGAACGGTTGCTGGACATGTGCGAGGAGCTCGAGCTCGGCCTCCGCGCGAAACAAACCTATGAGCTGGACGAGTCGTTGTTCGCAGAGCTTGACTGAGTTACAGCCAACCCGGTCAAGGGGCACAATTGACTCACTGGCGCCGGCCACTTTCGGGCGTACCTAAAACCAGTGCTCCGGAGAAGTGGTGCGCACCACAAACGGCCATTATGGTCCGCTCTTAGCCCATCCACTTGATCCAGGCTCAAACGCGTACCCGCATGCCGCGAGAACCGCTCGGATTTCAGAAACGGGGACGATGCGCTCAGTGAGTTGACGGACTTCAACAACAATTGCGCTCTCTGGACTACCAACTGGCAAACTGATCATAGCTCGGAGCACAGCATCCCGAACGGTGGGCCTGTTCATCCCTATCCACTCTGATAAGCCGACGTATTGACCTGGGCCAACCTGAAACCGCTCATCCTGCTCAGCAAGTCCCCATGCCACTACGGGCGACAAGCTTGGGAAGACACCGCATACTTCACCCAGCTCCGACATGTGGAAGGCCTTCTGTCGCTCGCTGAGTGCGCGGCGGAGCGACCGCAGAAAGTCCTCCCTTTCGGCCGCACTAAGCCCAATGTCCCGATCAATTAGACCCCACACCCCTCGCCCCAGCCGTATCATCTTGCTATTCGGCCAGAGCGGCAGGTGTTCGCCAAGTCCCCGGCGCTGTGCAATCGCCTTGATCAGATCTGTAGAGGACAGTGGTCTTCCTGCATCGAGGAGTGCCTCTACACAAAGGGCCGCGATCCCAAGGCGATCGAGGGTGCCCTGGCGCGGTCCGACTCGGGCCACGGAAACCATTCTGCCAAGGTCATCGACACGATCCGAATGGTGTAGAAGGCAATCGATCCAGTAGGGGTCCAGGTCGTCCGGAAGGTCTGGTCGGCGACGACGAATCTCCTCTACGATCTCGCTCGCGTGCCACTGTTTGGTTTGGCCGGACTCTGTTACGATATCCTCCGCCATCTCCAGCACTGCTCCTTTGTCGTCTGCGCTTAATGGGATATGGCGGCTGAGCCCGTACGTCCGGCCCGGAAAGGGGAAGCCACCCGCTCCGGCAATCCCAGCACGTAGGGCATTCGTCGCCCGTTGCTTTCCTGTACGCTGGGCGTATGCGTCAGCGATCTCCTCGATCGACAACGGCGTTTCGCTCTCTTCGAGAATCGCGGCGATAACAGCATCGACGGACCCTCCCGTGCCGTATAGGTACCGTTCGCCCCTGACTGCGTCCACGACAAAATGAAGGCGATCTGACAACTTATCCCACAGATCTTCAACAAGGGATCGCGCGCCATTTGTCGATGCGATCGCCTCCACCACAAGCCGTACATCACCCTCTGACAGACGTGCGGCACTCTGCACACTTAAGGTCTGGAGCGCCGTGCGCTGAAGGTCTTGCCACTCGGCTTCTGTCAAGCCCGCCACAATTGTCCGGCCGTGTAGTTGCCACGCAGCCACCGCATCATCGCTAAACACCTCGAGAACCTGGCCGAGAAACGGCAGTTTCTCATCGAAGCCAGCGAACCAAGAGTCTTCCGCAGCCATCAGGTCGAGGTAGAGCGCCTCTTCGCGATCCTTCAGCAGTGCTGTCAGTCGCTCCCGAAGGATGCGCGGCCAGCTGGCAGTCATCTCTAACTGTTCCCGGGCACGCCTCACCAGTTGTCGCGCCCTTTCACGTGTGATGCCGAGCTGTTTGCCGATATCCTCCAGTCGTAGAGGTGGCCCAGCGTAGCCCAGGCGAAGGAGAAAAGCTTCGGCATCACGTTTCTTCAAGGACTTCACACTCGTCTCGAGGGCGTCACGTAGAGACAACTCAGGACCAGAGGCACGCGCATCGACGGCGACGCTAACAGGAGTCGACGGCAGGTTGCCCGCCCCACTTTCAGTGTCGAGCTGTATGCCTGTACCGCCACTTACCTCCTGGAGCGCCGTTCGGATCTTGCGCTCGACCTCTTCCGCATACTTGGCCAGAGCTTCCCGAATGTGGGTGACCGTCCCGGGGCCGATACCGTAGATATCGAGAAGTTCGGCCTCCTTGTAGGACGTGAGGTGCTCAACGGAATGAATCCGTGCATTCCATAGTGTGTTGTATATCTTGCGGGGGAGGGACAGATCAGAGAGTCGGGTCATTTCGAGAGGGGAGGCTCCCGTTCACGGGTAAGTGCAGGCGGCACATCCGCTTCTTTAGCGACGTGCCGCCTTGCAGTCGTGAGGGAGGCAGTGAGCAGGCCGCTCCATGGTTACGACTTTGCTAGCGCATCTGCCTCTTTCAAAACATCGGCCAACGATAGCGTACTCGTCTCAGCGCGCCGCCACAGCTCCGCAACTCCCCATTCCGCCAAGCGCTCGGCCGAGCGATACACAGGCTCAGCAACGGGCTCCCTGAGTGTGCCGACTGCCACGTAGATGGACTTGTCTGGATCAAGAGTTCCGACATTGAAAATGGTCTGGCGTCCGCCCTCAATCGGAGGCGGCGTGATTCCGTGGGCAAGCGCCAGGCCGATGGCAAAGCGATACGCATCAGCCATTTCGGCAAAATGGCCCGCCTCTTTCAGGGCTTTCAGTTGACCATGAGCTTTGTCGCTCAGGCCAATGGTCGTCGGCTCTTCAATGTCTTGGGTCACGGTAGCAATCCTAAAGCTTGTTTAGTCGCGATTGCGACGAGGAAATACGCTCGATCTCGTAGACTGCGCCAACTCTGTCTGCAAACGGGGCCAGTCCGCCACTCTTGGCGATTTCCCCCTCATGTACAAGCAACACGACCTGCCCGGCCATTTCCGGCACATACGCGAGCACATTAGCTCGATGCTTCAGGTCGAGCCGCGACAATGGCGTGTCAATCACAATCGGGGCTCCTCGCCCCGCCGTATGATTCAGACCATCGATAAGTGCCATCGCGACAATCTGTTCAGCGCCCGCACTCCTGACCTCCACCGGCCTGCCCAAACGGTCGATAATGGTCAGCCCGTAGCTCTCGTTGATCTGCAGACCCTCGTACGTCGTATCACTAGATAGCCTGGCGAACGCCGCACTTGCGGCTTCGGCAACCTTCTTTCTCAGGCGATCACGGAGTTCGTCAATCGTCCCGCCGAACAAGTCAGCCAAGGCTCCATACAGCGCCACTTCATTGCTGCTCCGCTTGGTGCGCGCAGAAGCGGCTTTCGACATCAGCTTCGCGATGTCGTTCTGCTTGTTTGTCCGGAGGGTGATTTGGGCATCCAAGTCGGTAATTTCCTTCGCGATGAGCCCAGAATGGTACATCAGCTGCTTGTGTTGAGACCGGAGGCGTGCAGCTTCCGCACTGTCAAAGCCAGCCACTTCCTTCTGTAGGGCATCGATATGATTTTCGACTTCAGTCATCTTAATGGCTATTCGACCAAGCTCTGCCTCTAGGCTCGCGAGCCTCGCGGCGGCCCCAGTGCCTTGCAATCGGCTCAATCTTGTGATGGCGCTCGACACATGGGCAATCTCAGGCATCTTCGTTTGGAGCACCCCCAAGTCAATCTCTAGCGTACCAAGCTCGCTCCCGTACGCATCGCGCCGCGCTGGTTGCATCTCCTGGCCGCACACTTCGCACACGGCTCTTGCCAACAAGTGCTTGAGCTGCCGGACTCTTTGCTTAAGGGCGCCGATGTGCTCAATCTCTGCATTATGGCGCGCCATCTCCTCATTGAGGGCGGCAAGCTTCACTTGCAAACGTGGTTGGAGAAGGTCACGCCAGGCATCTGCAGCAACCACCAGCTCGGTCTCGCGAGCTCTAGTTCGCGACTGCCCCAGTGACTTGAGTTCTGCCAGCAGGCTATCGAGTTGACCTTGAGCCAGTTGAGCAGCTTCCGTCTTACCTAGCTCACCTTCAATTCTGGCAATCTCGGATCTCGATGCTTGATCCTTGGCTTTTATCCCGATCCGTTCAGCCTTCAGCGCCTCAAGCTCCTCCTCCAGCACCTTGAACTGGGCAGACAATGCCTCCATCCCCTTCGTATGCTCGTTCTCCTTCGCAAGGACCACCTGAGCCTGCTTGAGAAGAGTGGCGAACATCCTTTTGCCATTGACCAGTGGAGGGACCCCGAGTACTTGCTCGATCGCCTTCCGAATCCGCTTTCCTTCGACACTGCCCTCGACGAGCAGATCCTCATACTCCAGTAGGAGCTCTGCGTCAAACAAGAAGAAGCGGGAAACATCCTTGGGAAAGATACGGGTGAGCTCTCGCGACACGAGGTGCCCCGGCACCACTTCGTTATTGGCTGAAAGGCTGAGATGGACGTCGAAGTCATGATCTGACTTCGGAAGCGTGACGTGGCTCTTGGGCTTCGCACTCCTGCGTAGATCGTACGTCGTGCCGCCATCGACAAAGCGTACAAAGACGCTGAAGCTGTGATCTCCCTCGCTGATGGCGTCAACGTTGGCAAGCAGCCTCAATAGCATCGGGTTGCGATTGCGATCGAGGGCTTCGCCATAGAATGCCCATCGCAGAGCATTGAGAAAGCTCGTCTTACCTCGCATGTTGTTTCCCCATACGATCATCACATTCCGATGGTCGTCGTGTGGAAACACGACTTTTTGGACACCCTTGTACGGCATGAAGTTCTCGAGCGTCAAATCGAGGAGCTTCATGGGCTCGCTCCTTCGGCCGCGACTACGAGACGGTTCGCTTCGGCCTCAACAAGTTTGCGGATCATTACGAGCGCGACCTCTTGGTCGGACTCGTACATATTGTCCCTCAGTATCTGGTAGCACTGCTGCAGCAAGTTTTCCGGGATCGGCGTCTTTGCACCAGCAAGATGCTCCGAGAGAACCTTTAGGCCTTCGTCAATCTGGTCCGGCATCAGCGTCCTCCTCAAACTCAGCGCCGAAGATACCCTCTAGCTCAAGCCCAATCTCCATAGCTTTCTCGCGAAGGAGCACCGAGGCCATTGGGTTCAGTGCCGTTCTGGCGAACTCCAGGGCTCTCGCAAGTTCTGCCTTGGCAACCGATACAAACGTCGGCCCGGAGGGTGGGTCTGGTGGTAGAACCAAAGCATCGTGAACATACGCCAGCGGTTTGCCAGGTGACTTTCTGAGGGCACGACCTCTACGCTGAATGAACTGCCTCGGGTTTTGTGACGACGCGAGGATCAGTGCGTGCGTGACCTGTGGAATGTCGACCCCCTCGTCGAGACATCGGACTGACACAACAACGCCCCCATATTCTGACAGCCACTCTAGGGTACCTGCTTTGTCGCCTGTCATCGACGAGTGGTACTCATGTGTTTCGATTCCTGCCGCCGTGCAGCCCCTCCTGACAGCGCCAAGCTGTTCAAGATCCTCACAGTAGACTAACCATCGTTGTCCTGGCTTGTAATGAGCCTTCACCACATTGGTTGCGAGAGCGATCTTTGCGTTCGCCTTCTTGACGATCCGGCTTCGCGCTATCATGAGCAGCTTTGCACGCTCTGTTATCGTAGGAGCAGTGGCGGTGCTCCCCGACGCGCGAGCGATCTCGCGATTGAGCTGTTCGGTAATCCTTGCCCACTCGTCAAGCTCGGTGCTGCTCAGGTCCACAAAATGAGGGTGGTATTCGTAGTTGACGAGCCGACCAGCGGCGATTGCGTCACCGATTGTGAACGGAGGCTGAAGTATCCCCCCAAAGTACGCTAGGATCGCTGCCGTGCCCGTGGGGTCACCAGCACGGCGGGGGGTGGCGCTTAGCCCGAGGCGCTTGGGAGCATCAATCTCCAGCACCCGGAGGTGTACACGGCTCCCGGTTTGGTGCACTTCATCTGCGACCAGGAGCAACCCCTGCGGCTTTCCTAGAGCATTTGCAAACTCTTCGGTAGCCGCCGTTTGCATTGTGGCCAAAACAATCCGCGGTTGCCGGCCTTCGTTGGAGGCTACGAAATAGCGAAGTCGATTCTCATTCCTCCATCTTGAATGCCCTCCACCCACCTCCAAGACGGGCACATCAGGCAATTCAAGTCGGAGTTCGGAGCGCCACTGTGCCTGGAGCAAAACGCTCGGGACCAGAATCAACGCCAGATTCCCGTCGCGAACGTGCTCCGCAATCGCCAAGAGGGCTGTATAGGTCTTACCGCTTCCTGTCGCGTGCTCAAGGATGCCACGGCACCCGGCAGCCCGCCATGACGCCAACGCACGAATCTGATGAGGCTCTGGCGAACGGGCGACTCTCGACGCGTTGTCCTCGCCACCTTTCAGGTCGTCAAGACCGTCCTTTGAAATACTGCAGAGCTTCTGTCTAGCCGCCTCAGGAAACGGCATGACCTCAACACCGCTGACGGTTCCCTGCCACAGTTTCTCGAAATATGCGCTGTGCTTGGCTACCCGATCTGCGTCACCGACCCCTTGCCACGAAGTGAACACTTCGAATGATTCGACATTGCCATCCTTGTGCCACGCCGACCATGTCTCATTTGAACTACCTCGAAAAGAGACCATGTTACCGAGCGCATCACGAAATATGCCGAGCTTTTCGTGGTAGATGCCCTGACCGCTCGAGCGAACAGCGATCCGAATATCCAGCGCGCCGATTGCGACTAGCGTGGCCATCAGCTCAGCCGGTTCACGCAAGTCCAAGCTTGCCAGCAGATCCTCTACATCCCGCTTGATAGCGGCGGCGATCACCGCGTGGCGTTGGTCGTAGGCAGCCGTGAGCGTCTCCAAGTCCTGAGCCGAGAGGGATGGCGATGCTACAATGCGGATTGTCCCACCACGACGTACGAAATCAATGATGGAAGGACCTGTAACGGCTAGGACCGATGAACGGAAATACCCTACCGCACGCGAGTATGACGACGCGACAGCCAGGCATGGACCGTAAAATGCCATGACAGGATCCGATGACTCACCGGTTCGGTATTCTGTCTCGAGCGATAAACCTGCTAGGCCGCCAATCGCCAAAGTGGTCCCACCATTAGAGGAAGCTACTGTGTGGACGTCCAGCTAGAGCTTGCGAAAGCGCGACGCGCCCGCGCTGGCATACTCCGCGTTGGCCTCGACGGCCAACCAGGGACGTCCAGCACGCTCACAGGCTTCGCCGGTGGTGTTGCTGCCGGCGAACGGGTCAAGCACCAGGTCACCAGCGTCTGTGCATAGGGCAATAAAGAAATCAGCAAGCTGTCTCGGCATTCTTGCTGGGTGTGGACTCAGGCCATGCGCTCTGCAATAGAGCGAGTAGGGATCGTTACTGCTGGTGTTCGATCCGATTAACACCGACTCGGGAAATGACTCTTCCTCCTGCGGAATGCTCAACAAACTAGGAGGGATTGCTCCACCATTATTTGACAAAAAGCTCTCTGCACCGATCTGATGTTCGGACGGTCGCCTGCCAGAGTTGTACCTCTGCCTCCTTAGCAGGCTGGTCATAGATGCGCTATAGGGGACAAGCACATTTCTGTTGTCTGCTTTGGGGCGTGACACTGGACTCATCCACCAGAGCCGTGTAAACGAGTCCTTCACACGAATGCGCTCGACTGTGACCCATTGGGCGGGGGTGGGGAGCTTTGCCGGATTGTGCCATATGAACTCTTGGCACAGCTTGAGGTGGCCCTTCTCCTTGAAGGCGAACAGCGCTTCCAGAGCCAACGTAGACATGACTGGCTCGCCTGGCTCCCATGCATTGCCCACTTCCATGACGATGGCGCCTGTGGGTGTAAGCAAGGAAGTTAACAGCGGAGCGTAGTCGGCCAGCCAGTGTTTGTACGCATCTCCTTGCAAATTGTTGTACTTCTTCTTGCGATTCAAAGGGAACGGCGGCGATGTAAACACTAGCTGCACTCGACCCGACAGGTTGGCAGATAGTCTCTTAAGCACCTCCTCACTCTTGCCTACGACCGCCACTCCTTGCGCCGTGAAGTAGGACACCTCCTCATCTCGCGTCGTCACTCGGATGAATGCGGAACCAAGCAGACTCCCCCTTTTCGCCTTTTTCCGGGGTGTTGGCTTGGCGCGCGAACGAGGGTGCTTGGCCACGATTCGTGATATCCCCAGCTAGGAAGTCGGTAGCTCAGGCGCGTAGCCTGAGGAAGGTCTGCAAGTTGCCCAGCGGGAGGCAAATCCTGGCGAGCGTGTATGCATCCGGAAAGCCGGGACGTGCCGGACAATGGCTGGGCCGGCCCTAACTGGCAGGCAGAACGCGACGATAAGTCGACACGGGAATTCTGCTCTATTCGTGGTGCCAATGCTAGGCCTACCGTCCGAGCACTGCTGATGCGCCGGTTGGATACTGCCCGCACATTCTGGATGGCTCGCTGGTCCCTCTGCCCCCCCCATCGCGCCGACCGCCCCGATACTCCTGCTCGCCCGCGATCGGGCGAGCGCTCCTATCCCATGGATCCCAAATGGCGGGAGCTCTAGCATTTCTTACATATTGTAGTATTATATAAACCATGTCATACACACCCGCAGAACCCAAGATCGTGTGGGACCGCCCCGGCCCTTTTCAGGGTGTCACGCTCGAGCGTGAGATCGATGGACAGGTGTACGCGGAACGAATCCCGCATAACGGCCTGGTCTCCCAAGCCCTCGCCGCCCGCCTCCTCGGCGTGTCCCTCATGACGGTCAACAACTGGGCCCGGGCCGGGAAGATTCACCACATCAAGGTCACTGGCCAGCCTTCAGCGATACCGCTCGCTGAAGTGAAGAAGTTCCGGAAACTCATCACCGACGCGCGCCGCGACTGGCGCGGGGCATGGAAGGATTTCAAATGAGCAAGCATCTCACGATCGGACAAACGGCAGAACGCCTCGGCCTGCAGGTCGACACGGTCCGAAAGATGGAACGGGACGGGAGGATCCGCGCCGTCCGCACTGATGGCGGTCACCGGCGGTTTCTGGAGGAGGAGGTCGAGCGGGTCCGGAAGAACCGCAACAAACCTGGCAGGGTCAAGTCGACGCCGCCGAGGCGCCGGAGCCGCGCGTCGAATCGGGCCATCCCAAACCGCAACCCAAACACGGGTGAATTCGTGGGACAGGACAGTGGCTTTCCCGACGACTCCGAGGACTTCGACGAGGAGCTTTCGGTCGATGAGATGGAGGAAGCTGAACCGACCAGCTACCGACCGGCGCCGGCGCCACGGGTGCAGTACACGCCCCCACCGCAGCAGCCACGACCGCAGCCCGGAGAATCCGATGCGCTCTTTGCGCTCCGGGCCCTAACTCCGTTGGCCGATCCCGGACTCGCGGATCGGCTCCGACTCCAGAACATCAAGGGCCTTGGCCGGGCGGCCATCCCCTCGAATACGCCGCCAGAGTGGCAAGGAAGGGTCATCGCCGAACTGGAACGGTTCGTGACCAAGACCCAATTCCCGGCGGATCAGTCGTTGTACAAGGCGGCGGAAATTGTCCAGGCCCGCGTCGGAACGGTGCTGCGGCCATGGCGGGAAGCCGAAGAGCAAGCGAAGCGGGCCAAGGAGGCCAAAGAAGCCTCGGACCGGCAACGCACTGCACTCATCGCTCACGGCACGGAGTACGCCCGGCGGGAAACCACCGACTGGGACTGGTCACCAAGAAGCGACGCCCGCGCCGAGGTGAGTAAGGTGCTCGCCCGCGACGTCGAACCTGGCTGGACCGACCACGAAGTGGAAAACTTGGTCGACGAGGTTCTTGACGACTGGGATGACTCCGAGGACGAGGACGAAGCTGAAGACTAGGGAAATGGCCCTTTCAAACCTGGGAATTGACGGGCAGAACCTGGGAGGCCCGGGCAGGAGAATCCCAGCTTCAAATCCGGTGTTGTACTCCGGAAGTGCCGGCCTGACTCATTCCGTGATCGCCCCGGCCAGTAACTCCGGCCGGTAATACTAGACTCACTTTTCAAAACCGCGGCCGAACCGCTGGCCGCCACCGAACCGAGCAATGCACGCATGGCAGCGCCGACCACTTCACTCACTCCCCTTCCCCACGGGCTCCCCCCGTGGCTGGTGGCGTTTGTGGAAGGCGCACTCAAGGAAAACCAGACCCTCACCGAAAACGGCGCCTCGCAGGCCGCCCAGGCCCGAGAGACCCTCCTCCAGAAGCTCCTGGCCGCGGCTGAGCTGTACCTGAATGGGGAAATTTCCGTCGAGGAGGCCGCCCAGTTCCTCGGCAAGCACCCCGAGACCATCCGCCGCGCCGTCCGGAAGGGCACTCTCCCCGACGGCCGCGCCAACCCCCGCGGCCACCTCCGGATCCGGCGCGGCGACCTCCAGGCGCTTGCTGCCCCCGCGCCCGCGCGATATGATCCCGTTGCCGATGCCCAGGACATCGCCCAACGGAGGAGGCCTCGATGACCGAGACCCCAACCTGCTGGACGAAGTCCGTCGGTGAACGTGGTCTGAAGGTCCGGCTCTATGAACCCCGCCCCGGCGGGAACATCATGCGAGCCATCTGGATCGACGGGAAGGAGGACCGCAAAAGTCTGGGCCACAGGGACCGCGAAAAGGCCACCCTGCAGGCCTACGCGCTGCTCCACGGCATGGTCGCCAACGTGGACGCCCTCGAAGACGAGAGCCTCACCCTCGGCATGCTCGCCGAGCTCTACCTGGCGAGCCCGCGGCACGCCGCCAAGAAGCCGCGGTCGCAGCGGAGTGACGAAGGGAGGCTCAAGCGGGTGGTCGCCTTCCTCGGACCCACGCGCGACGTGCGGAGCCTCTCGGAATCGGATGTGATCCGCTACTCGATGGCACGGCGCCATGGTGATTCGCAAATCAGCGGGATCCCCGAGGGGCGAACGGTCCGGGACCGGACCATCGAGTGCGACCTGCTGGCGCTGGACCGGGCCCTCAACTGGGGCACCCGGGAGCGGAACGAGACCGGACGGCGGCTCCTGAAGGAAAATCCCTGGTACGGGATCAAGTTTCCGAAGGAGAAGAACACCCGCCGGCCGGTGATGACCCACACCACCTTCCTCGCGTTGCTCAAGGTGGCCGAGCGGGTGCATCCGCTGCTCAAGCTGGCGCTCGTGGTGGCCGAAGCGACCGGACGGCGGCTGTCGGCCTGGCGCAATCTCCGCTGGGATGACATCGACCTGCAGGAGAACACCATTCGGTGGCGCGCGGAGCACGACAAGTCGGGATTCGAAGAGATCGTCCCGATGAGTGAGGCGGTGAAGGAGGCGCTGAAGGAAGCGCGGAAGCGCCAGCAGGCGATTGGCTCAGCGCCGGTCTTCCCTGCCCCGAGGCACCCCACGAAGCCGGTGGACCGGCACGTGCTCGACAACTGGCTCCGCCAGGCGTACGTCGAGGCCGAGCTCGCACAGCAACCCGGTGGCATGTGGCACCCGCTCCGCCGGAAGTGGGCCACCGAGCGAAAGGGGTATCCGGTGAAGGACGTGGCGGCGGCGGGTGGCTGGAAGACGGAGCGCGTGTTGCTGACGTCGTATCAGCAGAGCGATGCCGCGACGATCAAAACGGTGGTGTTGGAGCCGTCCCACAGGCTGGAAGGGGCGTTACTCACAACAAACACACAACACGCCGTTTTGACAGCAGACTGCCCCACTGCAGAAGTTGCAGTGAGGCAGTGAGTTACCAGTGGAGCGGACCGGGATCGAACCGGTGACCCCCTGCTTGCAAAGCAGGTGCTCTCCCAACTGAGCTACCGCCCCTCAACGCTCCCCAAGATAGTGACTTGGCCCTTATTGCCAACCCTCCCGGCGGCGTATCAGAGCGCCTCCTCGCTCAGATTCGAGTTATAGGCGTAGCCAATCGCCTGCCCGCCGATCACCACGCGATACCACCCGCCAATGAGTGAATCCACCAGGATGGCCTCACCTGGATTGAGTACCCGAACGGAAGCACCACTGGGGCTCCGGCGGTCACGAACGTTGACCCAGGTTCCGGCATAGCGTTGGAGTTGTTCGCCCATGGGTGCCGCCGGTGGGGGCGCGGCCCGAGGTGGAGCGGCCTGTGGTGGAGCGGCGGTGGGCGGCGGTGGGCTGTCGACCGCGATCTCCCCTGCCGGAGCGGGCGGCTGAACGCCGCTGGGCGGAGTGCTCACGGTGGCGGGGGGCTCCGGCCGGCTCTCAGCGGGAGCCGTGGCCGCCGGAGCCGCCTGCGGCTGGTTCTGCATCCGGGCCAGCATGATCACAACCACCAACGCAAGCGCGGCTCCGACCAGGAAAAATTGCCGGAGCCGGCTGGGCTCCGCCGGAGGAATCATGTCCGGGCTGAAAATCAGGCCACAGTGCGGGCATCGGCTCGCCACCCGCATAGCCGTTTCGCCGCAGGAAGGGCACTGGAAGTAGGCCATCGTAGGGTGAATATCGATCGGGCGCGGAGCTGGGGCAATAGAACGAAGGAGAGGCGGACGCGCCGCTCGGATACGCCAACGGGGCGACTCCTCGCGCTGAGGATTCGTACCCGCTGCGTGTAAGCGCTTCGGTCAGCGCATCAGCAGCACCGCCA
Organism: Verrucomicrobiota bacterium; assembly: GCA_022710935.1. Taxonomy (GTDB): domain Bacteria; phylum Verrucomicrobiota; class Verrucomicrobiia; order Limisphaerales; family J093; genus MWFF01. The sequence continues at coordinate 19,204 of JAKLFY010000116.1, forward strand.
CCACCCCCGCCGCCGCCACCAGCCCCCCCACCAGCGCCGGTACCCGCCACCGCTTCCACCCGCGCCTCTCGGCCGACACCGGCGCCCCGCTGACCACCGCCGGGTCGTCCAGCATCCGGATCAGGTCGGCGGCATACTTCGGCCGGTTCCTCGGCTCCTTCTGTAGCAGCTGGTCGATCACCTCGGCAAACGCCTTCGGCACGTCGTACCGCCGCGAGGAAATGGACGGCGGCGTCTTGACCACGTGCGACGCCATGACCTGCTGCGGCGACAGCCCGTGGAAGGGCGCGGTGCCGCTCAGCATTTCCCAGGCGACGATGCCGAGGGCGTAGAGATCGGCCCGGTGGTCGGTGGTCGGGTCCCCCGCCGCCTGCTCCGGCGCCATGTAAGCCGGCGTGCCGATGGCAATGCCCGTGGCGGTCATCGCCGCCGCGTGCGCACCGCTCCCCGGCCCCGCCTTGCGCGAGGCCTGCGAAGCGTTGAGCGCCTTGGCCACGCCGAAGTCGGTGACCACCGCCGACCCGCCGGTCAGGAGGATGTTGTCGGGCTTGATGTCGCGGTGCACCACGTCGCTGGTGTGCGCGTAGGAGAGCGCCCGCGCCACGTCCTTGAGGACGCTCACGCTCTCCCGCACCGAGAGGGGCCCGCGGGCGAGCCGCGCCCGCAGCGAT
>JAKLFY010000117.1 GCA_022710935.1 Verrucomicrobiota bacterium
GCCAAGGCATGCTCGCCTTGGATGACCAAGGCCGCGTGGCCCGCTGGCACGGCGTCGACTTCCAGCAACATCATCCTCTGCTTGAACTGGGGAAGAAGGCAGCCGTTGCCCACTTCTCGCCTGACGGACAGTGGTGTCTCGCGTTGGAGGGCGACGGCAGGGGGCGGTTGCTCCAGGTAGCCAGCGGCCAGGAGACGCAATTCGCATTCAACCTCAGGCAGGTCAGTGGCGCCGCGTTCTCACCCGACGGTCGGTGGTTCGCCGCGGCGAGCGTTCTCGGTGTTGGCCAACTTTGGGACACGGCATCGGCACGAATGCGGGCCAACGTGCAGGGCTTCCTGCAAGGGACGCATTCAGTCGCCTTTTGGCCCGACGGCCAACGTCTCGCCATTGGCAGCAACGGCAATGAGGCTATCAAACTCTGGGACATCGGGAGTCTCGAGGAATTGCTCACCCTGCCGGGCCAGGGGTCCATGTTCAACGCCACAGCATTCTCCCCGGACGGGAGCGTTCTGGCCTCCGCCAACAGCGAGGGTCTTCTCCATATTTGGCGCGCACCGTCCTTCGAGCAGATCACCCGCATGGAAGCCGAAGGGCGCTGAGCGAGAGAACGCGGAGGCGGCGGTGGAGCAGATGAGTGCGGAGGCGCTGAGGCGACAGGGGTGGACGGATCCGGGTTCGGTGCACCGGAGCACGAGTAATCCCGTGAAGTTCGCGTGACCGGCACCGTTGAGACTGGAGACGAAGCCCGGCCTACCGACAGGCTGAGGACGGTGAGGTGGATGGCAGTACGCCTGAGGACAGGGACAAGACAGAGGAAAAGGACGCGGCTCCGGGAACTCAAATGTCGGGGATGAACGGAAGCCTCAGACAGTGTCGTGGTTTGCCCATCTCTGTGCGGCGTCCCAGACCGTTCGGTCCGGACGCGCGGGGCTGGCCATGTCGTTCCGTGTCAGCGCGAATCCGAGCTGACGATTCCGCCGCCGCGCGGTCCAGCGGTTGTTCGAGTAGAATCAAGGTGTGCCGTACGTTATCGGGATCAGCGTCGGGGTGAGCCGCCAGCACTTCTTGCACGCGAGCCGACAAACAGCGCGCCCAGCGTAGGGCGCGCGCGGTCTGTTGGGATGTGGTGCGGTTCTTCATGCAATTCGGGCAGGCCGTACCTGCAGAACAGCTCTCGCCATTGGGGTTCGGCGACGTCGAGATCAAAGGTGTTCCGCGGGTGGCCGTGCGCGATGACGGCATGCCCTCCAATCAGCAGGAACGCCAGGCCCCCCTCGCGGGCGCGCTGAGCAAGGCCGGTCAGGTTCATTCGATTATCGAGTCAGGCTCTCCGAAAGCCGGCGACAAGCTACGCGGAATTCCCCATTGGTCCAAGGCGAATAGGGGCAAGGGTGTCCGCCTGCCCTTGCCTTGACGAGGTTGGCGGCGATGGGGCCCTCGGCCGCCAGGAGGTCCAAGGCCTCATTGTTGCACTGCTCCAAGTCCGTCCTGGCTCGAATCCTCCTTCCACTGCCGTCCGATCTGTGCTACTGCTACAACGTGCAAGGCTCGATTCAGGAGTTGATTGAACGCGCCACCGAGAGACTGGTGGCGGAATTCCACCCGGACGAGATCTGGCTCTTCGGCTCGCAAGCGTGGGGCGCGCCCGGCGAGGACAGCGACGTGGATCTCATGGTGATCGTGCCGGAAAGCGACGAACGGCCCACCCGCCGCATGCAGCGTGCGCATCGTTGTCTGCAGGGGATCGGCTTTGCCAAGGACGTGCTCGTGCCGACCCGCGCGGAGGTGGACCGGTACAAGCACCTCCGGGCTTCGTTGTTTCATCAAGTGCTCTCCCGGGGCCGGAGGCTGTATGGATGAGCCGGCCAAGCTAGAACTGGTGCGTGACTGGCTGCGGCGGGCGGGCCGCGATCTCGCGGCCGCTCGCGCGCTGGCAGCCTTGAGCGACCCTCTGCTGGACGCGGCCATCTACCATTGCCAGCAAGCAGCGGAGAAGGCCTTGAAGGGTTGGCTCCAACTGCAGGACGACCCCTTCCCGAAAACGCACGACCTCGAACAGCTCGTGGGGCAGGCCGCCCGCCTTCGAGCTGAGTTCAGTGAGCACCTCCCGGCAGCCGCGGTCTTAACGCCGTACGCCTCAGCGTTCCGCTATCCTGGTGGCGCTTTCGAACCGATGCCTTCGCGTGAGGAGTTCGACGAGGCCCTCAGCCATGCCCAGGTCATCTACGACTTTGTGGTGGCCAGATTGCCGCAGGAGGCACAGCCGTGAAGGGGCCTGAGATAGCGTAACCCTCCACCTCCACTATTGGCGCAACAAGACCGGTCGCGAAGTGGATTTCGTCATCGTGCGCAACCGCGACCAAGTGGACGCCATCGAGTGCAAGTGGGACGCGTCCGAATTCGATCCCGCCGGGCTGAAGGCGTTCCGGACTCTCTACCCTCAAGGTGACAACTACCTGATCTCCCCGCTGACCGTGCCCACCTATCTCAAGAAGGCCGGCGACCTCGAAATCAAAGTCTGCGCCCCCTCTGGCATCGCAACCTGAACCATGCCCCTCACCCTCACCAACGCCGTCCGCCGGTCGCTGACCACGGACCAATTCTCCCGGGTGATTGAGGTGCCATGAAAACGTGGCAGCAAACCAGCTTCGGTCTTCATGCGCTTGCGGTGGCAGTGGCGCTGGCTTCCGCCAGCGCCACTCGAGCGCAGGGCGCGATTCGTTACGTGGACGCGCAACTCCGCACGGGCCAATCCCCGGTTTGGGCTATCGCGTGTCGGACCTCGGCGGTGACGGCACAGCCGACTTGCCTTTCGGTCATTGCTCCTGCGCGGGCGCCAGGGCAGGATCGTCAAGGTCCAACCGGTAGAGGATCTGGTTGTAGTCGTAACGCGGCGTGGGCGGTGGCCGGTCGGCAAACTGCATCGTGTAGGTGCCCTCGAAAATGAGCACGGGCGAGTCGGGCGGCGTGAATTCCGGATGGAGGCGGGGGTTGTAGAACGTGTAGTTCTCGTGGCTCAGCACTTTCACCGCTTTGCCCCACGGGCCGGTCGGCGTCTTGGATTCCGCATACCAAAGTTCGCCAAAGGCGGACGGTTTGCCGAACGCCTGCATGAAGACGGTCACCCAGCGTTTGCGAAAGGGATTCCACGCGACCGATCCGGTGTGCGGTTTCACGGGTTGGCCATCGGCGGAGGCCAGCGAGGCCTGCGGTTCGAGCGTTTCCCAGGTGTTGGAGTCCTGCCATGCCTCGAATGTGGCGGGGCAGCGCAGCGTGGGCAGCGGGTTGCCGAACAACACCCAGCGGCGGCCGCGCTCGTCCTCCCAGAAGGCGGGGTGGCCTTCGGGGAAAGGGGGCGGCTTGGGCTGCTGTTCCGACTTGGTCCAGACAACGCGCAGTCGCTCGAAGCGGGACGCCTGGTCGTTCCACACGCAAAGACTCCACTCGTAGGCCTCGAGTGGCGGTCTGATCTTTGCGTAGGAACCCACCAGGCGGGGCGCGCCGGTCCGGTCGGGCAGGCTGACATAAGCCGTCACCCACGTGGGGCCGGTGCCGGGCATTTCGGCCACTCCGCGCGGGGCGCCGTTCGCATCGGTGAAGTAGTCAAACTTGATCCGGAGAGGCGGCTCGAAGGATTTCAGCGGACGGACCTCGGTGGTGGCGCTTGTCATGTGGAAGATGCCGAGCGGGTAGCGGGCCAGGGTGGTGTCGCCCCAGGCCCAGTAGAGCCTGTCCCGATGCACGGCATTCTGCACGCTGTCGCAGCCCAACACGCCGGATTCGGGCCAGTCGGTGTCGTGTCCAACCCTCTGGCTCTCGGCGAAGAGACCGCCGCCGGTGAGGCGGCCCAACCGTTTGGCGGGCACTGTGCGAGTCACCTCGACCTTAAGCGTCCCGCCTGGCTCCGGTTTCAGGCGAATGCCGCGGTAACCGAAGCCATCCTTGGGACGCTCGTAGCCGTGTCCGACGACGTCGAACCATGTCTCCCGACCCATCAATTCCGGGAGGTCGAAGGCGATGACGCCCGCGTTGTCCGTGACCAGGCGCACGTTGTGCGTGGTGCGCAACTCGACGAGCGGCACCGGCCAGCCGCTGCCTTTCTCGATCACCTCGATCCGACACGGTTCGTGGGCGCCGCCCCAGGCTGGCAGGAGCCAGGCCAGGACCACAGCCAATCCTGCAAGACTCGATCGAGCGGGCTCAGGCCCTTGCATTTGCCGTTTCATAACGTTCCCCGGTGTTTTCCAATCATGGGCGCGGTCTTGCGCGAGCCGCAACACTTGTGTCGAGGCTTTGTACGACTATGCCCCAAGACCTGCCCGGCGGCAGCCAGGCGCCGCCCCTCCTGTGCTCTGCTCGTGGACACCAAGGCGGAGGAGTGGGGACGTCCTCGTCCCCGACCAATCGGATTGCAGACTGTGTTTGCGGGCGACGAGGCCGTCGCCCCTCCTGTGTGGCGGTTGGCGCAGGCAGTGGTGGGGCGGTTGACCGCCGCTTTTCGAAAACGATGGTCGGTCACGTCCCACGCAAAGCGGTGCTGAAGCACATGCATTCTCCGGAAATGGCGCAGAGTGCATGAAATATGGGATGACACTCTGTTGCCCGGTTCCATCCCTCGACTCGGGCGCGGTTTTGCTTTGCTATACACAGCGTCAGAAGTTCCGCCGCGTGAGGGCACGCGGCCTACAGGTTTGTAGGCCGGGTCCCCTGACCCCGTGCTGCATCATTTATGTCGCTCTGTATAGCGCGCATGAATGCACCTTTCGATGACATCGGCTTCGCGTTTTGCAGAAGTTGGTGAGCAGTGCGCGCTAGCGCGCGGCGCGCTTGAGGGTTGCCTGCGGCACCCAGCGCGTGGTCATTCGTCGCATGAGATCGTCGCTTGGAAACGGAGGGCGCGGCTGGCGTCCGTAAGCCTGATCGTCCATGCCGTGCCACGGCAGCGGCTCGACCTTCCAGCCCAGCTCGACGTGGAAATCGGAGTCCTTGTCCCAGCCCACCGTGTAGATGAAGAAGTCGCGCACGGTGCCGGGCGACGGCTCGGGCAGCGCGGCCGCGTCGAATTGCAGCGTGAGTTCATCGCCGCCGTTGAGCAGCACGAGGGCGTTGTCCTCGTCCGCCACGAGCGGGTCGACCGGTCCGTAGCGTGTGCACCAGCCCTCGGGAGTGATGGCCCAGTGCGGATTCTGGAAGGTGCGGTCGTAAACGGGTGTCAGCGGCTGGGTCCACGGCAGATCTGCAAACTCACTGAATCCGCGCCAATGCAGATCGGCGCGGGTGGGGGTAATCGGAGTGATCCGGGTGTCGCCGGCCAGGCGGCGTTCGAACAGAGCGATGCGGTCCCAATGAAGTTCGTACGCCGTGGCAAGACGAAGCCGGCGGGCTCGAGGCGGGAGTTTGCCGTTGAGATCGATCAGGATTGTTTTGGTCTTTCCCGACGGGACAGCAGGGGCCACGTTGACCGGCTGCCATTGGCCGGCGGCGGTTTCGACCTCGAGGTGCGGGAAGGGGAATGGCAGATCGGGGTCGTGCGAGGCCGCGACGTTGGCCATGCCGCCGCCGAACCGGAGCCAACCGGTCAGCGCAAGCACCAGCGGCTTCTCGACCGACAGGGGGCCGAAGTCGAGGACGACGCCGTGAGGTTCGGCGAGGCCGCGCAACTGGGGGATCCGGATGCGTTCGGGCGAGACCATCACGCCATCGTTGTCGATCAGGGCCGAGGTGGCGTCGCTGCCATCGAGCCGCTTGGCTTCGAGGAGGGGCTGACGGTTTTCCAATGTCCAGAGTTCGCCGCGCGGGAAGGGCTTGCTGGGGCGCATGGCGTCGGTGGTCTGCACTTCGGTGCCCGGCGGATGATCGACCACAACGAGCTTGGCCTCGTCGAGATAGAGCACCTCGCGCAATTCCTCGGTGATCTGGACGGTGTACTGCCCGTCGAGAGGCTGGAACCGGTCCGTGCCGCCCAGCCAGACGTACTCGTGCGGGTCGGCGTCGACAAAGACGGTCTCGGTGACCCGCAGCCCCATCGGCGCGGAGCCCAGGATGTCCGAGATGAAGCGGAATTGCCGTCCGTCCCAGGCGTAGAGGTAAGGGCAGGAGCCGGTGGGCAGGACCGGCTCGAACACGGGCAAGGCGGCGCGCGGGTCCGGTTTGACGTCGATTTGGTTGAAGGCCAGGTCGAACCAACGGGCCACCAGCGAATCGAGCTGCGTGTTCTTGCCGACGCCGATTTCGACCGGGAGCGCGCTGACGGTGCGATGGACGCGGAACGGCCCGGCGGTGACCTCGAGCCGGATGCCGAGTCCGCTGGCATTGGACCTGTTGCCGATCAGTCGGAGTTTGAGCTGGATGTTGGCGTTGCCGCCGTCGTTGCGCAGAAGCTTCAACCCCTGCCCCTCGACGCTCAACGCCAGATCGGTGTCGCCGTCCTGGTCAAAGTCGGCCGCGGCGAGCGCCTCGATCCGTCCTCGAACCAGTCTGTCGAGACCGAGCGCGGCTGTCTGATCCGTGAACTGTCCGTCTCCCACATTGCGCAAGATCCGGAGGCCTTCGCCCGCGGCGACAACATCGAGCCAGCCGTCGTTGTCATAATCGACCAGGCGCAGCGCGTTCACACCGGGCAGGTCGAGCGGCAGACGCACGGCCTTACCCAACCCGCCCAGCAGGAGGTCGAGGTGATCGGGCGCGGCGGCTATGAGATCGGCGCGCGAATCGCCGTTGAGGTCTCCAAGCGCCAGCACAGCCCCCCCGATCTGCACGGGCGGGAGATTGGTCGGGGCCAGCGGGCCGCCGCGCTGCTTCTGGAGATAGAGCGGCGGCGGGGTGTCGAGAGCGACGAAGACGTCCATCATGTCGTCGTTGTTCCAATCGTCGACAAGCACCTGGCGCGCGCCGGTCACCGTGGCCGGCACGCCCGATGTGGCTGTGATGTCCTTGAAGTACATGTTGCCCAGGTTGCGCAGGACGCGCAGGCCGTTGCCGCCGGGCAATGCCACCAGCAGGTCGAGCTTGCCTGTGAAATCGAGGTCCACCAGCGCCCCGGCGCACCCGACGAGGCCTTTCAGACCGGACGCCGCGGTGACCTCGCGCGCGGCGCCATTGGTGGCGAAGCGGTAGGCGTGCGAGGCCTTCTCGCCCAGCAGCACCACGTCCTCGAATCGGTCGTTGTTGAGATCTCCGACCACCATCTGCCGGAAGCGCCCGGCCGGGTCTGCCGGCAAGAGACCGTCGAGCGGACGAAAGACCCCCTGGGTGTTGGCCAGAAGCCGGAAGCCGTTCGTGCCCTCCGCGGCAATCAGGCTGTTGCGATCGTCATGGTTGTAATCGAGCACCGCAAGCGGGCCCTGGTACTTGGCGGAATCCGCGCCGAAAGCGGCGACGGTGGCGTCGGCGAACGTGACCGGAATCCCTTGCGGTTCGGGTTTGATCACCTTGTCGGGGGCGCGCGCCTGTGTGTGCGCGCACCGCTCATAGACCTCGGGGCTGGCGGGTGCGCCTGTGTTTTTGGCGAGGATTGCCTTGTGCTTCTCGATGGCCGCCTGCGCCGCGTCGGGTTGCCCGGCTCGGATCAGGGCCTGGCTGAGGGCGTAATGGGCGACCGGATGATCGGGCTCGATCGAGATCGCTTCCTGATAGGCCACAGCGGCGTCCTCGAACTGCTGGAGTTCCTGGTGGGCGCGGCCAAGCTGGTAGCTCACGGCCGCGATCGTGGGATCGAGGTCGCGCGATGGCTGGAACATCTGGACCGCCTCCTCGAATTGGCCCAAACGGAGATGCGCGCACCCGGCGACGTAATACGCGGCTGCGGAGTTGCGGTCGTAGTCGAGGACCACGCGGGCATGACGCAGCGCGCTCTCGGCCTGGCCGGCCGCCAGGAAGGCGTTGGCCAGGTTCAGATGGGCGTCGGTGCGCGACGGCGCCAGGGCGACGGCCTGCGTGAACAGCGGGATGGCCTTGTCGGCCTGGTTTTGGTCGAGGTAGTTCCTGCCCGTGTTCATCAGGCGGATGAACTCGTCCTCCTTGGCGGGAGTCGATCTCGAACAGGATGTGACGGCCAGACAGACGCACAGCAGGGCCAGGACGAGTGCTTCGACTCGGAAGGAATGGACCAACAACGGCCAAACCGTGGCTCGCTCAGCACTCGTCCTGAGCCATAGGTTCGTTCGGGAACCGATGTGTCGAAGGACGAGCCCGGATCGTTGACAGGCTCCGCGCTGAACCGGATCCGGGCTGGCTGGAAAAACCGCGCCTGGCTGGGCTCCGGAAGGTCGAGCTTCTCGTCTTCTCGTGTTCATGAACTCAGTGTCCATTAAACCGTTAATTGTAAAGACGTTGGACGAACATTCTGGTTGAGCGTTGAGCGTTGAACGTTGAGCGTCGAGCGTTTCCGGCTCATGGTCCCCGTGCTCAGTCAACCGTCGAATTTCATGCCTTCCCCCGACCTGCACGCGATCCGCCGCAACGTCCCGCGCCCTTCTCTCCCAACGTTCGGATGGCGCGTGCGGCGTCGAGCAGCGCATCGGTTTCGGTCTCGCTCCCGACGCTGATGCGCAGGTAATCGCGCAGGGAGGGGGAGCTGAACCACCGGACCAGGATCTTTCTCTTGCGCAACTCGTGCAGCCAGCGCTCGGCTGGAAGGCCCGGGGGCCGCGCCAGGAGGAAGTTGGCCTGGCTCGGGAAGACCTCGAATCCGAGGTCGCACAGCGCGGCGCATAGGCGCGCGCGCGTTGCCCGAACGCGCTGGAAACTGGCGCGGTAATAGGGCAGATCGTCGAGTGTAGCGAGGGCCGCCAGTTGTCCGAGGCCGTTGACGTTGTAGCTGTCTTTGATTTTGTGCAGGGCCGCGATTAGGTCCGGATGTCCCACGGCGTATCCCACCCTCTGGAAACAGAGCGCGTACGCCTTCGAGAAGGTCCGGGTCACCAAAACATGCGGATACTTCAGAGCCAGGGAGAGCGCGTGCTCGTCCGCGAAATCGACGTACGCTTCATCGAGCACAACAACCCCCCGGAGCGACCGGCATAGGGCGTCGAGTTCCCGCATCGAGTAGCCGCGCCCGGTCGGCGCGTTGGGCGTCGTGACAAATGTCAGCGCCGCGTCCGGATCCAACGCCCCTGCCGTTCGCCTGCCGCCGCGCCCCGATCCGCCCGCGGTCGGGAAACCGAAGTCGGGTCCGAGCGGCACAGGCGCGCGGCCTGCGCTGTGGATATCCGCCAGCACCGGGTAAAGCGAGTAACTGGGGGTGAAGAACTGCACCTTGGATGCGTGGGGCAGTCTCGCATGCGAAGCGCGTCCGTCAGGCAGCGGCTCGACAAACGCCCGCGTGGCCAGGGCCAGCAGTTCGTCCGAGCCGTTGCCGACGACGATGTTCCGCGGCTCGCAGTGGTGCAGCCGGGCGAGTCGGCGACGCAGCGGGTCCGAGGTCGGATTCGGATAGAGCCGCAGGCGCGCATCGACGCCCGCCTTCACGGCGCGCAGGACGGCGGGCGAGGGCGGGTACGGGTTCTCGTTGGTGTTGAGCTTGATCAGCCCCTGCACTTTGGGCTGTTCGCCCGGCACATAGGCCTCGAGCCGCTGGACCAGCGGGCGAATCAAAGGACGCACAGATTTCATTGCATCAGAAAGCACATGCTCCACCGCCCTGGCCAACGGGGGGACGCACGACGCCGGGTTGCGGCGGGGGACACCCGGTCTACTTGCGCAAACGCACCTCGGCCGATCGTCCGTGGGCGCCGAGTCCTTCCATCGCGGCGAAGGCCTGGACGGCGGCCAGGGATTTCCGGAGCGATTGGCGGTCGTATTCGACAACGCTCGTTCTCCGCTGGAACTGATCCACGGTCAGCCCTGCGCAGTTTCGTCCCGCGCCCCCGGTCGGCAGGGTGTGGCTGGGGCCGGCCACATAATCGCCAAGCACGGTCGGCGACCAGGGACCGAGGAACAGGGCGCCAGCGGTGAAAATCTGATCGGCGACCTTTCGCGCATCGCGCGTGTGGATCTCGCAATGCTCGGGGGCCAGTTCATTGGCCACATCGATGCCCTGGGCAAGGGTCTTGACCTGGATCAGCCAGCCCGAGTTGGCCAAGGCCCGCTCGATGAACTCGCGCCGCGCCAGGCGCGGGACCTGGCGTTTGATCTCGGTCTGCACCGCGCGCAGGAGCCTTGCGGATGGTGTGACGAGCCAGACGCGCTCATGACCCGACCCATGCTCGGCCTGGGCGAGCAGGTCCGCAGCCACGTAGCTCGGATTGGCCGAATCATCGGCCAGCACCAGGACTTCGCTCGGGCCGGGGAGCAGGTCGATGGCCACGCGCCCGAAGAGCAGGCGCTTGGCCGCCACCACATAGGCGTTGCCGGGGCCGAAGACCTTCTGCACAGGGCGAATGGTCTTCGTCCCCAGCGCCATGGCGGCGATGGCGTGGGCGCCGCCCACGCGATAGATCTCCGTGGCGCCCGCCATCCGCGCCGCAACCAGCAACTCAGGTTTGACCGACCCGTCGCGTCCGCACGGGGTGCAGACCACGATTTCGGGGCATCCGGCCACGCGCGCCAGCACCACGGTCATCAGGACAGTCGAGACCAGCGGGGCGGTGCCTCCGGGAATGTAGAGCCCGACGCGCTGAAACGGGTCGTATTTCTCGCCGACCTTGGCCCCTTGGGCATTGCGACCCGACCAGCCCCGGCGCAGCGAACGCCGGCTGAACCGTTCGATGTTTTTGGCGGCGAACCCGATGGTCTTTCGGAAGGCTTCATCGACCCGGACCGAAGCGGCGAGGAGATCGGCCTGGGTCATGGCCAGTTGGTCGGCCCTGAGGTCCGCCCCATCGAATTGGCGCGTGAACGCCAAGAGCGCGGCATCGCCCTCCTTCTGAACCGCATCGAGAATGGCCCGCGTCCTGTGCTCGATCTCGGGATCGAAGAGGCTCGTCTCCCGAGCCATGTCGCGGATCTTGAGCGCAAAATCCCGGGCCGTGTGCCGCAATCCATTCATCGGACCATGCTGATGGAAGAGCGGACGAAAGTCAAAGACGGCTAGCGCGCATTTCTCACCAGGTTTTTTGGATTGCGGAGCCGATGTCATCGAGAGAGGCACTCATGCGCGCTAGAAATGCAAAACCGCGCCCGAGTGGAGGGATGGACGAAGGCAACGGAGTGTCGCCGCACCCGCGAGGTTTCGGAAACGCTCCGAACCACGTCGTTCCCTGTGCGGGCGCGGTTTTGCCAACTAGCCCGGACATCCGATCACGCGCAGCGGTGTAATTGTCCGGGCGAGTTGAACGTTGAGAGCCTGCTCTCAGTGGAATGCGTCCGAGATGCCCTCGAGAGCCTTTCGCAATGCGGCGGTCGCTTCGGCCTCGAGGTCCTTCTTTGCGGATCGGTGGCGCCAATTGGTCTCGCACCTGGTTGGCGCGCCACTTCCCCGCTTGCGTCAACTGTACCCGCAGCACCGGCTCGACCCGCTCGACCGTCTCCTCGGCCGCCAGCTTGAGCACCTGCAGGTACTCGATGACGCCGGGCCGTTCTCCGTGATCGGCCACCAAGCGGTCATACGCCGCCCGAAACGTCGCACTGGGATACAGTGCCTCCCGATGCCGGTAATGGATGAAGGCCCCCGGCTTGCGCAAAGGCGGCCCGATGACGTGACGAAAGTCCACCCCGCTCCCTTGCCTGCCGCGGACCCGCGGCAAAGTGAACAGGTACAGTGACAGAACATGTGGTCCAGTTCTTCGCCTTGGATCCGCACCCCTAACGCCTGCGCGTAGCTCGACTCCCGGCTTGCGCGGCATCAGTTCACAAGCGGCCATGAGTCTATGCCAATATCAAGAACTGACCCGTTTTACGCGCTCAGGATTTCGGCGAGGCGGGAGGCGCGTTCTGGGTCAGGCGCTCATTGGGCGGCACCGTAGCAGTCGGAGGGGTGGTTTCGCTGGATCCGACGTACGCGGCGACATGTGCGAACGTGCGCAGATCCGCCTGCATCTGCCCCTCACTAACGTACCACGCCAAGCGGTCAAAGAAGCCTGACGCGCGGGTCGGCATTTTCGGCATCACCTGGTTCAAGCCCACGGCGCCCAGCGCGCCTGCGGCGAGCAGCGTGACGCACAGAATGCGCGCGCCAGTCTTCCAGGAAAGGCGGCGGAACCATCCACGATGGGGCCTTGCGTTCGCTATTTCGTTTTGCGGGTCGATGTTATTCATACTGTGTGTCTCTCTTCGCGTGTTGTTGTCTCTCCTGAATTGTCGTTTTCGCCGAGCCGTGGAGCATTCCCGGTGTGATCACGCCTAAGGCCGTGCCACGGCGCTCCACGACGTGGCCTAAAGAACCACGACAATCCAAAATCCATTCTCGGCGTGCTGGCGCATCTCAGTCTGAAGACTCAGCAGGTTCGCTCCGCAAGAGGTGATGTGCGTCTTGACTGCCCCAGGGGCGTTCAGCCATTGGGGCCGACATGGTGCGGGCCATGACCTTTCAAGTCGTTGCGCCGTCTCGGGCTCTGCCTGCTCCAGTCCGTTTCGGGTGTCGGTCGTTCCCTCCACGGTCATCCGGTTCAAGTTCACACGCAGATTCTACCCTGCCCCCGTCACCGCAACAGATGCAGTTGCTTCCATTGTTTAGGAGTACAGTTTAATATGTTCCGAACTGTACCCCTCGAGGGAACGACCAACTGTGACTGGCAGCGGGCGACTCGCGGGCTACACTGCAGCCTGTGGGCGGGAGGGCGAACGGGGCAACGCGCCCGCCCGTGAGCTGCTCTACCCCATACCATTTATGATTGACGCAACTTCTCCTCGTGCTGGGCCGGGGCGGATTGGGCATCTTTACGAACAGGTGGCCGGTCGGATCGCGCACTTGATCGATCAGGGCGCGTTGCGCCCCGGCGAGCGGATCCCGTCGGTGCGTAAGCTGGTGCGCCAGCAGTCGGTGAGCATTTCCACCGTGCTGCAGGCTTACCAGTTGCTGGAAAGCCGCGGGTTGATCGAGGCCCGGCCACAGTCCGGTTTCTATGTTCGGGCGCGACGGTGGACGCCGCCGCCCGAGCCGGAGATTCTGCATCCCCCCGACCGTTCGCAGAAACTCAGCGGGGCCAGTCTGGTGATGGAGGTCGTCGGCGCCTTGAGCCAACCTGGGCTGGTCCGGCTAGGCGCCGCGGTGCCGCCTGCGGAATGCCTGCCCACGCACCAACTTCACCGTGCGCTGGCAGTGGCGGCGCGCCGCCAGCCGGCCCTGGCGAACTCCTGCGACCCCTCGATCGGGCTGCCGGCGCTGCGGATGGCGCTCGCGCGTGAAGCGGTGGAAGCCGGCTGCACGGTGTCGCCCGAGGAAATCATCATCACCAACGGCACGACCGAGGCGCTGCACTTATGTCTGCGGGCGGTCACCCAACCAGGCGACGTGGTGGGCATCGAATCCCCCACTTACTTCGGCATTCTCCAGATCCTCGAAATGCTGGGCCTGCGTGCCTGCGAGGTCCCGACCCATCCCAATCACGGGGTGTGCGTGGGCGAGCTGGCAGCCCGACTCAGGCGCGGCCGTATCAAGGCCTGTGTCTTCATGTCCAATTACAGCAATCCTCTGGGCAGTTGCATCCCCGACCCGCAGAAGGAGCAATTGGTGAAGTTGCTGGCCCAGCATAACGTTCCGCTGATCGAAGATGACATTTACGGTAGCCTAAGCTTCGACGCCAACCGCCCGCGGGCGGCCAAGTCCTTTGACCGGGAGGGGCTGGTCCTGTGGTGCGCTTCGCTCACTAAGACCGTTGCGCCGGGCTACCGCATTGGATGGGCGGCGCCCGGCAGATTCACCCGGAGAGTGCATCAGCTCAAACACACCAGTTCGCTCGGCAGTCCGATGGTGACGCAGATTGCCCTGGCTGAGTTCATGGCGACCGGCGGCTATGAGCGGCATCTGCGAAACCTGCGACGGACCTACGCGCAGTTGATTGCGCGCATGACCGACGCCGTCGCTCGCTATTTCCCCGCTGGCACGCGGGTCACGCGACCGCAGGGAGGGCATTTGCTGTGGGTTGAACTACCCGGGAATGCCGATGCGCTGACATTGCATCACCAGGCCTTGGCGGCAGGGATCAGCATCGCTCCTGGGCCGATCTTCTCTGCCCGACAGCAATATCGAAACTGCCTGCGGCTCAATTGTGCGAATCCGTGGTCCGACAAGCTGGAACAGGCGCTAGCGAAGTTGGGCCGCCTAGCCACTGGCCTCGTCCGAGCTTAACCATCGAGCCGGCGGCCCAAATGCCTAACGGGGTAGTCCAGAACACGGAGCGCAACTGGCTGCTCCTGATCGAAGCGGTAATGAGCGCTGGGGATGTTGACGGGAAGCGTCGCATGGACCTGAAGCGGCTTTTCTGTCGAAGCAAAGCGGGTCTGGTGCTCGTGACCGCCTTCGAGACTCGCCGTGCAATCCAGGGATTCCCCGGACGTCCGACCTGATCGCCGCGAAGGAGGCGGTGGCGTCACCCCTGCCACGCAGGCCCTCGGGAAACCGGGGGCCTTTTTGCGTCGTCGATTGGCGTCGAGAACCGCCGCGAGATCAGGCGAGAACCGGGGCGAGACGTATCGGAACCGGCCAGGCAGGGGCAGGCTACTGCCCGCGCCTTGGAGCGTAACGTTCCGCCTTCGGGCGTGGGAGAGTCGCGACACCTGCTCATCGAAGGCTTCTGCGCGGCCTGCGAGCCCGCCGACCGCCGCCCTCCATGGCAGTGGTGCGCGGATCACGCTCACGTCAAGAAACCCCGCCCTGTCAGGCCGGTGGCGGTCCGATGCCTCGCCGTGGGTGGGCTCGGTGGTAGAGGACCGATTGGACTTGCTCGGCATCGGAGTTCTGGAACGCTCCGCACATGGCTCATACTCCGACCAGTTCACCAGGGTCTTCACTGTCACTCCGAGCCTGTTGCGGCAGGTGGGGGAGTGCGCTCAAGGCGGGGTTGAATCGCCATAAGTGGGGGGTTGTCGCATTCGTCGCCGTGATCGTGCTGACGGGCGGCATCGAACTTGGCATGGGGCGCTCCCTGTTGGGGCCGGACGGGAAGTTCGGCTGGTGGGAGGGCAATATTTGGAGCAATGAGTGCTCACAACGTTTTGTCGATCCGTACTCCATTAGCCACATGGCCCACGGCATGGTCTTCTACGGCGCCTTATGGCTGGTGGCTCGGCGGCTGCCGATTCGTCGCCGGTTCCTCGTGGCCACGCTCGTGGAAGCGGGATGGGAGATTCTGGAGAACTCCCCGCTGATCATCGAGCGCTACCGCCAGGTGACCATTGCGCTCGGATACGATGGGGATAGCGTCCTGAATTCACTCAGCGACGTGGTCATGATGTCGCTGGGGTTCTTGCTGGCCTCTCGGTGCCGCCCTTGGATCACCGTCGCGGGGTTGGCTGCGATGGAACTCGCGTGTGGGTTATGGATTCGCGACAACCTGACGCTGAACGTCATCATGCTGGTTCATCCGGTGGAGGCAATCAAGGCGTGGCAAATGGCCGGCCGGCCACCCCTGTGAACACCAGGCCCGACGGCGTGCCGGTCGGTCAATGGCATCCGGGCAAGGGCGAACGTCCTGCCAGCAGCGTGCCGGCGCCTCGACACACGCCGGTCGCGGTTCCGCACGACCGAGCGGGACTACATCGACCAAGTCACGGCGGAGGCGCCGGAACCAAACGGCAGGGCTAGAGAAGGTGAACACCTGAAGTCGTCTGCTCTCTCTGCCTGTCAGCGAAACCATGATGCCTTCCTGCGATGAGTATGATCCCTCCCCCCAGAACCGCGGCGAGGATCCAAGCACCCAAGTGAAATCCGACCGCGTCGCTCCAAATACCACCGTGCGAGGCCGAAAAACCGGTTAGACTCGCCGCCCAGAGAATGAGCACGTCCAACTGGTAGGTCCACAGGCCCTTCACGAGTCTCCTGTTGACCAGAACGAAGCGGAGGCACACCCCACACAACACCAGCATAGGCACCCAGGCCAACTCATAGCGTCGCCCACCGATTGGCCTGTCTGCGATATCGGAGAGAGCGCCGAGAACCAGACCGCTAATAAGAATGACAGCAGGCCGGCCAATATTTCTGCGCAACGTCTCTGACGGATGCCACCTGCTCGGCAACGGCACTTCTGGGGCGTGAGCGGCACTGGCATCCCTTCGCGTCTCCAGGTAGTGCTTTAGCCAAACCGAACCGAGCGCGCCCGCTATCGCGAACGCACCGCTGATAATTGCTGTTACAATTGGGGTTTGCATGGGACTGGTTGCGAATGGGCAGCGCACGCCATCATTGCCGAACTTCGCCGTCTTTCCGAAGAGCCGAGAATGTGGTCAGCCGGTTGCAGATGCCTGTCCATGGATTGCACTCCCCATTATCACAGGTGGTACGTCCTGGTCAAGCCGAACCACGGTTGCGAAAAACCAATCGGGGCCGCCGTCCGACTGGCTGGAGGCAGGACTGCGACCGCGGTTAGGACCAGTCTGGGATCCGAGGACCGGCGTCGCTGGGCCAGGCGAGGACCCGACTGGCCGAATCTGACTAACAGCGACCCGCCGAGGCGGGCGCAGGGACGGGTGGTCGAGGCGGCCGTCCGAGCAGTCCGTCCACGATGACTCGCCTTGCCCAACGCCGGCCCGTGGTAGGCCGTCTTGGCGAGGAACGACCACGGGCAAGGTGAGGACAGCAGACCGCCGCCCCGCGGTCCAAAACGCACCGCCACGGGCTTCTTTCGCAGCAGTCCATCACGCCGTCGTGGCCGACAAGCAGACCTCGGGCGCACGGGTCCTGGCCGAGTTCTGCCGCGACGCCCTCGGCGGGGAGTTCCGGTGCACCACAACCGGCACGCCGGGGACGTGGAGGCAAATCAAGCCGGCGGCGGTGACAGCAGACCCGTCATCAGGCACGATCCCAACCGGTTACCTCATCCTCAACGTCACCACCGGCCACATCAAGCGCCACGTCGGCGGGTTCCTCTGGGAAATCCCGGTGGCTAGGGATAGGGCCCGGCTGGGACTCCAATTCAAGGATGGCTGACTCTGAAAAATCGCGGCCGCTGGGCGGGGAATGGGTTTGCACCGTGGCCGGCACGCCGGGGACATGGATCCAGGTCAGACTCGCGGCGGCCAGCACCGATCCCTCAACTGGCACCATCCTGACCCGGTACCTGGTTTGGAACGTCGCTGACGGTGCGGTGAAGCGCCACGCAGGGTCCTACTCCTGGGAAATCACCGTCGGGGCGAACACCGCAGCCAAGGTCGAGTTTCACGGTGCGACGCCGACGGCGCAGCGTGCCGGCGCGACCCAGGC
The DNA here is from genome assembly GCA_022710935.1 of Verrucomicrobiota bacterium. Classification (GTDB taxonomy): domain Bacteria; phylum Verrucomicrobiota; class Verrucomicrobiia; order Limisphaerales; family J093; genus MWFF01. Next base: position 17,300 of record JAKLFY010000117.1, read on the forward strand.
TGCCGTCACGTATGTTTCGCAGACCATCAGTGATCCGCCGGCGCGGGCGCAGGACGAGGTGGTCGAGGACGGCTTGGGCGTCTCACTGTCGAGCATGGCCGGACCTCGTCGAAACGATCAGCGGGGCGCCGACACGTGACCTGTGGCAGGCTCCGGAACGGCGCGCCCGCTCACCGCGCTGCGGATGTCAGTAGGTGAGGGTCCCTTCGAAGTGACCCGTGCTGTGTGCGATCTGTGTCCCCGTATCCGGGTCGAATGGCCCGTACACCATCTCGTCGTACACCCAACTCCCCGTGCCGGTTGCGTGCGCGAAACGTCCCGTGCCGTCGATGATATAGGTCGTAATTGGGTCGAATGCCTCCCACATTAGTACGTCATCATTGGCCGCCGTCATGGTCCCCCATAGGTACATGCCCGACTCGTCGACGATCATGTGCCCAACAGCCGCGAACAAGCCTATGTGGCTGGCTGTCCCCCACCCGGAGTTTTCCGCACCCACCAACACCCATTCTCCGTCCACATCGAGTTCGTAAATGAAGTGGGCTTCCAGTTGAATAGAGCCTGTGAACGGTCGTTCCACTTGCTTCTTCTGGCCGGCGAGGCCCACCAACCCGAGGACGCACGCCCCGACGGCGACGAGCCTCAACATTCTCTTAGTGATCATAACGACTGCCTTTCTGTTTGTTTGGTTTTGTTCTGCGGCGTTTTCGTTCAGTGCCGACGCGCTGGTTTGCTCGCCCACGCACCCGCGTTGGGTGTGCGTCCCGCCACTGGCCGCACCAGTACAAAGAAGGAAAAAACCGGAAAGGTGACAGGCAGCTCGCTCCGTTTTCTCCCTCCGTAGCGCTGTCTATGACCTGCCTCAGCTCGCCCGCGAGGTGGCCTTAGCTCTCACGCCGACCGCCGTCCGGAACCGTCGCCGACGGGCAGAGCGACAGCCAGGGACGGGCGACGGAGGGCGGTTCGGTCGCGGCCATTGCTGGATGAACACCAGGGCCTGGCGAGCCTCGGGTCTGGCCGCCAAAGCCGGAGCCCTTCCAGGATGGCCTGCCTTGACGAACGTAGGCCCGTGGCAGGCCTTTTTCGGAGATCAGATCGCCCGGGAGGGTTGGGATAGCGGGTCGTCACCGGAGGGCTCAAAACACGTCGCCAGGAGTGGTTTCGCGAACAAGATGCCGACCCGTCTGAGTCTCGCGCCCGACCGTGGCCCGCCGGACGGATTCGGGTTGGGACGGGCTGGGCAGAAAGTCAGCTGGACCACTACCATCGGCCCACCGACCAGCGGGACCCGCGTCCTCAATGAGTCCTGGCGCGATGCGCTGGGCGGTGAATGGGTCTGCACCGGGGCCGGCACGCCGGGGACGTGGATGCAGATCAGGCCGGCGGCCGTCACCGCCGATCCGGCCAGTGGCACGATCCCGACCGGGTACCTGATCCGGGATGTCACCACCGGCCACATCAAGCGCCACACCGGCGGGTACGTTTGGGAGGTGCCGGAGGCGTGTGCAGGGCAGCCGGATCTATGGCGGCCAGTCGAGCTTGCGCGAAGGGGCCGCTCGGGACTACCTTACGGCCATGCAGCCAGACAGGACGCTTTCGCACGCGGCGGGCCTATGTGCTTTGGACCGAGCCGCTTCTGATATGCTGAGGGTAGGCTGGGAGAGGCTCAATATACGAACCGGCGGTTCGTATAATCAACGTTCGGCGGAGCGGAAAAGGACGAGTTGCAGTATGGCTCGATTTCAGTTACTCGCGGGAGTGGTGCTGGCTTGTGTGTGGCTCGGCTTGGGCAACATGGAGG
>JAKLFY010000118.1 GCA_022710935.1 Verrucomicrobiota bacterium
CCGTTCCCAGCCATTGAGCTGACCGCTGTCGTTCCAGGCCTCCTTGACCGAGCCGACGCCCGGCGCCAGCCAGAACTCGTCCACATCGGCCCCTCCATCGTAGGTGGTGCGGACATGAACGCAATTGGAGGTCGGGCCGAAACCAGTCGACAGTTGCGGCAACGTTTGGCTGAGCGCCAGTACCTGATGCTGCTCCTCAAACCACGTCCACATCTGACCAACCTGAAAGTTCATGGGATACCACAGCACTGCTTGAGCAGGCGAGGCGGCGGTCCAAGTCTCTATGGGCCCGCTGGGCTTCCATCCCGCGACCTTGAGCGCGCGCAAGTCCCCTTGCGTATCCTGTGCAAGCCGGACATCGTAATACTCGTTCGCGTTGGCACCTGTGCCATGCCCCAACACCCGCAACACCAGGCACTTTACCCCGAGCACCGTTTCCCGTCCGATGATGGACCAACTGCGACTCGCGCCGGCGAACGTGCCGGTTCCGGCCAACGAATAGCTGTCACCGACCTGATACAACCCGAGCCATGGATTCGTGAACACGTCGGAGTTCGCGTCGAAGACGACCGAACTGGACGTAATCCGTTCCCAGCCATTGAGCTGACCGCTGTCGTTCCAGACCTCCTTGACCACCCCGACGCCCGCACCCCACCACGATTCGTCAACATCACCATCATTGGACACGGCCCGGACATGGACGCAATTGGGCGTCGGGCCAAATCCGGTGGAAAGCTGCGGCACGGTTTGGCCGACCGCCATCACATCGGACTGCTGATCGAACATCAGCCAACGCTGGCCTACCTGCACAGTCGCCGGGAACAACATCCTCGCGCTGGCTGGCGTCGACACAGTCGAATCGAGCGCCCCACCGGCAGGTTCCCACCCTGTGACCCTGAGAAACCGCAGGTTGCCATTGGTATCCTGAGCCACGCGCACATCGTAATACTCATTGGCGTAACTGCCCTTCCCATGACCGTGTATCCGCAGCACCAGGCACTTCACCCCGAGCACCGTTTCCTGACCGATGATGGACCAAGTCCGCGTTGCGCCCGTGAACGTGCCCGTGCCCGCAAACGAATAGCTGTCGCCCACCTGATACAGCCCCAGCCACGGGTTGGTGAACACGTCGGAGTTCGCGTCAAAGACGACCGAACTGGACGTAGTCCGTTCCCACCCGTTGAGTTGGCCGTCATCGTTCCAGACTTCTTTCACCACCCCGACGCCCGAGGCCAGCCAGGAATCGTCCGTGCCTCGCCGCAGTTGCACACAGTTCGAGTAAGGGCCGAGGCCGGTCGAGAGTTGCGGAACTGTCTGGTTCAACGCGACGACCTCATGCCGACCACCCTCGGGCCAAAGCCAGCTTTGTCCGGCTTGCGGAACGGACGGAATCAGCAAGGCGGCCTGAGACACCGCATCCGCGGTCCAACTGATCACCTCGCCACCGGATTCAGTGCCCGTGATCTTCAGGACTTGGAGGTTTCCAACCGTGTCTTGGGCAACGCGGACAGTCGTGTATTGCGTCGCCTCAGCGCCCGTGCCCTGTCCCACAACGTGGAGAACAAGACACTTCACCCCGAGCACCGTTTCCCGACCGATGATGGAGTAACTGCGTGTCGCGCCCGCGAACGAACCCGTGCCCGCAAACGAATAGCTGTCGCCCACCTGATACAGTCCCAGCCACGGGTTGGTGAGCACGTCGGAATTATCGTCGAAGGATACCGACGGCGCACTCAGATCGGCTTTTGCCACGTAAGCCGATACCTTGCCACCCGCCAATGAGAACGTGCCCCCCGCATACAGGTCGCTACCCGACACCGCCAGCGCTCGAACTGTGCCGTTCATCCCCGAGCCGAGCGCGTTCCAACTGCTTCCGTTCCATTTGGCAACGTAATTGGCTGACACCCCGCCTGCGGTTGTGAAGTCGCCCCCCGCATACAGGTCGCTGCCCGCGACCGCCAGCGCTGATACAATGTAGTTCATCCCCGAGCCGAGGTCGTTCCAAATGCTCCCGTCCCATTTGGCCACGTAGTTGGCCGCCACCCCGCCCGCGGTCGTGAACCAGCCCCCCGCATACAGGTCAGTGCCTGACACCGCCAGCGCATAGACATAGCCGTCCACCCCCGAGCCGAGCGCGGTCCAACTGCTCCCGTCCCAGCGGGCAATGTACTTGGCCGACACCCCGCCCGCCGCTGTGAAGTTACCCCCCGCATACAGGTCGCTGCCCGACACCGCCAGCGCATAGACATAGCCGTCCACCCCCGAGCCGAGCGCGGTCCAACTGCTCCCGTCCCAGCGGGAAACTCGCCCCCAGAACCCGCCGCCCGCATACAAGTCGTCGCCCGACACCACCAGCGCGGACACGTAGGAATCTAGCCCCCAGCCGAGCGCGCTCCAACCGCTCCCGTTCCATTTGGCAACTCGGTTGGCCGCCACTCCGCCCGCCGTTCTGAAGTACCCCCCCGCATACAGGTCGCTGCCCGACACCGCCAGCGAATACACCGGGCCGTCCATTCCCGAGCCGAGCATGCTCCAACTGCTCCCGTTCCATTTGGCAATCCGATTGGCCTCCACTCCGCCCGCCATCGTGAAACTGCCCCCCGCATAGAGGTCGTTGCCCGACACCGCCAGCGCCGACACACCGCCGTTCATCCCCGAGCCAAGCGCGCTCCAACTGCTCCCGTTCCATTTGGCCACGTAGTTGGCTGACACCCCGCCCACCTTCGTGAAATTACCCCCTACGTACAGGTCGCTGCCCGATACCGCCAGCGCATAGACCCCTCCGACCATCCCCAAGCCGAGGGCGCTCCAACTGCTCCCGTTCCATTTGGCAATCCGATTGGCCTCCACTCCGCCTGCTGTCGTGAACGTGCCCCCTGCATACAGGTCGCTGCCCGATACCGCCAGCGCACCTACCCAGTCGTTCATCCCCGTGCCGAGGGGGCTCCAACTGCTCCCGTCCCATTTCGCCACATAGTTGGCCGATACCCCTCCTGCCGTCGAAAAATCGCCCCCCACGTACAGGTCGCTGCCCGATACCGCCAGCGCACGTACGCAGTCGTTCATCCCCGACCCGAGGGGGCTCCAACTGCTCCCGTTCCACTTGGCTATGTTCTGGGCCGAAACCCCGCCCGCTGTCCCGAAACCCCCTCCAGCATACAGATCGCTACCCGATACCGCCAGCGCACCTACCCAGTCGTTCATCCCCGAGCCAAGCGCACTCCAATCGCTCCCGTCCCATTTGGCAATCCGATTGGCCGCTACCCCGCCTGCCGTCGTGAACGTGCCCCCCGCATACAGGTCGCTGCCCGACACCGCCAGCGCATAAACCAATCCGCCCATCCCCGAGCCGAGCGCGCTCCAACTGCTCCCGTTCCAGCGGGCAACGCAATTGGCCGACACCCCGCCCGCCGTTGTGAAGTAACCCCCCGCATACAGGTCACTGCCCGACACCGCCAGCGCCCAAACCCGGTTGTTCATCCCCGAGCCAAGCGCACTCCAACTGCTCCCGTCCCATTTGGCAATCCGATTGGCCACCACACTGCCTGCTGAGATGAAACTCCCGCCGATATAGAGATTGCCTGCAGTATCCATCGCGGCTGCATAGACCTCGCCCCCCACTCCTGGAACGCTGGGGCTGATGCTGATCCAGTTTTCATCGCTAAAGGTCGGGTCAATGCGTATGGGATAGACGGCGTTTGCATCATTCACCAGGATGGCCAGTTCTCCGCAGCGGCGGGTCGGCAGAGCGCCGCCATCCTCCCGCCCATCGTCACCGGCGTTGTGCCCAGGTGCCGTCACATCAAACCGCGCCGGAAGTTCCCGCCCTGTGGCATCCGTGACGCGCAGGCGGCTATAGGCGATCTTTCGTCCTGAACCTTCAAGCACCAGCCGCGCGCCAAACGGAGTCGCCTCGACCCGCGCCCCACTCGCTGCCAGCGTCACCCGCAAGTCCCCCGCGTCCGGCGGAGGCGTCGCCACCAGAAAATCCTGTCGCACACCGTCCGCGCTCACCGTGTATTCCTCGACCAATCCCGGACGGCTGAAGCGGACCATCTTCTCCGCCAAGGTCACAGTGCCACTGGTGGGAAGTGAAATGGGAGGGCGCGGCACTCCGTGCGCGCCGTCCTCGGGCCTGTCACAACCGACGGCGGGCAGGGGACTGCCCGCCCTACCCACCGCCGTCGCCACGACGCGAAACCGGTCGGCGGGCATACTGCCTAGTCGGTTGGATACGCTACACAGACCCCTCACCCCGGCCCTCTCCCATCCGATGGGAGAGGGTGCCCCCGCGACTGCGGGGGCGGGTGAGGGTGACGATGTAGTGCATCCCGGTGATTCCTCAGTACGTTCCACCGTCGAGGTCAGCCACAGGCCCTCGGGCGTGGCCTCGCCTTCGAGGCGCTGGAACACGCAGCGCAATCGCGCGCCGTCCTGCGTGGCCGAAATGGAGAGACCGTCGCCGGTGTATTGCGCGTCCGCCTGCGCGCCTAACTGAGCCCACGGGATGGCGGCGGCCTGTGCGGTATCGTGAGTCGGACTCGCCTCTCTGGCCAACGCGCAGACCGGCGCCATTGACAGGAGGAGGAGCGCCAACACGAGCAGCAACCATGAGGCGGCACGGTGCCGGCCTGGCCGGCGGTCAGGCTCTGGCCTGTCGGCAGGCCGTTCCGCCGCGACAACGGCAGTGTGAAACAAGGGAGCGCGCGGCGTTGGCGCGGGCGCATGGCGATTCGTCAGATGGCAGTCCATAGCGATGATTTGTCGGGTATGGATACGTAGCCCGTGGACGCGTTCTTTCAGGAATTTGTAAGAATTCTCTGACAGACCGACACAGATTGCACAGAAAAGCTCGCCATCCGTGCCATCAGTGCAATCTGTGGCGAAAAACAGGCGCGGGACTCCCGGCTAGCGCGGATTTCTCACCAGGCCATGTGCAACGCGAAGCAGGTGTCATCCGGAGAAGCAGCCATGCGCGCTAGAAAAGCAAAACCGCGCCCGAGTGCAGGGCGGGAGCCGGGCAACAGAGTGTCGCCGCACCGGCGAGGTTTCGGAAACGCTCCGAACCTCATTTTCCCTGGCGCGGGCGCGGTTTTGCCAGAACCCGGATTTCTTTGTCATCTTCCCGGTTGTGAGAAATCCGGGTCACCGTGCGAGTTCGAGGATCTGGACCTGCTGGCCCAGGAGGATCAGGCGGCGGCGTCCGGTGGGCTCGGGCGGCAACAGTTCGACGCGCGCGAGGGGCGATGTCGTGGCAAATGCGGTCAGCAGGAAGTTTGCCCGGGGCTTGAGCCGGGGGTTGTAGAAGTGAAGCGAATGCCCGTGGTAGTGCCGGACTGTGGGTGGCCCTTCGGGATGCCCGAGGCTGGTGCCGGAGATGAACTCGACCTGCGCGGACTGGAGCACCAATTCAGGCCGTCGATCGCCATCGAGGTCGTCGGCCAACTCAGCCCGCAGTTGGATCCAGTCGTGGGTGCGCGCCGTGATCGGTATCAGGTGGCGGGGTCCAAGATCTGCATCCAGCACATGCAGAAAGCCCGAGCTGTCCCCGGCAAAAACCTCGAGACCGCGCTTCGATCTGAGGGTGGCAATGACCAGGCCCGACAGTTCCACGGGAACCTCGTAGCGGGCGAGTTCGTTGCCGGCGCGATCGAACTTGAGCACGCGGCTTTCGACAGGCAGTTTGCCCTCACTCTGCCGATGCGCCTCCTCGGAACGTACGACGAGCGCGTAGATGAAGTCGCCTGCGCCCGCCGGGGCAGGATACACAAGGCAACGCATGAACATGCCGCCGACCTCGTGCGACCAGAGCCGGTGCCCGGTGGCGCTCATCGCGTGCACATAGCACCGGCTGTCGTCCTCGCCGTCCGGGAGCCTCACCTTGTTGTCAGGCGCGTAACAGCCGATCAGCAGTTCGGGCACGTCGTCGCGGTCGAGGTCGTGGAGCACGGTGCAGATGGGCGAGGCGGCGTAAGGGACCTCCCACAGCATGGATTGACTGGCCCAGCCATAGGCGCGCAGGCAACGCGGCCAACGGGCGTAGTGCGTGTTCAAATCCACAATCACGCGGGCAGGCGTATTCGATCCGCCGGCCAGAAAGGCCAGTGGGGACATCGTGCTGCTTGGATACGGCCCCACGGGGTTCTGTTGCCAGGCCCCGGTGGCTGTGAACCGCTTGATCTCGTGCAGGTCCTGATTGAACACGCCGACAGAGAGATTCGTTCCATCCCGCCACGAGGCGAACACTTCAGAGAGCCCGTCGCCGTCGACGTCGGCCAGTTTGGACACAGAAAAGAAATCCCCGCGGAAGTCGTGCAACCGGCGTGATCTGACCAAATGGCCTTCGAGTGAAACGATGCTCAGATAACCATCGGCACCGCTCACGATTTCGGGAAGACCGCACCGGTCGTAGTCGCCCAGGAGCGCGCCGCGAGCGGGCCAACTGTTGGGCAACGAGAACTGGCGCACGACCTCGACTTCGGGCGAGCGACCCTTTACCCAGACCAGCCCCAGCCAGGCGAGCGCGACAACCGCCAGCGCGGCGGCTGCCCGTAAGCCAAAGGTGAGCCGTTGACGCCTCGAGCGGCTCTGCCGCAAGGACCCGCCCTCCTGCAACCGTCGCAAGTCGGCGCTCAGCGCCGCTGCGGTGCGATAGCGTCGGGCGGCATCGGGAGCGCAGGCGGTTGTGATGATCTCGTTGAGTTCGAGCAGGACTTCCTGGTCCGGCAAACCATCGAGTGCGGTTGGCGGGCTGGGGAAAGCGAGCCGGTCTTTGCCCATCGCCATCTCGTAAAGGCATTTGCCCAGGCTGTATACGTCAGCCTGCACGGTCCCCGGCCCCTCCGGCGGCACGTATCCCTCCGTCCCCACGAAAGTCCGGGCGTTCCCGGTCTGCGCCACGAGGCCGACGTCGGCCAGCTTGGGCACGCCGCCCACGAAGATGATGTTCGACGGTTTGATATCCCGATGGACCAGTCCGCGCGCGTGCAAGTGGTCGAGGGCCTCCGCCAACACCGCGGCGATCCGCGCACATTCGGCGGCGGGCAGGCGTCCTTCGCAACGGATCCGGTGATCGAGAGTCAGCGGGACATAGCCTTCTGCCGCGGCCTCGGACAGCGTCGTTGCGGCTGGCGGCGCCGCCGCAGGTTCAGAGGCGTGTGAAGCCAGCGGCTCATCAGGAACCGGGCGCACGGCCGGCTCAGCGGCGTGGTCGGCCAGTTCCATGACACAGTAGAAGAAGCCGGCTGCGTCATCGCGGCCCACCTGCAGGATGTCGACCAGGCCCGGGTGGCTGCGGGAAACAGGCTCGAATTGTTTCAGACCCTCGAATTCACGTTCGTAGGGCCGTTCGTGATCGAAGGCGTCGCGGTAAACCAGCTTGACGGCCCGCCATTGGCCCAGCGCGCGGCCTCGGGCCAGCCACACCTCGCCGTAGCTGCCCCGGCCGATGCGGCGCAACAGTTCGTGATCGGGAATCCCGGGCGGCGGCCCGCCCGTGTCCTCCCGCGAGGGGCTGCGGGTGGGTGGCGTCAAGGCTTTCGCGCTGTCATCTGTTGTCCTGCGCTCATTTCAACGGCTCCCTTATTAAGGGTCTGAAATAAGCGTCGCAACATCTTTCGGCGCACGGCCTCCGCCTCGCGCTCGGGCAGAATGCGGTATTCCCGAAACTCCCGGAACGGTGCGGTCAAGATCGAAAATGAATCGCGCAGCGGCATGGTGAAAAGGACCGGTTTCACATTGAAATTCCGGCCGGGGAAAGCGCCTCGAACGACGGCGCCTTCCCCGGACGTCTGCTCCCCAGTTATACCCCCGACGCCTCGAGGCGGGCCAATTCCCGCTGAACCATTCTGCTGACCCGATGGCGGGCCAGATACGTCTGGGCCCGGGTCACGCCCAAGGCCTTGGCGACGCGGCCGGGCGCCCACCCCTTCAGATGGCACAGCTCGAAAACCTGATAGTGCTTGGGCTGGACCCGCCCCTTCACGCGCCTGATGGCGGCGTCGATCAGGTTCTGCCGCCACTCCGCTTCCCACACCGCATCGAGCCGCGCGCTGGCGGGATCGCTCAGATCCGACAGGATGTCCTGAGAGAGAGGCGCCCCGTTGCCGTGGGGCGAATCAGGTCCGCGCTTGCGCAATTGATCGAGCACGCGCCAGCGCGTTGTTTGGAGCAGCCAACCCTTGAACGAGCCGGCCGCCGGGTCGTACCTGAAGGTCTGGATCTTCCGAGACACCGTCAGGATGGTCTCCTGGACCACGTCCTGGGCCTCGACATCCGAGAGGCCCGCCTGCCGTGCCGCACGATAGATCAGCTTCCAGTACGTCTCGAAGAAATCGCGCCAGGCCGACTGGTCGTCCCAATCCCGCAGCCGGCTCAACAGGCTGCGTCGGGTCGGAATGAACCGAGCTGCGTTTTTGGATGCCACGGACATGATGATCGCGTTTCCAAGATGAATACGTATCACGCAGGCCCGATCTTGCACGCATCGGCACACGTTTGGGAGTGCTCGGCTTCGCCGTGATCACAACTCCATGAAATATGCAGGGCTAGGGGGTCGGCGGCGGCGCGTTGGTGGCCGTTGCGGGCGGGCCGGTGATGCCGAGCTGGCTTTGCAGAATCGCCTTGGCCTCCGGCCGGATGCCGCGTTCCGGATCGAGCAGGTAACGGAGGATCTCGGCCTCCATCTCCTTCAACGGCGGCAAACCGACGCGTTTATCCGACGGTCCGCCCACAATCTTGCTCTGGTAGCGAGCCCAGATGTTCCGGGCCAAAGCCTGGTAGCCATTGAATGCGTCCTCATCGCCATCGACAAGGTTGAAATACGACTGCCGCAAAGCCCCCATGATGTTCGAGATCGTCCGGTTCATGTCGGTCTCACCCACATCCTCGCCTACGCGTCTGAGGGCGTATTCGTCCAGCGTCATGGCCCGGGGGTAATCCTTGGGATACTTCTCCTTGACGACATTGAACCACCGATCGGCATCGCGCGTGCGGCCGTGGACATAGAAGAAGTAGGTGGCGCTGAGGAGAAAGTTCTTGTGGGCGCGGCTGATGTGCTGGCGCATTTCCGCATCCTCCGCCATCGCCTCCTCATACGCCGCGTGGGCCTTGTCCGCGATGTCGAGATTGGGCTCGAAGCGAAACCCCTCGCCCAGCTTCGCATCGATCAGCCGGCCGCGGTGGAACGCCATGTCCATGGATTGATAGGTCACGCGGCGCAACTGGATCAGGTCGGTCTGGGTCTTGGCCTCCTGCTTGCCAACGAACGCCCAGTAGAGCGCGTGGGCCTCCGGCAGCCGCCAGTCCAACGGCCCGTAGAGTTCGTCCACCTTCTGCATGCGGGCCAGGTCCATCTTGTACACCTCGCGGAGCCGCCGGGCCCGCTCCCGCGCGTCGTCCGTTTGGGGATTGGCAAGCTCGTCCCAGGGCGGTCTGCCGCCTCCGAAGATCTCCTGCATCTGCGCGGCCCAGGCGCCTTTGAAGAAGAGATGGGCGTCGTCGAGGTTGTGCCCCATCTTGTGTTGGAAGTGCCAGGCCAGTTCCCGGTAGAGCAGCACTTCGTGCGGATTGTAGAGCAGGGCCTGGTCCCGCAACAGCTCGATCCCCCGCGACACCCAGAGCCAGCGGTCCCGCGGATCGCTGAACTTGATCGAGATGTTATAGGACATGTCCCACGCCTGAACGATCCAGACGGTCTTGTTGTGCGGCTGGAGTTTGGTGATCCAGTCCGCCAACTGGACCTTCTCGAAATACTTGTCCTGGTCTTGCAGCTCCATCGCGCGGATCCAGAGGGCGTTGGCGATCAGGCCCCGGAACCCGCCGAGCACAACCGTCGTGAGAGACAGAATGGGTGGGGCGTTCTTGAGCGGCTCGACGCGCGTCAGCCCCAGATCGCCGCGCAACTGCGTCAGCGTCCGCTGCGCCCAGGCGGCCCCCACCAACAGCGCGATCGCCAGCCCGGCCAGCCCCGCCTTGTACCAGTGTGAACGCGAGCGCGGCATCGCTACCCTTTCCCCTGCGCCGTGGCCAGCTCGCGGCGCGTGAAGATCGAAATGCCGAGGGCGGCGAACAGCCCGCCCATGAGCAGCACGATCTGCGTGATGGCCCGGGCCAACTGCGTCCACGACACCGAGCGTCCCGTGCTCAGCGAATCGATGGGCGAAAAGCCGCGCACCAGGTTGATGACCCCCAGCAGCCCCTTGAAGAAACCAACGGTCACGTGATCGAACAGGTTGGCCTTCGCCACTTCGCCCGTGTTCGGGTTGACCTCCCGGATCGTCCCTTGCTCGATGACCAGGCTCATCGTGCCAGTCGAGAACGCGACGATGAGCAGGCCCAGGGCGAGAAAGGCGGCGACCGGGAACGACAGGAAGCTCGCCGCGGCCAGCCCGAGAGCGGCGAGCAGGGCGAGCCAGCAGAAGAGGATCGCCACGCCGCGCACGTAATTCAGCCCGAACCCGCCCGCGCGGTAAAGCACCTCGAAACCCTCCTCCAGCGGGAACAGCACCGCGGCCTCGTTCTGGTTTGTGTATTCCACCGTGAGCAGGCCCGCGGCGTCGAACATGTCCGGCGGCACCGGGAATTCGTAGAAGGTCTCCGCCGCATGATTCTTCACATCCTGAACGCGCCGCGGCGATTCGGGCGGACCGACTTCCCAGAGGCCCCAGTACGTGCCGGACGGGCTCTTGTCGGACACGAAAAACTTGATCCTCAGATACAGCGGACGTCCGGCCAGCGCGCTCTTCACCGAGCCGAGGTCGATGCGCCAGACGCGCGTGTACGCGGGCGGGACGACCTGCAGCCCGGCCTTGAGCTGCTCGCGAATGATGCGGCGGGCTTCGGAGCGCGGCATTTCCGCGAAGGCCGGGTTCTTGAGCCGCTTCTGGTATTCCTCTTCGACGGCGGGATCGAGGTCAGGCAGACTCTCCTTGAACGAACTGCGGGCGACCAGGACTTCGTTGTTGAGGACATCGAGCTGTTCCTGCGAGAGGCCCCGGGCCCGCCACTGCAATTGGGCGTAGATTGCCCCGGCGCACACCCCGAGCATCAGCCCGTTGAGCATCATGATGCCGAGCCACTTGCCCAGCCAGATCTGCCAGCGCGCAATCGGTTTGACCGCGACCACCTGCATCTGGCATTCCTCGATGTCCCCCGCCAGGGTGCCGCACGCGAGCCAGAGCGTGGTCAACCCGAGGACCGCCGTCGTCAGTCCCAGCGTGTACGTGAGCACGATCTGCACAAACTCCTGCGCCTTGCCCGTGTGCTTGATGAACGCCGGCAGCAGGAACACCGAAGCCACCAGAAGCACCGAGAGCACGGGCACCAGCCGGAAACGAAAGGCCGCCCGAAACGTCAGCCGCGCCACGGCCAGGATCGGCCTCATGGCTTGTCCCCCAGCAGGCTCGAGAGCTTCTCGTCCGCCCGTTCGAGGTCGGCCGGCGGCGGCGTCTGAACCTTCACCGGCGGCGGGCTCTTCTCCCCCCCATGCGCCAAGGCCGCCAGCCTGGTCTCGTCCACGGACGGCGCCGCGGGACTCCTGACTTCAGGGGCCGGCGCGGGCGCTTGAGGCAGGCTGAGACGTTCGAGTCGGCGCTCGATGCTCGAAGGCTGATCGGCTTCGCCCCGCAGATACGCCGCCACACGGGCGCCCGACGTCGCGCCCGACGTCGTCTCGCGTTGCTTGGCCTGCTCGACAACCTTGAGGAAGTAACTCTCCAGATTCTGCGTCGGCGTGTCGATCTCGACGCGGTTGGCCCCGACATCGCGCCGGATGATCTCCAGGACCCGTTCGAGAGTCTGGCGCGGCAATAATGGGGATGTGATGCGCACGGCGTCCGGCGTGGCCAGGAGCTCCTTCAGCGTGCCCATGGCCTGGATTCGCCCCCCATAGTACACCACGACGCGATCGCAAACGTCCTCGACGTCTGCCAGCAAATGGCTGCTCAAAATCACCGTCTTCCCGCGTTGCGCCAACGCAAGGATCAGGTCCTTCACCTCGCGGCAGCCGATCGGATCGAGTCCCGACGTCGGCTCGTCGAGGATGATCATGTCGGGATCGTTGATCAGCGCCTGGGCAAGGCCGATGCGACGCTGCATGCCCTTGGAAAACTCGCCCACCGTCCGCCGACGCACCTGGCTCAGCCCCACCATCTCGAGCAGTTGCTCGCTCCGGGTCCGCCGCTCCTTCGACGTCAGCTCGAAGAGATTGCCGAAGAAATCGAGCGTCTCCGCGGAGTCGAGGTAACGGTACAGATACGATTCCTCAGGCAAATAACCGATCCGCGCCTTCGTCTTCACGTGGCGCGGGGAATGACCAAACACCTCGATGTGGCCCCGTGTGGGATGCAGAAGCCCCAGCAGCAGCTTTACGGTCGTCGACTTGCCCGATCCGTTAGGACCCAGCAAACCGAACACCTCGCCCCGCCGGACCTCGAAGTCCACGGCATCGACCGCGCGCGCCTTGGGCCGGCCCCAGAAATCCTTGAAAACCTTCGTCAGACCGCGCACCACCACCACCGCCTCCGGCGCGGACGGGGTGACGCCGCCGACTTTCGGTTCCAAATCAGCAATTGCCATAAGGGTGTGTCACCTTAGCAAAGCACCTCCGCCCCGACAACTGGGCGTTTTGCGGCACAGAACAGGACGGTGGATCCGATGGGTGTCGGTGTTCGATCGCCCGGCGAGGGCGCCGGGCCTACAGCGGACGCTCGCTGCGATGGCGGTAGTCCGGCCACAGAGGGCAGTTGAGATCGATCCAGGCCTTGAGCGCCCGCATATCCGCGGCTCCGAGCGCAACGGTCTTGTGCTGCTCTCCGGCCAGCGCCCCAAAGAGGCGGCTCCGCCGCGTGCCGAACGTGAGCGGTTCGGCCTTGAAATGGCGGGCCCCGTAGTGCCAGTCAAAGTAATGCACCCACCCGCCCCCGATCAGCGAGCGATACGACGCCGGCACGCGTTCCGCATCCCGCGTGCCCCGCAGATCGAGTGGCGCCTCGGATTGGGTGTCGTGGCAGCGGACGCAGTGCGCATCGAGCACCGGCTGAACCATGCGCTCGTAATCGAATGCCACCCCGCCCCAAGGCGGCGGATCGAGTGTCCGCGGCGCGGCGGCGAGCGGGCGGCGGGTCGGGCGCAGCGGCGCGGCCTGCCGGTCCTCGTGGCAGCCGATGCAACTGCGCTGTTCGCCCGGCTGCAGGTGAACGACGCTGCGCATGCGCTGCAGCTCGTTGAAGTCCTCGTCCAGCAGGTGGAAATAAAGCACCTTGCCCGCCGGCGCCGTGAAGTTGGCCGAGCCGTCCTCGGCGACGCGCACCGTGCCGATGACGGCCTTGGCAACGTAACTGGGCCAGCCGCCGTGTTCGGTGATCGTCGCCGTCCCGTCCCCGGCCCGGGCCGCGCCGCCGGCCCGAAAGGCATGCGGCTCCAGCGCGTTGGCGGTCCGCGTCGAGTAATCCCGGCGCGGGCCGGTCACCAGGTGAATCGGGGTTGCGTAGTAGTCCGGGTAGCCCGGATGCGCGTTGCGATACTGGCCGTCGACCAGCCGTTCCAAAGGGGAGGGCACTTCCTGGGAAACCTGGATGTACTTCGCCTGGCCGCGTGCGACCGTGCGACCAAGCCCCTCGTACACGTCCTGGACCACAAACTGGCCAAGCCCTTCCCGCGCAAGATCCGGATTAATCGTTTCAAACAAGAGCGGAGGACGCGGCTGCACGCGCAGCAGGGAAGGGCGCTTGCTGCTGATCGCCGGATCCAGATAGAGCAGTTCCCGGTTGCCGAAGCGGTCGATGACGTAGAGGCCCCAGTGCGATTGCCGCCCCGGATTGTGGGCGACCAGAAAGTGGTCGCGCGAGATCGCTTCGGGATCCCGGAAGGTCTCGTGGTGGGACCGGTCCATCTGGTACTGCGGCCGGGTGTCGGGCGTGATGCTCGTCAGGGCGGCTGTGTCGAACAAGCCCCGGGCCGGGTTGATCAGCGCAATCGGCCCCTGATGATCGCCGTGGGAAATGAGCGTGCAGACCAGTTCCTGACTGCCGGGCACCTCGCGCGCATGCCCGTAGCAATAGGGCGTGTTGTTCCCAAAAACCAGCTCGGGATGGGTCCCGTCGGGCCGAATCGCCCAAAGGGTGTGCCCGAAGTCCGCACCCTTGTCCAAATACTCCGACCGGGTCCAGAGTATGCGCCCGTCGCGCATCACGACCGGATCCCACTCGCTGATGTTCGCGTAGGAAAGCCGGCGGAGATCCGTGCCGTCCGGTTGCATCCTGTACAACACGTACGCCTGCGGCTCCCAACAGAGATACCGCCCCTGGCAACGGGTGGACATGAATCCCAGCGCGCCGTCGGGAAGCGGGACCGGGTCAAAGTCGTGGAACGGACCCTCCGTCAACCGGCGCAGCCCGCCGCCGTCGGCCCGAACCGAATACAAATGCCAATACGATTGCCATCCCTCGACCTCCGGCTTGTCCGGGCGATACGCAAAGTAAACGGTCCGCGCGTCGTAATCGGCTACCGGGTGGCGCACGATCCCCCCGCTGCCATCGAAAAGCGTCTCGACCTCCGCCCGCGCCGGGTCCAGGCGCCCCTCCGCGTCGCGCGGGACATGCAGCACGCAGATCCCCCCGCCGGGCGCAAATAGGGAATCCAAATGCTCGCTGTAGTTGTGCGATGGTTGGAGTGGATGGTGCTTTGCGAACAGCACGCGTTCGAGCGCCACAAGCCGCGGATCGCGGAAGAAAAGCCGGCGCTTGGCGTGCCGCGCGCGCAGGTACAGATGATCCGAACCCGCGCCCCCCGGATCCTCCGCCTGCCTGCGCAGCACGGCCAGTTCGGCCCGCTCCGCACCAATATCGAGCCCCATCAGCCCCAGCCGCTCGATCATGTCCGAGTACTGGGTGAGCGTGCGCTCGAGCGGATCAAGCCGCGCCAGCCGCCCCCAATAGGGCGGGCTGTCCGGCGACGCCGGACGGTCGTTGACCAGCGGCGAGAGGTAGTCCGTTGCATCCATCCGGCTCCACGTGTCCCGCTCCCGCAAGAACGCGTAGTCGACCGCACCCGCCCAGGTCGGCTCGGATAACTCCCGCATCGGGAAGGTCAGCGTCGGCATCGGCGGACGCAGCTCGTTCGCCGAACGGCTCACCGTGCCGACCGTCTCCCAGGTTTGCCCGTCAAGCGAAAGCCGCACCTCCGCTTCGAGTATCTGCCTGTCCGTGAACCTTCCGTCGCGGTCGCGCGAGAGGACGACGCGCGCGATCCGGGCCGGCTCGGGCAACTCGATTTCGGCCCACTCCTCGCCCGCCGTGGCCGCGATCCAACTGTGGTCGTTGCCGTACAGACCGTCGTTCAGATGCGCCACTGCGTGCATGGCGTAGCCGGGGAGCAGCGACGACGCCCGCGCCACGGCACCGCGTCCGGCCAGGGCCAGGTTGGTGGCGGAGTCCGGCCCGTACACTTCGAGTTCGTCCAGGCACGGTTCGCCTGCGTGCGGACGGCGTATGACCAGCCGCACCACCCGCGCTTCCCTCGACTCGAACTCGACGGTTGCGACCAACCGGTTGACCGCCGCCGCCGAGCCGATTCCCGCCGCATGCGCCGCAAACTCCTCCTCGACTGCCTGGCGACGGGCGGCGCTCGATTGGCCCGTCACGTTCGCCGGCTCGAGGCCGCCGGAAAACAGCACGCTCCACGGCAGCGCCACCGAAGTCATGTAGACGCCGTTTTGGGCGTAGCCGCCGGGGTGGATGCATTCCCAGGGCGCCCCCTGGTCCGATCCTCGGCGGAAGTCGCCCCGGCGCGCATGATCGACATAGTCCGCGAGCACTTGGGCTGCGAGCCGCGGGTCGCGCTTCCGCAAGGCCGCAATCAGCCAGCCCGAGGGCGTGTGCCAATACGCGCCGTTCTGGTATGTGTTGAGGCGGACGGCAGTCCGTTCCCATGCCGACGTGGGCGACGCGTCAAGGTCCGTTGGCACATGCCGAACGGCGCCTTCAAAGACAATCGTCCGGCGTCGAACGGCGTCGACCACCGTTGCCAGGGCGCGCCCGGCCGCGGCTTCCGGCAGAACGCCCAGGTGCAGCGCATAAAGCGTGCCCCAGACGTCCGCCTGCCGTCCCACTTCGGTCGCCGCCATGAGCCAGCCTTGAATCCGCGGCGCATCGTTGAACGCAGGCGCCAGGCTCGCCGAGATCCGCTCCTGGATGCCGCGGTATTCCACGGCCCGATCCGCCCGCCCCAGCGCCTCGGATAACTCCGCCAACTGCCCCGCCGCCCGGTAGCGAAGCAGCGAAGGGAACAGCATCCTGCCCGTGAAATGAACCGCGTCGCAAAAGCCAAAACCGACCGCGCGCTGCGCCGCGTCGGTGGTCACCAATCCTGTCTCAGGATCGGTGCGCGGCGCGGCGAAGGCCGCTTCGACCCGATCCATCAGGCGCATCCCGTTGATGACCTGATCGAGGAAGTCGGCCTTGCCTGTCGCCCGAAACAGGCACCAGGCCATGTGCGCGAATTCGTAATGATCATCGACGGGCGGAAGGATCCCATAAGTCCCCGTCCCCTGATCCTCCCCGGACGCGTATGTGCCCGGGTAGAAGACCGCGCCGCCGTCGAAATTGACGTGGTCGGGAATGGCAAACGGTGGAATCACCAGCCCGTGTTCGAGGTGCCGCGCCGTCGGCCCGTTCTGGCAGCGCGCGGTGAGCCGAAGGTGGTTCAGCATCTCCTCCGCCGTGATGAAGCCCGATTCGAGAGACATCGCAAAATCCCGAATCCAGAATGCCGGGTAGCTGCCCCGCCCGCCCGGCATGATCAGCGTCACGCCGCAGGAATTCGCGGGCGCACCGCCGACCCGTTCCCCTGGCTTGACCCGCGAAGCCGCCACCACATCGCGGGTCAGCCCCCGCAGAAACTCGATGTCGGCAGAGGCAGCCCCCGCCGTCGACGCCGCGGCCCGGAGGTGCGGATGACCTGCCCACAGGAGCCCGACGAGAAGCGCCTGTGCGGGCAGCCAACGATTCTCCTTCATTCTCATTGAGTCAGCGCCTTTGCGGTGCGCCTCGCACCCAAGCCGGACGAGCTTTGTCTCGAGGCGCGGTCTTTCCACAACCCCGGTGTCTCAACCCGTGCGGAGCCCCGTGGATTACTCGTGGCAGGGTGCTCGAACTGCACAGGCATTTCAATGCGAATCACAAGGCGAATCACAAGGCGAATCACAAGGCGAATCACAAGGCGAATCAGGATGCGATCGAGCGATGCGGGACCGTGCGGACCTTGCAGGTGTCCTCGCGCCGTTCAAGGCGCTGGACAGGAGAAGCAGCCAGGGCATTCTGAGTTCATGAAATCGCCCGCGCTCCTTGCGCATCAGGCACCGGACCAGAATCCGCGACGAAAAGGCGCCTCCCGGATGTCAACGTGCGCGTCGGTATTGGCTGCCACCGGCTCTCTCCTCGCGCTGGTCGGCGGTCTTCGCGCCAGCGAGGCTTCCCGTCCGCCGGACATCGAACCCCAGACGATCAACGTCCTCGTGATCAACTTCGATCCGGTCCTGAAGACGCGTCAGAACCTCAGACTGCATGCCGCGATGAACTGGTCCGACCCCTGGGCACTGACTGATCGCATGGTCGAGGCCGCCCGGGACTGCAGCGGCGGCTACGTCAATTACCGCGTCGTCGAGAAAATCGAGCACGACGGGTTCACCACATTTCGCGACGGTTTCACCTACACCGAGAAGGCGTATCTCGAGATGTGGGAAAAGGATCGCCAAAAGGCCAATCCCGGCATGACCAGTTTCAAATGGCTGTTTTGGCAGTTCGATCTGGCCGCGAAGATCAAAGACCACGACTTGCGCGAGATCTGGCTTTGGGGCGCGCCTTACATGGCGTGGGACGAGCTCCATTGGAAGACGCCGGGCGACCGGATCCCTTACCAGACCGACAACCCCTGGTTCTATCGCCCCTATGACATTCCGGACGTCGGCCGGACTGTCTGGATCATGGGCTGGAACTACGAACGCGGCGAAGGCGAGATGATCGAGAGCTATTGCCATCGCATTGAAAGCGTCCTATCCCTCACCGTCGGCCGCGGGTTGTGGGATCCGAAACGCCATCCGGACAATTCATGGAATCGCTTCACCCGGATCGACAAGGATTTCCCCGGCCAAGCGGAGGTCGGGACCGTGCACTACGCCCCCAACTCCGTAAGCGATTACGACTGGGGCAACACCAACGCGGTGTGGACCTACGCCGACGATTGGCTGACTTATCCCAATCTTCCGCGCCGAAAGAAACTTCTCAATGCCATCTCCGGTGGATGGGACGGCATCGCGAGGCATCATCTCTGGTGGATGAAACGCCTGCCGCGGCACGCGGGTGTGACCGATGGTTTTTGCAGCAACTGGTGGCAGTACATCGTCAACTACGACCGGGCACTCAAGACCCTGCCGCCGCCCGGAGCGACGTTCGGGAAGGCCAAGTGCGCCACCTACGGCCAGTGACCAATCCTCGGCGAGGCGCCTGAGGCCAGAGCCATCGAGAGACCAAAACCGCACAGCGCTGTCGCCCCCCACCCAAGTCCCTCAGCACACAAGATGCACGAAACGTATTGAGTGACAGGTTCATAATTATTGACATGCCTTCGGTGTTGGGTCACGTTTGCCCCAGGTGATGGAGTGAATTGAAAGAGAGGGAGTGTATGCGGATGGCACGGATCAAGATCAGGGGGCGTGGAGCGGTGTATCACTGCATCTCGCGCGTGGTGGGCGGGCAGAGGCTGTTGGGGTCCTTGGAGAAGGAGAAGCTGCGGGAGATGCTCTGGGAGCAGGCGGCCTTCAGCGGTGTGGAGGTGATCACCTACTGTTTGATGTCCAACCATATCCACCTGGTGGTGCGGATTGGTGGGGAGGTCAGTGCGACTGACGCGCAACTGGTGGAGCGAGCGCTCAA
>JAKLFY010000119.1 GCA_022710935.1 Verrucomicrobiota bacterium
GGGCGGGTCAGGTTTGCGTCCATGCCAATAATGTATCTATACAGATACAATATGGCAATCAAAAAAACACTGCAGAGACAGGCTTTCTCAAATTCGGTTACTCTTTCGTCCTACACCCGGCATGCGCTCTGGCCAACATCCGGGTGGCCTGGGCTGACCGCGCCATCGTCCTGGAAACCGGGACGGGCCACGAAGTGAACCACGCGCAGTTCGTCAACTGCCGGCAGGCCCTCTGTGCTTATACGGCGCATGCGAGTGTCCGGAACGCGCTTTTCGCCGACACGGTCCATGTTGTGGCCGGCATCGCTGCGGCGACCGTCCGAGGGGAACACTGGACGGTCAACGGCGCCACGGCGCTGAACTACGGCGCTTACACCACGCTCTACCTCACCAACTCTCTGGTGGTGACGGTGAACGGACAAACCAACTTCACGGGCCTGGGCAATGTCGTGTTGACCAATGCCGCCGGGTTGTTCCGCGCGGTGGGTGGCGGCGCCCACTATCTTGCGCCCGGGAGCCTGTACCGGAACAGCGGGACCACCAACATCGACGCGGCGCTGCTGAACGCTCTGGGGACGAAGACAACCTGCGCGCCGCTGCTCCGGGACAAGCCGTTCGCCCTGGACATGACCCTGGGACCCACCGCCCGGCGTGACCGCGACGGATTCCCCGACCTGGGGTGGCATTACGATCCTCTCGACTGGTGCTGGAGCGGCTTGACCCTTGGGGGCACCAACGGACCCGCCACCTTGCTGCTGACCAACGGGGTGGCGGTGGGCATCTACGGCACAACCGGCACGACGCTCTTGGACGGGGCGCGCCTGGTGAGCGAGGGCTCGCCGGCCCACTTGAACCACTTGGTCCGCTCTCATGTGGTCCAAGAACAGTCCACCAACTGGGGCGGGGCTGGCTCAAGGTTCTTTACGGTGAGCGCCAACCACCCGGCGGCTCCGGAAGTCCGAATGCGCCTTACCCGGGTCGCAACGGCCGCCAACACCGGCTCTCGACTGCTCAACGACCTGACGACCGACGCCGCGTTGCGAACGCTGGTGTTGCGGGACTGCCAACTCACGGGCAGCAAGCTGCTCATCTCGCTCTACCCCTACCAGGGGTGACGAACCTGATGAGCGTCGCCTTGACCAACAACCTCTGTCACCGAGTCAGCTTCAGCCTCGATCAGGACACCACCCTCGAACAGCCGCGCTTGGCGGTTCATGCGCGCAACAACCTGTTCTTCTGGGGTTCGATCAAAGTGGCCGATTACACGGGAACCGGCACCTGGACAGCGCGGGACAACCTCTTCGATCACACCTCGAATCTGAACTACTGGGAGAGCGTCCTCAACTCGAACAATGGTTACACGGGCGCCACGGCGCTTTCTGGCTCCAGCGGTGGCGATGTGCTGAGCGTGGTGCCGGACTACCTCACTGGGACGCTGGGCAATTCCTATTACCCGACCACCGGGACAAACCTCGCCCGCCTGATCAACGCGGGAAGCCGGAGTGCGGCTGCGGCTCAACTCTACCACCACACGGTCAAAACCAATAACGTGAAGGAAGGAGTCGAGGCGCCCTCGACGGTCGACATTGGATTTCACTCTGTCGCCTGTGCGAACGGTGTGCCAATCGACTCCGACGCCGATGGACTGGCGGACTATTTCGAGGATGCCAACGGCAATGGCCAAGTCGACACGAACGAGACGGACCCCGCACTCTCCGATACGGATGGAGACGGGTACACTGACCTCAAGAATCTCGACTTGACCGCGAACATCCTGGTGAACGCCCCCTCAGAGGACTACGGCAACGAACAGAACAGCCAATGGCAACCGAAGGTTGTGGTGCTGGGCGACGTGGTGGTTGCGGGCTATTGGGACAGCAATGAAGGGATCTGGGGTCTGGCGGCCACCAACCCGGACGGCCTTACCAACGCCACTCCCACCCGCATGGTGGCCTATTCGGTGTCGATCGACGACGGCCGGACGTTTGCGGACATGGGTGTGCCGCCGCGACTCGAGGGGGAGTGGGGCGATGCTGGTGACCCGGTGTTGGCGGTGGATCGTGCCTCGGAGACCATCTACTACGTCGCGACCTCCGAGCGTTACTTCTACCGGGGGGTGCCGTTCTGGAAATCGGTGGACGGAGGCATGAGCTTCATTCGGTGGCCGACAATCCGGACAGACATCGAGAATACAGACTATCCCTGGATCGCGGTTGATGACTGGCCGGGCAGCGGCCAGCATGATGCCTATGTGATCGTTTTGGGAACCTACAACTCGGTCCGCGGCCAATGGCTTACGGTCTCGACGGACGGTGTCGGCGGAGGCTGGACGGATCCGGTCTCGATTGGGCCCCCGGAGGCGATGATGCCGCAGATGGTGGTCGGATGTGATCACGTCGCCTACGTGGCGTGGAGGCGTGAGAGTCCGCCGCAGTTTGCTCTCCAGATGTGCGCCGTTTCCAACCGGGGAGCCAGTGTCAGCACCAACCGAACGATCTGCGCGTTGAGGACTGCGCAGCACGCGATGCGTCTGTTCCGGGACAATGCTTCGACCGACACGAACGATTGGTTCAAGGCGTTTGTGTATCCGGCCTTGGCGGTGAATCCGACCACCACCAGGTCGAATCACCTGTACGTGGCTTATCTGGACAAGAGCACCAACGCGAATGACCGCGCGGATGTGTTTTTCACTCGATCGGACAACGGTGGGGTAACCTGGGCATCGCCGTTGCGGGTGAATCTGGATGGCACGACCAGCGATCAGTGGATGCCCTCAGTTGCCGTGGGCCCCGACGGCAACAAGCTGTTCATCGGGTGGTTGGACCGACGGAAGGATACGAATAACTCGCTGATCGACGTGTATGGGCGCTGGGGGACGATCGCGACCAACGGCACGGTGACGTTCTTCACCAACGACTTTCGGATCACGACGGAGAGTTTTCCGCCTGCGTACGGCGGATCGCTGACGGTGAACACGAACATCGGCTATTATGATCCGGTATGGCCATCCATCGGAGTCAATCTGCACTGGCACTACGATTGGTGGTTCGAGTATTGGGAGGGTCTACCGGGTGGTTGGCCTCCTTACCCACACGTGACGGATGACGTTTACGCGCACGAGACCGGGGAACACAAAGGGGCGTATGCCGACGCCAACTGTGTCTATCTGGTGTGGCCGGACAATCGTTCTCATTCGCAGGGGACCCGGTATGCTGGAAGGAGGCAGGCTGACATCCGGATGGCGAGGTTGCCATGGCCAGGGAACTGAGTGTTGAGGAAGGGGAGGGCTGATAGTGCATTGCATCTGCATCCGTGACACATGAGAACCCGTAAGGTACTGACGGTGATCGCGTTGGTGGCGCTCCTGGCCGGCGTGCGGCTCTTTGCCCAAGCGAGTTATCAGATACGAAACTGGGGCGCGGCACATGCGCCTGTGTATGACTGGGAGGGAAACCCTCTTTGGGGCCCGGACTGGCGTGCTGAAGTTTACGGAGGCAACACTTTTGATTCGCTCACCCCTTTGCTCAACTGGTATGACAGAACACGTGCGATCGTTCCTTTTCGGTGGCCGGGACTGTTCGTGGAGGCGGGCGGAGCTGGCGTGTACTCCGTGCTTGACGTGCCATGCGGCGGCTGGGCGTGGTTGCAGGTCCGTGTCTGGGATGTGCAGTTGGGGGCGACGTATGAGGAAGCGTCAGCGCGCAACTTGGGTGGGTATGGCGAATCAAACGTCTTCTACGCGAAGGGAGGAATGCCCTGTGTTGATCCGCCGACGCCACCAGCTCCACTGCTAGGCCTCGAGTCGTTCAGTGTGCGTCAGATCATTCCCGAACCCTCGGCTGCGGCCTTGTTGGCTCTTGGCCTCGCGGCACTCACCTGGCATCGGCGGCGGGGGGATTCCGGCGGTCCGCATGCAGGAGAATCTTGACGCCAGACTTGAACTGATAGGCATTTGCTTTTTCGACGTGGCTGGAGTGTGCCTGGCTGGGGGTGGCCATTCAAGGCGAAACGCGGCAGAATTGTCGCCCCTGGCAGGTGCTTGGCCGGCCTTCGGTGCTGCTGGGCGGCCGCCCGCCCGCCCCGAAGGCGGTCGTAGCCTCCAGCAAGGCCGCTCAGGGCACCACTGCTCCGCCGGTTCCGCTAAAAGGCAATGGGGGTCAGATCTTGGACACACCCTACATCGTGCGTATGACTTGGTCCCGGCACCAGCACGCTGGCTATGCGGACGTTCAGACAAGGTTCGACGAGGGCGGCAGACTAATGACCAAGGACGATGACGCCCCTGTGGCGAACCCCACCGACCTGCAGGACGATGTCCCCGCCTACCTAGAGTTCCTCACCATCAAGGCTCGACAGAATGAGTTTCCGTCACCGTTTCAAGATGCGCAGTACAACGTTATTGAAACCTACGAGAGGCTTGAGGGGTTGCGGGCCGCCTGCTTCGCGAATATCAAGCTGGTCACGGACAATTGGATACTGGTTCAGGCTAGTCCACCCATCTATCGGCCACTCCTCGGATACTCCTCGCCCAGTAGCGAGGGCATCGTGTACAAGGCGTCCTCGCTGGATGGGATCGTCGCGCTCCACGAGTACGGGCACACGGTAGGACTACAGCACAGAGCCAACAGCGTGAACGCATTCATGTATGATCCTTACAACCCAACTCAAAAGGAAACAACAATTGATCCATCGTCTTCCGGCTCCGTTCATTCGTCACATTCTGGCTACCCATCGTGCCGAACAGATCTCAGCCGGTGCCGCGGCCGCCGAATTGGGCTTGTCCTACAGCCGCTTCACGATGACAACATTGGTCGTCAGGGTGAAGTTGGTGACGAGCTGCATGAACGCCGGTTTGGTGTCCAACTGCGGAACGGGCGTTTGTCCCATGGCACAGCATGCCGCCATGGCCAAGTGCGGCACCCACCTGAAGCCAAGATGTCGAGCTCATAGGCGTGTCTGCGGGAACGATAGGCCACGCGCATCCCATCGTCAGGTTGTTTTCTGCAACGACGTTGCATCGCGCTTGACTATTCGGCGGAGAGGCGAAGCCTTGGGCCCGGATGGACACGCTACTGCTGATCGATGACGACGCGGACATGCAATACTCGTTCCGCCGCATCTTCGATTCGCCCGAGATTGCGCTCGTCGCCGCGTCGAGCGGCGAGGAGGGGTTGCGGCTGCTTCCGAAGCTGCGGCCCGACCTGGTGATCATGGACATCCGGATGTGCGGCCTGAGCGGGCTCGAGACGCTGCGCCGGATGCGGCAGATCGACGCCCGTTTGCCCGTGATCATGATGACCGCGTACGGCACGACGCAGACGGCGATCGAAGCGATGAAGCTGGGCGCTTACGATTACCTGCTCAAGCCGTTCGACGTGCCCAAGCTCAAACAGACGGTTTTGGCCGCGCTCAAGACCGCGCGCGCCATGAGGTCCGTGGTGTCGTACGAGCCTTTGCTCGAATCGGAGGATTACGAGCTGGGCATCGTCGGGCGCTGTGAGGCGATGCAGGGAGTCTTCAAGCTCGTCGGGCAGTTGGCGGCGTCCGACGCCACCGCGTTCATCACCGGCGAGAGCGGCACGGGCAAGGAATTGGTGGCGCGCGCCATCTACCACCACAGCCGTCGCGCCCAACAGCCGTTCGTCGCCATCAATTGCGCCGCCATCCCCGAGAACCTGCTCGAAAGCGAGCTGTTCGGCCACGAGCGCGGCGCCTTCACTGGCGCGGCGGCGCAGCGGGTCGGGAAATTCGAGCAGAGTCACGGCGGCACGATTTTCCTGGACGAGATCGGCGACATGTCGCTGCCGACCCAGACGAAGATTCTGCGCGTGTTGCAGGACGGCTCATTCGAGAGGGTGGGCGGCAACGAGACGATTCAGGCCGACGTCCGGATCATTGCCGCCACGAATCAGGACATCGAGCGCGCGGTGGCCGAGCGCCGGTTTCGAGAAGACCTGTTTTACCGGCTCAACGTGGTGCGCATCCGGCTGCCCCCGCTTCGGGAACGGCGCGGCGACGTACGGCTGCTGGTCAATTACTTCCTCAAGGCAATTGCCCGTGACCAGGAAGCGGCGCCGAAGTCGATTGCCGCGGATGCCCTCGAAGCGCTCGAGGCGTTTCGTTGGCCCGGGAACGTTCGGGAACTCGAGAACGTCATTCACCGCGCCACCGTGGTGGCCAAGGGTGACGCCATCCTGCTCGACGACCTCCCCGCCGAGATCACCGGTGCGAGCGAGTGTCGAGGCGGGGAGGGGAAGGAGGACAGGGGGAGGGGAGCGGGGGGAAGCGATGTGGAAGGGGCCGTCGTTGCGGCCGAGGTTGGGCATAGCTCCGCCAGTGACTTGAGCGCGCTGGCGGCGCGCCTCTTTCAATGGGCGCGGCAACACCCCGAACTCAAAGTCCTCCCGGCTGTCGAGCGCGAACTGGTCGTTCGCGCGCTCGAAGAAACCCGTGGCAACCAGGTCCAGGCGGCCCAATTGCTTGGGATCACCCGCGCCACATTGCGCAAGCGGATGGAACGATTCGGAATCACGTCAGCATTGACATTCCGATAAGCCTCCACAGCCGCCGCGCTCTCGATCGAGCCAGCAACGGTTCGCCGGGGTTGGCCGCCACGACGCCAAGGATGAGGACACGACCACGGCAGAACGGTGAGCCGGGCACAACGACCGGCCTGCGCGTTGCCCTTGATTCGTGTCATTGGTGTGTCATTCGTGGTGTGTGTGGTCGCCGCGCCTCACCTCACCGATAGGCGAGATCCGAGATTCAACCCGTGGGTTTCAGTGGGCGCTCGGGTCGTTGCCGGCGGCTTTCTCGGATGCGAGTTTAGCCATCTTGGCTTTCAGTTCCTCGAGGCTGCTTTCGAGATCGCGGTTTTGTTTCTGCAGGGCGAGGATTTCCTCCCGCAGGGCGCGCAGATCGTCGGTGGGCCGCGCGGGTGCGCGCAGGTTGGCGATGGCGCGCTGTGCCGCATGGCGCTCGGGGTTGTCGGCGGGGCCGCGGGTGAAGGGGGTCAGGGCGGGGATGGCCTTGGGATCGCCGAGTCGTCCGAGCGCCTCGATGGCCGTCCGGCGCACGTGGTCGCGCCGGCCGTTGAGATGGGCGATCAGGAATTCGCGGACGGTCTGCTTTTGGTTCTCGTGTCGGGCCAGATGGGCGAGGGCGCTGAGGCCCGAAGCGAGGCCGTGAACGGTGAACGCCGCGTGCCGATCGCGGAGCACTTCGAGCATGGCCGGAATCGAGGCCGGGTCGTCCTGGGTGCGCAGGGCGTCGATCGCCGCATCGGCCAGCCGGTTCTCATACGACTGGGACTTGAGAAAGCGGAGCAGGATCTCCCGGACTTGCGGGTCGGGATAGGCTCCCAGCGTGCGGATGAGGATCGCCTGGATATCGAGGTTGTTCTCCTGGTCGAGCGCGGCGCGGGTGGACTCGAACACGGACTGGCGATAGAAGGCCTGCAGGTTTTCGCGCACCTGGCGGCGCACCTGGGGGTCGGGTTGGTTGGCTGAAGCCAGCAGGGCTTCGAGGACCTCGTCCGTGCGGATTGCGCCCAGAGCACGCGCGGCTTCGAGACGGACGCCGGAGAAGGGGTCGTTTTCGAGGGCGCCGCGCAGCTTGGCCACCGCCTCGTTGTCCTTGCGGCTTGCGAAGTGCTCGACGGCCATCAACCGGCCCAGGACGTCGCTCGTATTGGTCAGCATGAGCGCCAGCATGGCGGGCGGCGGCTCGAACTTCACTTTCGCCAGGACGGTGTAATCCGGGTCCACTCGGACCAGGCGCGGGGCTTCGGGGAGTGCGAACGAGAAGTCCTCCGCTTTTTCTTTGACGGTGACGATGTGATTGGTGGTGAGGCCCGACGGGCAGGCGAAGCCGATGGGGAGCGGGAATTGGAACAGCAGAACCCGGTCGCTGAGGGCCTGCACCTGGCGCACGTTGAGTCTGGCGAGGCGTGCGGACTCGTCCCATGTGTAGCGGATTTCGAGTTCCGGGTAATGCGCGTGGTAGACCCACTGGTCAAAGAAACGGTCGAACGAACGTCCCGACACATCCTCGATGGCCGCGTTGAGATCCTCGGTCACAGCCGTGTCGTACTGGTGGCGTTCGAGGTAGGTCCGGATGCAACGGCGGAACAGATCCTCGCCCAATTGGGACCGCAGCATGTGCGTCACCCAGGCGCCTTTGGGATACGCCAGGTAGCTGAACTGCTCGCCCGGATCGTCGAATTCCCGATGGACGATGGGCCGTGTGTCGTCGGAGACGGCCAGGACCGTTTGGGCCTTCTCGCGCATGTTGCAGAGGAACGCGTCGCGTCCGTTCTTGTGCCCGTCGTAGAGGGCTTCGTAATACGTGGCAAATCCCTCGTTGAGCCAGAGATGACTCCAGTCCTTGCAGGTCACCAGGTCGCCGAACCACATGTGGACCAGCTCGTGCGCCACGAGGCCCTGGCTCGATTGCGTCCCTTCGCAGGCTGCGGGGAACAGAGTGCTGTCGGTCAGAATGGTCAGGGTTGTGTTTTCCATGCCGCCCGCCACGAAGTCGTTGACGCACACTTGGGCGTAGCGCGCCCACGGATAGGGCACGCCGATCTCCTGCTCGAAGAAGCCCATCATGTCTTTGGTGTCCCGAAACGAGTTGGGCGCCTCGCCGATGGCCGACGGGAGGGTGTGGAAGCTCAGCGGAATGTCGCGGTACACGTCTTCAATCGCGCTGAAATAGCCGGCCACCAGCGCGACCAGGTAGTTCACATGCGGCTTGTCCTGCAGCCAACGCACCGCAACCAGGCCGGTGAGCGCGTCCCTGGTCTCCGACATCCTCCGGCCGTTCGAGAGCACGGTCATGCCCTCGGGCACGCGGCAGGTGACCTCGGAGGTGAACTTTTCATTCGGGGCGTCGTGGCCCGGATACCAGTGGCGGGCGTCGATCGCCTGGCCCTGCGTGAACAGGTGTGTTTCCCCGTCCCTGTAGCCCATCTCGGGCGTGCGAAAGTAAAGCCCCTTGGCCGGTTCGGTCCAGTAACCGACCGTGATGCGCGATTGCCGGTCCGAGGGCACGGGGTCCGTGAAGGTGACGACAAGCTGGTTCCCCGTGTTTTGCCAGCCCTGGATCGGTTCCGACGCGGTGACTTCGGTGATGGTCAGGTTGACCGCGTCCAGGGCGAGTTCGCGCAGGGAAGGGGCGACGGGCTCGAAGGTGATGACCGCGCGTCCCGCAATGGTGCGGCGCTTGAAATCGGGTGTCACATCCAAGGCCAGGTGGCGGATGTCAATCGTCCGTTCCGGCGCGTATTGCCGGCGCTCGGAAGCCGGCGTCGGGTCGCTCGGGGCCGCAAGCATGCCGCGTGTCGAGAACCGCTGATCGTCGGCACGGGCGGCGGCGGCGATGCAGAAGGCGAGAGCGAGGAGGCGGATTGGACGGGCTGCCCGGGAGCTGGGATGTTTCATGCGCCGTCGCTTCTACACGCCCGGCGCTGGAAAGAAAAGTCCGGAGGATAATATCCGCGTTGACACTGATTCGGCGCAGCCCCTAAATTCGCACACCCTGAGTGCTCGATTCGCCAGGGGAGGGGGAACCCGCGTGGGATGAGAGAGAGACAGTGTTGCAGTCATGAATAAAGGCAAGATTGTTCAAGTCATTGGCCCGGTTGTGGACGTTGAGTTCGCGGAGTCACTGCCGGCGATTTACAACGCCCTGAACGTGGAATACGAGATGCCGGGCCATGGCCCGGTCAAGCTGACGCTCGAAGTGCAGCAGCATCTGGGCGACAACTGGGTGCGCGCGGTGGCCATGTCCACCACCGAAGGCCTCAAGCGCGGGTGCGCGGTCCTCGATACCGGCAAACCGATCTCCGTGCCTGTGGGCGACGGCGTCATGGGGCGCGTCATCGACGTGACGGGCAATCCGGTGGACGAGCGCGGGCCCGTGGCCGCCGATCGGTACAATCCCATTCACCGACCCGCGCCGACGCTGACCGATCAGTCGACCACGCCGCAGGTGTTGACGACCGGGATCAAGGTGATCGACCTGATCTGTCCGTTCCTCAAGGGGGGCAAAGTGGGCGCCTTCGGCGGGGCGGGGGTTGGCAAGACCGTTGTGATCATGGAGTTGATCAATAACATCGCCAAGCTGCACGGCGGCGTGTCGGTGTTCGCCGGCGTCGGCGAGCGCACGCGCGAGGGCAACGACCTCTACAACGAAATGTCCGAAGCGGGCGTGATCAACCAGAAAGAACTGGGCAAGTCGAAGATCGCGCTGGTTTACGGCCAGATGAACGAACCGCCCGGGGCCCGCCTGCGCGTCGGTCTCTCCGGCCTGGCCATCACCGAATTCTTCCGCGACGAACGGCACCAGGACGTGTTGCTGTTCATCGACAACATCTTCCGCTTCTCGCAGGCCGGCTCGGAGGTGTCCGCCCTCCTGGGCCGAACGCCCAGCGCGGTCGGATACCAACCCACGCTCGCGGCCGAGATGGGCGATCTGCAGGAACGCATCACATCGACCAAGGACGGCTCGATCACCTCGTTCCAGGCGGTGTATGTGCCCGCGGACGACCTCACCGATCCGGCGCCCGCCACGACGTTCGCGCACCTGGACGCGACCATCGTTCTCGAACGGGCCATCGCCGAGCTGGGCATTTACCCGGCGGTCGACCCGCTCGCCTCGACCTCGAGGGCTTTGACGCCCGACATCGTCGGCCAGGAGCACTACGACGTCGCGCGCGGCGTGCAAAAGGTCCTCCAGCGCTACAAGGATCTGCAGGACATCATCGCCATCCTTGGTATGGACGAGTTGTCGCCCGACGACAAACTCACGGTCTTTCGCGCCCGGAAGATCCAGCGTTTCCTGAGCCAGCCGTTCTCGGTTGCGGAAGTTTTTACCGGCCGGGCTGGCAAGCAGGTGCCTGTGGCGGACACCGTGCGCGGGTTCAGAGAGATTCTCGATGGCAAACACGACGACGTGCCGGAGGGCAACTTCTACATGAAGGGCCCGATCGAGGAGATCAAGGAAGGCTAGCGAGGCGCGCCTCGGACCAATCCCAATTGTCAACTGGCATGAACCAACTTCGCCGTTTTTCCCGAGAGTTACGACACACGCCGGCCAGAACGCCTGCCGCCGTTGCCTGACCTTCGAAGCGCAACCATTGCCCGTCCCCATGTCTGACAGACAAACACCCTGCGACCGATGGCCACACTGAAACTTGAAATCGTCACGCCGGAGGGAGTGACCGCATCCGAAGAGGTGGACATGGTCACGCTGCCGGGCGTCGAGGGGGAGATGGGCATTTACCCTCAACACGTGCCGCTGGTGACCGAACTCGTGCCCGGCGAGATCACTGTGCGCCGCGGCGGACAGGAGTACTATCTCGCCGTCGGACCCGGCTTCGTCGAGATCACGGGCGAACGGGTGGCGGTCCTGACCGACATGGCGCTCAAGGCGGACGATCTGGACGAAGCGAAGGCCGAGGAGGCGCGTCAGGCTGCGGAAGCGCGCCTCAGGGAACGCCTGGGCGAAGCGGACGCGCTCGCGATGAACGCCGCCGTGGTGCGGTCGATCGAGTCGCTGCGCGGGCGCCGCCACTCGCGGAAGAAGTAGCCCCGCCACGCCGGGGCCGGCGGGCTGGGAATCGCCCGGCCACACGCCCTCGGAGCCCGGCGCCAGCCCCCCCATTCCCGATGCATGAAGAATACCGCCGCGGCGATTTCCTGATCAGCACCGATCCCGTGCGCCTGGACGTCGCCGCGGTCCACGCCTTCCTGTCGTCGACCTACTGGGCCCGAGGCGTTGCGATCGAGATCGTCGCGCGCTCCCTGCGCAACAGCCTCAGCTTCGGGCTTTACCTCGGCGAGCGGCAGATCGGACTGGCTCGTGTGATCACGGACCGGGCCACGTTCGGGTACGTGGCGGATGTCTATGTTCTCGAGGCGTATCGCGGACTCGGCCTGGCGAAGTGGCTGATGACGTGTGTTGTGGATCACCCGGACTTGCAGACCGTGCGGCGGCTGCTGCTGGCCACGCGCGACGCCCACCCGCTCTACGCGGCCTTCGGATTCCGTCCGCTCAGGGCGCCGGAGGATCACCTCGAACTGCGTCCGCCGGGCGCGATCCCGGGCGAGTGCGAGGCAGTGGCATCGCAGTCCGCGGGGGCTGGAGCGAGCTGTCCCTGCATGGCCGGGCAAACGGAAGGAAACTTGAACGATGGGTGACAAGGCCGAAAAACTGAACCGCTTTCTCGAGACGCTCAAGCAGGAGTCGAAGCAGGAAGGCGTGTCGATGCCCGAGCTCTGCAAGGCTATCGTGTCGCGCAAGAACACCGAGAATGCCGCCGCCTTCTCGAAAGCGCCCTATGCCCAGCGGCTCCTGTTCATGCCCCAATGCCTGCGCGTGCTTGGCAAGTGCCGCGCCGAGGAGCGGGCCTACGAATACCTGTGCGCCCGGTGCGGCGCCTGCGCGGCAGGCGCCATCTACGCCAAGGCGGCGGCCCTGGGCTACGGCGCGGTGAAGATGCTCAAGGGCGGCAGCGCGGTGGCGCGCCTGCTCGATGAATACACGCCCCGGGCCGTTTTGGGAGTCGCCTGCGCCTTCGAGGGGGCGATCGGGATGCTGGAATGCGAGCGCCGGGGCCTCCCGGTCCAGTGCGTGTTGCTCCAGCGGGATGGATGCGCCGAAACCCTCGTGGATCTTACCGAGGTCTTCGAGACCATGGAGTTCATTCAGCCATGACCATGACCGACAAGTTCTTCCTCTGCTACTTCGAGACCACACGCGACTGCAATCTCGCCTGCAAGTACTGCATGTCGCGGCCCGAGACGCCGGTGTCGGCCCCGGAATTGAGCACAGAGGAGGCGCGGACGCTTGTGTTGGACGAGCTGGCCAAGGTGAGCTCGAACATGGCGGTGGCCTTCTCGGGAGGCGAGTGCCTCCTGCGGAACGACATCTACACCCTCCTGGCCCACACCGCGTCCCGGGGGATGTACAGCTTCGTCAATACCAACGGAAAGATGCTCGTCGAGACCGATGCGGTCCGCCGGTGCCGGGACGCCACCGGAGGCCGCGTCATCTTCGTGCTGCCCTTCAACTCGGTCGACGCCGAGTCCAACCGCAGCAGCCGGGACGACGACACCTCGACGGTGATGCAGGCCGCCGAGATCTGCCGGCGCGAGGGGACGGATTACTTTTTCCTGCTGACGATTTCGAAGGAGAACCTCGACACGCTGGCTCCGACGGTGCAGTTCCTCAAAATGAACCGCGTCCCGATGCTGCGCGCTCCGTTCGTGCCGCGCGGCTCGGGCATGGGGTACGTGGATCTGGCCTTCGACGCCGATGACATGAAGCGCGTGATCCACCCCGCGCTGACGTCCAGCCCGCTCTCGGCCATTTCCTATACGCCGTTCTTTGCCGATCCCGACGCGCTCGAGGCCGCCTGGAAGACCTATGGCGTCAAGATCGAGGGGCTGGGTTGCCAGGCCGGACGATCGTTCGCCGCGGTGGGCGCCGAAGGCAACGTGGCCCCGTGCGTTCAGCTCCTCGACTCGACCGCGGTGGTCGGCAACGTGCGCGAGACGCCGCTGTCCGAGTTGATCGCGCGCCACCCGACCTTCCAGGCCCTGCGGCAGCGGGGCGAGAACCTCAAAGGACGCTGCGGCATCTGCCGGTACCGGGAGAGCTGCGGCGGCTGCCGCGCCTTGGCCCATTACCGGTGCGGCGATCTCTTTGCCGAGGATCCCACCTGCTTCTTCGAGCCGAAGGACCATCAGACCCGCTGCGACCTCGAAGCCATGCAGACCGTCCAGGTCGAGAAGTTCGTCGAGTACCTCAAATACAACAAACCGTGGAATGTCCTGTTCTAGCCCGCATGTTTCACGGAGTGGTGAGCGCGGCGAAGCCGAAAACTCCAGAATGCGGACCGCCGCGGGCTAGCCCGCATATTCCACCCCGTCAGTGCCCAGGCGATCAGATTCCGCATGATGTTTTCAATGCGGGCTAGAAATCATGACACAGACATGGGACGTCGTTGTTGTCGGCGCAGGACCTTGCGGCGCAGTTGCCGCGCGGTCCCTGGTCGCGCGCGGCTGGCGCGTGGCCTTGGTTGACCGGCACGCGTTCCCGCGCCAGAAGGTCTGTGGCGACGCACTGTTGCCGGACTCCTTCGAGATTCTGCGCGGCCTCGGGTTGGCCGACGCGGTCCTGGGCGCGGGACACCCATCGAGTGTGCTCTCGGTGTTCAGCCCCGGCGGTTTCGAGGTGCGCGTCAACGGCGAGTTTCTCACCGTGCGCCGCGAGGTGTTCGACGCCCTGCTGCACCGTGCGGCGATCCAGCGCGGGGCCGAGTCGATCGTGGCCGCCGTCGCCTCAGTCTCAGAACATCCGGAGGGCGCCCACGTCGAGTTCCGATCCCGTCCCATCCTGCGGGCGCGGGCCTGCATCCTTGCGACCGGGGCGGACACGCGCCTCCTGCGATCGTTGCGGCCCGTGATTGCGCCGGCTCCCACCGCCGTCGCCTCGCGCTGTTATGTGCAGTCGAGCCATCCGCTCGATCGGCTCGTGGTGACCTATGACCGCGGCCTCGGGCCGGCGTATGCCTGGATCTTTCCTCTGGGCAACGGCCTGTTCAATGTCGGCGTCGGCAGCGTGTACCGTTCGCAAAACAGGTTCGACCACCGCAGTCTCTTCGAACGCTTCACGACCGTGTTCCCCGAGGCCCGGGCCTTGATGGCCACCGGTCAGATCGTGAGTCCGCTGCGCTCAGCGCCCCTGCGTTGCGGCCTGGATCAGCACGCGTTGCGGCCCGGACGACTGTGCCTGGGTGCGGGGGAGGCGGCTGGCTCGACCTTCCCCTTCACCGGCGAAGGCATCGGCAAGGCCATGTCGACCGGTCTTCTCGCGGCAGACGCGGTCCACGCCTTCCTGCGGGGCGAGGAAGAAGGCCTCGACTCCTACGCGCCGGCCGTGCTTCGACTCGAACCCCGGTACCGCGCTTACTCGGCCGCACACCGGCTCCTGGACTACCCGCGCCTGATGGACCTTGCGGCGTGGCGACTCCTGAAGAGCCCTTGGCTGGCGGGCCGGCTGACCGGAGTCTTGCAGGAAGAGAGGGATCCCCGTTCGCTCTTCTCGATCGCCGGTCTGTTGGGTTCGTTCTTCCGCTGAGCGGTTCAGAACTTTCGGATCCAGGAGCCGTCGGTGTACTTTGTTCTGACCAGGGGCTCGACCTGGCTTCGAGGCCACTCGACCAGCGGCGTCACGGCGCCCCACGCGGATCTCAAGGCCCCTTTGACCACGTCCGGTGGCAGTCCGAGGTTGGTCACGAAATCGTGATGCCGCCGTCCGGCTCGATACGCCGGTTGGCGGGAAGGAAGCGGGAGCAACCGCTCCATCCAGTCGATGTCCGCTTCCAGAAGAAAGCTGCCGTGGAAGAGCAGGGCGTGTCCGAGCCGCCGTTGGGCGCTGCCCGCGAACTTGCGCGACCCCAGGGCGAGGTCCGTATCCCCGTCAATTCGCACCTCGCCTCCAATCAACGGCTGCAAAGCCTTTGCGATGTGGCCCAGGACGAGTTGGTTGGTCACCCCGATCGTCTGTCGCCCGGTGCCCCCATCGAGGCGCAGGACCAGCGCGTAGTTGAGACAGCCCGGCATTTGCACCACCGCGCCGCCACCGCTGATCCGACGCAACACCGGGACACCCCATCGCTGGCATGCCGCCGAGTCGGCCTCCGTTAGGAACCGGTTCGAGTACCCGAGAACGACAAAGCGATCCGCCGGTTCCCAGAAGCGCAACACTTCCGGGCCGCCCTGGTTGCAGGCGTCAAGCAGCACCTCGTCACAGGCAAGGTTTTCGGCCGGCGTAGCCAGCGTCTGGTCGAGTTCGTGCATTCGAGATGGCGCTCGGCGGAGGTCCACTCCGGTTTTGTGCTGTGTGCCAGCCGATCGAGTTCGCGCGCACACGATGAAGCGTCGGCCCGAGGGTTAGCACAAGCAGGAATGCGGCACAACGGCACGGGAGTGCGGGTGTCCTTGTCCCCGACGATGGCAGTCGTCCGATGGTGTTTGCGGGCGACGGGGACGTCGCCCCTCCAGTGCCGTGCTCGTTCACACGGACGGGTAGGAGCGGGACGGCTCGTCCCCGACGATGGCAGTCGTCCGATGGTGTTCGCGGGCGACGAGGACGTCGCCCCTCCAGTGGCGTGCTCGTTCACACGGACAGGCAGGAGCGGGGGACGGCTCGCCCCCGACGATGGCAGTCACCGAGGATGTTCGCCTCGCTGGACGCGCCCTCCCCCGGGTTGGTAGAGTGCGCCGCGATGGCTGTGCAACCCGATCCGGACGCCGCGTTGATGCTGCGCGTGAAGCGCGGCGATCGGGAGGCTTTCGAACAGCTCGTCGAGAAGCACAAACAGTCCGTGCTGAACCTGGTCTACCGCACCTTGCCCGATCCCACGGAGGCCGAGGATCTCGCCCAAAACGTGTTCATCCAGGTCTATCGATCCGCCCATCGCTATCGGGCATCCGCCCGATTCACCACCTGGCTTTACACCATCGCCCGCAACCTGAGCTTGAACGAAATCCGCCGCCGGACGCGGCACCCGACCGAGTCGCTCGATCAGTCGCATCCGGACCGCTCGGACGAGCCGCGGCGTCAGTTCGCCGACGATCGTCACGGCAGACCCGACGAGTCGTGTCTGCACGAGGAGTTGACCGCCAAGCTCGAAGCGGCCTTGCGCGATCTCCCCGAGAATCAGCGGATCGCCATCCTCCTCTGCCGGGATCAGCAACTCTCTTACGAGGAGATTGCTGAAGTGCTCAATTGTTCCCTGTCCGCCACGAAATCGCTGATTCATCGCGGACGCGAGACCCTCAAGCAGCGTCTCAAGGAGTACCTCCGCTCCGGCGCCTGGGAGGAGTCGCACTGAGGTGGGGAGCATGAGCCAGAGACGCTCGACGCTCAACGTCCAACGCTCAACGTCCAACGCTCAACCAGCCCGCGGGCAGCCAACCCGGAAATCTCACCAGTGGGGCGGTCGCAGCATTCCTGACGGTCCGTGGGTGAGATTTCCGGATCCGCCGGCAGCGTCCGGATTCTACCGCGTGCCGTCCGCCGCATCGAAGAAGGCAACGATGTTCTCCCACGGCACCTCGGGGCTGAGGACGTGCGCTGGGGAGAGGATGAAACCGCCGCCGGCGCCGAGAGTGCGGATGCGCTTGCGCACTTCGGCGCGCACTTCCTCCGGTGTGCCGAACGGCATCGTCCGTTGGACGCTCACCGACCCCCAGAGAGCCAGTCGATCCCCGAAGGTCCTCTTCACCGCCGCTGGATCCATGCACTCGGGTTGGATGGGGTTCAGGATGTCGACCCCAATCTCGATCAGCTCCGGAATCAGCGGAGTGACGTTGCCGTCGGAGTGATAGAAGACAAACGCATCCGGATTGACGCGTTTGACCGCGGCGATTGTGGCCGCCAGGCGCGGCTTGAGGAACTCCCGCCAGGTCTCGCGCCTGAGCAGCAGACCCTGTTGCCCCGCCACATCGTCGCCAGTGATGATGATATCCGCACCCGCGCGCGCAAACTCGGCGGCGGCGCAACGCTGGTACGCCGCGGTGCGATCGAGCAGGCAATGCGCCAGATCGGGCGTTGTCACCAGGTCCATCATCAGTTCCGTGAAGCCCCGCAAGGACCAGGCGCGCTCGAACACGGATCCCGCATACGCCGCCACAGCCAGTCCCCGGGCGTGGAGATCGGCTGCCTGCCGCGGCACGTCGGAAAAACGGTGCGGCTGGTCGAGATCTGGCCAGGGATAGTCGTCGAGGCGATGGGGGTCCAAAGTGCCGCACAGCGGCGATTCGATCTGGACAAAATGGTGGAAATCTCCGCCCCGGCGCCAGACGCCCCATTCGTCGACCTCTCCGCGGCCAAGCGCCTCGGGCGCGGCGGTTCCGAGCCAGTCGGCGAAGCGGGATCGCGGCAGGGCCGTGGGGGCGAATGTGACCCGCGTGATGTCCATGGCGAAGGTTTCGAGTGCCGACCGGGGCTCGCATCGCGTCCGCAATAATCGGTCGATCGGGGGGGTGTACCCGATGACCTCCTCGTAGAGGAGGCGGGGCACGCGGTCGATGGGTTGGCGGCGCAGGGCGCCCAGCACGCGGTCGCGGGAGGTCATGAAGACAGTCTGTTCATCGGTTTTCGGCATTCGGCGCCGACTCGGTCCAGGCCGGTCGGACGGCGGTGCATCGGGTTGTTGTTGGTGTTCTCTCGCCCGGTGAGGGCACCGGGCCTACAACTCTCGCTGTAGGCCGCGTGCCCCCACGCGGCGCAAACTCGATTCCCGCCGACAAGCCCCAGATCCACTGGCCGAACGACCGCCCTGCCAGGAATCCTTGACCGATGACACTGGTTGGAGACAAGTCAAGTTTTCGCGCCGCGTTGACGGGGGCAAGGACGGAGGAGCGCATCCTAGCGGCACTTTACAAGTTAGAGGGAGGAAAATGCATGGGGAGGCCTGTAGAATGGGGCTGGGATAGGTTTTCGGACTGTATGACCTAAGCGCGCTGGTAGCGGTCCAGATCGAGCTTGAGCAAG
>JAKLFY010000012.1 GCA_022710935.1 Verrucomicrobiota bacterium
GCACTATGCGGTGTACTGGCGGCTGACGGACGAGGCTGGGTGGCAGCGGATCCAATTCGAGCGCAGCGCGCGCGAGGCAGCCAAAGCCCGCGAGGCGGCGCGACAGGCCGCCCGGGCCGCGCGGACGATCGACGCCGTCGAGATCGGCGTCGCCGAATCCGAGCAGGCCCATCACCTGAAGGGCGAGAACACGCGCGATGGAAGGCATGTTCAGCGGCGCTGGCGGGATGCCGAACGCGGGTGGTTCGAGTATGAACTGGGCGTCCTGCCCGATGTTCCGGTGACACTGCACTGCACCTATTGGGGGAGCGACTCGGGGCGGGTTTTTGACATCCTCGTCAACGGCACACGCATCGTCACGCAGGCCTTGAGCCAGAACCGACCCGGCGAGTTCTTCGACATCGAGTACGCGATGCCCGCCGCACTTACCCAAGGAAAAAAGTCCGTCGTGGTCCGCTTCGCCGCCCATCCGGGCAGCACCGCTGGCGGCCTCTTCGCCTGTGCCACGCTCAAGGCCGAGCGGTGACTATTCCACAGCTTGAGCCTGGGCCCGCTGATTGTCGTCGGTCAGCGTGATGTCGCCTGTGAAAGTCCTCACCGCCGATTCCAGTTTCCCGAGCAGTCGCCATACCTCGGAATCTACCTTGCTTTTGGCCAGATAGATGGCCATGTTCATGGCTATGAACAGGACCGTCAATGTTGCTGAGTTCAAAGACCGGTTTTCCGAGTTGCTCGCTCTGGTGGAACAGGGGGGCGAACTGATCGTCTGCCGGCGCAACGTGCCGCTTGCCCGCGTCGAACCGATTCACAACCCTGCCATCCGCAAACCGGAACGAAGGGTTGTGGGCTGCATGAAGGGTACGGTGGGAATCCATGGCGACCTGGCCGAACCGTGCATCGCGGAGGAAGACTGGGGAATGCTGAAGTGAATCCGCCATGCGATATCTTCTCGACACCTGCGCCATCCTGTTCATAGCGGAGAACGCCACCGACCTGTCGGCGGCCACGCTCAGGCTGATTGACGATGCGCCGGCTGGTGACGTGTTCGTCTCGGCGATTTCTGTGGCGGAACTCGCCTGCCTTTGCGAGCGCGAGAAGATCACCCTCAAACAGCACTGGCGCCTTTGGTGGAACGTCTTGCTGAATCGAACGGCGTGGACTTGTCTTCCCATTACCGCGGAAATCATGGCCGAAGCCTACAGCCTTCCGCCGCCCATTCATCGTGATCCGGCGGATCGTGTGCTTATCGCCACGGCGCGTCACGAACGGCTGACGCTCGTGACCACGGATGGCAAGATCCGCGGTTACCCGCACGTTGGCAGCATCGGATGACACTTGGACCATGGCGCGCGCAGGCCAGGTGCGCTTCACCTTCGCCTGCTCGGCCAGGACTTTCTTTGCGATGCGACGGACGACTCCCGCCTGGACATCTCGCTCGACACGGGCCTGCGCGCCCTGGTAATGTCCGATGGTCATCTGAAAGCGTGGGCACCAAGTCCGCGCCGCCTGGCGGGGAATCGACAGCATGAAACAACAGCGAATGAGGCGCCGTGACTTCCTGGGATCGGCCGCACTGGGCACGGCAGGGATCGTCTGGGGAGACCGCCTGAGCGCAGTGGCGGCCGGCGCCTCGGCCTTCAGGATTAGCGAGCCCTTCGATGGAGCCGTCTTGAACCGCCGCCATGGCAAGGCGGTGGATGGCGGACTGGCAATACGGGTTTCCGGCGTCGCCCCCGCGGACGCGCGGGTCATGGTCTGCGGCCGGGAGGCCGAACGCCGGGGCGGGACCTTCTCCGCGGACGTCGTGTTGCGCGAGCATGAGACGACCATCACGGCCACCTGCGCGGGGAGCTCAGGCCGCCTCGATCACCGGGTGCGTGTTGTCTGGGACCGGCATTCCTTTCCCCGGTACCGTTTCTCGATCGATGACAACAGCTTCTTTCTGCGCGATATTCACCAGAAGCAGTACCGTTCGCTCTTCGATTCTTTCTATCTGGCGCTGCTCCGCAAGCTGCACCAGGACTACGGGGTCAAGTTCACCGTCAACATCTATTACACCACGGCCGATGGCTTCGACCTGACCCAGTTCTCCGACCGCTACAAAGGCGAGTGGCGCGACTGTGCGGACTGGCTCAAGCTGGCTTTCCACGCCCATGCGGACAAGCCCGATCGCCCGTATGAAGATGTGTCACCGGAGAAACTGATCGCCGATTTCGATCAGGTGGCCGAGCAAATCCACCGATTCGCCGGGGCCCAAAGCTACGCTCCTCCGACTGTGATCCACTGGGGGATGACGCGAAAGGAATCGCTCAAGCCGCTCTTCGATCGCGGCGTGCGGGCGCTGAGCGGCTACTTCGTCCAATGGAGCGGGCGCTATGACGTGAACTACCGGTTCGACGACACCGTCTCGGAGTATCTCTCCCGACACGACTGCTGGAAACACTTCGATAGCGGGATTGTCTTCTCCCGCGTGGACATCGTCTGCAACAGCACGCCCCTGGACCAAATCGCGCCCACGCTGGAGCCGCTCTCGAATGATCCCAACCAGGCGGAGATCATGGACCTGTTCACGCACGAACAGTACTTCTGGCCGTTCTACGCGAATTACATTCCCGATCACCCCCAGCGGCTCGACGCCGCCATCCGCTGGGTGACCGAGCACGGCTATCGTCCGGTGTTCCTCCACGAGGGATTCCTCGGGGCTCCGACCGCTTCTTTCGAGACGCCAACCAGGCCGGGCTGAGCAGGCGACAGACGATCGCGTGGCGGGCTGGGAAGCGTCCGATCCCCTATAGAACTGCTCAGTAGGGGCGGAACGACCGTTATGAGTGCAGAGAGGATTTGCTCTGGTTGCCAGAGGCCGGTTGAGGCGAACGCGCCTCACGGCCTGTGCCCGGAGTGCCTGTTCAAGGCCGGACTGGGGACGGGCGTGGACCTCGGACCCGACAGCCACGCGGGTAGCGGGAGAGCCTCATTTGTGGCCCCTACGGTGGACGAGGTGGCGCGCCTGTTTCCGCAATGCGAAATCCTGGGGTTTATCGGCCAAGGCGGCATGGGCGCCGTCTAAAAGGCCCGGCAGAAGACGCTGGATCGGGTGGTGGCCTTGAAGATCCTCCCGCCGGGAATCGGCCAGGAGCCCGCGTTTGCCGAGCGGTTCACACGCGAGGCGAAAGCACTGGCCAAGCTGAATCACCCTGGGATCGTGACGCTCTACGAATTCGGCAA
The DNA here is from genome assembly GCA_022710935.1 of Verrucomicrobiota bacterium. Taxonomy (GTDB): domain Bacteria; phylum Verrucomicrobiota; class Verrucomicrobiia; order Limisphaerales; family J093; genus MWFF01. The sequence continues at coordinate 3,226 of JAKLFY010000012.1, forward strand.
AGCCGACGGGTTGTTCTTCTTTCTCATGGAGTTTGTGGATGGGATGAGCCTCCGGCATTTGCTGGAAGCCGAGCGGATTCCGGCGCGCGAGGCGCTCGCCATTGTGCCGCAGATTTGCGACGCGCTGCAATACGCCCACGACCAGGGGATCATCCACAGGGACATCAAGCCCGAGAACATTCTGATGGACCGGCAGGGGCGGGTGAAAGTGGCGGATTTTGGTTTGGCGAAGCTGGTGGGGTCCGACGCGGAACCGCTTGCTTCAGGGAATACCGTCGCCGGGTCGGTGTCGTTGACCGAGGCGGGGAAGGTGATGGGCACGCCGTCATACATGGCGCCGGAACAGCGGGAACATCCCGCCGAAGTGGACCACCGGGCGGACATCTACTCGCTGGGAGTGGTGTTCTACCAAATGCTCACCGGCGAGTTGCCTGGCAAGCCAATCGAAGTGCCCTCGCACAAGGTGCAGGTGGATGTGCGATTGGATGAAGTGGTGTTGCGGGCGCTGGCGCGGGAACCAGAGCGGCGTTACCAACAGGTCAGCCAGGTCAGGACGGACGTGGAGGGCATCGCGGTTGATTCGGCTCAGAAGGACTCGCTCCCAAAGGCGGCGCCAGAGTCGCATCATGCCACGGAGAAGAAAGCAGAATCGCCCGAGCGAGGCTGGCGCAAGCTCCTCCGGCAGACGGTGCCGCGAGCCGCCTTGGTTGGAGTCCTTCAGCTTTGCCTGCTTGAAACCATCTTGCAGGCCGCGGTGCATCGTCCGGAATCGACCGGTGAGCTTTGGCACATGGCGCTCTGGTCAGGCTCGCTGGCGGCGATGGTGTGGGCGGCCTGGCCGCTGCGTCGGGCGCGTTTATCTGTGGTGGCGGTTTCGGGCGGCGCGCTCGCGCTCTTGGTGGCGCTCCTGGGGCTTGATGCTTATTACGCGCTGCGGGTCCGGCCCAACCTCGGCCTGTATCAAGAAGACGACTGGGTTTCGCAGCATCCCGGTTCCCAATGGGGCTGGCGGCAGGGCAGGGCCAACGCGCTGTGGAGCAAACCCCCGGTTGGGCCCTTTGCGCCCGCGGTCGAGATGGTCCTGCCGCTCGACGAAAGACATCCCGTCGCCCTGCTGGACCTGGACACGCGCCGACAGCAGAGTCTTGACGCGTTAGCACTCCACAACGAGGAAATCCGCCTTGGGGCACGGAAGGAGAAATTCGATTTGTGGGTGGCTGTAGAGAAAGACACCAGCATGGTTTTCGGTCTCGGTTTGCGCGCGGCAACCGTCCCCGTGCCCAAGGTCGTTCGACCGGAGGATCTCACCCCACAAGCAGCGGTGAACTTCTGGGTGCTGGACCGGAAACCGGCGAAAGCCGTGGCTGACCTGCAGGTGGGCAAGGAGATGACCGGCACGTATGTCTTTCATACCTGCGAAGGCGGCATCGGTTTTCTGGAATTGGGAGGCCGGAGCGACAACCCACCTGCCGTGAAGGTCCGCTACACGCTGGTGCGGCGGCAATCCATGCCCGCCCCCTCGGCGTTGCTCGCCACCCCAACTTCTTCCTGGGGTGTGGCGAGCAACGGTCTGCAGATGTCGCTCAGCTCCATCGCGGAGTCGGACTTGCTGGCAACAAACAGGTTCGAGGTCAGAATTCGCAACGTCGGGGACAAAGATGTGCAACTGAACGTGGGGATCAGCATGGCCAATGGAAACGTTCATTTACCTCAGGCCATCAGCCTGATTCTTACTGACGCCCAGCGCCAAACCAGGGTGCTTGAGTTCGCGAACAAGAGATTCCCGGGCGTTGCGGGCCGGGTGGATGATTTGGTCGTCGGACTTCAGGCCGGCGCGACCTACACTTTGCCGCTTAGCCTGGAACAATTCTGGTGTCCAGCCACCGGAGAGCCGCAGACCAACCTGACTAACGGCCAATACCGGCTCATGGCTCAATTCGTGGGCAGGGGAGCTGAACACGTGAACGGTGACATGGGCGGGATGGGGTTGATGAGCTTTTGGCGAGGAACCCTGCAATCGAATCCGCTGCAGTTCAATATGGCGGTGTTGCCTGTGGATGCCGCGCGGTGGGATGCCGCGCCCGACGAAGTCCGCCTGGCCATTGCCCCCGTCCAACGCCAGGCCGAAGTCCGCCTCGACAGCCGCAGTCGCACCAACACCTTCTTCTTCCGTACCAGCGAAGGTGGCACTGGCGTGATGCAGTTGCTCCCCGCACCAGCGGGCTCCGACCTCAGCCAAGTCCACGTCCGCTACCGGTTGATTCCAGCGTATGCGAAACCGACTGCACCAACGAAGTGACTTCCCTGCCTCCCAGCGTCACGCCTGCCGGAACCGCCCGCACTGTCACACCGAGCGACGCGGCTGCGTTTTTCTCGGCTCCGCAGTGCTCAGCGGGTGCCTTGCCCTTTGCGCTTCCGCCGCCAGTTTCCAGGGCCTGGGCGATTTGCCGGGGGGAACCTTTGTCAGCATTGCAAGGGCGGTATCGGCCAACGGCAATGTGGTCGTGGGTTACAGCACGTCGGCCTCGGGCACCGAAACCTTCCGCTGGACGGTGTCCCAGGGCATGATCGGCTTGAGCGATCTGCCTGGGGGCAGTTTCTCGAGCATGGCGCACGCGGTTTCGGCCGACGGTTCGGTCATCGTTGGCAGCAGCAGTTCATCCGTTGGGCGTCAAGCCTTCCGTTGGACCCAGGCCACCGGGATGGTCGGCTTGGGCGACCTTCCTGGCAGTGACTTCTATAGTTCTGCCTCGGGCGTCTCAGCCGATGGCTCGGTGATCGTTGGTGAGAGTCGCTCCGGCTTCTCGGGGACGCGCCGTGAAGCCTTTCGCTGGACCGCGACGGAGGGGATGGTCGGTTTGGGCGACCTGCCGGGCGGCAACTTCGACAGCATCGCGTACGGCGTCTCCGCTGACGGGGCTGTCATCGCAGGCTGCGGCAGTTCCTCGAATGCATCGCTCGGGGTGGCTGAAGCCTTCCGATGGACGGCAGACACCGGCATGGTGGCGCTGGGCGACTTCCCTGGGGGCTACTTCAACAGCATCGCCTACGGAATTTCCGCCGACGGCTTGGTGATCTTAGGACGCGGTGAATCCGGCGTGGAAGACCCGTTCCGATGGACGGTCGAATCTGGCCTGTTCCACCTTGGATTCCTGCCTTGCGATACCTGGAGCACGGCATTTGCCGCCTCCGCCAATGGCGCAGTCATCGTCGGGGATCCGAATCAAAACCGCGATGACTGCGCATTCATTTGGGACGCTCAACACGGCATCAGGAACCTCCATGCGGTCCTGGGCGGGGATTACGGACTGGACCTGACTGGCTGGCAACTGAGCGCTGCGCGCGGCATCTCTGCTGATGGCAACACCATCGTTGGTTTCGGTATCAATCCCGCCGGCCAATGGGAAGCCTGGATTGCCACCGGCCTCAAGCCGGCCCTGACCATTCGAAAGACCAACGACACCTGTTGGGTTTCGTGGCCAAGTTGGGCTTCGGACTTCATGCCGCAATCGAGCGATGATCTGGTATCCGGTTGGAGCCACGTGGTGGCGTCCGTCATCACGAACGGCAATTCGGTGAGTGTCACCCAAGACTTGTCGGGGAGCACGAGGTTCTATCGGTTGGTCAGATAACCGGCGCACGCGCTGGTCTCCAATCCCGAGATGCGCGGCGGTGACCCGGCCTCGCGCGTGGTCAGAGCCTTGGTTCATCGCTTCGGAGAATCGAGTCTGTCCGGTTGATTCTTGGGGGAACCATCGCTTCGCCCGGCCGGACGACGGCGCGAGCGGGATCATGACCGCAATCCTGATGATCGACCCGCAGACTTCTTGGCGACGTTTGCCGACATCAGGGGCCACGAAATGCTGTCGAATCGTGCCGACAGCCGAGAATGGCCAACATGCGTGCGGTCCCATTGAACAGTGGTGTTCCTACTGACTTCTTCATCTCATGCCTTTCGCGTTGTGACTCTGATTCATTTAAGAGTCGCGTCAGTTCTATCAGGCTACGGGATAGGTCAACTGGAAGCAGGGTGTCAGTAACCACAAATCGCCCCGTTAGCCCGCATTTCTCACCGACTTTTGATGTCATCTGACCGGTCACCGTCACATTTGACCTGAAATGCGGGCTCATCAGTAACCCACTTTCCCCTGGGGAACGTCCTGTGCCATCATAGGCCGGGGGTCGGTTGCTTACACTGAAGAAGGCTTGCCCCAGCGGAAAGGAGAAGCGCCGGGGCGAGCTTGAATGGCCCTCTGTTCTCTGTCAGACGGCCTCGGTGGCTTTGCTGCGGGGCCAGGGCGGAACAGAACGTCCCGCAGCAAGGATCAGGAACAACGGGCTGTAGCCCAGAGAAGGAGCCAGCGGGGCTATGGCGCACCCCGCAGGCTCCTGGGCGATGCCCGCGCGCGCGGCGTTCGACGAGAATCTGACGCACTCCAAGCAGCAAACCCCGGCGTTGTTCTGGTTTAACGCGCTGCTCATCGCCTCGAACGGGATGGGGCTGCGAGTTTGAACTTCAGGGGGATTTGGCGCAAGCTGCGCGCAAGATGCAAGCCGTGCCCATTCCACGATTGCGATTGCTCATCACCGCGACCGCGGAAACCATCATCCGCTCCGGTCATCCGTGGCTGTTCGCCGACAGCATCCGCGCGGAGAACCGCCCCGGCCGACTCGGCGAACTTGCCGTCATTTTCGATCGTCACGACAAGTTTCTGGCCATCGGCCTGTTTGATCCCGAGTCACCTCTCCGCGTCCGCGTGCTGCACACGGGCAAGCCGGCAACGATCGACACGACCTGGTGGCGGGGGGCGGCTGAAGCAGGCGTTGGCGCGCCGGGAGGGATTATTCGACGCGCAGACCAACGGCTATCGCTGCGTCAACGGCGAAAGCGACGGTTGGCCGGGGCTCGTGCTCGATCGTTACGATCGGACGTTCGTGCTCAAGCTCTACACCGCCGCGTGGTTGCCGTGCCTGGATGAAGTCGTGGGCTGCATTCGGGCCGCACTCCATCCGCAGCGGCTCGTGCTCCGTCTCAGCCGGAATATGGAATGCCTCGCCAAAGAACATGGTCACCGCGACGACGGCCAGCTTCTTCTCGGCGAAAAGCCGGACAGCCCGGTGGTCTTTCTCGAATCCGGCCTGCGCTTCGAATCCGACGTGCGGCAAGGACAGAAAACCGGCTTCTTCCTCGATCAACGCGAGAACCGGCGGCGCGTCGAGTCGCTGGCGCGCGGCCGCGACGTGCTGAACGCCTTCAGTTTTTCCGGCGGGTTTTCGCTCTACGCCGCACGCGGTCGGGCAAAATCAGTCGTGGATCTCGATCTCAGCGAACACGCCCTCGCCGCAGCGCGGCGTAATTTCGCATTGAATCAAGCGGTTCCCGGCGTGGCAGCCTGCCGCCACGATTGTGTCCGGGCCGACGCCTTTGAATGGCTGGCAGCAAGAGCGGCGCGGAAGTTCGACCTGATCGTGCTCGATCCTCCCTCGCTCGCCCGACGCGAAGCCGAGCGCGCACGCGCCATCGGCGCCTATCGACAACTCAACGCCGACGGACTCCGCTGGCTCGCCCCGGGAGGCGTGCTCGTGGCGGCGTCATGTTCAGCCCACGTATCGGCGGAGGAATTCTTCGGCGCCGTGCGTCAGGCAGCGCGCGAAAGCGCCCGACCGTTCACCGAATGGCAGACGACCGGCCACGCCCCGGATCATCCAGCGACGTTCCCCGAAGCCCAGTATTTGAAAGCGATCTATTTGAGGCTTGTCTGAGCGCGTGGTGGGAAGCAGGAGCGATTCGGCAAGGTGTTGTTCCCCTGGAAGCCAGGTGCGCGGATCGGCTTTGCTGTCCTCCTTGAACACGGGCTCACCGGCTGCATCGAGCAGCAAGAACCGGAGCGTGGAATGGTGATCGAGCCTTCCCACGCCCACGTTTGCCCAGGTCATTTGCAGATCGAGTGGGGCGCCACGCCTGACAGTCTTCTCGTGAGCCACCGCGCGAAACTGGACGCGGATGACGTCTGTTTCCGCACCGCGGCCAGACGACGGTATGCAGGCGAGCATCGCAAGGAGGATCGAGAGTTTGGGCCAGTCGAGGAGGGTATTCATGGTTGGGCTCATGGCGCTGCGTATTCCACCGTGTCGGTATGGGCGCCGACACCTCAGATCGGCGTGTCGCGTAACACTGCGGCAGTCGCTTCTACTGGATCATCAATGTTGGTGCGGCGGGTTGGTTCTCAGAGTCGTCGCGTGAGCTCAACGATCTCCTCGAACTTCTCGTCCGTCAGCAGGCGTCCGTAATCCGAAAAGACCCCCTTCCCGATGTTGCGCCAACCGGCCCAAATCGCCTTCTCAGAGGCGGCCAGCCCCAGTTGCCGGTCCACCAGCGCAGTCTCCGCCTCGACAAACCGTTGTCGGGTCACCGCATCCCACTGAGGCATCCGCGACGCCAAGCGGGCCAACCGCCCGATGATCGTCTCCGCCAACTTCTCTCCGTCGGCCCGCGTCGCTTCGCGCGGATCTCGGCCGCCCACCCCCTGGTGGGGCGGCTGGCCCAGGCGCGACAAGTCCACGCTCTCCGGGTCCAGGTAGAGCATCAGCGCCGTCTCACCCCAGGCCGCATGGTCGCCCAGGTAGCCCACGTCCAGCGCCAGGAAGTACTCGGGCGTCCCCAACACCGGCACCCCCAGCGACCGCGTCAGACGCACGGCGACGTCGCGAATCACCATCTGCTGGGCTGCCCCATAGTGGCCGGTCAGGATGATCACCGCCCGGAAGCCCTGCCGCACTGCCTCGCGACCGAGCTTTTCGACCCAGGCGCGGACGAGTACCGAATGCACATCGTTCTCCGGTTCCATCACGAAGGTGTGGGGCTCATCGAGTCCGCCCACCCCGCCAAACAATGCCGGGGCGACCAGTCCCCCACCTCGCCGCGCAGGCCGTGTGTCCCCGTCAGTCCCGATGAGGGGCCGAACGCCGCAACAGGGCGGACCTGATTATGAGGCACCAGGCCTGATCGGCAGGCGGAGGACCCAGCGGGTGGCCGGCAACTGCCGATTGATTTCTCGGCACTCCCGCAGTTCAAGGCGCCGTGCGGCGCGCGGGGTGCAGCATCCTCCGAGCGTTGTCCGCGTACACCTTCTTGAGCACGGCATCCGGCAGTCCAAAGCCGTGCAATGGCCAGTGGTAGTTGAACAGGTCCATCGCGTAGAAGTGCTCGTCCTCCGTCTCCAGAATCCGGAATGTGGTTCGGTACATCTCGGCATCCATGCCCATGTCGGTGCCGTAGAGCAAACGGTCCTGGTAGGCGCGGTAGAACTTCGCCATCGCGCGGGGGATGGGAGCCGTCTCCCCGAAGCGGGCCCCGATGTCCGTATAGAAGTTGGGATGCGCGTCGAGCATCCGGCCGAGGCGCGCGAGATCGAAACAGCAGTTCGCGAAGTGGCAGGCGATGAAGGTGGTCCGTGGGTGCTTGGCTACGGCCCGGTCCAGCGTGGCGATGACCTCATCATGTGACAGGATTCCAGGGGCCTGACGAATCCGCCACTTGGACGCGTTCATGAGGCCGTCGTTGGTCGCATCCATCGGTTCGTACATCCAGCGGTCCTCGCCCGCGTGGATGTTCACCGCCAAACCCAGGTCGGCGCACTTCTCCAGCAGGGGGTCCATCCGCGCATCGTCCAGGTGCATGCCCCCGGCGTTGCCGCAGAGCCCTCCGCCTTTGTCGCTGAGCTCGCCGACACCCACGGCGCCCGCCCGGACACATCGCTCCAACTCACCAATCGCATTCGGACCGAATCCCGGCTGGTCAAATCCCGTGTAGTCAAGGCCGCACCACACCTCGAATCGCTCTGGGTGCCGACGGTACAGACGCAACAGATCATCGAACTTCTTTCCCGCCGCGCCGGTCATGATCACGGACTTGGCAATCCCGACCGCGTCCATGGTCGCGACCCAGCGATCCACCTCCGCCTCGGTCTTGGCGTAGGCGTGCGAGTGCACGTCAATCGCCGGAAACCGAGCCCTCTCGACCCGGGTCGCAGGCACATGGAAGATCGAGCGGGGCCGGTAATCGCGCAGCAGCAACTGGTCCGGGCCGATCGCCTGGGTGGCCTTGTCAGCGGCGGAGAGCGTGGCGGCGGAGAGCACCGGAAAGGCGAGGATGCTCGCCAACAGGATCAACCGTCGGACAGCAGAACAATCGCCAGCCCCGCATCCCAGCATGGCGGCCAAGCGCGGTTGCAGAGGGTCCGCCGGTAGCGCCAGATTGGCCGGCGATCCGCGTTGCTCTTTACGGTTAGCCACATTGTTCAGAATGATTGGTCCCACGGCCAATCTGATACTGCCGTTGTAGACTGTTTGCCAAGAATTGAGTCTTTCATGGACTCGGTGGCTGGCGTGAATCGCCCGGGCGGCAACCAGGGCGCCCCGTGTTTCCTGGCGTCGCCGAGTTGCAGTGTTCGTTCTCATTCGGCAAACCGGCGACGGCGTTGGCGCAAGGAGGCCATCGGGCTGCCGTCGGATTCGCCCTTCGGCAAACGGAACGTCAACGAGTAGATGTCCGCGTCGCGCATGGCCACGCGAAGGCGGATTGCCCTCCCGGCCAGGGCACTGACGTCCGATTGATTGCGCCAGGTGACCACCCGTTCGAGCGTGTCGCCGAAGATCTCATCGCTGTCGTCGAGGCCGAACCCGGGAATTGGATGGCCGGCGGAATCCTGCAGTTCGACGCGAATATGCCCCGCGGCGGAGGTGGAGAAGTTCAGGACCAGTTCCTTGCCGCTGAAGGTTAGGGTCTTGGTCAGGAACTCCCCATGAGATCGGGCGGAAAGCGAAGCGAAGCCGTCGATGCGCAGCGTATGGCGGCGGAGTTGCTTGGGGCCGATCCAGTGGTTTTCGCCCACATAGAATGCCAGTTCGGGCGGGGCCGAGGGGTCCGGGGCCGGCATCTCGATGAGGCCCAGGCTCTGGTAACAGTCGCCGTAGACCCAGTTGCCCCGGCGCTCGGGCCCGGGACGGAGGAACGCCTCATCGAAGCGGCGGAAGGTATGGCCGTCGCGGCTGCTCATGAAGAGCCCATCGGTGATCGCCGTTCCATAGCGCGGGTGGAACGTCATGCGCCCCCGGCGATGTTCCGGATCGGGCAGGGCTTTCATGGCCGGCGCCCATGTCCGTTCGACGTACCGCGTCGGAAAGCCGAGCAGAAGGTGCGGGGCGCGGTGGTAGGGGAGGATCTGATTCGTGTAGAGCGCTTCGTCGGGCGCGTCTCCGTAGCGCAGCAAGACCGGCTCGGTCCAGGCGCGGAAATCGGGCGAGGTCGCCACGCGGATATCGCGAATCCCGTTGTGGAAGTCGCGGATGTAGCACCAGTAGTGACGGCGCACCGGATCCCAGAACGCGTTGTTCTGCGTGTCGAACGCCCCCTTGGTGATGATGGGCTGGTCGGCCAGGGGCGACCAATGGAGGCCGTCGTCCGACTTGTACGCCCAGAGCCCGCCCGGGCCCGAGGAGACGGCCTTGTACTGTTCGCCGGGGCGGCAATCGGGGTTGGGATCCTTGAACGGCGTGAAGTTGTCGAGGTTGGGTCCCGACCAGACGATGTTGTTGTGTTTGGAGCCGCCGTACTCGAAGAGTCCCAAATCGGGCTTGACCCAACGGATGCCATCGCGGCTTTCAGCGTAGCAGGCGAACAGGGGGCGCGAGGCCATCTTCGTGCCGTCGGCGTTGGTCAAATCCGCCGCGATGTAGTACATGCGGAGAATGGGGCCGTCGCGGAACACAGTCTCGTACCCGGAGCCGGTCCCTTCCCACGGGGCGTCGCACACCATGACCACCTCGCGCGGCGTCGGCGCGTGAAGCCGCAACTCGACGCCGGCGCGCCGCTCGATCAGGAACTCATCGACGAAGAGCTCACGTCGCGAACCGATGTCGATGGCAGCGGTGGCGGTCGTCGATGCCGCCGCGGCGTCGGCCTGCGCGGAGGGTGCGGGCTCGGGGCCGCCGTTCGCCGGGAACGCGATCACAACCGTCGCGAGCGCCAGCAAGCCGACAGCCTTGGTTCCAGTCGGGGCTGAGGATTCTCGTTGAGGGTGTCCGACGCGTAGTTTCAACCAGCGAGTGCGGCGCAGGCACTGGATTTCCTTGTTCATTGGGGACATCGTTCTTTGTTCTTCGTCGATAGGGCGGTGGCGCCCTGGAAGGCAGGAGGATTGGTGCCCACGGGGATTATGCCATAGCAGAAGAGGATCGCCTCGAGGTTCGGAGCGTTCCCGAAACCTCGCGAGTGCGGCGACACTCGACTTCCCGGTTCCATCCCTCCACGCGGGCGCGGTTTTGCTTTCCCAGCCTGCATGCTGACTTCTCTTGTGAACTCCGGCTTCGCGGTGGCAAGAAGTGGTGAGAAATGCAGGCTAGCCGCATCTGGTTGTTGTCGGTGTTCCATTGCCTGGTGATGGCACCGGGCCTACAACGGATGGAGACTCCCGTTGCAGGCCCCACGCGGCGCACACTCGATTCCCACCGACAACCTACGGATGCACTGTGGCGCGGTCTTTGCCCGGCTATTGGCGAAGCCGATAGAACATGGCGGCCGCGCCGCTCGGAATCGTAACGGTATTCTGCCCCTCGACGACGGATACCGGAGGCTGAGGGTCGAGGTCCACGAAGTTGAGCGGGGCCAGGCTGGGCGTGGCCTGGAGCACGGCGTCGGTGGCGGTTGCGGGCCAGGAGAGAATGACGTTGTCCTGGGCGCGGGCGATCGACAGAAGGGGCGGTTCGGTCTGGCGCACCTCGAGTTCGAGGACCTGGCCCGTCCTGCCGAGGAGCAGGGTGCCGTCGGGGGCGACATCGAAACCCCAGTACTGGCCGGTCTGCCCGGTCACCTCTTCGAGCAGGGAGGCGCTGTAGGTGGCGACGAGGGGGCCCAGCGTGGTGGCGCTGGTCATCGTGTACACCTGGATGCCGTTGTCAGTCGTCTGCAGATACAACTTCCCCCCCCGCTCGACCACCGTCCACAGTCCGAAGCTGCCGGTTCCGGTCAACGTGCCTGCGTCACCCAGGGCCGTCTCGGCGCCGGTGGCCAGGTTGATTGCGAAGAAGCGGGGGTCGGAGTTCTGGCCGGCATCGCTGTAGTAGGCGTAACCGCTGTACTGGTCGCCGACGCGCACGTTGCGGATGCGGGTGGTGGCGGTGGTTTCGACATACCCGTTGGCATTCCAGCGTGTGTCCGGAGTGACGGAGAACGGTTCGGCGACGACCCGGGCCAGGGAAAGCCTGCGGCGGGCGGCCGAGGGCGTGTAGGTGGTGTAGATGATGGTGTTTTCGTCCACCCAGTCAAACGACGCCGCGGCTGTTTCGCCACCGGGGACTGGCGCGTCCTGCCGGTTGCTGCCGTCGGCATCGTAGCGGGAGAAGTGCATTGTGTTGCCGACCGCGCCGCTGGATCCCAGGATGTAGACCGACTTGTTTGCGCCCCGGAACGGCGCCAGCATCCGGTGTTCCCACTGGGGATTGGTGTTGTCGACGGCCAGCGACGGGGTGTTCGAGCCCGCGGGGTAGCGTCCGATGGCCGGGTTGCTGATCTGGACGACATAGACCTGGTCGTCGAAGTAGCGGGGGTTGTACATGGTATTGGGGGTGATACCCAGATCGGTCGCCAGGTGGATGGTGTTGCGCACTTTCAAGGGGAGGATCTCACCGACCTCGTAGGCGACGCCTTTGTCGGCGGCCAGGACGAGTTTCCTGCCGTCAGGCCCGACGTCGAAGCCCCAGAACTGGCCGGCGTAACCGGTCCATTGCTCGAGCTGTTCCTTGGTGTGTGTGGTGTAGAGCGGACCCAACGTGGTGGCGCTGGTCATCGCATACACGAGAATCCCGTTGTCGGTCGTCTGCACATAAAGGTAACCGCCCCGCTCGACGACCGTCCAGAGGCCGAAACTGCCGCCTCCTGTCAAGGCGCCCGCGTCCCCCAGCGCCGTCTCGACGCCAGTCGCCAGGTTGATCGCGAAGAACCGCGGATTCGAGTTCTGGCCTGCGTCGCCGTAATAGGCGTAACCGCTGTATTGATCGCCGACGCGGACGTTGCGGATGCGGGTGGTGGCGGTGGTTTCGACGAAGCCTTCGGCATTCCAACGCGTGTCGATCTCCACGGAAAACGGCTCAGCAGTAACCTGGGCCAAGGAGAGCCTGCGGCGATTGGAGGACGGAGTGTAGGTGCAGTAGATGATCGTGGACTCGTCCACCCAATCGAAACTCTCGACGACCTGCCCGCCGCCGGGGAACTCGAAGTAGTTCGGGTTCGCGCCGTTGAAATCGTACCGCGTCAGGTAAACGCTCTCCCCTGCGCCCCCTGCGCCCATAAGATAGACCGACTGGTTTGCGCCCCGAAACGGCGCCACCATCCGGTGCTCCGCCCACGTGAACGGCGTGTTGTCCACGTACATCGACGGCGCCTGCGCCCCGGATCGGTAACGTCCGAAGGCCGAGGCGTTGATCTGAGCGACGTACACATTCCCGTCGAAATAGCGCGGATTGTACATGCTGTTGGGCGTCACCCCGGCCGCCTCGGCGAAATGAATCGTGTTGCGGAGCTCGATCTGGTTGGGGAGAAGAGGTTCGGCTTGCGCAGACAATGCGAGGGCGAGAAGTGTGCCAACCGAGAGACCGGCTCGAGTCAAGAACGTTGGTTTCATGAGCAGTGACTGTAGGAGTTGACTCCGAGATGCGGAAGAAAAAACTGGGCACGCGACGGTGCGGGCAGGACCAGGGCAATCCGGAGATCGCAGATGGGAGATCGCAGATGGCAGATGGGGGGGCGATGCATTGACTTCGACTGCACTGCCGTGGCGGAATGATGCTGCATCGGGCGGACCCGGAAATCTCACCCACGGACCGTCAGGAATGCCGCGACCGCCCCACTGGTGAGATTCCCGGGTTAGGGACCTGTCCGGGGGAGAGAGTGGGAGACGGGACTTTTGGGGGACTCGGTGCCTGATGCGGACGGATGGGGGGCGGAGCGAGGCAGGAGGGCATTGTAAGCGTTAAAGATGCAATGAGTTCCGAAAGGCCTGGCAAGTGTCGAGACAACGATTTGGATACAGAAAACTATTGACGAGGTGGGGCAAAGTGGGTAGCAGTGTTGCCTTGTGGCTCCCAAGTGGTGGACTTGGGGCCTCCGTTGTCAATGCCTGGCGTACCGAGCAAATCGACTTTTTATCTCTCCGAATACGAATTCGGGGTGGACGAAAAGCGCCGTGTTCAAGTGCCCGCCAAGTGGCGGCCCGAGGATGGCGGTGAAGGCTGTGAGTTTTACTTGTTGCGCTGGCAGCCGACTCCGAAGAAGCCGGTCTGTCTTTTGGTATTGCCGCCAGCGGCGTTCCAGAAATTGAACGACAAAGTGAGCGAGCTCTCGTTCTCGGATCCGAATGCGGAGGCGCTGAGGCGATCGCTGACGCGCGCGTCGGATGTGGTGACGCTCGACAATGCGGGGCGGATATGCCTGCCCAAGGGGCTGGCCGATGCGGCCGGGATACGGAAGCGGGCCGTTATGGTCGGCATGCTCGACCGGTTTCAGATTTGGTCGCCGGAGCATTACGAGATCGTCCGGGCCGAGGATGAAGCAAACACGGCTGCAGCACTTGCGTTGATTTAGCCATGAGCACGCCCTCGCAACTTTTGGCAGCAGGAAGGAGTTTCATGGGGGTGCGGCAGGCGCCGCGCCCGTTCCAGGACAGCACGCAGGGATTCCTGCCGCACTTCGAGGCCAAACCGGTGAAGCGGCGGCCCGTCAATCCCGAGACGGCCCGATTGGGGCCTTTGTTCTCGCGGCTTGCGGAGGATCGCGGTCCGGACGCGGTGGTGTTGGGTGGACGGCCTGCGCCTGTCGTGTCGGCTGCCAGGGAGGAGCCGATCGAGTCTGGGCGGCGGGGGGATGCGGATGTGGGGGGCCGGGCAAAGGCTCCCGTGCGGCGCGAGCCCGCGGGGCTGCTTCGCGGTCTGCTGTGGTCGGGGGCGTTCGGGCTGAGGTCCAAATCGCGCCCGACGCGTGTGGCGGCGCAGGGTGAGTTGTCATTGGCGACGGTGCAGGTGAAGAGGAACGACCTGCACGACGCGGATTTGGAGTTGGTTTGTGCTCCGGCGTGTGCCGGGGTGAAGCCTCAAACCGCGACGGCGGGCGGGCCATGCGGGCGAGGGTCAACGGAGAGCCGAGTGGAGGCCGAGAGCGAGGGCTGGGCTGCACGGGCCTCTTTTTGGCGGCGGTGGTTTGAGAGCCGATCGGGGTTGGCCCGGTAGGCCGCCGGCGCGGCATATGGAACGTGGCAGACGACTATCATCAGCCGGTTCTGCTTGAAGAAGTCATGGCGGCGTTCGAGCCGCAGACAGGACGAGTGTATGTGGACGGCACGATTGGAGGCGGGGGTCATGCGGAAGCCCTGCTGGAACGGAGTTCACCTGCGGGAAGGCTCCTGGGTTGTGACCTCGATCCGGATGCGATCTCGGCGGCCGCGGCCCGGCTTGGCCGGTTCGCGGGCCGATTCGAAATCCGATCGGGAAACTTTGCGGACCTGAGCGGGTGGATTCCCGCGGGATCGAGTGACGGAGTGCTGCTGGATCTGGGTGTCAGCTCGCACCAACTCGATTGCGCCCAGCGCGGATTCAGTTTCCGACTCGATGGACCGCTCGACATGCGGCTTGATCCGCGTCGGGGCGACACGGCGGCGGATCTTGTGAACAACTGGCCGGTCACCGAGCTGGCGCAAATTTTTCGCGACCTGGGCGAGGAGAGGCGGGCGTGGCGGGTGGCGCGGGCGCTGGAATGGGAGCGTCGTCGGACACCGTTCCAGACGACGCGGCAGTTGGCGGATCTGGTCGAGCGGGTGGCGCCGCGGGGGGGGCAGGGGATCCACCCTGCGACGCGGGTTTTCCAGGCCTTGCGCATGGCGGTGAACGACGAGCTGGGGTCATTGAGGCGCGGGCTGGACGCTGCGTGGGCGGTCTTGAGGCCTGGGGGCCGGCTGGCGGTGATCAGTTTTCACTCTGGCGAGGACCGGGTGGTGAAACGATTTGGACAAGCGTTGGCGCGGGAGTATGAAGTCACAGGCGACGCGGACATTCCGGAGTGGCGGCGGCCGCGGGCGAGCTTGCTGGCCTGGGTGAATCGCGGGCCGGTGGCGCCCAGTGCGGCGGAGGTCGCGTCCAACCCGCGCGCCCGGAGCGCCCGTTTGCGTGTCATGGAAAAACTCGGGTAACTTGGCAATGGCAAGAAAGCGCAAAACACGTTCCGCGGACGTTCGCGTCGGCCCCCTGTTGCTGGCGTTGGGGATCTGTCTCTTCGCGTGCGGATCGGGGATGGGGTACATCTGGCACCGCAACCGCAATGCGCAGTTGGGACGCGAGATTCGGGCGGCCACGGCGCAACTGGAAGGGTTGCGCAGCACCAATCTGCTTCTGGACCAACAACTGGACGGGCTTCGATCTCCGCGCGCTCTGGAAGCGGCCGTGCGCAATCTGAATCTGGGACTGGTCATGCCGCAGCCGGAGCAGATCCTGCGGATACCCGAGGGGCAACCCGGCGCGGCGGTGGTGTCCTCTCACATGCTGCGCATGGCGGCGCGGCGGCCCTGAACAGGCATCGACACTGTGCATCTGGTCAACACCCAATCGACGCGGCGGATCGCGGGTCTCGCGACGCTGCTGGTGCTTGGCTTTCTGGGGCTGGCGGGCCGGTTGGCCTGGCTGCAGATTGTCGAGCACGAGGAGCTGGCGCAGATTGTCGAGAAGAAGCTGCAGCGCAACGTGCCGCGTCCGGCCCGGCGGGGCGCCATTTTGGACCTGCGCGGGACAGTTCTGGCCACGAGCGTTCCGGCCAAGACCGTGTGTGCCGATCCGTCGCTGATCTATGGTCACCACGAGTTGGTGGCGAAGACCCTCGCGCCGTTGCTCAAGCTGCCGGAGCCGGTCCTGTTGAAGAAGATCCTCCCGCAAGTCACGATGTTGACCAACGGGGTGTTGCGGACCAACAAGTATGTGGTTCTTAAGCGCAAGGTGCCGGCCGACGATTGGGAGCAGGTGAAGCGGGCGATGGGGGGTCTGGACCTGGACCTCGAGGGCAAGCGCATGACTACCAGTCTGCAGCAGGCTGTCAAGGGCTTGCGCACCCAAGCCGTTTTCGCCTCCGAGGACCACCTGCGCCAGTATCCGAGCCGGTCGCTGGCCGCGCATGTCATCGGGTTCACGGCAGGGGGCGAGGCCGAGACCGACCATGGGCGCGTGTTCGAGGATCACGGCGTGACGGGCATCGAGCTGACTCTCGATGACATGCTCAGCGGGGTGCACGGGTGGCGCAAGCCGGGGGAGGAGATGGCGCCGACACACGGTTTGGACGTGGTTCTGACGCTCGATGCCAACATTCAGAACATTGTCGAGGACGAGCTGGCCCGGGCTTTCGAGCGTTATTCGCCCGAAGGGATGTGCGCCCTGGTGGTGCGTCCGTACACGGGCGAGGTGCTGGCGCTGGCCAATCTGCCCACATTCGATCCGAACGAGCCCGGGCGCGCGGCGAACGGCCAGCGCAATCGCGCGACGGCCGACACCTACGAGCCGGGCTCGACGTTCAAGGTCGTGGCGATCGTGACGGCGTTGAGCGACGGGCGGCTGACGCTCAACGAGACCGTGTTTTGCGAGAACGGGCGTTGGTTCTACGGTGGCGAGTGGCTGCGCGATTATCGCGCGTTCGGGTATCTGTCATTCGAGGAGGTGGTGTCCCACTCGTCGAACATCGGCACGGCGAAGGCGGCGTTGCGGCTGGGCGAGGCGCGCCTCTACAACACCATCACCAATTTCGGATTCGGCCAGATCACCGGCATTCCCCTCGATGCCCAGGCGCGCGGACGCATTCTCCCGCCCAAGACCTGGAGTGACATTTCGATCACTCGAATTCCGATCGGACATGAGATCTCGACGACTCCGTTGCAGATGGCGATGGCGATGGCGGCCATCGCCAATGGCGGCGTCCTGATGCAGCCGAAACTGGTCGAACGGCTGCAGGATGGGACCGGCCGCATCGTGCGTCAGTTCTCGCCTCACCCGCTGCGGCGCGTTGTGAGCGAATCGGCCTGCAACGAGATGAAGCGCGCGTTGCGGTCGGTGGTGAGCGACGACGGGACGGCGATGCGGGCCCAGCTCGACTACTACAGCGTGGCCGGCAAGACAGGCACGACCGAGAAGTACAAGCACGGCACCTACAAGTCGGGCAAATACTACTACGCGTCCTTTGTCGGTTTTCTGCCGATCGATCGTCCGGAGCTCTGCATCCTGGTTGGCGTGGACGAGCCGGACAAGGGCGCTGGCCAGGGGCACACGGGCGGCGTGGTTGCGGCGCCGGTCTTTCGGGCGATTGCCGAACGGACCGCCGCGTACCTGCGGATTCCGCCGGACATCACGCCGGAGACCGAGGGTGGCGCGCAGGGCCGGCTGTCGGCGGAACTCGCGCACCGGCGCGTGACGCCCCGCACGGCCCATGGTTTGCCGACCTCATCCGCGACGCGTTGATGCGCTCTCTCACACCATCATGCGCTAAGCCCGGGATGGAACCTCTCTCGCTTCATCAGGTCGCGGCAGCCTGCCGCGGCGACATCCTCGCCGGCGCTCCGGATTTGGTTGTGCGGCGCGTTGGCACCGACTCGAGGCGAACCGAGCCGGGCGATTTGTTCGTGGCGCTGGTGGGGGATCGCCATGACGGGCACGCGCACATCGCGTCCGCCGCCGAGCGGGGGGCGATCGCGGTGCTGGGGGCGCGCAGCCGGCCGATCGCGGCGCCTTCGGGCTGCGCCCTGGTGGTGGTGGACGACACCCGGCGCGCCTTGGGGGATTTGGCCGCGGCCTATCGTTCCGGTTTTGATTTGCCGGTGGTGGCGGTGGCGGGGTCGAACGGCAAGACGACAACCAAGGACCTGATTGCGGCTGTGTTGGCTCAGCGATACGCCAGCCTGTCGAGCGAGGGCAACTTCAACAACGACATTGGCGTGCCTTTGACGCTGCTGCGCGTCGAACGGCGCCACCAGGTGGCCGTGATCGAGGCGGGCACCAATCACCCCGGAGAACTGGCCTTGCTGCTCGGGCAAATCCAGCCCACGCACGGAGTGCTCACGAGTCTGGGGCGTGAACACCTCGAGTTTTTCGGCAATCTGGGCGGTGTGGTGGACGAGGAGGGCTGGCTGGCGGAGTTGCTTCCGGCTTCCGGCACGCTCTATGTCAATGGCGACTCGCCGGGGATGGAGGACGTGGTCGCTCGCACCCGCGCCGCGGTCGTGCGGGTCGGGTGGGGGGCGAACGCGGACTGGCAGGCGACGGGGGTCGACACCGATGCGGATGGCATGCGTTTTGGCGTTCGAGCGCCGCGGCCCGATTGCAGCGGGACCTATCGCATCCGCGCCTGGGGGCGGCATCAGGTCGTGAACGCTTTGCTGGGGCTGGCGGTGGGGGCGGATTTCGGACTGACGCGCGAGCAGATGCAGGCGGGGCTCGACGCCTTTCGGCTCCCGCGCATGCGCCTGCAACTTTCCGAGTGGCGCGGGATTTCGGTGTTGGAGGATTGCTACAACGCCAATGAAGACTCGATGACCGCGGCGCTGGACACGCTACGGGCCTTGCCGTGCGCGGGGCGGCGCCTGGCCGTTCTTGGGGACATGGCCGAGTTGGGCGAGCACGCGGCCGAGGCGCACAGGGAGGTTGGCCGGCGGTCTGCCGGTGTCGTCGATCAGTTGATTGCCGTCGGTCGCATGGCTTTCGTGATGGGTCAAGCGGCGCGGGATGCAGGGTTGCGGGACGTCGTCGAGTGCGATAACGCGTCGGCGGCCGCGTCGACTCTGGCGGGCGCGGTGCGCGCGGGCGATCTTGTGCTGGTGAAGGCTTCGCGCGCGACGCGGCTCGAAGGTGTGTTCGAGGGTTTGAAGGCCGCGTGGGCGGGCGGCGGCATCTGAGGGGGGCATGCTCTACTATCTCAGCCAATACTTGCAGCAGAGCGCCCAGGGGACAGGGTGGGAGGAGACGCTTTCGGGTTTGCGGTTGTTTCGGTACATCACCTTTCGCACGGCCGGGGCGGCGGTGACGGCCCTTCTCCTGAGCTGGTGGCTTGGCCCCAAGGTCATCGTCTGGCTGAAGCGGCTCCGATTCGGGCAGGAGTACCGGGACGCGGCGGATGCGCATGGCGACTTGAAAGCCCGGGTGTTGGACAAGAGGGGCACGCCGACCATGGGCGGGCTCCTGATCGTGATGGTGATCGATTTGACGGTCCTGCTCTGGGCGCAATGGAATGCGATGACGGTGTTGACCCTGGCTTCGCTGGTGGGGTTGGCGGGGCTTGGGTTCTACGACGATTACGCGAAGATCGCACTGCAGGACGGCAAGGGTGTGCGTGGCCGGGTCAAGCTCTGGGTGCAGGTGCTCTTGGCGCTGTTCATCGCAGGTTACCTGTGGTACCTGCCGGACACGCGGGAGCTGATCACGTCGGTGATCGTGCCTTTTTACAAGCATCCGATCACCGCGGGCGCGCCGGTGCTCGGGATGGCTGTCACCGTGTTCACGATTGTCGGCAGCTCGAACGCGGTCAATCTCACCGATGGTCTGGACGGACTGGCGATCGGCTGCACGCTGATCGTGACCGCGGTTCTTTTGATTGTGACCTATGTCGCGGGCCACGCCCAGTTTGCGGAGTATTTGAAGGTGCCCGCGGTGTCGGGTGCCGGGGAACTGACCGTGATTTGCGGAGCCATGTTTGGGGCGTCGCTCGGGTTTCTCTGGTACAACTGCCATCCGGCGCAGGTGTTCATGGGGGACACCGGCTCGTTGGCGCTGGGCGGGACGCTCGGGATCATCTCGGTGTTGGCGCACCAGCCGTTTGTTCTGTTCATTGCGGGCGGTGTCTTTGTCGCCGAGGCGGTCTCGGTGATCATCCAGGTCGGATGTTTCAAAGGCTACCGGCGTTTTCGGGGCGTCGAGAAGCGTGTGTTTCTGCGGACGCCGCTGCACCATCACTTCGAAAAACTGGGCTGGTACGAGTCGAAGATCGTCGCTCGTTTCTACATCCTGTGCGTGCTCTGCGCGGTGCTGGCCCTGGCGAGCCTGAAGATGCGTTGAACGGGAACTGGGCGAGGCCATGAATCCTCAGACAACAACTGGGAAACCCGAGGGGATCCAGCGCGCGCGTTCCGGCGCATGCGGGGCGGCGGCCGCCCCGGTCCGGCAGGGCTGGGCCTCGGGGAGGAGCGCGTTTGCCGCGGCTGAAAATGCCGTGTTCAGCGTTGCAGGTTTGCCCTCGCCGGTTTATTCGTATTTCGAGATGTTTCCGGACGGCCAACATCAGGGTGAGGTGTCTCAGCCCGGTTGCGAACACGCCGTGTGGTCAACCACGCCGTGTGGTCGACGGGAGGCGGAGTCCGCCCTCGCTGTCCTGGGGATGCGCGGCGGTCGACCGCTGCGCGAGAGCCGTCCGGGGTCCGATTTTTTGCCTCGACGTTTTTTGAGGGAAAACGCCGGGGCGAAACCACAACCGAGTCAAGTCCTCAACTCCAGATCCGCGCAGCCGCGCGCTCGCATCCTATGAACACGCCAAGTCCAATCAATCCCTTGAGCCCGCTGAGCCAGCAGGCCAGGGGCAAGTCCAATGTCCGCCTGGCGGTGATCTCGATCATCGCATTGCACGCAGTGTTTTTCGGCGGCCTTTTGCTTCAGGGCTGCAAACCGAAGACGGTCGACCAGAGCCTCGCGGGCCGTGAAGCGGGGGCCTCGGTTCCGACCACCGATGTCGCCCCGTCTGTGCCCACCAACGTGGCGCTGTTCGGTCCGGGGACAACGCAGCCGGCCTTGACGGGCGATCCCTACGACCAGCCGGGAGTGGCCTTGACCCCGAGCGTGCCGACCAACGAGACATGGATGGCATCGACGCCGCCGCCGCCTGTGGAACCGGTGCAGCCGACCTTGCCCCCGAGCACCACCGAGTACGTGGTCAAGGCGCGCGACACCCTGGGCCAAATCGCCAAGAACCACGGCATCACCCTCGCCACGCTCTTGCAGGCCAACCCAGGCATCGAGCCGCTTCGGTTGCAGATCGGCGACAAGGTCCAGGTCCCGGCCGTCGCCGCACAGAGCGGCGTGGCGGCTCCCAGCGAGGATCCGGACGCCCAGAAGACGACGACGCACGTTGTAAAAGGCGGCGAGAATCTGACGCGGATCGCCAAGACCTACGGGGTCACGCTCAAGGAACTCCGCGCCGCCAACAACTTGAAGACCGATCGGATTCTCGTCGGTCAGAAACTGAAGATCCCGGCCGCCGCGCCGGCCGGACAAGGTGGCACGGCTGAGACCGGACTTCCGCCGCGTTAGGGGCTCGAGCGTCCCGGCAGGCAGCGCGGCGCCGGCCGTCCTCAAGCCGGTTCTGTGGCCTGCCGCCGGGACGCCGAGCATCCCCCTGTTCCATCGCGGCGCGGGCGAAGAATGAAATTCAATCTGTGATGAGGCTTTCCGCGACGATTCTGGTGGCGTCCGCGCTGGCCCTGCTGTCGTTGGGGATGTTGACGCTCTTCAGCATCAGCCCGCCCAACGCCAGCCTGACATACCTGTCGCGTCAAATCGTGGCGGCGGGGCTCGGGCTGGGCGGTGCGTTTCTGTTGGCCCAGATCCAGCATCGCCGGCTGCGCGCCTGGAGTTGGTTGTTGCTGCTGGTGGCGGTCGGATTGCTTGTCTTTGTCATGGTTGCCGGCGTCGAGGTCAAAGCGGCGCGCCGCTGGTGCCGGCTGGGTCCGGTCCAGTTTCAGCCTTCGGAGTTTGCCAAGCTGGCGTTGTTGGTGGCCTTGGCGCACTACGGGGCCGTGAACGAACGGGTGA
The DNA here is from genome assembly GCA_022710935.1 of Verrucomicrobiota bacterium. Lineage (GTDB taxonomy): Bacteria > Verrucomicrobiota > Verrucomicrobiia > Limisphaerales > J093 > MWFF01. The sequence continues at coordinate 25,096 of JAKLFY010000012.1, forward strand.
TGCGCTCTTTCTGGTACGGCGTCGTTGTGCCGGCCATGCTCATCGGCCTGGTCACCGGTTTGATCTTTGTCGAGCCGGATTGGGGAACGGCGATCCTGCTGGGGGCGACGTCCGTGGTGGTCCTGTTGGTTGCCGGAGCGCGCATGACGCACCTGGCGGTGCCTGTGCTTTTCGGGATGGGGTCTCTCTGCGCCTTCCTGGCCTTTAATTCGGTGCGGATTGACCGGGTGCACGCCTGGCTCAATCCCGACACCACGCGGCAGGGGGTGGGTTTTCAGGCGTGGCAGGCCAAACTCGCCCTGGGGCGGGGGGGACTGACCGGCGTGGGTCTCAACGCGAGCATGCAGAAGGATCCGATTCCCGAGGAGCAGACCGATTTCATCTTCGCCATCATCGGAGAAGAGTTCGGGTACGTCGGGTCGCTGGTTGTGATTATCCTCTTCCTTCTTTATTTCCTGAGCGGTGTCAGCATCGCCCGCCAGGCCAGCGACCCGTTTGGCCGGCTGTTGGCCACGGGGATGAGTTTCCTGGTCGGTCTGCAGGCATTCATCAACCTCGGCGTGGTGTCGTCGGTCCTGCCGAACAAGGGCCTGGCTCTTCCATTCATCAGCTTCGGCGGTTCGAATCTGGCCATCATGCTTCTCTGCACCGGCATTCTGGTGAGCGTGGCCCGGGCCAACGAGTGCCGGGTGGCGCCCGATCCGCGTTTGGAAGAGCTCGGACAACCGCAAACGGCTTAGTCCAGAGACATCACACCCATGACCTCACCACGCATCGAGACGAACCGCTGCCAGCCGCGGATCGCCATCGCGTGTGGCGGCACGGGCGGACACCTCTTCCCGGGATTGGCGGTCGCCGAGGCGCTGCAGTCGCGGGGGGCGGACGTTCTCCTGCTGACTTCGACGAAGGAGGTGGATCGGAACGCCCTGGGTGCGGCCGGTGGAAGCGAGGTGGCCTCACTTGAAGCGGTTGGCCTCGAAAAGGGTGGATGGGGGCGCTTTCTGCGCGGATTCGCGCGATCGCTCGGACAATCGCGCGCCCTGTTTCGGAGCCGCCCGCCCTCGGCGGTGCTGGCGATGGGCGGATTCACCAGTGCGGCGCCGATCCTGGCTGGGCGGCGCATGGGGGCGACGACCTATCTTCACGAGGCCAACGCCATTCCGGGCCGTGCCAACCGCTGGCTGGCTCACGTGGTCGATCGGGCCTTTGCAAACTACACCGAGGCCGCCGCGCGCCTGCGGCACCGGAAGATCCTGGTCACCGGCATGCCGGTGCGCTCGGCTTTGCTCGGCCTCGATCCTGCCGCCTGCCGCCAGAGCCTCGGGTTGAGACCGGATTGTCCTGTTCTATTGGTTGTCGGGGGAAGCCAGGGGGCGCGCGCGATCAATCAGGCGGTGGTTCGTCTGCTGCCCGCTCTGGCGCTGACCGAGCCCGATCTGCAATTCGTCCACCTGACAGGCCCCCACGACCTTGAAACCGTGCGGCATGCTTACGCCGGCCAGCAGCGGCGCTCCGTGGTCGAGCCATTCCTGACGAGAATGGAGCTGGCGTTGGGGGCGGCCACCGCGGCGATTTCGCGCGCGGGGGCGTCGGCCCTCGCCGAATTCGCCGCCCTGCGGCTGCCGGCCGTGCTGATTCCGTATCCGTCCGCCGCCGACAACCATCAGTTTCACAACGCCCGCGCCCTGGCCGTGTCCGGCGCAGCGCGTCTCCAACTCCAGCACGAGGCCACGCCCGATCGGCTGCTCTGGCAGATCCGCGAGCTGGTGCGCAGCGACTCGACCCGGCAGGCGATGAGCGCGGCTTTGGCGCGATGGCATCGGCCCGACGCAGCGGAGCGGATTGCGGAGGCGATCTTCCTGGCTTTGCCCGATGCTCTGCAGGCGTCCGCGGCGCCCGCCGACCGGTCGGGCGCGCCTGCGACGGTGGTGGGACTGAGAACGGCGGACTCGAACCCTTCGCCATGAGCACACTTGCGCCACACGCCGAAGAGTCACGGGGCGCCTCCGGCCCCGCCGCGGAGCTGCGGGCTGCGCACGGAGGCATGCGGCGGGTTGACGCGTCTTTCGCGTCGGAGCTTGCGGTCCGGATGTCTGGCGGGGCGGTCATTCGGCTCGAAGAACCCCTCGCGCGGCGCACGACGTTGCGGGTTGGTGGTGTGGCGGATCTGTATGTTGAGCCGGCTCAGGAGCGGGATTTGGCTGCGATTCTGGTGTTTTGCCGGGAGCGTCGAGTGGATTGGCTTGTGTTGGGGCGCGGATCGAACCTGCTGGTCCGGGATGGCGGGTATCGGGGCGTGGTGATCGGTCTTGCGCAGCCGGCCTTCAGCGCGATCGCGTGCGAGGGCTTGCGGGTGTGTGCCGGGGCGGGGGCCATGTTGAAGGCGGTGGCGGTGGCGGCACGGCGCCAGAACCTCGGCGAATTCGAGTTTCTCGAAGGCATTCCTGGGAGTCTCGGAGGGGCGTTGCGGATGAATGCCGGGGCCAACGGGAAGTGGCTTTTCGAGATCCTCGAGCGTGTGCGAATCATGGATCGCCGCGGGAATGTGCTCGAGATGGGATCCTCCGATCTCGCGGCCGGGTATCGCGACTGTCCGTTCTTTGCGGATCATATTGCGCTGTCGGCCGTGCTGCGCGGAGAGCTTTCGGATATCGAGTCGATTCAGAGCCGGAGCGAGGGTTACAGGCGGCGGCGATTGGAGACGCAGCCGCGGCAGCCCAGCGCCGGGTGTGTGTTCAAGAATCCGGCGTCCATCGCCGCCGGGAAACTGATCGAGGAGCTGGGATTCAAGGGCGAGTGTGTGGGGGGGGCGCAGGTCTCGCCCATCCACGGCAATTTCATTGTGAATGCCGGGGGCGCGACCGCCCGGGACATTCTTGCATTGATCGAGCGGATCCGCGGGCGCGCGCGGAGCGAGCGGGGGATCGCGCTTGAAACCGAAGTCAAAATCGTCGGAGAGGATTAGCCGAAAGCCGGCCTGGGGCCGGCAGACCGTATGCCATTGAAGATCACTGTGATGCTGGGAGGGCCATCGGCCGAGCGCGAGGTGTCGCTGCGGTCCGGACGGGCCGTCGTCGACGCCTTGCGCGGGCTGGGCCACACCGTCGAGGAATTGGATCCGCGCGACGACGGGTGGCAGTTGCCGCGGAAGACGGAGGTGGTGTTTCTTGTGCTGCACGGGACGTACGGCGAAGACGGCACGGTGCAAAGGCGGTTGGAGGCGCTGGGTGTCCCGTATACGGGGAGCGACGCCGAAGCCAGCCGATTGGCGTTTGACAAGGTCTTAACCAAGCAGCGTTGTGTGGGGGCGGGTGTGCCGACCCCGCGCTACACGGTCCTGGACACGCCGGAGGCGACCTGGCCGTCTGGCTGGCAGCCGCCCGTCGTCTTGAAGCCGGTGTGCCAGGGCTCGAGCGTGGGCCTGCAATTCGTCGAGTCTCTGAACGGTCTGGGGCCGGCGCTGGCGGAGTCGTTCCGGTACGACCGCAGAGTTCTCATGGAAGAGCGCATCGCGGGGCGCGAGGTCACGGTAGGCATTCTGGACGACGAGGTTTTGCCCGTCATCGAGGTCTGCCCGAAGCAGGGTCCACTCGATTACCGCAACAAGTACACCCAGGGGGCGACCGAGGTCTTTCTGCCGGCGCGGGTCGATCCGCCGACGGGGGAACGGGTTCGGGCGGCGGCGCTCGGGGCGTTCCGGGCGATTGGCGGACGGGACTACGCGCGGGTGGACGTGATGGTGCCCTCGACGGGGCATCCGGTTGTTCTGGAAGTGAACACGCTGCCGGGGATGACGGAACTGAGTTTGTTGCCTCGGGCTGCGGCGGCTGTGGGCTACAGTTTTGCCGGCCTGTGCCAGAAGATGGTCGACCTGGCCCTCAAGCGCGCGGCTGGGGTGTGCAGGTCCACTCCTTGAAAGGCCTATGGGACTCTGGGGCAAGCCAAAGAACCGCCGCGCCGGGCGCGGGTCGGTGCTCGAGGTGAAGATGCGCGTCCGGCCTGTGCGACAGGCGCGTCGGCACCGGGTTGTGTTCGCGCTGTTCGTGGCGATGTTGGCGGTCGTGGCAGCCGGGCTGGGGCAGCGCGGGTGGCAGTGGGCGCGGCAGCGTCTTATGGACAGCGGCCTGTTTGCTCTGACGAGCCTCGAGATCGCCACGGACGGGATCTGGCTCAAGCCGGAACAGATACGCCAACTGGCCGGGATTCGAGAGGGCGACAATCTGCTGTTGATTGACATGACCCAGGTGCGACGCGAGATCGAGTTGATTGCCCAGGTGGAATCGGTGTCGGTCGAGCGCGTTCTGCCTCATGTTCTCCGGATCCAGGTGAAGGAACGCGACCCGATCGTGCAGATTCAGGCCATACAGCCCGAAGGCGAGGCGGGCGTGGTGCCTGCGGTCTTCTATCTGGACCGCGCGGGGGTGGTCATGCCGCCTTTGCCGACGCTCCCGTCGAGTCCTGCGGTGGTTCGGGCATTCGATGCCCTGCCTATTCTCCGGGGGTTGAACAACGCCGATTTGCGCCCCGGTGCCGCCCTTCAGACTCGTCCTGTGCAGTCCGTTCTCGAATTGCTTGCCACGTTCGAGCCGTCGCCGCTTGCCCAGGAGGTTGGTTTGGCGGTGATTGACATCTCTTCGCCCGATGTCTTGCGGGTGACGACCGACGGGGGGGCGGAGATCACACTGGCGTACGACCGGGTGGCGTGCGGTCTCGAGCGCTGGCGCCTGGTGCGCCAGGCGGGCCAGCGGTTGGACAAGGCGGTGGCTTTTTTGGATCTTGCCGTCACCAACAACTGTCCGGTGTTGTGGTTCGAGTCGAGCGCAGTGCCGCCGCTCAAGCCGCGCGCCGAAAAACTGCCGCGTTTGCGTCGCAAGCATGTTTAACAATTCCACGCATCTCATCGTCGGGCTCGAGGTCGGAACCAGCAAGGTTTGCGCCGTGGTTGGCGACGTCAGCCCTGAAGGCGCCTTGAGCATTGTCGGCCTGGGGCAGGCCCGGTCCCGCGGGACGCGCAAAGGGGAGGTCGTCGACGCCACCGCGGTGGTCGAGGATGTGCGCTATGCGATTGCGGAGGCGGAGCAGATGGCCGACGTGGAGATCCGGAGTGTCTACCTGGGCGTCACGGGCAGCCACATCCGGAGCTTCAACAACCGGGGGCGCCACACGATCCCGTCGGTCGATCGCGACATTGGCGAGGACGACGTGCGGGACGTGATCAAGAACGCCAAGGCGATCAACCTGCCGGCGGATCGTCACACGGTCCACGTGGTGCGCCAGCACTTTATCGTCGACAGCCAGGATGGGGTGCTGAACCCGGTCGGCATGGTGGGCGCTCAGATCGAGGTCGACGTCCACGTGATCCACGGCATCACCAACCGCCTCCAAAACCCGATCCGGGCCGTCAAGAGCCTTCAATTGGAGGTCGAGGATATTGTGTTCAACGGCATCGCCGCGTCGCTCGCCGTTTTGACGCCCCAGGACAAGGAGTTGGGCGCCCTGGTGATCGATCTGGGCGCGGGTGTCACCGAGTACGCGGTCTATGCCGACGGCATCATCAAGCACACCGGCGTCCTGGCGGTCGGGGGCGACCATGTGACCAACGATCTGGCGTATGGGCTCAAGATCTCGATGAGCCGCGCGGAGGCGTTGAAAATCGAGCATGGCTCGGCGCTGGTCGACATGGGCGTGCGGGGGCGGACTGTTGAGTTGCCGAACGATTTCGGCCTGCCCGAACGCTCGATCAACCTCGAGCACTTGCGACGGATCATGTCGGCCCGGCTCGAGGAGATTTTCGAGATCATCGCGGCTGAGGTCGAGCGTGCGGGTCTGCTCGACAGCCTGCGCGCCGGTGTGTTTCTGTGCGGCGGCGGCTCGCGCACGCCGGACATTCAGAAGCTGGGGGAGCGCGTTTTCGGGTTGCCTGTGGCCATTGGCCGCACCAAGACGATCAGCGGTCTGGTGGCCACGCTGGATCAACCCGAGTTCGCGACGGGCATCGGCCTGGCGAAGTTCGGCTCGTTTCAGCACGGGCAGAACTCTGGCCGGCGGCCCTGGACGAGCCGGCTCAAGAGCGCTTTGACCCAGATGTGGACCGACTCCTGATCCCGGGGCGGCCTCCGGTTTGCGGCCAGCCGCCTCCTCAACCGTTTCGCAACAACCCATGACAATCGAAACTTCAGCCGCCGAACGTCACCCGATGCCCAAGTCCGCCCCGACCATCAAAGTGATCGGCGTGGGCGGCGCCGGCCTTCAGGCGCTCGATCACATGAGCCGCGCGGGACTGGACGGACTGGCTTTTGCCGGAGTCCACACCGACGCGCGGCTCCTGGGGGCGAGTTCGCTCGCCCAGAAGCTTCTCATCGGGTCGGCGTTGACGCGCGGCCTGGGCGCGGGCGGCGACCCCGACGTGGCGCGGGCGGCGGCCGAGGCGGATACCCAGGTACTGAACGAGCTTTGTGCTGGCACGGATCTGGTTGTCGTGGTGGCGGGGTTGGGCGGCGGCACCGGGTCGGGCGGGGCGCCGGTGGTGGCGCGCGTGGCTCGGGAACAGGGGGCGTTGGTGCTGGGATTGGTGGTTCTGCCGTTCGAGTTCGAGGGGCAGCGCCGGCAGCACCAGGCTCAACTGGCCCTGCGCCAGCTCAAGACGGCGGCGGACGCCGTCATCTGCCTGCCCAACCAGAAGGTGTCCCAACTGGTCGACGACAAGACGACGCTGGTCGAGACCTTCCGCATTGCCAATGACCTCCTCTGCCAGGGGCTGGCCGGCGTGTGGCGCCTGATTACTCGCGAGGGCCTGATCAACGTGGATTTCGCGGATCTCTGCCGTGTGGTGCGGGGCCGGCAGGCGGAGAGTTGCTTCGCCACCGCCGAGTCCATGGGCGAAGCGCGCTCGCGCGAGGTGGTCGAGCGCCTCCTGTCGAGTCCTCTGCTCGACCAGGGGCGTCTCCTGGCCGATGCGGATGCCGTCCTGGTCAGCCTGGCGGGCGGCGCCGATCTCGCATTGAAAGAGGTCAACGTGGTCATGGAACAGATCAATCGCGTGTGCGAGCATGCGCAGGTGATCGTGGGCGCCGCCATCGATCCCGCGCTGGGCGACCGCATCGGCGTCACCGTGATTGCGACCAAGCGGACCGCCCCCGCTCCCGATTCAGACCGCGCGCTCGAGTCGTCGGCGGCAACGGCCGACCCCGAACCGCCCGCGGCCGAGTTTCCCATATCGGGGGAAGAACGCCTCGATGCCGCGCGAGGCATGGCGGACGAGCGTCCTGCTCCCCGGTACGTCCCGCCGCCGCCGCGTCTCACGCCCGAACAAGCCGAGCAGATTCTCGCCCGGCAGGACCGCGTCGGGGGGCGCCGCCGCCGCAAATCGGTCGGGATGCGCCAGGAGTTGCTGCCACTCGAAGTGGTGTCCAAGGGCCGGTTCGCGAAGAGCGAGCCGACCGTCTATCGCGGGGAAGATCTGGACACTCCGACGTACGTGCGCCGGGGCATGGCGCTCAACTAATCCTACTTCTTGCGCAGCAGATCCAACACGTTGCCCAGGGGGTCGCGTGGGGGCGTTGCCGGCGCATTGGTTGTGGTCGTGTTCGTCCCGGCAGCGCTTTGGCCTTGAGCGCCGCCGCCCAGGAGTGTGTTGAGCGTTCCGAGGAGATTGGCGCCGCTTTGGCCCGCGGCGGGCGCGTTTGTCGCTGATGCGGCGCCTTCGCCGCCGCCGATCAGGTTGCCGACCGCGCCGAGGATTCCGGCGGCCTGGTCGACCTTGGCCGAACCGGTCCGGTCAAGAATCCCCGCGCCGGCTTTGGCCGCCATAGCCAGGAGGGCGGTCCGGCTGATGTCCGATTCCGGTGCGCCCACAGTGCCCTTCATGGTGACGAACTCCGGCAGTTTGGCGAAGGGCGCGTTGGTGGGCGTGTCACCGGCCAACCCGACTCTCTCCGCCAGTGTTCGCCGGAGCGCGATCTGAACAGGCAGGCGCATCGTCGAGTTTGTGAGTGGGGCCGTTAGCGCGATGGTGCCGGCGGCGTTCGCGTGGAAAGCGCGGCTCTGGACATACCCCTGCTGCACCTCCAAACGCCCGTTGCCGGCGGTGCCTTTGACGATGATCTGGTCGATCGGGGCCTGGGTCATCTCGTCTACGAAGCCGCCGCCCTGGCGGGCCGTGCCTGTCAGTTGGCCGACGAGCGCCGCGACACCGCCGGCGGGATTGCGGATGAAGTCAGGGATGCCGACCACCACATTGACCAGCGCCTTGAGCATTGGATTGTCCACACTCGCGATGGCCAGGTTCAGGTTGGTTGTCGTGAGTTCGAACTGGCCGGAGAGGCTCTTCGCCAGACTCGCCTCGGTGGTTCCAGCGCCCTGGAGCTGCGCGAAGCCCCCGCCGGTGCCGCTGAACTGGCCCTTTTGCTCGGGCAGGAAACTGTTCACCAGCGGCGCCACGGGAACGTTGGTTCCCTTGAATCCGAAGTCGTATCTGTATCCCGGCACCCCCAGATCCACGATTGCCGTCGCGCTGACCGGCCCGCCGTTGAGCGCCAAATCGAACGGTTTCACCTCGATCGCCTGCCCGTCCAGCTTCGCGCGCGCCACGAGGTTCGTGATCTCGACTTCGCGCAGATAGAAACGCCGAACGTTTGCGTCCACGATGAAATTGCGCAGCGGGAGGGTCATCGCTTCCAGCTCCTGGTCCGCGGTGCCCGAAGGGCCGGGCAATCCGCCGGCGGATCCGCCCGATGCGGAAGGCGCCGTTTCCTCGAAGAGAATCTCGTAGTAGCGGGTGGCGTCGAGCGCGTCGGCTGTGATTGCGAGGTGGCCGGTGGCCGCGTTCGTCTGGGTGAAATCGACTTGCCCCGCGGCCCGGATGCGATTGGCGGCGCGGGATGTCGGCGTGAGGGTGAGCAGCATCTCGCGTATCTCCGCGACGTTGGTACGCACCGCCGTGTCGAGTGTGAGCTGCGCTTCGAGCGGTGTGGACGCCAGCGCGCTGCCCGGCATGTTGACCACGAGGTTGGTGACCTGCACCCCGGCCCGGAGGCGCGAATCCCCGGTCGGATCGTAACCCGCATCGAGTTGGCCGTTCACCGCCACCGACGCGAGCGTCTTGTCGCCGAGCGCCTCGGCCACAAACGGCCGCAGCGCGTTCTGATTCAGGCCCATGAACTCGAGCGCGATCTGCCCGCTGCTGTTGGTGAGGCCGTAGCGCCCCGTGAGATTGAAGGTGCCCGCGGGGGTGTCCGCTTGTCGAATGCTGCCGACGCACTTGCGGATTTCGGCGAAATCGTCTTTCACCGACGCGTCGAGATCACTCGAGAGATCGAAACGGTCGAGGCGGTTGGACGCAAGGAGTCCGCTCAGACCAACGATCTCGAGTTTCCCGACCAGGCTCTGATCAAGACTCGGATGGGCGGTTTGAGCGGGCACGAGGTTTCTCTGTGAGATCTTTCCGGTGAACGTTGCGGTGCCGGCGGTGAGCGACACGTCCGAACGATCCACCAATTCGGACAGCGGGGCGAGTGAAGCCGTCAGCTCGGCCTGGAAGTTGGCGTCGGACGTCGAGTTCACGTAGCTGCCAGACCCTTTGAGCGCGGACACCGCCCGACCGCGTTGGGATACGTCCAGGGCCAGCGCCGGGAGATCCACCCGGTCGAACTCGGTCAGTTGACCGCGGAGGCCGACGGTCAGATCGGCCTGATCAATGCGGTTGCTGCCCAGCCGGCCGGTCAGTCCGACGAGCTTCGAACCCAGGTCAAACGCCACCAGGCGCCCAGCCTTCTGAACGTTGATGTCAAGCTGGCCGTTGACCATGCCGGAATCGACGGAATCGCCCACGAACGGTTTCCAGTCGGCCAGGTTCAGCTCGGTCACGTTCAACCTCAGCGCGGACTCGGCGGCTCCCTGGGCCCCCTGGCTCCAGTCGAGGAGCATTTCCTTGGTCAGCTTGCCTGTCAGCAGAGGGCGGCCCGACTGCGTGGCGTCGAGGGTGAACGCGCGGATCGTGGCGTTGGTTCGAGGCAGATCGAGGGTCGCGTCGCAACCAAGCTTGAAGTCCACCGTCGGCGTCTTCAGGCCGGCCCGCTCGACGCTGAAGCTGTCGCCGGCGATCGAGCCGATGGTGCTCACGAATCGGGCGTGGTCCTTCAACTCGATGTCGTAGTCCGCCGCCAGCTTCGTTGCGCCGAAGGAGATGCCGAAACGCCCTCCGACGAGGCTGAGCAGTTCGCTGCCGATGCCGGTGACCTTCACTTTGAGCTTGCCTTCCAGCTCGAGCGGGTCGAACGGGCCGCTCACGCTCGCGGTGCCCAGGGCGGCGCCGCTCTTGGTGAAGGCGATGGCGAGCTGCCTGATTTCGCTCCGATTGAGGTCTGCCGACAATCGCCCCTGCAACTGGGACGCATCGGCGAACGCCCCGGTGGCTCGAGTGACTGCGAGATCCGCGCTCCCCGTGATCTGCCCCGGCACCAAGTCGGAGCCGACATCGATGCCGAACGCGCTCCTGAGCGTGCCTGCGACCTCGGCCTGGTTCGTGCCCGTGCGCTGCACAAGCCCAATGCGCCCGTCGAGGTCGAGCTTGGCCGGGCTCCCATTCCGAAGCCCCGAGGCCTTCGCGTCGAGTCCGGCCAGCTCGGCCGACGTTGTGCTCCCGTCCTTGTGGGTCTGGGTGAAATGGACGGTGGCATCGTCGATCGAAATCATCCGGATATCCACCTTTAGCGGAGAACCGGGCTTGGCCGGCGCCGGCTCGGGCGTGCCGCTCCTCCCCGAAAACGCGTCCAGATTCGACGTTCCATCGGGACGGATTGCCACCCGCACGACCGGTTGGACGAGCCCGATTTCATCGATCTTGACCAGGCCCCGGAGAATCGAGACGAGGTTGTAGCGCGCGCGCAGCTCGGCCGCGGCGAGAACCGTCTCCTCGCCTCGGGGCTGAACTCGAAGCCCGCGCAGAATCACCTCCGAGAAAGGACGGATCGAGACGCCGTCCGCGGCGATCTCCGCGCCGAGGGCGGCGCCGGCCTTTGGCAGAACCACGCGTTTGACAAACGGTTCGCTGGTGGCCAGAAAATACAGAGCCACGAGCAGCACCACGAGGGCTGCCCCGAGGGCACCAGCCCATCGCACAAGGCGACGCGGTTGCTTCGGTCGATCCAAGCCGGTCTTTGACTCACTCATAGAATTCGATCTGCGGAGAGGTTCCTCCGACGCAGTGCGTTGTTTCACGAACCACCATGAGACTAGCCGCAGAACGGCGAAATTCAACGGCAGACTCCGGCCGTCCTCTGACCCGACGGCTAATTCGCTTGAATCCGGACCGCCCGCTCAACATGGTCTGCCTGTCTATGTTTACAGGTATTGTCGAGGAAACCGGCGTGGTTGTGGGCATTCGCCCGACCGACAAGGCGATCGAGCTGACGGTGCGCCCCGGGCTCTGCGCGCGGGGCATGAAGGTGGGCGACAGTCTGGCCGTCAACGGGTGTTGCCTGACGGTGGTCAAACTGGCGGGGCGCGGCGTTCGCACATCAGCGCGGTTCGACCTGCTGCGAGAGACGTGGCAGCGCACCAACCTGCAATTCCTGCGCCCGGGTTCCCTGGTCAACCTCGAGCGGTCGCTGCGCGCTGACAGCCGGCTGGGCGGGCATTTCGTGACGGGGCATATCGACGGCGTGGGGCGGATTTGGAAGTGGGAGCGGGCCGGTCAGGACTGGGTGCTCGATGTCCAGGCGCCGCCCGAGGTGATGCGGTATCTGGTGTACAAGGGGTCGATCGCGCTGGACGGCATCAGCCTGACCGTGGCGGCCGTGCGGAAGCGCGAGTTTCGCGTCTGGATCATCCCCCACACGTTCGAAGTCACGAACCTGCGTGAGAAGAAGGTCGGAGACGCCCTCAATCTCGAAGCCGACCTCGTGGGGAAATACGTCGAGCAAATGCTTGGCAAGATGGACCTGCACCGACGATGAAGCGAATCATACCCGGCGGTTTTCTTTTGGCGATCGAGGGCATCGACGGCGCCGGCAAAAGCGTCCAGGCCAAGGCCGTGGCCGCCGTGCTCCTGGCACGCGGGCTCGATGTCGTCCTGACACGCGAGCCCACGCGCGGGCCTTGGGGCCAATTGCTGCGCGAGTCGGCGGCCAAGGGCCGCCTGTCGCCCGCCGACGAGCTGAAGGCCTTCATCGAGGACCGCAAGCAGCACGTGGCCGAGTTGATCCGCCCCAGCCTCGAGGCGGGCAGGATCGTGATCACCGATCGTTACTATTTCTCGACGGTCGCGTACCAGGGGGCCCGGGGATTCAACCCCGAGGACCTCCTGCGCAGCAACGAGGCCATCGCCATCGAGCCGCATCTCCTGATCTTGCTCGATATCGACCCGGCGGTCGGCCTGGCACGCATCGGTCACCGGGACGGGGCAGCCAACGAGTTCGAGACCCTCGCCACTCTCACTCGATCGCGCGACATCTATCTCTCGATCCGCAAACCGTATGTGGTCCGGCTCGACGGCACCGCGCCGCCCGATGAGATTCGCGACCGGGTTCTTTTCGCGCTCGGTCGGGCCGTGTTGGAACGGCTGCACTTGGAGACCGGCCTGACCCCGCGCCAGAGGCTCGATGCGAGCCTCGCCCTGCACGGGAGCGACGGGGTGGCAGGCTAAGGGTCTGTGCAAAAATTAATTCCGATTTTGCTGGAGGGGATTTGGCTCGCTGGCGAGGCGCGACGAAGGAGCATAGCCTTGACCTCTGTGACGAGGAGCAACGAAGCCAGCGAGCCAAAGCCCCCCAGCCCTGCGGGGCGGGGCGGCACCGGGGCATCTGCTTCGTTCCTCGGTCGGTCGAGTATCTCTGCGGATACACTCCCTCCCTCGGGCCTCGCATCTGGCCCGGCGGCGCTCCCGCCAAAATCGGAAGTAATTGTTGCACAGACCCTAACCGCATGTTTCATGGAGTTGCGCCCCCTGTGAAGCCGAGAACCCCAGAACGTGGACCCATGCGTGCTGGAGAATCCGACTGGGAGATGTTCCACTAAACGGGGAAGCTCACGCCGCTGTCGGCGCTTTGGGCGAATCCGCAGCAGTACGCCTTCGCGATCATGAACGACAACCTCGCGCAGCCTCCCGGAAGCCCCGTGGGGACCATCTGGGCGACGAGCTTCGAAGTGATCCCCGAACCCGCTGCAGCGGGCCTGGTCCTTGCCCTCTCCGCCTTTGGCTTCGCGGGCGTTCGCCGGGTCAACAACAAACGTTAGCCCGCATTTCTCACCAACTTTTGATGTCCTCTGACCGGTCACCGTCACATTTCACCTGAAATGCGGGCTAATCGATGACTCCCCCCTCGCCTGCTGGAGCCGGAGCGGGTTATCGCAGGCCGACGACGGAGGAGAGTTGAACGGGGTTGCAGTCAGACCATCCCTCCAGAGAGTCTCGAAGGCCCGTGCCAGAAGTGCGAGGATGGTCGTGACGCGGTCTCGCGTAGCGGCGCCTCCGCAGGGTGCCGCCCCCTTCCCCATCGCATTGTGATTGGACGAACCCGGACATCCGGGGCATCTTGCCCGCGATGTCGATAGACCGCATCAACGCGATCCTGCGGCGCATTCGCCCTGACACGGCGCTGGCCCGCATCACCCTGATCGCGCTGCTTGCCGCGATCTCCGCGTCGGGCGCCGACAGTCCCGCGCCCGCGGACGCGCAACGCCATCTGCTGACCGGCCGCTACACCGAGGCGGCGGCACTCGCCCGACACGCCCTCAGCGAGCGGGCCCAGGGCGAGGAGTGGCCCCTGATCCTCATCGAAGCTCTGATGACCACGGGGCGATACGCCGAGGCGCACGCCGTCCTCACCAACGCCATCGCCGCCGAAAGCCGCGCCGTGCGCCTGCGATGGGCGGCCCGCGAGGTGCTCGAGATGCATGGCAATCCCGCCCGGGCCGCCGCCATGGTCCGGGAAATCACCGAGCTGGTCTCGGCCCAGCCCTGGGCCTACCGGGACGCGCGGGACCTGGTTGTGTTCGGCCGCGCCGCATTGTTGGCGGGCGCCGATCCCAAGCGTGTTCTCGAACGCATTTTCGATACCATCAAGCGCGCCAATCCTCCGCAGCGCGAAGCCTTCCTGGCCGCGGGCGAGCTAGCTCTCGACAAACACGATTATGCGCTCGCCGCCAGAACGTTCCGGGAAGGGCTCGAGAAACTCACCGACGATCCCGACCTGCATTACGGCCTTGCGCGCGCTTATGCCCCCAGCCAGCCAGCGCTTGCCCAGGCCGCGATCGAAGCCGCGCTCAACATCAACACCAATCACGTCCCCACCCTGCTCCTCCTGGCGGATCACGCCATCGATGCCGAGGACCACGCGGCGGCCGAGGTGTGGCTCGACCGCATCGAGACGGTCAACCCCTGGCACCCCGAGGCCTGGGCCTACCGCGCCGTCCTGGCCCGACTCGCCAGCGAGCCGGCTCGGGAAGACGCCGCCCGCCAGGCAGCCACCAGGTTCTGGCCCGCCAACCCCCGCGTGCCGCATCTGATCGGACGCAAGCTTTCCCAGGATTACCGCTTCGCCGAAGGGGCCTTGCTCCAGCGCGAGGCCCTCGCGTTCGACCCGGCCTTTCTCCCCGCCAAATCCCAGCTCGCCTATGACCTCCTGCGCCTGGGCGAAGACGAGGAAGGCTGGCGCCTGGCCGAGGAAGTGCACCAGAAGGACGGGTACGATGTGGCCGCGCTCAACCTGGTCACGCTGCGCGACACGATGGGGAAGTACGCCACCCTGACCAACGCGCATTTCATCGTGCGCATGACGCCCAGGGAAGCGGCTCTCTACGGCGCGCGCGCGCTCGATCTGCTCGATGACGCCCGCGCCCGCCTCACCCCCAAATACGGAGTCGGGCTCGATCGCCCGGTGCGTGTCGAGATCTTCGCGGAACAGAAGGACTTCGCGGTCCGCACATTCGGGATGCCGGAGAACGAGGGTTTCCTGGGCGTCTGCTTCGGGCCCGTCATCACGGCCAACAGCCCCGCGTCCCGTCCGGGCCAGCCGTTCAACTGGGAATCGATGCTCTGGCACGAGTTTGCCCATGTGGTGACGCTCGATCTGACCCGCAACAAGATGCCGCGCTGGCTCAGCGAGGGCATCTCGGTCTACGAAGAGCGCCAGGCCAATCCGGCTTGGGGCGAACGCATGGTCCCCAAGTACCGCGAGATGATTCTCGGCGACGACCTCACGCCAGTGGGCCAACTGAGCGCGGCGTTTCTCGAACCCCGCTCCGCCCTGCATCTGCAATTCGCCTATTACCAGTGCTCGCTCGTGGTCGAGTTCATCGTCGAGAAGTTCGGCTTCGACGCGCTGACCGCGATTCTGCGCGATCTGGGAGACGGCACGGCCATCAACCCGGCCCTGACCCGCCACATCGCCCCGTTGCCCGCCCTCGAAAGCCAGTTCGCAACCTATGCCCGCGAGCGGGCGCGGCAGTGGGCCCCGGACCTCCGGTGGGACAAACCGCTGACCGAGACCCTGCTGGCCCAGGGCGGAGACGCCGCATGGACCGCCTGGGCCAAACTCAACCCGGACAACTTCTACGTCCTCGCCCGCCAGGCCGCCACCTGGGTCGGCGAGAAACGCTGGTCGGATGCCAAGCCGCTTCTGCAAACACTGGTCGACGCCGTCCCGCAGGTCGACGGCCTTCGCGACGCATACGAGATGCTCGCCGAAACTCATCGTCAACTCGGCGAAACCGAGGCGGAACGGCAGGTCCTGACCCGCCTGGCCGAGCGGGACGACAAGGCCCTGGGCGCATACCAGCGGCTGATGGAACTGGCGGACGCCGACGGCGACTGGCCGGTTGTGATCCAGAACGCGCGACGTTACCTGGCCGTCAACCCGCTGGCCCCCCTGCCCTATCGCCACCTCGCTCGGGCCGCGGAAGAAGCCGGCCAGGCCGGTACAGCGGTCGGCGCTTACCGCGCCCTGCTCGAACTCGATCCGCCCAATCCAGCCGAGGTCCATTTCCAGCTCGCCCGCCAACTCCACCAGGCCGGCGATCCCGCCGCGCGGCGCCACCTCCTCTGCGCCCTCGAAGACGCGCCCCGCAACCGGGCGGCCCTGCGGTTCCTGCTTGAACTCGAAGCCGCGGAGGCCGGCGGGGCTCCGAACACCGTCGCCGAGCCGCCGTTGGGATCGCCGCCAAACCCGGACTCGAAGTGAAGCGTGCAGTCCTCATCCTCTGCCTGGTCGCGCTCGCCGCATGCACGCTCATGGCCCAGCGGCGCTGGGGCTGGCGCGCCTTCGGCGACGGCTTGCGCACCGCGCGCGAGGTCCCATCCGACAGCACCGGCACGCCCGCGTGGACCAACGCGCCCGGATTCGAACGCGATGTCTTCACGTTCGCCCGGATTCGTTACGCGCGGGGCGGCTACGGCCGGGGCAGCGGCTGGATGACCGACCTGCCCGACAGCGACCTGAACCTCTCGTACAGGCTGCAGCAGATCACCTCGATGAAGGTCGATCCGGACGGCCGGATTCTGCGTCTGACCGATACGGATCTGGCCGATTTCCCTTTCCTGTACATCGTCGAGCCCGGGGGACTGTATCTCGACGAGGATGAGGTGGTCGCGCTCCGCAACTACCTGCTCAACGGCGGCTTTCTGTGGCTGGACGATTTCTGGGGAGAACGCGAGTGGGCAAACTGCGAGGAGGTCCTGCGCCAGGTCTTCCCCAATCGCAGCATCGTCGAGATGAGCCTCGACCATCCGCTCTACCGGTGCGTCTTCCCGATCCAGGACAAACACCAGATCCCCAACATCGGCCTGGGCGCAGCCAGCCGCTATCACCATGTCACATGGGAACGAGACGACGCCCGCGAGGTCCATCACCGCGCCATCTTCGACGACCGCGGCCGCCTGATGGTCTTTCTCACCCATAACACCGACAACGGCGATGGCTGGGAGCGCGAAGGCGAAGACGACTACTATTTCCACCAGTTTTCCGAAAAGGCCGCCTATCCGCTGGCCATCAATGTCCTGTTCTACGTGATGACCCACTGAGCCTTCCCGCCTTATGTCGCATCCGATCCACCCCAGCCCCGATCCCCAGCCCATCCCCACACCCACGACACCCTTCGCGCTCGAACGCGAGACGGTGGAACGTCTGACCGCCGGACGCGCCCAGATCGAGGCCGAGCTGGCCCGGCTCATCGTGGGCCAGAAGGAAGTGATCGAGCAGATCCTCATCGCCCTCTTCGCCGGCGGACACTGCCTCATCACCGGCGCGCCCGGCCTGGCCAAGACGTTGCTGGTCAAATCCATCGCCCAGATCTTCCACCTCAAATTCCAGCGCATCCAGTTCACCCCGGACCTCATGCCGGCGGACATCACCGGCACCGAAATCCTCCAGGACGCCGCCCCGGGCCGGCTCATGGTGTTCGTGCCCGGTCCCATCTTCGCCAACATCATCCTGGCCGACGAGATCAACCGGACGCCGCCCAAGACCCAGGCGGCCCTGCTTGAAGCGATGCAGGAGCACCAGGTCACGGCAGCGGGCCAGCGACACGCGCTCGAAGAGCCGTTCTTTGTCCTGGCGACGCAGAACCCGATCGAGATGGAGGGAACCTACCCCCTCCCCGAGGCGCAACTCGACCGGTTCATGTTCAACGTCGTCATGAACTACCTGCCCGAACACGACGAGATCGAGGTCGTCCGCCGCACCACCGCCGAGACGCCGGCCATCCTCTCCCCGTTGTTCACGGGCGACGATGTGTTGCGGTTCCATGCCGTCGTACGCACGGTGCCGATTGCGGAGGAGATGATCCGGTACGCCGTGCAGTTGGCCGCCGCATCAAGGCCGCATCAGGCGGGCACTCCCGACTTCATCAACCAGTGGGTCAACTGGGGGGCAGGCACCCGCGCCGGCCAGTGCATGGTGCTCGGGGCCAAGGCCCGCGCCCTCCTTCAAGGCCGCTCCCATGTCACCGCCGAGGACATCCGCACCCTCGCCGCACCCGTCCTGCGGCATCGCATCCTGCTCAACTACCGGGCCGAGGCCGAGGGGTTGGGCGTCGACGAGATCGTCCGCCGCCTCATCGACACGGTCAAAGACCCGTTGGTATGACACCGGGCCCCATCGACCCCCACGTGCTAATGCGCATCCGGAACCTCGAGTTCCGGGCGCGCGTGGTCGTCGAGGGCTTCTGGAGCGGGATCCATCGCAGTCCGTACCACGGCTTCTCCGTCGAGTTCACCGAATACCGGCAGTACAGCCCGGGCGACGACCCGCGGTATCTTGATTGGCGCGTCTTTGCGCGCAGCGACCGCTACTACCTGAAGCGGTTCGAGGATGAGACCAACCTGCGCTGCCACCTGATCGCCGACCAGAGCCGCTCGATGACCTTCGGTTCCGCCGGCTACTCGAAGGCCGAGTACGCCGCCACCCTCGCCGCCACGTTCGCCTACTTCCTCCACCTCCAGGGCGATGCCGTCGGCCTGCTCGCGTTCGATGAACAGGTGCGCGCCTACCTGCCCGCCCGCCATCGCCTCGCTCACCTGCGCCGTCTCATCCTGGCACTCGAAGAACCGGCGCGCGGACGCGGCACCGACCTTGTCACGCCCCTCCTCCGCGTGGTCGAGATGGTCCGTCGCCGCGGCTTGATCCTCCTGATATCGGATTTCCTCGCCCCGCTCGAACAGCTCGAACGGGCGCTGCTCCAACTCGGCGCGTGCGGCCATGACGTCGTCCTGTTCCACGTCCTCGATCCGGCCGAACTCGCATTCAGCTTCGACGAGCCGGCGATGTTCGAGGATATCGAGTCCGGACGCACCCTGCTGGTCGATCCGGGGGCCGTTCGAGGCGAATACACGAAAAGGCTCGAAGCGCACTGCGCCACGCTGCGGGAGATGTGCCACCGGCTGGGCCACGATTACCTCCAGTTGCCCACCAGCCAGCCGATCGAGTTCGCCCTGTTCGATTTCCTCCACGCCCGCGACCGCCCCGCCCGACGCATCCGAAGATCGGCACGCCTATGAGTTTTCTCGCGCCGCTTTTTCTGCTGGGTGCGCTGGCCGTCGCGCTGCCGATCGTCCTGCACCTGGCCCGCCGCACGGCGCGCCAGCGGACGGTCTTCAGTTCCCTGCTCTTCCTGCGCCCCGCGCCGCCCCGGCTCACCCGCCGCAACCGCATCGAGCACAGGCTGCTCCTGCTGCTGCGATGCCTGGTCATCGGCCTGCTCGCGTTCGGATTCGCCCGCCCCTTCTTCCGCCAGAACGTCTCCGAGACGCCGCCCGCCGCAACGCCGCAACGCGTCGTGCTCCTCCTGGATGCCAGCGCCAGCATGCGCCGCGGGAGTCTTTGGACTCAGGCGCAGGACCGCGCAGACCGATGGCTGCGCCAAATCTCGCCTCGCGACCAGGTGGCGGTCTGCGCCTTCGATCGCGACATCACTCCCCTGGTGACATTCGAACAGTGGTCCGCCCTGCCCGCAGGCGATCGCGCCGCGTTCGCCCGCAGCCGGTTGACCGGCATCGCTCCCGGTT
The DNA here is from genome assembly GCA_022710935.1 of Verrucomicrobiota bacterium. Lineage (GTDB taxonomy): Bacteria > Verrucomicrobiota > Verrucomicrobiia > Limisphaerales > J093 > MWFF01. Next base: position 44,594 of record JAKLFY010000012.1, read on the forward strand.
GGGCCTCGACAGCGCTCGACCACGCCCTCATCCGCGCCGCGGAATGGCTGGCCGGCCTCGACGAGCAACCAGCCCCCGGGCTTCGACGCCGGATCGTCCTGATCAGCGATCTGCAAGCGGGCAGCCGCCTGAATGGACTCCAGGGTTACGAGTGGCCCCGAGAGATCGATCTCTCGATCGAGGCACTCGACCCGCCCGCAACCAGCAACGCCAGCCTCCAACTGGCGCCCGAACCGGCAGACGCACCCGCAACACCCGGCGAGTCGACGGTCCGCATCCGCGTCCACAACGCGCCCGACGCCCAGCGCGAACAGATCGAGATCGCCTGGGCCAACGCATCCGGCACGCGGATCGGCACCAACCTCGCCCTTTACGTCCCCGCAGGCCAGAGCCGGGTGGTCTCCCTGCCCACCCCTCCGCCAAGCGCCGGCGCCGACCGCATCGTCTTGCGCGGTGACGACGAGGAGTTCGACAACACCCTCTATGCGGCGCCCCCCGAACCGGCGCGCGTCACAGTCCTCTACCTTGGCAAAGACGACCCCGCCGATCCCAGCCAGCCCCGCTATTTCCTCGAACGCGCCTTCCGCGAGACCCGGCGCCAAACCGTGCAGGTGGTTGTTCCGGCATCACCCGGGACCGAGGCGCGGGCCGACACCGCGTCACTCGTCGTGGTCACGGACGCGCCGGACGAAGCGCAACAGGAGGCTGTGCGGACACACCTGGCGAGGGGCATGACCGTTCTGTTCGCTCCGCCGGATCCGGCCGCTGTGTCGGCCCTGGCCCGATTGCCCGGACTCGATGGCTTGTCGGCCGAGGAAGGCCGTTTCGCCAACTATGGACTCTGGGGAGAGATCGACTTTCGGCATCCACTTTTCGCCCCGTTCGCCGATCCGCGGTTCAGCGACTTCACCAGGATTCACTTCTGGAAGTACCGCCGGCTCGACGCATCGGCCATCGCCGAAACGCGCGCCCTCGCGCGCTTCGACAACGGCGATCCCGCCCTTCTGGAAATACCCGCGGGCCGGGGACGCGTTCTCGCGCTGGCGTCCGGCTGGCGTCCGGCGGACAGCCAATTGGCGCTGTCGACCAAGTTCGTGCCTCTTCTCTACTCGATCCTCGAGTCGAGTGGCGCCGCTCAGCCCGTGCCGGTGTCGTACGTCGTCGGTGACCGCGTGCGACTGTCGCGCGATCCGGCCCGAACCGGCGCGGCGGTGACCGTGACACGCCATGATCGGACCGGCACCCGCGTGGCCGGCACGGCGGATGAATTCGCCGACACGCTCGTCCCGGGGCATTACACCACAGACCCGGTCACTGACCCGGGCCGGTTCGCAGTCAATCTCGACCCGGCGGAGAGCCGCACGACACTGCTGCCGGCGGACGAACTCGAACGCCTGGGCGCTCCTGTGGCCCGCCCTCCAGCGCGCGCCATCGAGGTGGCGGCGCGCGCGGCGCGCTTGCGCGACGCCGAGATCGAGGGCCGCCAAAAGCTCTGGCGCTGGATCATCGTCGCGACTCTTGCCATTCTGGGCGTCGAGACCTGGCTGGCCGGCTGGACCATGCGCCGCGATCTCACTCCAAGCGAGGCGCTGCAATGAATGATCGTTACCTCCAGATGCGATTGAGGCCTCTGGCCCGCCGCCAGCGCGCACTCCGGCTCCGTTCACGCCTCGCCCTGTGCTGGCTGGCGACCGCCTTGATTGCGGTGACCCTCACCTTCCTGCTCCGATCCAAGGGCGTCTCGGCCACCTCGATTCTTCCAATCCTCGCCCTCGCAGGGCTGGCCTCCGGACTCTGGCTGGCGCGTCGGCACAGACGCGCCCCGGCCGACTGGCACGCCCTGGCCCTGGCGATCGAAACACGGCACCCCGATCTCGATGGACGCCTCTTGACTGCTGTCGAACAGCAGACACCCCCCGAGATCGGGCCGGGCTTCTTGCAGCGCCGCCTCGTGGATGAAACGATCCGCCACAGCCGGACACACGACTGGACCGAGGCCATTCCCCGGTCGCGTGTCGTCACGGCCGGGGCCGCAAACCTCCTGGCGTTCGTCCTGCTGGCATTCGTCTTCCTGAGCCTGAGATCCCTCCCCCCGCCGGAGGCGCCCCGGCCCAAAGAGCCGGCTGGACTGACGCTGACCCCGGGAGACGTCGCCCTCGAGCGGGGCGAAAGCCTCGTCGTGATCGCCCGCTTCGGCGGCTCGCTGCCGTCAGCCGTCGATCTCGTGCTCGACGCCGCGGGAGAGGACCGGCGGATTCCCATGGTGAAAAGCCTCTCGGATCCTTTCTTCGGCGGCACGGTGCCGGACGTGACCAACAGCTTTCTCTACCGCCTCGAATACGCCGACCACCGCACACGCGACCACCGCGTCACGGTCTTCGAGCACCCGCGCCTCGAGCGCGCGGACGCCGCGGTCACCTACCCGGATTACACCCGCCTCCCACCCCAACGCATCGGGAACACCCGACGCGTCACGGCCGTCGAAGGCTCGCGTCTCGATCTCGCGCTCCAATTCAACAAGCCCGTCGCTTCGGCGCGGCTCGTGGCAAAGAACGGCGATGGAGCGGCTTTCGACCTGCTCACTGACACCAACCGCCCCACGGCCCGCATCGAGGCCTTTCCGCTGACCATCACCCGCACTTACGATCTGCAATTGGTCGACCGCGACGGACGCACCAACAAAACCCCCGCGCAATTGGTCTTCAGTGTCCTCACCAACCGCGCACCCGAACTCAAGCTGGCCTCTCCCCGCGGCGATTCGCGCCCTTCGCCGCTCGAAGAAATCCCCTTCGAGGGCCAGGTCTGGGACGATTTCGGCGTCGTGGCCTACGGTCTCTCCTACACGGTCGTCGGTCAGGACACCCGCTCCGTCGAGCTGGGCCAGGCCGTCCACGCCAAAGAGCAGCGCGCCTTCCAACACCTGCTCCGACTCGAAGAACTCGATGTCGAGCCCGATCAGCTCGTCGTTTGGCACGTCTGGGCCGATGATATCGGGCCGGACGGTCAGCCGCGCCGCACGATGGGCGACCTGTTCTTTGCCGAGATCCGGCCATTCGACGAGGTCTTCCGCGAAGGGCAGAGCGGCGAAAGCCAGGCCCAACAGGAGCAGGCAGGCAACGAGCCCTCCGAAGGACAGGGACGTCCCTCGACCCGGCTCGCCGAATTGCAGAAACAGATCGTGAGCGCCACTTGGAAGCTGCAGCGCGACCAGGCGGCTCGGGCACCGGCCACGGAAGCGTCCGCTGGCAACGACGACAGCGCCAACGTTCCAGACGCAGTCGGGGGTGAAGCCCGCGACGCGATCGGGCAGGACGATCGGAAAACAGCAACGAACACCTACGCCCAGGATGTCGCGGTGGTGCGCGATTCGCAGGCCCAGGCTCTCGAACAGGCCCAAACGGCCCGCGAAGCGGTCGAGGACCCGCGGACAGCCTCGTTCTGGCAAACGGCCGTCGAGCGGATGGAGGACGCGCTCGATCGCTTGGACCAAGCGATGGAATCCCCCGACCCGCTGCCGCAAGCCCTGACTTCGGAGCAGGCGGCTTACCAGGCCCTGCTCAGGTTACAGCAGCGCGAGTACGAGGTCGCCCGCAACCGCCGCGGCCAGCGCAATCAGCAGGCGGGCAGCCGCCAAAACCAGATGCAGCGCCAGCTCGATCAGCTCGATCTCACCCAGTCCGACGACCGCTACGAAACCGAGCGCCAGGCCCAGGCCCCGCAATCCCCCGAGCGCCGCGAACAACTCCAGGTCCTCAACCGCTTGCAGGAACTCGCCCGCCGCCAACAGGACCTCAACGAGCGCCTGCGCGAGCTTCAAACGGCCCTCGACGAAGCCCGGACCGAGCCCGAACGCGAGGAAATCCGGCGACAGCTCAAACGGCTCGAAGACGAGCAGCAGCAAATGCTCGCCGACGCCGACGAATTGCGCGAACGCATGGAACGTCCCGAGAACCAGTCGCGCCTTGCCGAGCAGCGCCGCCAGATGGACCAGGCCCGCCAGGACATGCAGCGGGCCGCCGAGGCCGCCAGCCAGGGCGCCGTCTCCCAGGCCCTCGCCTCCGGCACGCGCGCCCAGCGCCAGATCGAGCAGACGCGCGACGATCTGCGCCGCGAGAGCGCCGGCGAGTTCGCCGAGGACCTCCGCGCGATGCGGGGCGACGCCCGCGATCTCGCCCGCCACCAGGCCGAGATCGAGAAGCAACTCGATGCGCTCGCCGATCCGCAGCGCAGAACGCTTAGCGACACCGCCGAACGGAACGATCTCCTCGAGCGCTTGGCCCGGCAAAAAAACCGCCTCACCAACGTCATCGAGAGCGCCACACAGTTGTCCCAGCAGACCGAGGCGGCCGAGCCGCTGGTGTCGCGCGAGCTCTACGATTCCCTGCGCAAGTTCAGCCAGGACGAAGCCGGCACCGTTCAGCAAATCCAGGAAGAACTGATCGATCGCGGCATCCTCACCCAGCGCACATACGATCGCCTCCGCGGTACCGCCGAACACGACGGCGCCAAAGCGCTCGAAGTCACCGCCGAGATGCTCCGCCAGGGCTTCCTGCCCCAGGCCGATCGCGCCGAGGAACGCGCCCGCGGCGGCATCACCGATCTGCGCCGCGGCATCGAGCGGGCCGCCGAACGCCTCCTCGGCGACGATGCCGAAGAGCTGCGCCTGGCCCAGCGCGAACTCGATGCCATCACCGGCGCCCTCGAACGCGAAATCGCCCGCGCCAACCAGGGCCCCTCCAACGTCCTCGCCCAGGCCGGCGGCCCACCCGCCGAGCCCGGCGACCAGCGCGCCCCAGCCGAACCTTCGGCCGGCCAGGACCAGCCCGGACGGCCATCGCAGGCCGAAAGGGCACAGGCCGGCCAGCCGGCAGACCAGGCATCCGCCCCACAGCGCGACACGCAATCGGACACCGCCCCAACCAACCCCCGAACATCGCGCGATCCCGAGTCAACGGGCACGCGCTCGGACGCCGCCACCGGCCTCTTCACCGACACGCTGGACCGGCTCTTCGACCGAAGCGGCCCCGATGGCACAGGCCCATTGACAGGCGAGGATTTCGCCCCGTGGTCGGATCGGCTCCGCGAAGTCGAGGAGCTGGTCGATTTGCCGTCGTTGCGCAGCGACATCGCCCAGGCCCGCGAGCGCGCCCGCCGCATGCGCGTCGAGTACAAGCGCGACTTCAAGAAACCCGATTGGGCCGTCGTGCGGCTCGAAATCGTGAACCCGCTCATCGAAGTCCGCCGGCAGATCGCCGAAGAACTCGCCCGCCGCGAGCCCGGAGACACCCTCGCGCCCATCGACCGCGACCCTGTCCCCAGCCGTTTCTCGGATCTGGTGCGGCGCTATTACGAAGACCTGGGCAGGAACAAATCGGAGGACGCCCGGTGAAGAGCGTCGCGCCCCACCCGCCATGCTCGCCCAGGTGACCATCTCGAGTCCGGGCTGGCTCTGGCCCGCGCTGCTCCTCGCCGCCGTCTGCCTGGCCGCCCTCGTCTCGAGCTACCGCTCCGGACCCGTCGCCGGCCCGCGGCTGCCGTGCGCCCTCCTCAAAGCGCTCGGCGTCACGGCCCTGGCTCTCTGCCTGCTCGAACCGCTCTGGTCCACTCGACACGCCCGGCCCGGCGCCAACCTCTTCGTCATCGCCGCCGACAACAGCCAAAGCCTCGAAGTCAAGGACACCGGCGCAGCCCAGTCGCGCGCCGACGCCTTGCGCCAAGCCCTCGAACCAAACACCGGCTGGCAAACCGCCCTCGACGACCTCTTCGAAACCCGCCGTTTCCTCTTCGACACGCGCCTCCAAGCCGTCCCCGATTTCGCCGCGCTCACATTCGACGGACGCGTCACCGCGCTTGGGACCGCCCTGCGCGGCCTTGCCGATCGCTACGCTGGCCAACCGCTCGCCGGTGTGCTCCTGTTCACCGACGGGAATGCCACGGACGCGCTCGAGGGTTCGCTGAACCTCGACGGCCTGCCGCCCATTTACCCCGTCGTCCTGGGCCGGCCCGGCGCCGCCCGCGACCTCGCGATCGCCCAAGTCCATGTCAGCCAGACGGCCTTCGAAGATGCCCCCGTCTCGATCCAGGTCGACATCGCCGCCTCGGGATCGCGCGGCGAGACTGTCACAGCCCAGTTGCTCGGTCCCGACGGACTCGAAGTCGGCGCGCAAACCGTGCGCGCCCGGAAAGACAACGACACGCTCTCCTGCCGCTTCCAACTCCGCCCGGACAAACCGGGCCTCTCGTTCTACCGCGTCCGAGTCGGCTTCAGCAGCGAACTCGAAGCCGCCTCCGCCGCGCCAACCGCTGCCCCGTCCACGCGCGAAGCCACACTCGTCAACAACACGCGCACTGTCCCCGTCGAGCGCCGGAGCGAGCCGCACCGCATCCTCTACGTCGCCGGCCGGCCCAACTGGGAATACAAGTTCCTGAATCGAGCCCTCGAAACCGACGATCAGCTCCAACTCGTGGCCCTCATGCGCGTGGCGTTGCGCGAGCCGAAATTCGAATTCCGCGGACGCGCCGGCGAGACGAGCAATCCCCTGTTTCGCGGGTTCGGGGACCAGTCGCGCGAGGAGGCCGCCCGATACGACGAGCCCGTTCTCGTGCGCCTGAACACACGGGACGAACTCGAATTGCGCGGCGGCTTCCCGCGCACGCCCGAGGAACTCTACGGCTTCGATGCTCTCGTTCTCGATGACCTCGAAGCCGCCTTCTTCGGGCCCGACCAGGCCCTCCTGATCGCGAAGTTCGTCTCCGAACGCGGCGGCGGCCTCCTCATGCTCGGCGGCGCCGAGTCCTTCCACCACGGAGGCTACCAGCGCACCCCCATCGGCGACATGCTCCCCGTCTACCTCGACCGCCTCGATTCTCCGCAAAACCCGCCCACCCTCAGATGGGACCTTGCGCGCGAAGGCTGGCTCGAACCTTGGGCCCGGCTGCGGGACACCGAGACCGCCGAAAAGGAACAACGCCAGACAATGCCCGCCTTCCACGTCCTGAACAGCGTCCGATCGGTCAAACCCGGCGCCCGCATCATCGCAACCGCCACCGACGAACACGGCGCCCAACACCCGGCCCTCGTCACCCAGCGGTTCGGACGCGGACGCACCGCGGCATTGATGGTGGGCGATGTGTGGCGCTGGGGCATGCGCGACGCATCCGCCCGCAACGACATGGAAAGAACCTGGCGCCAGTTGCTGCGCTGGCTCGTTGCGGACGTGCCGCGTCCGGTCGAATTGGCAATCGAGACGCCCGCCGACCAGCCCGCCGAAGCCGTCCGCCTCGAAGTCCGGGCGCGCGACGCGCGGTTTCAACCGCTCGACGACGCCTCCGTCACAATCGAAGTCGAGCCCGGGTCCGCCCAAACACACCCGGCTGCCCTCACGAACGAGCTCCGCAAGGACGGTGATCCCGGACCGCAGGACCCCGCGGGCCAAGGGCCTTCAAACACCCCATCTCCCCAAGCCGCGATCAGTCCCATCGCCGGCCCGATCCGGCTGCGCGCCGAGCCCTCGACGACCGAGTCTGGTTTGTATGAGGCCACATACGTGCCCTGCCACAACGGCGGATACCGGGCCACAGCCTGCGTCACAAACCTCGTTGGCGTCGAAGCCGGTCGGGCCGTCGCCGGCTGGAACACCGATCTCGCCGCCGACGAGTTCCGCTCGATCGATCCCAACGTGCCGTTGATCGAGTCCATTGCCCGACGCACCGGCGGCGAAATCGTCCCGTTGGGCAAGCTGGCCGAGTTCGCGCGCGGTCTGCCCGCCCGCCGCGCCCCGGTCATGGAAGCGGTCACGCGGCCCGTCTGGCACACGCCCTGGCTGTTCGCTTTCGCCCTCGCCTGTTTCCTGGCCGAATGGGGCCTGCGCCGATGGAAAGGATGGCCGTGATGACCCCTTGCCTTCGATGGAAACGGCGCCCCGCGTCGCCAATCCTCTGGATGCACCCCGCGCATTGCCTGTCCCTCGCCCTCATGCTCCTTGCACCGCTGCTTGCCATGGACAATCCCATTCGCAAGGTGGATCCTTCTCGGAGGGCCGAGCTCCGCGAGGCCCTGCATGGTGTAGCCGTCCCGCATCGCGGGATGAGTCCGCGCCATCTCGCTCCGCCAAAGGGAGGAATCACCGCCGACTCATCCCGCGATGCGGGACCGCGACAAACCGGTTCATCGACCCAGTACGTTCTCAAGGGAGAAACCGGGCTTCCCACAAACACACCCACGCTCGTTCTCGTCGTCGGCGCCGCGGGCACCCCGGATTACGCCACCAATTTCCAGCACCAGGCCGCTCTCTGGACCGCAGCCGCCGACAAAGCGCGCGCCCGTCTCATCCCCATCGGCACCGACCCGGCTCCAAACGGCACCGACCTCGAACGCCTCAGGCAGACATTGACATCCGAAACCACCAACGGCGTCGCCCCGCTCTGGATCGTCATGATCGGACACGGCACCTTCGACGGCAAAGAAGCCCGGCACAATCTGCGCGGACCCGACCTCACCGCGACCGATCTGGCGGATTGGCTCAAGCCGTGTCCCCGGCCGCTGATCGTCGTGAACACGACGTCTGCGAGCGCGCCCTTCCTCGCCAGGCTCAGCGCAACAAACCGGGTCGTCCTCACCGCCACACGGAGTGGACACGAGCACAACTTCGCCCGCCTCGGCGATTTCCTAGCCGAAGCGATCCTTGCACCCGAAAGCGATCTGGATCAGGACGGCCAAACCTCGCTGCTCGAAGCCTTCCTCACCGCGTCGCATCGGGTCGCCGAGTGGTACAACACCGAAGGACGCCTCGCCACCGAGCACGCGCTCATCGACGACAACGGCGACGGCCGCGGGACTCCATTCGAGTGGTTCCGCGGCGTGCGAGCGATCAAACAGGCGCACTCCGGCGCCGCGGTCGACGGCGCCCGTGCCCACCAGATCCACCTGGTTCCCAGCCCCCGGGAATCCTCCCTCACCCCCGAGTCGCGCGCCCGCCGCGACGCCCTCGAACTCGAACTCTTCCGCCTCCGCGACGCCAAGTCCAAGTTGAACGAAGACGATTACTACCGCCAACTCGAAGTCCTGCTCCTCGAATTGGCCCGGCTCCAGGCAGCCACTCCCTGACCCGCATGTCTCACACCCCTTCACCGCCCATGTGGCGGGCGGACCTCGCACAATAACTGCCACGCGGGTGAGGGTGACGGTGTCTCACATCCCACGAATTTCTCTGTAGGGATGGAGGCAGCCCAGCCGCGAGCCGGAGCCAGAGACATTGACCCACTCGATTCAGGCGCGAAAAGATTCGATTCGCCTTCCCTGCGCCTGCCTGTATCTTGTGCCCGTGGAACTCCTCGCCGCATTGCTCGTCTGCTGGGTTCTGGGCGTGCCGCTGGCCTGTCTCATCACCGCATCGCGTCTGGCGCGTCGTGCGGAGCAATTGAGCCGCGATCTCGACATTCTCCGCTTCGAACTGGGAAAGGTGAAGACCGACTTCGAACGCCTCGGAAGTCGGGGAGGCGTCGTGAGCGGCGGCGAACCGGCCATGGGGGCCGCCCCCGCCATCAGTCCGGCCCAGGCCCCCGTGACGCCGCCGGCGCCGATCGAGGCTCCCGCATCCGGCCGAGCGACGGCGGCGCCCGCCGCCCCCCCGGTGATCCCGCCACTCGCACCACGCCCCATCACAGTATCCGCGCGTGCCGGCGGCCAAGAGACCCCACCCGCGTTTCCGTCTGCGCCGGCTTTGGCCGGTGTCCGATCGACGCCATCGGCGCCCAAGCCGGCGCCCGAGGCGAAGCCTGCGCCGGGGCTGAAGGTGGATTGGGAGCGGTTCATGGGGGTGAACCTTTTCGCCTGGGTCGGCGGGTTCGCATTGTTCCTCGCGGTCGCGTTCTTCATCAAGTACTCGTTTGAGAACAACCTTATCCCCCCCGAAATGCGGGTGGCCTTGGGATTTGTGGCGGGGATCGGTCTCTTGGTCGGCGGCATGGTGCTCAAACGCAAGGCGTACGAAGCGACGTCGCAGACGCTGTGCGCTACGGGCACGGTGATCCTCTATGCCGTGAGTTTCGCCTGCCACGCCTATTACCATTTCACCGGCGCGGCGGCGACGTTTGCGCTCATGGTCCTGGTGACCGTGACGGCCTTTCTCCTTGCCGTGCGCTTGAACGCGCTCGTCGTGGCGATTCTCGGCTTGGTCGGCGGCTTTCTCACGCCGCCTCTGCTCTCGACCGGGGTGGACAACCCGCTCGGCCTGTTCGGGTACGTGGCGATTCTGGATGCCGGCCTGGTGGCGGTGGCGATGAAGCGGCGCTGGTATTTCCTGGTCGTCTTCGGGGTGGTGGGCACGCTGCTTACGCTCATTGGCTGGACGCACGAGTTTTTCACAGTGGGCAAGGTGTGGATCGCGTTCGCCATCCTGACGGCGTTCAACCTGCTTTTCCTGGGCGCGTTCGTCTGGGGTGAGAAGGCGGCGCACCGCAATCCGTGGCTCACGGGGTCCGCCCTGGCGCTGCCCTGCGCGACATTCGCGTATGCGTTCTGGTTGTTGTTTTTTCGGGAACTGGCGGCGCGTCCCGGGGTGGTTTTCAGTTTCTTGCTGATCGCGGACCTGCCCGTGCTGGCCATGGTCCTGCTCAACGGTCGGTTGGGGTTGACTCACTTGGCAGCGGGGGCGGCGGCGTTCCTGGTGCTCACTGCGTGGACAACCGGCTACCTCACTCATGAACTGTTGGGCTGGGCGTTGGGCGGGTACCTCCTGTTCGCCATCGTGCATGCGGCATTCCCGGTGGTGCTCGAGCGGGTGCGTCCGGGCGCCGCCCCGGCCTGGTGGGGGCACCTGTTCCCGCCCGCGGCACTCATTCTGGTTTTGTGGCCGCTGTTGCGGAGCCTCGAGGCGGGCTGGCTCTTGTGGGGGACGGTGCTGTTGGTCGACGCCGCCGCGATTCTCCTGGCACTGGTGACGGGGGCGGTGCTGGGTGTGGTGGCTGTGTTGGTGCTCACGCTTTTGGTTGCGGGTGTCTGGATCGTCCAGGCGCCGGCGGAACTTACTAGCCTGCCGCCGATGCTGCTTGTGGTTGGCGGTTTCGCGCTGTTCTTTTTCTTGGCCGGACTCTACGGGGGCGAGAAGATGCTCGCACGACTCGAAGCCGCCGCCGGCGGCGGAGGCAAGGTTGTGGGGCCGGAGACACCAACGTTCCTGGGCCCCCTGGGCGGAGGCGTCGAGGCCCGCGCCCAGATCCCGGCGCTGTCGGCCATTCTGCCGTTCCTGCTGTTGATCTTGATGGCGGTCCGGTTGCCGTTGACCGACCCGACGCCGGTGTATGGAGTTGCGTTCTTGATGTTGGTCCTGCTCCTGGGGCTGGCGCGGGCGGTGGATCTTCCGGCGTTGGCGCCGGTTGGGTTGGCGTCCGTGCTCCCACTCGAATACGCCTGGCACGCGAACCATTTTACGCCAACCGCCGCCGTCGTCCCGATTCTATGGAACGTCGGGTTTACGGCATTGTTCATCGCCTTTCCGTTCGTGTTCCGTCGGGTGTTCGCCAAACAGGTCTTACCGTGGGCAACGGCGGCGTTGGCCGGGCCGCTGCATTTCTTCCTGATCCACGATGCGGTGAAACAGGCTTATCCCAACGAGTTCATGGGCCTGTTACCGGCGGCGTTCGCGATCCCGATGCTGGCGGCCCTGGCGGCCGTGGCGCGGAGTTGGGCGAGCGAGGCGGCCAACCGGACGGCGGTGCTGGCCTGGTTCGGCGGCAGCGCGCTCTTCTTCATCACGCTCATCTTCCCGATTCAGTTCGAGAAGCAATGGATCACGGTCGGATGGGCGCTCGAAGGGGTGGCGTTGCTCTGGCTGTTTCGCCGACTGCCGCACCCGGGTTTGCGCGGGCTGGGGGTGGCACTGCTGGTCATCGCATTCGTGCGGTTGGCCCTCAACCCGGCCGTGCTCGATTACCACCCGCCCAGCACGACCCGCATCTGGAACTGGTACCTGTACACGTACGGAATCGTCACCGCGTGCGCGTTCGCCGGGGCGCGGCTGCTTGCACCGCCCCGGCATCTGCTCTGGGGCAAGTCGGTCCCGCCACTGTTGTACACGCTCGGCACCGTGCTGGCCTTTCTACTGCTCAATATCGAGATTGCCGATTACTTTTCCGAAGGAGCGGCGCTGACGTTCCAGTTCTCCGGAAGCTTTGCCCGGGAGATGACCTCTTCGATCGGGTGGGCCTTGTTTGCCCTGGCTTTGCTGGTGGTGGGCGTCGGCAAACATCTGCGCGCCGTGCGATACGCCGGGCTGGCCCTCCTGGGGATCACGCTCCTCAAGCTCTTCCTGCACGATCTGCTCGCCATCCGAGCCTTGTACCGCATCGGCGCGTTCCTCGGTGTGGCGGTCATTTCCATTCTCGCGTCGGTGCTGTATCAGCGGTTCTTCGCCTCGGAACCTAAACCGTCGGGCGAACACGCCGGAAGCGCGTCCCAATGAACGCGAGGCGTTCGAACGATTTGGTCGCCCGCCCAGCGGCGTGGATTGCCCTGGTCCTTGGCCTGCTCGGGACGGTGGTCTTGCGGGCGGGCGATCTATCCACGGACTGGCGGTTCGAGCAATCGCTGGCAATCCCGCAAGCTGGCTTCCTCAAGGTGAGTCTGCCGGCTGAGACGCTGGGGAGTGCCCGCCCCATGCTCGAAGACTTGCGCCTCGTTGATCCGACCGGTCGCGAAGTCCCGTACGTGATCGAGCGCTCTCAAGCAGCGGCGCCCATCGCCCAACGAGCTCGTTCCTTCACCGCGGCGATCGAGTCCGCCGCGACGGTGTTGTGGATCGAGACCGGCTTGACCGTCCCGCTCGATAGCATCGAGTTGGCGACGCCGGCGACGGATTGGATCAAAGCGGCCACGGTGGAAGGATCCGCCGACCGCGCCACCTGGCAGATCATCGGTCAGGGCCAGCCGATCTTCCGGCAGGCGCCGGGGCTTGCCGAACTCCGGGTGCCATTGGCCAAGACGGCTTTCCGCTGGCTGCGCGTAACAGTGGATGACCGCCGGTCGCTCCCGGTGCCTTTCACGGGCGCGACGCTGCACGCCACGCCCGACGAGTCTCCATGCGAGACCGTCGTGGCCGAGTTGCTTGAGGCCTCCGAGGGTCCGGGTGAAACCAGCCTGCGCCTCGCGTTGCCCGCTGCGCACCTGTTGGTGGCTGCCGTCGATCTCGATGTGACCGACCCCGTCTTCGCTCGGCAGGTGGCGCTCAGCACGCGGCAGGTGATCGAGGGAGCGGTGCGCGAGACATCGCTGGCGCGTGGCGCCATCTACCGAATCGACTTCGAGGCCGTGGGGGCGGTGTCGAACCAGACGATCCAGGTGGAACGATCTGTCCCAACGCGTGAAATTGTCCTGCGCATCGACAACCAGGACAGCCCGCCCCTGACGATCGACGCCGTCCGATTGCACTGGCGTCCGGTCCATCTCGTGTTCCGCGCCGGGGAGGCGGGGACGTACCGCCTGCTGCTGGGCAATGCCTCGTGCGCGGCCCCGCGCTATGACGTCGCCGCTCTGAGCGCGAATCTGAGCGCCGTGCCCCTGTCGTCGATCCGCCCGCTGACCGTCCGCCCCAACCTCGCGTACCGTCCGCCTGCCACGCTGCCGACAGTGGCCGACACGGCCGCGCCGCTGGACACGGCGGCGTGGGAGTACCGCCGCGCCGTGGTCCTGACGCGACCGGGCACGCAGGAACTGGAATTGGACCTGTCGGTGCTCTCCCACGCCCAGGCCGGACTGGCGGACTTGCGGTTGCTGCGCGGCACGAACCAGGTGCCCTATGTCCTCGAAGCCGGCTTCTCGCGACGATCGCTCACGCCCGAAGCGCAGCTCGTGCCGGATCCGAAACGACCGCGTGTCAGTCGCTGGCGATTGAGACTGCCGCACGCGCGCCTCCCCCTGGCGCGATTGACCTGCGCCTCGCCGACACCCTTGTTCGACCGGACGGTGTCGCTCCACGAGGATCGCGCCGGCCAACGGGGCGATCGCCACCGCGTTTCTCTGGGAAGCGCAACCTGGCGTCACACCCCGGATCAACCCGCCCGGCGGCTGGGCCTCGACTTCGTCGCGGCACCCGAAACCGATACCCTCTGGCTGGAGACCGACAACGGCGACAACCCCCCCCTCCAACTCGACCGCTTCGAGCTCGCGCGCCCGGCCAGCCGCATCCTCTTCAAATCGGAGGAGACGGAAGGTTTGTGGCTGTACTACGGCCACCCGTCGGCCGGAGCCGCCCGCTATGACTTGAGTCTGATGGCGGATCAACTCCTCGCGGCGGAGAAGAACGTCGCGACCCTGGGACCCGAGCAGCGCTTGCACGGGCTCAGTTGGCAGGAGCGCTTCGGCGGAGGCGAACGGGGCGGGCCGCTGATTTGGTGCGTGCTCATCGGGGTCGTGGTCGCGCTGCTGCTCGTGGTGCGGCGTCTCGTGCCCCACACCGAGTGACGCGCCTGCCTGACGCCGCAACCGCGACTGTTCGGACAGCAGACCTCCCCGGCGCTGAATCCGTCTCGTCCCGCCGCCCTCTCACCGCCTGTCCGGGCGAACGATCCACGGTCCGTCGAGTCGCGCCGGATATGCGCGGCGATCGCCAGGTCTGCCTGCAGCTTCCCCGCACTCTCCTGACACGGGATCGTGCTCGGCGATTTCTCTGCCATCCCGAGCGTTCGCAAACTAGACTCCCGCCCCAGCTATGAAACGCCTTCTGATCCTGACCAGTCTCGGCCTCCTGGCCGGCGCCACCCTTCCGATCGCCGCGCAGTCGTTCCCCAAACTGACTGACGCGCAACGCATCGCACTGTTGCAGCCTCCCACCCAACGGCCCGTCCCGATGGTGCTGGACACCGACACCTACAACGAAATCGATGACCAGTTCGCCCTGGTCTACGCGCTCATCTCGCCGGAGTTGAAGGTCGAGGCCGTCTATGCCGCCCCGTTCAAGAACGACCGTTCCACAAGCCCGGAGAACGGCATGGAGCGAAGCCACGAGGAAATCCTCCGCATCCTCGGCAAGTTGAACCGTTCGCCGGAGAACTTCGCCTTCAAGGGCAGCCGCCGATACGTCACCGACCCCAAGCAGCCGGAGGAAAGCCCCGCGGCGCTCGATCTCATCCGCCGGGCGAAGGCGCACAGCCCGGACCGCCCGCTTTACGTCGTGGCCGTGGGAGCGATCAGCAACGTGGCCAACGCCCTCCTCCTCGACCCTTCGATCCTGCCGAACATCGTCGTCGTCTGGCTGGGCGGCAACGGCCTCGACTGGCCGCACCAGCACGAGTTCAACTACCATCAGGACCTGCACGCCTCGAAAATCGCGTTCAATTCCGGGGTCGCCCTGGTGCAACTGCCCTGCACCCCGGTCGTCACGCACTTCACCACCACCGTGCCGGAGATGGAGGCTAATCTGGCTGGCCGGGGCGCCATCGGCGAATACCTGCTCGAGATCTTCAAGGACTATCATCGGGACCATTTCGCGTGGTCTAAAGTGCTCTGGGACATGACCGCGGTGGCCTGGGTGATCGACAGTCGCTGGCTCCCTTCACACCTCGTCCACAGCCCGATCCCGACGGACAATTACACCTTCAGCTTCGACAACTCCCGACACCTGATCCGCAGCGTCTACTTCCTCCAGCGCGACCCGATCTTCCGCGACTTCTTCACCAAGCTCCAGAAGCTCGGGAAGCCTTAGACCGGAGATCAGAGGGGTCAGTCCCGGAATTCAGGAATACTCGACCTGACGCAGCGCGCGGCCCGGCTTCAGCCGCGCTCCGTTATGGCCCGCACGCTGGGGGAATCGAGTATCCAGGCGCCGTCGGCCGGGCCGTGAGCCTGACACACTACGGGCAGATTCCGGAATGGCGCCGGTCACCCGAGGTCGCAGCTCGAGGTCCCTCTTTCCTGAATTCCGGGACCGACCCCTTTGCAAAATCGGCAGTTCTTGAAGGGGGGGCACGGAGGACGCTCTTCAGTGCGCTCCCATTCCAAAGCGGTGCTGAAGCACACGCACTCTCCCGCAATGCGGGACTTCGCGCTGCCGGACGCGCTCGTCCTCGGGCCGCTTCGCGCAAGCTCCGCATCTCAGCCCCCCAAAGGTTGACGCGCATGCGCGGCCCCGGGATCGGCCCTCCAAGAGAGGTGGTTCGTGCCAGGCATCGACATTCGCTGGCTCACGCGCATGGGGACCACGAACCAGAAACGTTCAACGTTCAACGCTCAACGTTCAACGTTCAACGTTCAACGTTCAACGCTCAACGCTCAACGCTCAACGCTCAATCTTCAACCAGCAACCGGTTGTGGGCATGACGCTTCGCGTCAGGGCCGGACGGCAATCGCTGTGGTCCATTCCGCCTCGACGTTTTCGAAGAACAATCCCTGGAACTGACCGGGCCCGAGGCCCTCGGGCAGCGTGACCTCGACCCGATGGGGCGCGTCGGGCGCCAGACTCGACAGATCGGCGTAGAAACCGGTAAACGTGCGCTCGCGTCCGAGCGGAAACACATCGCTGTAGGCCTTGCGCACCTCGACCGGCTGGCCGTCGAACGTCAAACCCACGGCCCATGTGTCGTCCGGATCGGCAATCTGAAGAAAGAGCAGCAGACGATCCGAGCCGCGCCAGGTTGCGAGCAGCTCTTCCTCCGTGTAAGGAACGGGCCAGGCCTTGCGGCGCGCGGCCAGTTGCGCAAAGACCCGCTTCGGAACGGTGAATTCAGCCCGAACGACGGGGCCCGCGAACGCGGGGTCGTAGGTGTCCACCTGGTGGCAATGATCGAACCGCTCGCCGGCGAATGCGGCGCGCAGCGTCACTGCGTCGCCCTCTTGGCTGAAAGCGGGCGCTTCCCGCCCGTTCAGGACGACCCGGGACACGGTCCCTCGAGTCGGCAGCAAGACGACCAGTTCATGCGTGTGGCCCATTTGGCCTTCAACGTCCGCCAACTCGAGCCGGTCGCCGTTCAAGACCGCTCGCCCGCGCGCGTTGATCAGCGCCGGACGCACAACGGCGTCCGCCGGCACGACCTCGACAACCAGCGCCTCGGGGCCCTTCATCGGCAGGCGGACGCGATCGCCCCGACGCCAGAGTCCGGCGCGCGGTTTGCCCAGGAGGCGTCCCTCGCGCGGAGAGAGCTCGCGCAACAGGAATTCCTCGCCCTCCGTAAGCCCGATGCCCGCATCCAGGGCGAACTCGGCCGGCAACTCCCGGTAGTTTGGATTGAACAGGAACACGAATCCGCGGTCGCCGGCGATCGCCGCGGTGCCATCGATTCTGCCCAGGGCCGGCAGGCCGATGATGGGCCGCAGATGCTTGAGGACTGCCCGGTGCCGGTCGGTCCAGTCCATCCAGCCCCGGAGCCAGCGCTGGTCGTCCGGGCCGAAGTGCGCGAATTCGGTCTCGTCGCGCGCGGGCAGGAGATTGACGACGTGATTGAACGGGGCGGTGCCGATCGAGGAGAGGACGGAATAGCGCCAGCCGAGCAGGTCCCAGTCGCGCGTGTGGAAGGGGCGGTCCTTGACGCATTCGCCTTTGGCATTGTTGCGGGGCGTCTGGTGGGTCATGTACCCGGGCACGAGTTCCCAGGGCGTGAATTGCTCATGATGGAAGTACCCGGTAGCCCAACGCTGCCGGTTGCCGGACACGCGGCTGAAGTGGAGGTCGGGGAAGTTCTCGAAGCTGCCTGGCTGCTCGTCGTTCGTGGTCGGGTGCGGATAGGACCCGCCCAGCCAGGTCCAGGGACCGAACCACTGGTATTGCTGGCGCCCGTCGATGACGATGTCCGGGAGACGGCGTCGGAGCTCCTCGAGGATGCGCCGGCAGCCGGACCATTGGGCGTACTTGCTGGTCGGCTTGTGCCCCTCCTTGTTGGGTTCGTAGGCAATCCACCAATGATCAAAGCTGTAGCCCCCGATCCCGGTGCGCTGCTGGAAGGCGACCAGTTGCCCGACAAACCAGTCCTGAAAACTCCGCACGCCTGTATCGACCCCGACGTACCCGCCGGTCTTGCCGCCGCACCAGGCCGTCCACTCGGGGTTCTGCTTCCAGCCCAGCGTCGGATAGGCATAGGCAACCAGCTTGACCTGTTTCGCCTTCGCGTAGTCGAGCATCTCCTGGATCGACGGCGGGATGGGGTCCGCCGCGATGTTCCATTCGCCTTTGCGGATCTTCTGGCCCAGGCCGAGCCAGAGGCAGTTCTCCCAACCCCAGGCGTCGGCGTTGTCCTCGAGCGGGGCGACGGCGCTGTTGGCCGGCGTGAAGAGCGTGTGCTCGACACCCACCGCCGCGCATTGGTCCAGGATCCGTTTCCACTCGGCGCGGCCGGCGGGCGTGCCGACGTCAATCTGATAGTCGTTCTCGCACCAGGGGACATGGACGCGCAGGCTCTTTGTGGGGCGAAACAGGGCGCAAGCGTCCACGCAACCGGTCACAGCCTCGAACTCGGCCCGATCGAGCATCGGCTGGCCCTCGAAGGCGCGCTCGGGATCGAGCACGTATTTCCACTCGGGCAGGTTCCGCGCCGGAAACTCGATTCCTGTGAGCCGGTAGAGCCCGAGGCAGACGCGGTCCGAGACAAACGGTCCGTACGCGGCGCGCCATTCGAGATCGGGCGCATAGCTCATCGAGATCCGCCCGTCCTGGCGCTGCCACTTGAGAAACGGATTCTGCAGCACCAGGCAGGCGCCGAAATCAGAGGCCGAATCGCCTTGCCCCAGACGGAGGAACACCGCCCCGCTGGCGTTGCTGGCCCGATGCTCGCGGGCAATGGGCGAACCGATCTCGATTCGGAGCCCCTCGACCGTGTCGACGCGGCTGGTGGCCTGGGGCGGGAGCGTGAGCGCGATCTGCTTGCTCACGAATCGCCAGCCGGCCTTCAGCTCGTAAATCACTTCAAGTCGCTTGTCGCCCGCCGCGTACGCGTACACGACACTATGCTCGCGTTGCGTGAGGCCGGTCCGTTCGAGGTCGCGGACGCTGAGCGTCTGGCCGTCGACGGTGATCGATGCCGAGTCGCCCGTGAGCGAGAGGGCGTGTCCGGCCTCGGCGAGCGACACGCGCGCCAAACCTCTGGCGTCGAACTCGGCGACGAGCTCCCCGTTGCTGAGACTCACGCTCTCCGCGCCGCGCCCGGGGGACACAAACAGGGTTAGACAAAGCCCGCCGACCAGGACAAGCGGACCGATTCCAGCCGAGTGCTTCATGGGCCCATCGTGACCGAGTCAGGGAATTACTCAAGGCTGTCTGCAACCCGATCGCCGGGGCACGGTTGCGAAACGGCTTTCGTGAGAGGCGTTGACATTCAACGGTTGCATGCGCACGGAGACCATGAACCGTTCTGTCACCGTCCCGCATCGCGGGATGAGTCGGCGCTGATTCCTGTCTTTGGCGGAGCGAGATGGCGTTGACGAGCCGGGATTTGACTGCATTGGGGCTCCGACAATACTCTCGCACCGCAATGCGGGAATGTGCCCCCGGCCCGAAGGCAGGAGCATCATGGTCGCAGGAGAATCCGGTCCGAACATCTTTGAAGGCCTCAGTGAACCCTTTTGACGCCATCATATTCGACATGGACGGTGTGATCGTCGACAGCGAGCCACGCCACGAGCGGGCGTTTCGCGAGATCTTCGACGAGTTGGGCTATGGCGACCGCCACGGGATGGATTTCGCGGCGTATTACGGGCGCTCGGATCGCGCTTTTTGGCTCGATTTCATCGCCAGACACAAGCCGCACCAGCCGCTCGAGGAGCTTCTCGCCTTGAAGCAGAACCGGCTCATTGACATTCTCCGACGCGACCAACCGCTTTTCGATGGCCTGCCCGATTTGCTCGAGAGGCTGGCGCCGCGCTACACGCTGGCCGTCGCCTCGGGATCGAATCACCCGGTGATCGAAGAGGTCCTGGCCATGAAACAACTCGGGCGCTTCTTCTCGGTCGTGGTCAGCGTGCAGGATGTCCCGCGCGGCAAGCCCGCCCCGGACGTCTTCCTGCGCGCGGCGGAGCTGCTGGCCGTCCCTCCCGTCCGGTGTTGCGTTGTCGAAGACTCCGAGCACGGTGTCGAGGCCGCGCGCGCGGCCGGGATGGAGGTCATCGCCATCACCAACACCCTGCCGCCCGAACGCCTGGCAGCCGCAAGCCGCGTCGTCGAGACCTACGAAGAGATCGAGTCGCTTCTGCTCGAACCGGACGGTGATTCCCATGAACAACGCGATTGACGAACACGCCACCCCGGGCGCTGCCTGGCATCGGTTCTTCGACTTCGACGCCCACAAGACCACGCCACGCAAGGAAGCGATGGCGGGCCTGGTCACCTTCATGACCATGGCCTACATCGTCTTCGTCAATCCGGCCATGCTCGCCGGCGCAGGTATGTCCAAGGCCGCGGTCGTGACCGCAACGTGCCTGGGCGCCGCGGTGCCGACGCTGCTGATGGGGTTGTGGGCCAAGTACCCGCTGGCGTTGGCGAGCGGCATGGGGTTGAACGCCGCCCTGGTCATGCAGGCTTCCCAGCCCGGTATGACCTGGCAGACCATGATGGGCGTCGTCGTCGTCGAAGGCGCCCTGGTCACCCTCCTGGTCTTGACGGGCGTGCGCGAGCAGGTGATGCAGGCGATCCCGATGAATCTCAAGCGCGCCATCGGCATCGGCATCGGCATCTTCATCGCTTTCCTCGGACTCCAGCAAATGGGCTGGGTGGCCAAAGGCCCGGGCGGCGCCTTCCTGGCGCCGGGCAACTTTAAACTGCTCCCCACGCTCATCGCCAGCGCCGGCCTCGCTCTCACCATGACCCTGCTCGCGTTCCGAGTTCGCGGCGCCATTCTCTGGGGCATCCTCGGCACGGCCGCGCTCGCCTGGCTCTCGGACCGGCTCGTCTCGAGCGGGCCCGCGCTTGTGGCAGTGCCCGGACAGTTGGTGGCGACCCCCGAGTTCGCCACGTTCGGCGCGGCCGATCTTGTGGGAGCTCTCAAACCAGCCCTCTGGGGTGTGATCTTCGCTTTTCTCATCACCGATTTCTTCGACACGATGGGCACGGTGATCGCCGTCGGGACGCAAGGCGGCTACATGGACGCCCAGGGCCAACTGCCCCGCCTCAAGCGCGTCCTGGTGGTGGATTCGCTCGCCGCGGCCTGGGGCGGCCTCTGCGGAGCCAGTTCCGTCACCACCTACATCGAAAGCGCCGCCGGCGTGAGTGCGGGCGGGCGAACCGGGTTCGTGTCGGTGGTTGTGGCCGCGCTCTTTCTCTTGGCCATGTTCTTCGCCCCCGTCATCGGGGCGGTCCCGGCCATCGCCACGGCACCCGCCTTGGTCGTGGTCGGCTTTCTGATGATGAGTCTGGTGCGGGAAATGGACCTCGAAACCCCCGACGAAGGAATCCCGGCCTTTCTGACCCTGCTGCTGATCCCGATGACGCAAAGCATCTCCTGCGGGATTGGCGTCGGGTTCATCGCGACCGTGGTGGTCAAGGTGCTCGGCGGCAAAGGGCGCCAGGTGTCTCCCTGGCTCTACGGGATTGCCCTCCTCTTCGTCCTCCATTTTGCGTTGTAGAAAGCCCATGTTGCAGCTCGGCGCGCTCGAACTGGCTTCGAATCTGTTCCTGTCTCCTTTGGCGGGATACACCAACCTGCCGTTTCGCCTGACGATCCGGGAACTGGGCGGCCTCGGTCTCTGCACAACCGAACTCGTCAACGCCCGCTCCCTGATCGAGAAACGCGATAAGGCGCTCAAGCTCATCGAGTCCAACGAACGCGACCGCCCCCTGGCCGTCCAGCTCTTCGGCGCCGTGCCCGAAGAAATGCGCGACGCCGCCCAACGCCTCGAAGCGATGGGCGCCGACTCGATCGACATCAACATGGGATGCCCCGCGCGCAAGGTCTGCCGCGTGGGAGGCGGGTCCGCCATGATGTCCGAGCTCTCGAGGACCGCCGCGCTCGCGCAGGGGATCGTCCGCGCCGTGCGCATCCCGGTCACCGCGAAAATGCGGCTGGGCTGGGATGAGGCGAATCTGACGGCGCCCGAACTGGCCCGCGCCCTCGAAGACGCCGGCGTGTCCGCCGTTTTCATCCATGGCCGCACGCGCGAACAAGGCTATGGCGGATGTGTCAACCTCGCGGGCATCCGGGCGGTTGTCGATGCCGTCCGCAGGATCGCGGTCATCGGAAACGGCGATGTGACCACACCGCAGGCCGCCAGACGCATGCTCGAGGAGACCGGCTGCGCGGGCGTCAGCATCGGACGGGGCGCATTCTACAATCCCTGGATCTTCCGCCAGACTGAGGCCTTCCTTGCGTCGGGCGAGCTGCCGCCCGAACCGCCGTTCGAGGAGCGGGTCCGGGTCATGTGCCGGCACCTCGACCTGATGATCGAGGTCTTCGGCGAAACGCACGGGTGCAGGATGTTCCGCAAGGTCGCGCCGTGGTACGCGAAACGCCTCGGACCGGCCGTCGAGTTCAGGAGACGCGTGTCGTCCCTGTCGCGGCGCGCTCAGTTTGACGAGATCCTTGCCGAGTATCGGACCTGGCGCGCCCAGTTCCTGGACGATCGTGGCGAACTGCTGCCCCGCTTCGCCCCGACGCCCTCGAACCCCTCCTTCATGACCGGGAAACCCGCGGCGCCATCCGCCATCCCGACCCCTCGAGGCCCGGTCGAGACGTGGTGACAACACTCCATTGGACCGCGCGGATGCAGCAGATGTGGTCGCACCGGTTGTCGGTGGCAGTCTCCGCAACGCCTTGTGCGGTAGGCGGCGTTCCCTCATGCTCACCCGCCACGAAGAAGCGCCCAAACCACTCGCTGTTGTCCACGCGGAGAGCTTCCCGCGCCTGCGATGGGGCCTCGCCAGCACGCTGCATCCCCCGTTGGATTTGCACTTCAAGTCCCAGGTCAGTTACGGCTCGGCCACGGGGATCTTGAAAAAACACTGCCAATCACCGTAAGCCGAGCCGAGTGACACGCGGCGGCCCTGGCACCATTCGACGTGTCCGTCCTCGAAGGTGAAGTTGCCGCCCTGGGGCGCGCCGCCGGCGCCGCGATGCACCGCCGTAAACACCTGTCTGCCTTCGTAGTCCGTGGTCCAGCGCAGCCGCGCATCATAGATGTTGGTGCACTTCGGGCCCACGGCTTGCAGGCGGTCGATCAGGATCGGGGCCGACGCGTAAGGCCCGTTGAGTTTCTTGCGGAAAAACCACTCGGCGGTGCCCTGGGCGTAGCTGCTGACGTCGGGATCACCCGTGCGGCGGCCGGGCAAATAGAAGTAGCCCATCAACTGCAGGCCGGTGTCCGACGTGATCATACCGCGTTCAGCGACCCGATGCCAGACGTCGGTCGGACAAAACAGCACGTCGTTTTGCGCGCGTTCAGACTTCGCGGTCGTGCGCTGGTTGCGGATGAGGTAGAGATTCCAAAAGTTGCTCATCGACGGCGTCATCCAACTGAAGCCCCACCCATCGCGGTTGTCAGGGAATGCGTTGTCGAAGTCGTTGGCATAGAGACTGACCGCCAATCCCCATTGTTTGCCGTTGCTGGCGCACAGGGATTTGTGCGCTTGAGCCTTCGCTTTGGCCAGGGCCGGAAGCAGCATCGAGGCCAGAATCGCGATGATGGCAATGACCACCAACAACTCGATCAAGGTAAACGCCCCACCGCCCGCCCTGCGTGCCGTAGCCTTGGCTTTCATCGGATGAAGTCTTGCACTGTCTTGAGATGTGTTTCTGGAATCGGAAGCTAATCTGCCACCGGAACTGCAGTTCGGCAAGGGCGGCACTTTGGCCAGTCGAATGCCTCGCGTTTTCTCAGTGAGGATCTGTGCGAAACAGAAGTAATAGGCGTGACGGCAAGACTTCACTTGATTGCCCCAAGCCTGGGTTTGCAGGATTCCCGGCTGGTCACGTGATCCGAATCACCGAAGACGGCGACCCGTAGCGGGCGGCTCGGACGGGCCAGACCAAATGTCCAAAAGAAAAGACCTGACCTTCTGGATGCGCAGCACGGAGGGTCAGGGAGTCGGCTGGTAGTACCAGTCGAGGCGACCTTCTTTGCCGGTGGACATCTCCTTCCATGGGCCGAGGCTCACGTGGCCGTCGACCCAGGCGTAGTAGCCGCCTTTGCCGTGCCGGACGTAAGGGTAATCTCGGGTGACGCTGGGAGGGTCGATGTAGCCGTAATCCCACCAATTGATGCCGGGCCCCGGATCGAGGCTATCGCCGTTCATCGCGGTCTCCACCGGCTTGGTGACGATGGAGATTGTCTGTCGGGCGAGTTTCTTGTCTGAGTTTTCCGGCGTATAGCCCAGGTAAGCCCAGTTGTGTCCGTAACCACCGTAACCTTCAAAGCCCGGAATGTTCTTGGGGATCGACTTGTCGATCTTGGCGGTGGGGCAGACGACCACCTTGCCCTTGGCAACCAGAGTCTCATAGTTCGTCTCTGCGCGGGCGATGTACACGCTGATCTCCTGGAACCAGCGGCTCGGCGCCACCCAACCCGCGCCCATGGATGGCTCCGGCTGGCCGGCCACCGGCAGGTAGTCCGCGTTGTCATCCACGTACAAGAGATAGCCCAGGACAATCTGTTTCTCGTTGCTGGTGCACTTGATGGCTTTAGCTTTCTCCTTGGCCCGCCCCAGGGCGGGCAGGAGCAGACCCGCCAGGATGGCGATCACCGCGATGACCACCAGCAACTCGATCAGCGTGAAGCCGCGGCGCCGGCGCCAAGCGCCGAGGTCCCGCGTCTTCGGCGGCGCACGGTGCCACGCAGGAGCGCAATCGAGGTCTGGCATGGACCAACGGTACTCTCCGTTTATGGGCGCGCAATGCGGAAAACCCGTGTCGCCACCCCGGGAGGGACGGAGGGCGTCCTTCCCTTCAGACGGCCTGGCCGCCGGAGTGTGGCGCGCTCCGACGGCCTGCGTCCGATCCTGAGGCGTCGGTCCGCGACAATTGCGTCACGCGGAAGTCCTGCTGGGCATGGTCCGCCGGGACGGTGTAGGAATTGCCCGTGGGCTGGGGGGTGACATTGCCCCACGCGCCTGTCGCGGTGGGAGCCGACTGGAGCGTGCCTTCCCCAGTCCAGGGGACGACGATGTTGCCGCCTTGGAGGGAGGCGGATCCGGTCAATCCCGGTCCAGCAAGGTCGTCTCGTCGGGCACGTTGGGCACCACACAGAGGAACTCGAAGGCCTCGTTTCCCTCGGTCTTGTACCAATGCGGCCAACCCTGTGGGATGAAGACCACATCGCCGCTCTGGACGTCATAGACCTTGTCGCCAATGCCCACCTTCGCGCGGCCGCGCACGACGTATTGGCCGTGCTCGACTCGGTTCGTGTGTTTGGGCATGCTGCCACCCGGTTCGATGACGAATCGCCGGAGGAGGAAGTGGGGTGCGACGTCGGGTCCGATGAGCATCTGCATCGAGATGCCGACCCCGGTCGACACGACTCGGCGCGCCACATCATCCGCTCGCTGAACGATCGCATTCGGTTTGCTGTTCATGTCTTGGTGAATGCTCCTCAGATGGAGGAGGGCTGTCGAGTGCGAACTCGGATTCAGAGACATCCATCGGAGACTTGGGCCGTAGGCCCGCGACCGCTGGTCATGGGAGAAGAATGGCCACAAAGAGGCACAAAGAAACGCCAAGACGCCAAGACGCCAAGGCGCAAAGCAGGACCCCTCATGAAGCAGGACGGCACATGAAGGGAAAGGCAGGGAATCACATGTGGTTCATGATCCGCCCCGCGGCATTGAGGCATTGAGCCCAACGCGGCCCTTCGACTGACTGCTGCCGTAGTAGGGTCTTCGGGTCGTCCGGCACCGCTACGGCTCAAACCGAGTCAGCATAGAGTCAGCATAGTCCGCATAGAGTCAGCATAGTCCGCATAGAGTCAGCATAGTCCGCATAGAGTCAGCATGGATTCAGCATAGAAGGGTCGGGGCAGGGGCATTCACTGCAAAATGTTTCGATGCGCAGTGGACGGAGAAATGCCCCTGCGCTCGGTTGGCGACAACTGTTGATGGCCACTGCAAGCCGTTCCGCCGCAGCCGCTTCATGCCAAGGCAGGCTCTTCCTCTTGCACCGTGCCTGGGTCTCTTGCTGCTTGTCCTGGCGCTTGAAAAGCACGTGGCAGACAGTCGGCTACTCAAGACTAGCATACCCGATGCTTTGGCTTCCGAGCAAAGCCAAACATCGATCCCGCGGTCCGCCGAGAGATAGCCGCAGGCAGGCAGAGAGAAGCATGGAGTCATACTGTTATGAAGACACGAGACGCGAGCAAGAGGTCAACGAACCCGAACAACACGCCAACCAATCATTCACGCCACCACGCCGGCAGGCTTCTGCCGCTGCTGCTCTTGATTCTGTCGGCCACGGTGCGTGGGGCCCACTTCAACTACAGCGTCAGTGAGGGTAAGGTCACCATCACCAAGTACACCGGACCAGGTGGTGCTGTGACCATCCCGGACACCATCGAGAGCCTGCCGGTCACCGGCATCGGTGAGTATGCGTTTTCCAACTGCGCGCGCCTGACCAGCATCACGATAGGCAACGGCGTCACCAGCATCGGGGACGGCGCGTTCAACGGCTGCGCCGGCCTGACCAGCATCACGATCCCCGACAGCGTCACCAGCATCGGGGACAACGCCTTCCAGGGTTGCACCGGCCTGACCGCCGTCATGATCGGCAACGGCGTCACCAGCATCGGCGGGTCGGCGTTCCAGGGTTGCACCAACCTGGTCAGCGTCACGATCCCCGACAGCGTCACCAGCATTGGGGCCGAGGCGTTCCGCGGTTGTACGAGCCTGACCAGCATCGGAATCCCGAGCAGCGTGACCGAGTGGGGAAGGGTGAGAAGGTGTTACTTTGGTGGTTTCCCTGATAGCGCACCCTTCGCTGACTGCATAGCCCTGACCACGGTCACGATAGACGACGGCGTCCAGTTGATTCCCGACCATGCGTTCTCCGGCTGCACCAGCCTGACCACCATCACGATTCCCGACAGCGTAACCAGCATCGGGGACTACGCGTTCGCAAGCTGCACCAACCTGACCACCGTGACGATCGGGAACAGAGTCACGAGCATCTCGGGATCGGCGTTCGGGGACTACGACGTCGTGTTCTGCACCGGTCTAGAGAGCGTCTACTTCCGGGGTGACGCGCCGGAAGACAGTTGGGCGTTCTGGGAGTGTCCGGCGACGATCTACTACCTGCCTGGAACCGTTGGTTGGGAAACGACCTTTAGCGCTCGCCCGACTGCCCCGTGGGTCCTTCCCAATCCCGTGATCTTGGGCTTCGGTCCCAGCTTCGGTGTGCACACGAATCAGTTTGGCTTCATCATCTCCTGGGCAACGAATGACATCCCGGTCGCCGTGGAAGCCTGTACGGATCCGACGCAGTCGGTCTGGGCGCCGGTGGGAAGTGTTACTTTAAGGAACGGCTCAGCGTACTTCAGCGACGCCGACTGGGCGAACCACCCGGCTCGGTTCTATCGCGTCCGGTCGGAATGACGCGCAGCACGCCGCCACAATCTCCCGCAGGTACCCGCCGGCGTGCCGCTTGATGTGGCCGGTGGTCACGTTGAGGATCAGGTACCCGGTTGGGATGGTGCCCGTGGCCGGATCATTCGTCACCGCCTCGGACCTGATCCGAATTGAGGTCCGGCCCCAACCCCCTCATGAAGCAGGACGGAACATGAAGGGAAAGGCAGGGATCATCTGTGGTTCATGATCCGCTCCGCGTGAATACTCAACCGCGAATGCGAGTGAATACACGCGAATGGGGCGACCGGAACAGCGCCGGAATCGGCCACAGCGCGGCTCGATTCGCGTCCATTCGGAAAGCGCCAAGAAAGTCTGGTGGTTCTTGTTAACTGCAACGTGTTAATCATGGTAAACGGTCGAAAGCCATGCAGCCGACCCTTAAGCGGGTGGGAACGATCCTGTCCGTTGAAGCTGGGGAAGGTGAACGCGCGAGCCGTAGCGTCCCGCGAACTCGGTTCGGCCTCGTTACGCAAGAGTGGGAGTGGCCAGCCTGCCGAATGTGGTGAAGCCTGCACGGGCGGGGAAGAGTCGATCAGATGCACCCGTCTGACTCCCCGGAAAAGGCAATGGGGTCGCATCTAAATAGTTGACATATGGAAGACCTCAGGCATGAATACCATCCATTGGCGGACATCGCAGCAGGCGCACAATGGAAGCCGTGCCCGGAACGCGGGAGGACATACGCGGCCGACACCCAAAAAATGCTGTGTGGTCAGGGCAGGAGCCACCGAGCAGGGTCGGCCCCGATCTGTTTCCCGTGCTCGATCGCGGCCCGAATCAGGACCGGCGAGAATTCAGTCGAGCTGTTGTCCAGCCCGTACCACTCCTGCGGAGCCAGCACGTGGATGGGTACCTGGCGTTTCCTGGTAGCCGTCTCGAGTCGCCCGATGGCCTCGGCCAGGGGCGCGGAGAGCGACCCTCCGGCGGCAGTTCGGACCACGTCCCCGATGCCCTTGAGCACCTCGTTCCAGGCCAGGGCGGCGCGAATGTCGTCCAGGTACACCTCGTCGGTCAGGATCTCGACCGTCCGCTTCAGCACATCCAGTCCGCTGACTTTGGTTCCCAGCCAGTTCTCGTCCCATTGTTGGTAAGACTGCTCCTGCACACCCGAAGCGGGGAGATCGTCGCCGCTGCGCACCAGCCGGCTTGTCAACAGAACGTAGATCTCATCCGGTTCAGCCTCGAATGCGCTGGAAAGCGGCGTGATGTTCCGGACCCCGCCGTCGACCAACACGTCCTTCGCGGTGGAGTTCCGGACAAACGGGAACACGACCGGGATCGACGCCGAGGCGAGCACCTTTTCGATGAACTTGGCATTCTTGGGCTCCCATTCCTCATACACGCCACGGACCAGGGAAACCGTTCCGACCTTGAAATCGCGTCCCGACTTCCGCAGGGCTGGGAGCGAGAGATGCTCCTCGAGCAACCGATCGAGCGGGTCCAAGGAGTAAAGACTGTCGGCCCCGGCCACAAGTCCCAGCAACCCCCCGGCGCGTTCGCCGTACACGCTGTGGTTGCCTTTGATCTCATCCAGCCAAAGCCGCTCGAGGTCCACCACCCGGTCCTGAAGAGATTTCAGGGAGTTCTGCTGGGTGGGCGCTTGGGCGAGAAACGACGCGTTGAGCGCCCCGACGCTGATTCCGCGGATGATTTGAAAGTCGAGTCCCTGGTCAATGACCAGGCTGTGCAGCATTCCGACCTGGTACGAGCCGCGGGCTCCACCTCCTCCGAGCACAAGTGCTCTTTTCACGGTCAATCCTTTGGTTGAGGTTTTCATCGCCTTTGCCGGCGGTTCCTTGTTCTTGGTGCCGGACCACCAGGCAGGCGGGGTAGGGTAACATTCATGGGGCGGCCCCCGGTGTCAAGGGAGCAACCTATTGGAAGGCGCCGGGGGGTTCGCAAGGTTCGGCGCTGCGCCCGAAAGCGCGCAGCATTCAGCCCGGCTGGAAACCAGGCTTTCTTTTCTGTAACCTTCGGGCGATGCGGTTCGTTGTCTGGGATGGAGCGAGCGAAGGGCGCTCGCCGACGAGAGTCCGGGAATTGTCGGTTCAAACAGTACAAACGAATGAAAGCGAAACTGCATGTTCTGGGCCTGTTGCTGGGCGTCGCGTCTCTTCCCTGGCTTGCGCAGGCCGGGCCGTTCCAGCGCGGTCAAGTCTCCGCCGAAGCCATCTGGTGCGTTCACATGGACATGCAGCAGATGAAGCAAACCCAGGTGGGGCAATACGTAATGGAGCTGTTGTCCACGCCCGAAGCCCAGGATCGGTTTACCGCATTCCAGGCCGTGTTCAACTTCGATCCGCGGCTCAGCTTGCATGGCTGCACCCTCTACAGCCGAGGATTGGCCCCGTCCGACGCCGTGCTGTTGGTGCAGGGCGACTTCGATGCGGATCGTCTCGTCACACTGGCCAGGGCGCGTGAGGGCTATCAGAGCAGCTTTCACCGGACTTACATTCTTCACAGCTCGGTCGATCGGTCGCGGCATGGCCGTGCGGAGGCGACCCACCGCAGTTACGGAGCCATTCATCCCCACGGCATGCTCGTTCTGGGACGCAGCGAATCGCGTGTGGCCGAGGCGTTGGACGTATTGGACCGCTTGCAGCCGAGTCTGGAACAAGCGCCCGAGTTCGCCCAATGGACCACTTCGTCGACGACCGCGTGCGTGGTAGCCGCGGCGCGCCGGACAGAGGCGATGGACTTCGAGCCTCGAGCGGCTTTCCTGCGGCACTGCACGCTGTACAGTCTGGTTGGCGGCGAGACGGCGGGCGAACTCCACCTCGATACGGTGCTCACGGCGTCCGATGAAGAAACCGCCCGGAACATCCTTGCGATCCATCAGGGTTTCAAAGGGCTACTTGCGCTGGGCGCGGACCGCCCCGCCATGGCCAGGCTGGCCGAGGCAACCACGTTGGCGCAGGAAGGCAACCAGGTGCAGATCTCGATCCGCATGGCCGCCTCGGATGTTGTCCGAGCGCTGCATGACGCCGTCGCCCGCAAGGCGGCACGCCGCAACGCTCCTGTGCAATAGGCTGGGGCTGCCGTTGCCCCGGCCTTGCCTGTCAAGTGCATCCTGATTTCACCGCCTTGACCGACGCCGACCTCGCCCGCGAAAGCGCGGCGGGGTCGATGTCGTCATTTGAAGAGCTGGTGCGCCGGCACGAGACGAATGTCTACCGCTTTCTTTGGAGCTGTCTGCGCAACGATGCCGATGCGGAAGAACTGACCCAGGCGGTCTTCGTCACCGCCTATGGCGCGCTCAAGAGTTATCGGCCGACGCATCCGTTCGTGGCCTGGCTCCTGACGATCGCACGGCATCGCGTCATCGACCATTGCCGGTCCGCCGCCCGACGCGAATCGACCGCCGATGCGCCCTCCCGACTCGTCGATGAACGCGATCCCGCCTCGATCCTCGCCGAACGTGAGGACCAGGAGGAGACCTGGGCGAGCGCGCGCCGATTGCTGCCGCCGGATCAATTCCAGGCGGTGTACCTGAAGTACGGGGAGGACCTGAGCGTGCGTGAGATCGCCCGGGTCCTGGGCCGCACCTCGACCTCAGTCAAAGTCCTGCTCTTTCGCGCGCGTCGGACGCTGGTCGCGGCATGGAACCGGCAGGCCGTCCGCCCTCCCTTGGGCAATTCGAACAGCCGGCTCCGTCCGAGCCGGCCCGTCCCCGCCCCGCAACCCCAACTCCCCCTGCGAGCTCGATGATACGCCTCATCGCACAATACAAAGTGTCCAGGTCCCTGGACTCGAAAGCGCCACTTTCGCGGTGGTGGCGGCGGATCCTATCAAACTCGGCCGAACTCAGTCAGTTCGATGCCGCCGCCACCGCGCTTGATCACAAGCTGCGCGCCTGGGCCGACAAGGAGGCACTCGCCCCGCACCCTCCGCGGGACCTGCACGACGCCATCATGCGCGCCGTCAAAGAGGCCGCCGCGCAGCCAATCGCGCGGCCTCAGGCCGCCCTCGACCCAATGCGCGTGGGAAGCGTTGACAATCAAGGGCTTAACGTGAATGGGGACCATCAACCGGCAACCTCCAACGCTCAACGCTCAACGTTCAACCCTCAACTCTCAACCAGCCGGTTCATGGCACGCTGGCGCCCGGCTCTGGCCGCCTCGACCCTCGCACTCGCCTTACTCGCGATCGGCGTGGCGGTGCATCTCGACCGTCAGCCTCCCCCGCCGGCCCCATCGGAGTCAACTGCACTCGATGCCGCGCAATTGCCCGATTCCCAACTGGCTGCCACCTGGGGTTTGATCGACGAAATCAGCAGTGAGGGTCTTGCCCTCTGGCCCCCGCCGCTTGCCCAGCAATTCGAGGCGCTCGCGCAGGATGTGAAGGGAGCGATTGATTTTGTGCTGGCCAGCGTGCCCAGGTGACGCTGCTGACGCGTCAGCCTGGACATTTCTTAGCGCGGCAAAGCCGCAACCAAAATGCGCAACAACTGACGGCCTTTGCGGCATGAGACTTCTTTCAAGAAGAAAAGCAATTGACAGAGAGTGGTACAAGGCGCGCGTGATCCGATGTCCGGCCTGTTCCTCACTCGAGGCCCCCTCTACCACGGCTTGCGTTCGTTCAGGGCACGGACGATCGCGCGCCTGAACTCGAGCGCATCGATGCTGCCCACGGCCCGAGACACCACCTTGCCTTCGGGTGAGAGCAGGACGGTGTAGGGAACCACCCCCTGCCAGTCGGGATCAAACGCGTCGATCAGCGGGGCACGGTCGGGGGAGGCGAAGATGAAGTTGCGGTTGGACGCCTGTTTCTGCTTGAGGAACTCGAGGACTTGCGGTTGTTCCTCCGGACGGTTGACCGCGACAGTCACAAGCTCGAATTCCCGGTGCCGATACATCCGGTGCATGGTGACGAATTCATCGAACTCCGCCACGCAGGGCGCGCACCAGGTGGCCCAGAACGTCACCAACCGGAATTTCGCCGGGTTCCCCGCCCGCAACTGCTTGAGGGCGTCCGCATCCACGCTGTGCAGGCTGACCGGTTCCGCCGCCAACTTTTCCATGAAGGCCCTGACTGCGTCCGCTTTGCCCGACCACTTCACCGAGCAGCCCACCACCTTGGTCTGCGCGGCGGGTGGCGTTTTGCCCGCCAGCACTGCGTCCAGAGCCTCGCGCAGGTACTGGACCTTGACGTGTTGGACGCGTTCCGAATCATCGATCCCGCCCGCGTAACGCAGCTTGCGCTCGCCATCGAACAGGAAGACGTGCGGGGTCGCCACCGGCCCGTAGGCGCGAGATGCCTCCTGCGTCTCGCCGTCGTACAGATATGGAAAGCTGAATCCACGCTCCTTCGCGCGCAGCTTCATGTCCGCAAAGGAATCCCCCAGGTCCGCCCACCCCAGCTCGTCCAGCCGGACGGAATGCGGGTCGTTGGGCGAGATCGCCACCAGCGCCACGCCTTTGTCCCGGTAATCGGCGGCCAACTGCATGAGCCGCCCTTCGTAATACTGAGCGGTCGGGCAGTGGTTGCAGGTGAAGACGACGACCAGCGCACGCGCCGCGGCAAAATCGCGCAATGAGTGGGTGCGGCCATCCACACCGGGCAGACTGAATTCAGGCGCGGCAGCGCCCAGCGGCAGCGTTCGAGGCTGCGCATCCGCCGCGCGCCCCCCGACGGCAAGCAGGCTGGCAAGCGCGAGAGTTGCGATGCCGGCGGCCCGGCGACCAGCCGAGTTCTGTTCGGCGGCGCTTCGGGATCGAGCGTGCGAATCGTCCGAAGAACTGTTCATGCAAAGGGTCTCCTGGGCCGGCCGGAGATGGATGATCCTCCCGAGACGGCGCAACGGCATAAAAGAGCGCATCCCTTGGCAAAGTCAAACCGGGCTAGGCCCGTTGGGTCGCGCCGCCCTCTTCGATGACGTTGAAGCCCATCAGGTCACCCAGGTCGCGCACCGGCTCGGCATAATCGCCATAGAAGACCACCCGATGCAACAAGGTCATGACGCCCCCTTGGATCACATCCTCGCCCCAGTTGAGAAAGAGCCGCCGCGCATCGGGCACGCTTTGCGCGAACTGGGTGCGGCAGGCCATCGGGCTGGTGCTGGTCTCGATGATCTTGCCGGGCGTCAACAGCATCGTTTTGAGGCTGACCAGTTTGGCGCAGGTCACCGGCTGGCCGATGCGGTTTTCGACTTCGAGGGCGACGCCGCCTTTGCTGTCGGTCTGCGTGCGAATCGTGAACGGCAGGCGTTCCCCCGCGGGTCCATCCATCTTGGTGGCCGACGTGCAATGGAAATGCACCATCGCACCCTTGGCCTTGTCGATCACGGGGTCGGTGATGAACCCGGGCACACCGAAGGCATAAGTGAACATGAGCATCGTCAGGGTCGAATCCATGTCCCCTTCGCACGCGCCGACGAACCCGAGATCGTTGAGCTTGCTGAACGTCAGGCAGCCGCGCGGGTTCCCCATGCAATGCGAACTGGTAATCGCCTGGGCCCGCTCCTGGATCATCAATTCCTTGACCGCCAGGTAGAGCCGCGCTGAATCGATGATCTCCTGCCGGGTCGGTTCGACGATCTTCCTGGCCTTGCTCAGCCAATACTCCTCCGCCTCCGCCTCGGCCGCCTTCGGGTCGATGCCCTTCATCAGTTCCTGCACCCGGTCGTTGCTGACGGAAATCACCTCCGCTCCGAACCGCTCCTTCACCTGGTCCGCCGAGCAGGCCTCCGCCGTCCCCTGCGGCGGCCCCCATGCGATGATGCGGCTCCGCTTCATCCAGGCCGGGACGCGCAACAGACGCACGGCGCGATCCAGTTCCGTCCAATCGCTGCTGGGCAGGAGAACGACTTTCTTGCCCTGCTTGTGCCACTGGGAAAAGTACATCCAGCCGTGCCCGCTAAAGGGCTGCGAGAACAACACCGTCGGCAGCCCAACGTCGATGAGCTTTCCCAGCACCGGAGCATCGCCACCGTGACCGGAAAGGTGGATGAGCATGAGGGCATCCGCGTCGCGCACTTTCTCGGCCAACTGATCGACCTGGGCTGGTGGAATCAGGTCGCCCCCGACGAACTTGACATCCCCGAGCTTCGCCTCCATGTCGGCGAAGTACTTTTCGAACTTGGCCAGTTCTTCGGTGGGATGAGCCAGGTACATGTCTCCCGTCCGGCCGGCGTAGACCTTATAGATCTTGGCCGGTGGCAATTTGGGCCAATCGCCCGCGGTGGACGCCATGGCCCAGGGTGCCCAGGCCTTGGACGCGCACCAGGCACAACCAACTGCCGTGGTTCCGAGGAAGGACCGTCGCGTAATTCCGTATTGCCTCATAGTATTGCCTCCATCCTTGAACAATGAATCATCTGTGCGCGCAACGCCCGGGACTTCCCGCTTTGGCGCGCAGATCCCGTGCGTGCGGAATCCTGCTGCCGCCGATCTGGCCCAGTCTCCTTCAAGGGTGTTGCTTAGGGGGCGAGTCTGGAGACGAGTCCGGCGGCGAGCAACGGAAAAGTTCGACAAGCAGAATCTCCACACGGCCAATTCATGAAGGCGAAAAGGGTGGAGGGGGGACGGCTCGTCCCCCGCCGACGCGAGTGAAGAAGGTGTTTGTCGGCGACGAGGCCGTCGCCGCTCCACTTCATGAATTGGTCCTGGAATCTCCACAGCAGGAGTGAAGGTGCGACCTTTGTTCATTGGTAGCGATGACATCTAACGGATGAATGCGCATGGGGACGATGAACCGGCAGTGTATCTGGAGGTTGTCGGTGGGAATCGAGTTTGCGCCGCATGGGGTCACGCGACCTGCTACACCGGCAATCTCGATCCGTTGTAGGCCCGGTGCCCTCACCGGGCGACAGAACACCGACAACAACCAGATGCACCGGTGAACCGGTCTGTGAGTCTGATTGCCTCGATCGACCGGCCCAATTAACGTCAGCCCGAATCTATGGGACACGTCTTGCCATCGAGTTCGTTTCAAGCCCTGGCTCTCGCGGCCTTTCTGGCGGGTGCGCTTTGCCTCACCCAGGTCGGCTGTCGCCGAGCCGCGGAGCCGGCAGGCCCGTCGCCCCAAGTCATCGAGGCCATGAACCGCGGGGTGAGCCTGATGGGGCAATATCTGTACGACGACGCCGCCAAGGCATTCGAGGAGGTGCTCGCCGCCGCGCCCAATCTTGTCGAGGCCCGGCTCAACCTGGCGATTGCCCTGTTCAACCGCAACCGCAAGGAAGACCTCGATGCGGCGGAGAAGCTGGTCGGGAGCGTGCTCGAAGCGGATCCGGCCAACACGCGCGCGCTCTACTTCCAGGGGATTGTCTTGCAACACGTGGGGAAGGCCGAGGAGGCCATCCCGCCTCTCGAACGGGTGGTTCAGGATCGCCCGCACGACGGCGCCGCGTGGTATCTGCTGGCATTGTGCAAACAGCGGACCGGTCAGCCCGCGGAGGCGGACTTTCTGCGCGCGGTCGAGCACCGTCCGTACCTGTACAGCGCCTATTATCAGCTCTACCAGAGCGCCCTGCGCGCCGGCCAGGACGCCAAGGCCCAGGACTACCTGGCCATGTTCAAGACGCTCCGGGCGAGTCCGCTGGGCGAATCCATCGAATTGCCGCAGTACAATCAGATGGGCGATCTGGCGCTGGCCCAGCCCTTGTCGAGCGTTTCGCCCCCGCCCATCACGAAAAGCCAGTACCGTCTTAGAACCGCATCGACGCTCTTCACGTGGCCAGGTCCGGTCGGACCGGACACCGATCCCAGGGCTGCGCGACCGAACGGTGCGGCGGCGGGCGATCTGGACGGCGATGGGCGTCCGGACCTGGTCGTGCCACTCGGAGCGCATGGCGGCGTGGCGCTGCTGCGGCAGACTACCGACGGCCGTTTTCTCGAAGCCGCTGTCGGCTCGGGCCTCGAGGGGCTGACCAACGTGCTAAGCTGCGCCATCGGCGATTTCGACAATGACGACATCGCCGATCTGTGCGTCGTCAGCGCGGATGCGAATCGCCTGTTCGGAGGCAACGGTGACGGGACGTTCACTGATGCAACTCTGCGCGCGGGTTTGGCCTCGTCACCCGGACACAACCGCAGCGGGCTGTTCCTGGACGCGGATCATGACGGCGATCTCGACCTTTTCATCTGCCGCGACGGACCCGACCAACTCTGGAACAACAACGGCGACGGCTCGTTCGCTAACATCGCCGATCCGGCTGTTCTGGCCAAGACCGACAGCCGTTCGGTCCTCGTCCTGCCGGGGGACGTGGATCAGGACCGGGACATGGACCTGGTTGTTTTGCGCGACGGACAGTCTGGAACCCTGTTCCTCAACGAACTGCTCGGGCATTACCGAGAGGCGGCGCATGGGCTCGACATCCGCGCCGAGGGCGGAGGCGCGCTCCAGGACTTCAACGGGGACGGAATCCTGGATCTGGTCGTGCTCGGCGGCGAGCCGTTGTCGCTGAGCCTCCACCTCGGTCAAGGGCGCGGCCAATTCAAGCTGGACGAAGCGTTTGCGCGCAGTGCGAAGGCTCTCGAATCGTGGGGCCCGCTGCGCGGGATGCGGGTTGCCGACATCGATCTGGACGGCGATCTCGATGTCGTCTGCCTCGGCTCCGAGGCGCACCTGCTGCTCAATGACGGGAAGGGACGCGTCGTGCTGCAGCCAGAGGTTTGGAAGGCCGCGCCTGGGGCCGCGCTGGCCGGAATCGAGGTTGCGGATCTCACGGGCGACCTTGTGCCGGATCTGATTGTGATGGAACAGGGCCCCACCAACCGGGTGGCGCTGGCCGCGGGCGAACTTGTGCCGCCTTCGACGGCGCTGGCCATTCAGCCCAGCGGCATCCGCAGTCGCGACGGGCGCACGCGCAGTCCAGCGAGCGGCTATGGCGTCCGCCTCACGGCGCGGGCCGGCCTGCGCGAGCAGCGCCTGTTCCACACAGGCCAATCGGGCGGCGCTTATCAGTCCGCGCTGCCGGCCCTGATCGGTCTGGGCGGCGCCGCCAAGGCGGACTACATCGAGTTCCTATGGCCGGACGGCGTGGCGCAGGCGGAGATCGGCCTGGTGGCGGGCCAGGTCCATAGGGTCTCGGAGATCCAGCGCAAGATCTCGAGCTGCCCGGTGCTCTTCGCCTGGAACGGGACGCGTTTCGAGTTCATCACCGATTTCGCCGGGGTGGGCGGCCTCGGGTATTTTTCCGAGCCCGGCCTCGCGGCCCCGCCGCAGGTGCTCGAGCATGTGAAGATCGAGTCCCATCAACTGCGGCCTCGGGATGGGAACTACCTGCTGCGCGTGACCGAGCCGATGGAAGAGAGCGCGTATGTCGACCGGCTCGAACTGCTGGCGATCGACCATCCGCGGGAGCACCCCGTCTTCCCCGATGAGCGGCTCGCCATCAGCGGCCCCCCGCCCACCCACGAGTTGCTCGTTGTGGATTCCCCGATCTTCGCCGAAACGGCGATCGAGACGACCGCGGCCGGTGAAGGACAACAGCGCGACTGCGCGGATCGCATTGCGCGGGTCGATCGCGTCTACGCGTTCGAGCCGGTGTTGGATCGGCGCTACATCGGGTTCTGCCGTCCACACACGCTCGAGTTGGACTTCGGCGGCCGCCTGGCCCGCATGGGCGCGAACGACCGGGTGTTCCTCTTCATCAACGGCTTCATCGAGTACCCGTACTCCCAAACCGTCTATGCCGCCAGCCAATCGCGTCTGGGTTGGGAGCCGATCCGGGTCGATCGCCTCGAGCCCGATGGCCAATGGCGCACGATTGTGCCCGATGGCGGCGCGCCGGGCGGCATGGGGCGCATGATCACAATCGACCTGACCGGCCAGATCGCGCCGACAACGCGCAAGCTCCGAATGACGACCAACCTCGAACTGTTCTACGACCAGGTCTATGTCGCGCGTCTAGCCCCAACCGACCTGGCCACCGCGCACGCGGTGCCGCTGCGGGACGCGGCATTGCGTCCGGTCGGCTTCGCCCGCGAATACTCGCCAGACGGTCGGTTTCCTTTGATCTTCGACTACGAGCTGTCCGACGCCACGGCGCCCTTTCACACGCTGAAGGGAGCCTACACCCGATACGGCGGCGTGACCGAGTTGCTGCTCGAATTCGACGACCGCTACGTGCTGGTCGGACCGGGCGACGAGATCGCGCTCAAATTCGACGCGACCCGGTTGCCCCCCCTGCCGTCAGGCCACGAGCGCAGCTTCATCCTCGTCTCGCACGCCTACTGCAAAGACATGGATCTGTACACTCTGACGCCCCAGACTCTCGAACCACTCCCATTCCGCGCCATGAGCCAGTATCCGTATCCGCTCACCGAACAGTATCCCACGGGCGCGATCCATCAGGCGTTTCTGAAGACCTATAACACGCGCCTGATCGAGTAGCGATCCTCGTTTTGACAACGCTCAGAGCGCCGGGTCGGGGGACCCGGCCTACAACCGCTACATTCCTCGATGCTGCAGGCCGGGTGACCTCACCCGGCGTCAAGGCCCCGCACGCGAAGTGAGAACTGCTGGCGCGTCTCAGCTTTTGAGGACGCTCTTGAGCATCCAGACGGTCTTCTGATGGAGCGTGATGCGGTCGATCATCAGGTCCTGGCTCTCGGCATCGTTCGCCTCGCCCGCCAGATCGCGCGCCTGGGCGGCGTCGGCAAGAAGCTTGTCGTTCGCTTCGATCAGCGCCCGGACATACGCCTCGGCGCCCAGAGGCGAGACAAACTCCTTCATCTGGGCCTTCTCGGCGAACGTGCCCAAACCGCCGATGGCATAGGCGCCTACGGCCCGAACGCGCTCGGCAATCTCATCGATTGCTTCGAAGAGTTCCTCGTACTGCGTCTGGAATGCGGTGTGCAGGCCAAAGAAGTTGGGGCCCTCGACATTCCAGTGCGCCAGATGCGTCAGAGCCATCAGGGCGTAGGAATCGGCCAGAACCTGATTGAGGCTGTTGGCCAGGCGCGCGCTGTTCGGAGCGATTGTGTTTTTACGATTCTTCATAAGCATGTTCATTCAAACTGACCTAATGTGTATCCCAAAGCGCGCCGGGCGTCAATTTTCTGGCCCCGACTTCATCAACGCGTAGCGGGCGCACAGACGCCGCCCCCACCCCATCAGCAGCCAGGCCGAGAAGAGAATCAGCAGACCGTTCTCGACCAGCTTGCGGCAGATGTAGACCTCGCCCGCGCCGCAGCCGCAGTCGAACTTGACCTCGCAGAAGGGGATGCCGAGATCGGCCTGGAGAGCCAGTGCCCGTTGGAAGACAACCCAGGTGAACGGCACGAGCATGGCCACCAGCATCAAGGCCGACCCGCGAACGGCCACGCCGGCCAACAGAAGGACGCCGCAAAACACCTCGAACCACGGCAACGCGGCTGCGATCCCGTTGAGCAGAAGCGGGTGCTGCGTCAGATCGTATTCGCGCACCAGCTTGAGAAAATCGACCGGATCGAGGGCCTTGCTCAGTCCCATCTGGAGAAACAACCCACCCAGCAGCCACCGCGCCAGCACGGCGGCGATGTCCCATCTCCTGTGTCTTCCGGTCAGTGGCATGGCGCTCATGGCTCCGCGTTCCCAATGTTCCCGCTGTTGCGTTCTCCGATCTCGACCGGCAGGCCTTGCGCAGCCCACTCGCTCATGCCCCCGACGTAAATAAAGAAACGCTCCTTCGGTATCCCAACGCCAATCAGGGCGAGCGCGGCAAACTCGCTGTCCTCGCAATCGCCCCCCGTGCAGTACACCACGATCTGCTCCGCCAACTGACAGACGTGCAGGACGGTCGCAAGCTGCTTCTCGGGGCGATAATGATCGAACTGATAGGCCCCCGGCACATGCCCCTCGCGGTATTGCGCCTCGTCCCGCGCATCGATGAACACAACCAGTTCCGCCTGGTAACGCGGATCGCGGAACAAGGCCGCCGCCTGGTCAATGTCCGCCCGCTGCAAACTCTCCGCATCGAGGGATTCCGCCACCGGCGGCGCCGGCGCGGCGCCCACCGCGTTGGTTTCGGCAGGGCCGGGTTGCGCAGGCGATGCCGCGGGCGCCGGACCCGCCACCTGGACGGCCGTGGGAAAGTAATTGCGCGCCAGCACCAGGCCCCGAGGGGACACGGCGTTGGCAGCAAAGGCAATCGCCGCGCCCACGATCGCCACAAGAACGCCCTCCCGCAGGACGTCTCCAACCCGGAGTCTGCGCGCGCGCGCCGGCAGTCGAGGGAAATCAGCTTTCAAAGAGGTCCGGATCGTTCGGGGCGGGAGCGAACACACACGGCGCATGCCGGCCGTGCGCGCCCAGCCCAACTCGAGCCCGATGTTGGAGTGTGCCGGGACGGATCATCCCCTCGATCACCGCGCCCCGGCTGCGGCGGGCGTTGCAGGCCGGGCGGCCGGACCGGGCGCCGTGACTGGAACCGGGCGCACCATTTGCCGGACCGGCACTGTGATCCGTT
This sequence comes from Verrucomicrobiota bacterium, assembly GCA_022710935.1. Taxonomy (GTDB): domain Bacteria; phylum Verrucomicrobiota; class Verrucomicrobiia; order Limisphaerales; family J093; genus MWFF01. The sequence goes on from JAKLFY010000012.1 coordinate 85,502, forward strand.
GAAAGTCGGGGTGATTCGACTTCACGGTCAACTCGACCTTCTGGTTCTCCTCGATCTTGAACCCGGACGGGAAGCTGGCCGTGACTGTGAAGTAGCGTCCGGGCTGGATTTCCTTGATCTTCACATCCACACCCTTGACGTTCACCGACGGCTCGCTGAGCACCAGGGCATTGGTGCTGTTGTTGCGGATCGAGACGCTGACGGGCATCGTCCCCGACAACGGCGCCCAGGGCAGGTTGATCAGAGCCGGCAGGACCATCACCGCCTGCTGCACGTTGGCCCAGACACGCACCTCGATGGCCGGGTGATTGGTCGAGGAGGTCTTCAGCGTGATCGTGCCCCCGGCGTTTCCCGGCGTCAGCGGCGGCACAGTCCTCACGACCAGATCATACTCCCGGCCGGCCTGGACGGTCTTCAGCTCGGCAGCCAACGAGGGATTGCTGCTGACCGGCGCGGACAGGGTCAACGTTTCCCCCGTGTTGTTGACGATGCGCACATTGGTCGATTTCGAGGGTGCATCCGGGGTGGTGTTCAGGACAGCGAATTGGGGTCTGATTTCAAACGGTTTCCACACGGTGGCCTTGATCTGGAGCACCGCGTTCGGCTGCGTTGGATCGTTGCAGGCGACACTGACCGTCTTGACAACAGGCCCCTCGAACGTGCTGGTGTTGAACTGGATCGGTATGCTTCCGGTCTCGCCTGGCTTCACCTGCCGGGTCCACCCCCCCATTGTCGTGCACCCGCATGAAGCTCGCACATCCGTGACATCCAACACCTGGTTGCCGGTGTTCGTGAACACGTATGTGTGCTTCACCACCTCGCCGTTCCTGACCCTGCCGAAGTCGTGGACAGGCTCTTCCACCTTCAGGCGCGGCCCGTCCCCACGAACCGGCTGCCCTCCGGAAGACTGCGTCGCCGCAACTGGAGCCTGCTGAACCGTTCCCACGGAAACCGGCGCGTGGACGCGCGGAGGGGGGAATGGAGGCCCAGGCGGACTTTGGCGTTGCCCCTGCGCATGGCAAACAGACCCCGCCAACAGCAGGATGGAAGACGCCAATCCAAGCGCGCGCGACTGCGCGCCCTTGCTCCGCACACAGATCCTTGTCCGATCCACGAGACGCCATTCGATGTGATTTCTAGTCATGTGCCTGTGTCAGCCGGGGCTCCGCGCGCATATCCGCGTGCCCGAATCGACACTCTCACGAGCATGGCGGTGAACCACTTCCTCGTCAAGCGAGCCAATTCTTCTCGAATGCGCGCCTCACCCGCCAAGCAAAGCGCCTATCCGCCGGCCAGCGCAGGCTGGCAACAGACAGGCGCTCGAAAAGATTGCTCGAAACCGAGCCTCGCCACGCGCGCGACGGCGACGCTCAACTCAGGCCGCGCGGCCCAGAATGGCGTCCAGATCGTCTTGCGCCTTCGCTGCAATCGGCTTGAGGTCGAACTTGTCCACCAGGACCTGCAGGACGGCGGGCGTGATGAACGCCGGCAGGGAAGGTCCGATGCGGATATTGCGGATCCCGAGGTAGAGGAGAGTCAGGAGGATCGCGACGGCCTTTTGCTCGAACCACGAGAGGATGAGCGAGAGGGGGAGTTCGTTGACGCCGCAACCGAACGCCTTCGACAGGGCCACGGCAATCTGGATGGCCGAGTAGGCGTCGTTGCATTGGCCGGCATCGAGCAGCCGCGGAATGCCCCCGATCGTGCCAAAATCGAGCTTGTTGAATCGGAACTTGCCGCACGCCAGGGTCAGGATGACCGTGTCCTTGGGCGCCAATTCGGCGAAATCCGTGTAGTAATTGCGACCGGTCTTCGCGCCGTCGCAGCCGCCCACCAGGAAGAAGTGGCGGATGGCGCCGGACTTGACGGCCGCAACCACCTGGTCCGCGACTCCAAGCACGGCGTTGTGGCCGAAGCCGACCAGGATGGTCTTGTCGGGGCCGTCCTCGGCGAATCCAGGGGCTGCCAAGGCGGCGTCGATCACGGGGGTGAAGTCGCCGTTGAGGACGTGGCGGACGCCTGGCCAGCCGACGTTCCCGGTGCTGAAGATGCGGCCTTTGTAGCTGTCCTGGGGCTCGATGATGCAGTTGGTCGTCATCAGGATCGCGCCGGGGAACTGCGCGAACTCCTTCTTCTGGTCCTGCCACGCGCCGCCGAAGTTCCCGACCAGATGCTTGTATTTCTTGAGCCCGGGGTACCCGTGCGCGGGAAGCATCTCGCCATGGGTGTAGATGTTCACGCCCTTGCCTTCGGTCTGCCTAAGCAGCACCTCGAGGTCGTGCAGATCGTGGCCGGAGACCAGGATGCATTTGCCTTTGACCGGCTCGATGCGGACCGGGGTGGGCACCGGGTGACCAAAGGTGGTCGTGTGGGCGCGATCGAGCATTTCCATCACCTTCAGGTTCACCTCGCCGCACTTCATGTTCAGGGCAAAGAGGGCGTCCACCGAGGGCGGCGTCTCGACCACATGGGTCAACGCCTCGCTGAAGAACGCGTAGACCTCGTCCGACTCCATTCCCAGCGCCAGGGCATGATCCGCGTAAGCGGCGGCGCCCTTGAGCCCGTAGATGAGCAACTCTTGCAGGCCAACCGCATCGGCGCCAAACTGATCGCGCCGCACGAGGATGGAGACGGTACCCGCCTGGGCGACGAGTCCGGACTGCGTCGGAGCGGGCACCCAGGTGGCGGGGCCTTTCAATAGCTCCGGGGTTTTGCCCGCCGCCGCGGCCGCACGCTCGTACAAGGCCCGGGCGCGGTCGCGCATCGTCGCACCCGCGCGCACGGCACGCTCGACGGCGTCGGCGTCGAAATTGACATTGGTGACGGTGATGAAGAGCGCCTTTAGAATGTACCGGTCGATCTCGCGATCGGACACGCCGAGCTGGCGGGCGCGGTAGTTGTACTGGGCCACGCCTTTGGCCGCATGGAGCAACACGTCCTGCAGCGCGGCGGTGGTTTCGTCCTTGCCGCACGTCGAGTGCACGGTGCAGCCGGTTCCCTTGGAGGTCTGTTCACACTGATAACAAAACATGTTCTTGGCTCCTGATTGTTGTTCTTCGGTTCTTCAACGGCCGTCGGGGGTCACTGACCCTTGCCGCAAGTTTCACATAGAACATCATGCACCCGATCCCGAATGCAAGAATTGACGTGGGTCAATGCGGACCAAAGTGCGTGCCGCGCCTCGCGTAACAACCGGGAGTGTCGCGCCAATCTTGCTGCGCTGGCCGGCGCTTTCGCGAGGCGTGTGAAATGGCCGGGCTAAGCGGGGCGCCCCTCGAGTTCGAGCCGGGCCGCCAATGCCTCATAGAAATCCCCGACGGTTCGCACCTTCTCCATGGCCTCGTCCGGCATGGTCAGGTTGAACGTCTCCTCTGCCGTGATGCCGATCTCGACAAGGTCCAGCGAGTCGGCTCCCAGGTCGGCCACAAGATCGGCTTCCGGCACGACTTGCGCTCGTTCGACCGCCAATTGCCGCACGAGGATCTCCTGCACCTTGGTGATGGTCTCTGCCGATAGAATGCTGTTCATTTTTTGCTCCAGGTCTCATGATTGCGCCGAACAGTGTCCGGCGTGTGTACGGTAACGACTCGGGATCCGCCTGCCATGTGGATGATCGCGAGTCACTCGACTAGCCAGTCATGTTTGCCAGACTCTTCACCGACAGTGGACTGTCGCTCGACCGGTTGCGCGCGCTCGTGGAGGTCGGCGCGGCCGGGAATATCGCGCGAGCCGCCGAGGGCGATCCGATCCGCCAAAGCCAATTCAGCCGCCAAATCAAGGAGTTGGAGGACTTCTTCCAGACCAAACTGGTCGAGCGGCACGGCAAGGGCATTCGCCTGACGCCCGGCGGACGGGAACTGGCGCGCATTTCCAGGTTTTTCCTGATGGGCTTGTCGAATTTTCGACGCGGCTGCCTGGCGGAAGAGCAGATCTTCCGCATCGGCGCGGGCGCCACGTTCGTCGATCGTTTCCTCCTGCCCCTGCTCGCTCAACCCTCGCGCGGGTCGGGTCCGCGATATGCCCTCGAGACTGTCGATCACATCGAAATCGAGCGGCGACTCCACGACTTGACGCTGGATTTCGGCATCGTCACCGCGACCGCCGTCAGCCGCCCCCTGCGACTTGAAGAGCTGGCGAGGTGGCGATTGCGCCTGTGGATCCCCAAACTCCTCTGCCGGGATGAATCCCAGGCGCGCCAGGCGCTCCGAGACAAACTATTGCCTTTCGTCTGGCCGGCCCATGAACTGGCACTGTCGGACCTCGGCGTTTTCAAGGGGCGCGAGCCGCGTCTGGTTTGCGCGAGTTTCATCGAGGCAAAGGCCGCTCTCGAACGGGGTGGCGTGGCCAGCTTCCTGCCGGAGTTCCTGGCACCCGAGCAGGCTGCCGACCAGTTCGTTTGTCTCTCGACCAAAGGGGCAGAAGGCGCTCTCTATCGCTACCACCTGGCGTGGAATCCCCGGTTGCTGCGCTTGAATCCGCACGCCACCCGACAGCGCGACTTCCTGCTCGCGTCCCTGGCCCAAGGAACGTAACCACACAACCGCCCGATTCACTCCATCCCCCCATGACACTCGATCGTCACGCCCTGCCTTGGATCGCATCTGTCCTGTGCCTGCTGACAGGCACGACCGCCGACGCCGGCGACATGACGCCCCCAGAATCGCCGACGAGCCTGCGGACGATCTTCGCTTCCCCGCCCCAGCGCTATTGGCCACGTCCGCTCTGGTTCTGGAACGACACCCGCGTCACCGCCGACACGGTCCGGGAGCACATGCGCCAGGCGCGCGACCGATGTCGCTACGGCGGGTTCGGCATTCTGCCGTTCGGCAAGCAGTTCTCTCCGCCCTACCTGAGCGACGCGTACTTCGCGGTTTACGGCGCGGCCTTGGAACAGGCCAAGGCGCTGGGGCTGACGATGTCGCTCTATGACGAGTACGGCTTTCCGAGCGGTTCGGCCGGGTCGCAGAACTCGAGCGACACGAGCCTGTTCGCCCAACGCTGGCCGGAGTTGACGATCAAGCGACTGGACAAGCACGAATGGCCAGTCGCTGGCCCGGCCCGATTCGAGACGAATCTGCCGCCCGGCAGCCTGGCCGCGCTGGTGGCGATGAACACCGAAACACTCGAACGAATCGACCTCACCAGCCGCGCGCAGGCTGGCCGGTTCGATTGGGCGGCTCCAGCCGGTTCCTGGAAGATCATGGCATTCGTCTGCGTCAGAGACGGCGATCCGATCTGCGATTACCTCGATCCCGAGGCGGCGGACCGGTTTATCGAAATCACGCACCAGGCCTATTACGACCGGTTTGCCGCCCACTTCGGCACGACAATCGACTCGACGTTCTTTGACGAACCGACGCTCTACCGGGCGGCGGGCCGGACCTGGACCGACCGCTTCAACGAGAAGTTCGAGGCGCGCCACGGGTTCGATCCGCGGCCCTACTACCCGGCCCTCTGGCTCGACATTGGTCCGGAGACCCAGGCCGCGCGCAACTCTCTCTTCGGGTTTCGCGCCGAGCTCTATGCGGAGGGTTTCACCAGGCGGATTCAAGAATGGTGCGCCCGGCACGGCATCCAGGCCACCGGCCACCAGGACCAGGAGGAGGTGGTCAACCCTGTCTCGATCTCGGGCGATCTGATGAAGTGCTTCAAGCATCTCGATATTCCGGGAATCGACAAGATTGGCGGCGACCGCCCGGCCGAGCGGTTCTACAAGCTGGTGAGCTCGGCCGCTTACAATTGGGACAAGTCCATGGTGATGTCCGAGACCTACGGGGCGATGGGCGATCTCTCATGGGACGCCATCTACACGGTGGCGATGGAGCAGTACACCAAAGGCATCAACATGCTCATTCCTCATGCCGTGTGGTACGACGACACCCGGGTCACGTTCAAACCCGAGCTGTCGTGGCGGCACCCGGCCTATGCGGGGCGCCTCCCCGAGTTCAACACGTACCTGGCCCGGCTCAACACGCTGCTGCAGAACGACGCCGCTCATGTCGCCGACATCGCCGTCCTCTACCCCATCGCCACACTCCAGGGGAGCCATCACCTCGACGGGCCACTCGGCCATTACCAGGGCGGGGTCGGCGTGCCCGAAGCCGACTACGTCGACGTGGGCGAGTTGCTGTCTGTGACCCTCGGCCGCGACTACACCTTCCTCCATCCAGAGGTGCTCGACCGGAAGTGCGTGATCGAACGAGGCCATTTGGTCCTGCCCAATCGCGTGCATCCGGGCCGCTTCAGCGTTCTGATTCTGCCGGGCCACAAGACGATTCAGTGGACCAGTCTCGCGAAGATCAAGGCCTTCTATGACCAGGGCGGCTGTGTCCTCGCCACCGGCCAACTCCCGTCCAAGTCAGCCGAGTTCGGACGCGACGCGGACGTTGTGCGCGCCGTCACAGAGATGTTTGACACATCGGAACCGGGCGCCGACGCGTCCGCGGCATTCGCACTGAGCCGGAACGCGGAGGGTGGCTGCGCCATCCGCTTGCGCGCCTTGAGCGCAGACGCCTTGCGCCAGGCGCTCGAAGCGGCCCGACCCGTCTGCGACGTGGCCTTCCAACCCGGACAGGCCCTGCGCTACATCCACAAATGCCGGGACAACCAACACATCTACTTCTTCGCGAACCTCGATCCAAAGTTGAGCGAGTGCGCCCTCACCCTGCGCGGACGCCACGATCTGGAGGCCTGGAACCCTCACACGGGTGAAATCGCGCCGGTCGATTCCACCCACGCGAACCGGGACGGCATCGCCCTCACCCGCGTCCGACTGGCCCTGCCGTATCTCAAGTCCGTGTTCCTGGTTTCCGCGACCGGCACGGTCGACGCCATCGAGGCAGACACCCGCCAGGGCGCGGGCGACTCGGCCCTGGCCTGGCCGGATGCAACGCGCGAGAGCCGTCCGTGGGCGTACAATTGGTGGCTGGGCAGCGGCGTCGACACCAACAACCTGGCGCGCGAACTGCGACGCTACCGCGACGCGGGATTGGGAGGCATCCACGTCATCCCGATCTACGGGGCCCGGGGAGCCGAATCCCGATACCTCGAGTACTTGAGCCCCGCGTGGCTTGACGCGTTCAAGTTCTACGTCGAGGAAGCCGGTCGGCTCGATTTGGGAGTCGACATGACCACCGGCACCGGATGGTGCTTTGGCGGACCCAATGTTCCCGCAACCGACGGAGGATGGCAGCTCAGAACCTCGATGGTGACGCTCGCCCCAGGCGACCCCCTGACCAATCGGATCGACCCCGCCTCGGTTGTCGCCCTGGTGGCCGAGATCGGGGATGCCCGCCAAGCCGTGAACCTGGCCGGCTCGATCCGACCGGACGGGACAGTGGACTGGCGGAACGGGGCCGAGACCGCACGCGTCTGCCTTGTGACTGCCGTTCCCGCGGGGCCCATGGTGAAACGGGCCGCACCGGGCGGGGCGGGCCCGATGCTCAACCCGTTCTCCCACCGGGCCATGACCAACTATCTCGCCCGGTTCACCGAGGCGTTCGACCGGTTCGAAGGTCCCCTGCCCCGCGCCATGTACCATGATTCCTACGAGTACAACTCGAGTTGGGTGCCCGGCGTGCAGACGGAGTTTGCCCAACGCCGCGGCTACCTTCTCGAAAATCACTGGCCGGATTTCTGCCGCGACCCCGCCACGGACGAACGCGCCGCCCGCGTGCGGTGCGACTACCAGGAAACGCTCTCTGACCTGATGATCGAATCGGTGTATCCCGAGTGGATCCGCTGGTGCCGCTCCCGCGGCATCCGCACCCGCAACCAGGCCCACGGCTCCCCCGCCAACCTGCTCGACCTCTACGCGCTGGCCGATGTGCCGGAAACCGAGATGTTCGGACGCGGCACGCGCGATCCGCTGCGCTCGCGGTTCGACGAGCGCTTCCTCGAAGGCGATCGCAATCCGCTCATCTGCAAGTTCGCGTCGTCGGCCGCGCACATCGCCGGACGCCCGCTTGTGGCCGCCGAGACCGGGACCTGGATGGCGGAACACTTCTGCGAGACGCTCGAGGAGTTGAAATGCCTCGTGGACTTGCTCTTCGCCGCCGGGGTGAACCACGTCATCTACCACGGCACCTGCTATTCGCCCGACGACGCCCCCTGGCCCGGCTGGCTCTTCTACGCCTCGACCCAGATGAACCCCCGCAGCGCAATCTGGCGCGACGCGCCGGTGCTCAACGCCTACATCGAGCGCTGCCAGTCCATGCTCCGCGGCGGACGACCCGACAACGACATCCTCCTCTACTGGCCGCTCCACGATTTCTGGCAGTCGTCGCCCGGTCCTGTGACCCGCATGACCGTGCATGACCACACCTGGCTAACTGGCCAACCCGTCGGCGTCGCCGCAAGACAACTCTGGGAGCGCGGCTACGCCTTCGACTATGTCTCGGACCGGTTGCTGGCGTCCGCCCGCGTGGACGACGCCGGCCGCGTCAAGCTGCCCGGCGCCGACTACGCCGTTGTCCTGGTGCCGCGAGCCCGACTGATGCCCGTCACCACACTCCGCAACCTGGCCACGCTCGCCTCCCGCGGAGCCACGGTCCTCTTCGAGGATCGGATTCCCGACGACGTGCCCGGCCTTGCCACGCTCGACCAACGCCGGGCCGAGCTCAAGGACATCGTAGCAGCGCTGCGCTTCGAGTCGTCGACACCTCGAGTGCGCCAGGCCGCCGTGGGACGCGGACGCATCCTGGTGGGCGAACTCGAGACACTCCTCGCGGCCGCGGGCGTGCCGCACGAGCCTCTCGGCGACCATGCCGGGCTGCGTGTCCTCCGCCGCCGTCATGATGAGGGGCGCCTCTATTTCATCGCCAACCAAAGCACAAGCCCCCTCTTCGGCTGGCACGCCCTGGCCACACCCGCACGGTCGGTCGTGGTGATGGACGCGATGACCGGGCACACCGGTCTGGCCGAAACACGCCCCTTCGATGCTGGCCGGACACAAGTCCGGCTCGAACTCGAGCCCGGACACTCGGTTCTCCTGCGAACATTCGATCGCCGCGATGTGCAGGGGCCGGCGTGGTCCTGGCTGACGCCCGGCTCCGACCCGCTCGCTCTTCCGGGGCCCTGGCAGGTCGAGTTTGTCGAGGGCGGCCCCGCGCTGCCCAAGCGCTACGAGACCGCAGCCCTCCAGTCCTGGACGCGCAATGGCGATCCGGAGGCCGAGCGATTCGCAGGCACGGCGGTCTTCCGAACCACCTTCGAGGCGCCGCCGGGAGAAGGCCCGTGGCTGCTGGACCTGGGCGTTGTGTGTCACAGCGCGCGTGTGAGGTTGAACGGTGCGGAAATCGGACGAGTGATCATGCCTCCCTACCGACTGGCCCTTCCCTCGCTTCGACCCGACCGCAACCGCCTCGAAGTCGAAGTCACGAACCTGTCCGCAAACCGGGTGCGCGACCTGGATCGGCGCAAGGTGGCCTGGCGCGTGTTCCACGACATCAACCTCGTCAACGTGAATTACAGGCCATTCGACGCCTCCGAATGGCCGGTGCTCGATTCGGGCCTGCTCGGCCCGGTTGCGCTGCGGGCTTTTCCAGCAAGATGACCGTGCTTCCGGCTCCGGCTCAGCAGTCCCAGAGCAGTGACAGTCTGTCGGCCGGAAGAGCGTGAGTCTGGGAGAACTGGCGAACCGATCCCACGGTTCATGGCAGGGTCCGCGCGATGGCCGCGCGTTGGCGCGGCACGGCCCAATCGCCGGTCATTTTCCGAGGCAATTGGTACACATCGCCGTCGCGATTGCAGAAGTAAAGGGAGGACTCCGAAGGCTTGCGTCCATGCCCGTCAGCCCAGAGGGCGTAGAAATCCGGATGCGCGTCGACAGGGCGGCGCGCGAAGGTGTGGTTGCGCTCGCTGCCGGAGGTGAGTTGTTTGATTTTTGTCCAGGTGGCGCCCTGATCGCGGCTGAGCCACATGGCGATCTCGCCGCCCGGGTTGTACGGCTGCGGCCCCGTCTCGGTGGGCGCGATGATCCGCCAGACGCCATCGGGTTCGAGGTAGAGCGATCCCATGTCGTAGTTGTTGTCCGACTGCATGGCCGGGCGGATCATCCACTCGGCGCCGGTCCAGCGGGCTGTGGTCCAGGTACGCGGGTCGTTCTTCGGGCCGGACTCGTAGCCGCCGCTGGTCAGGATGAGGATGACGGGGCGGCCCTCGGAGTCGAACTGGATGTCCTTCATGTAGACGTTGAGGTTGCGGGCCCGGTAATCGCACACCAAAGCCGGGTTGTCAGGTTCGGTCAGCGGCAGCTTGAGCGGTGTCCCGTCCGCCGTCCGCCAGGTCCGTCCGCCGTCGCGGGTTTCGACATAGTAGAGGTTGCTGCGCCAGTTGAGGCCCTTTCCTTGGGGATGGAAGTTGAAGGCCGATCCGGCTCGGTTGGCGGTCACGGCGCTGATCTGGTAGTGCCCCTGCTCGATGGCAGCCAAGCGCTGCCACTCCGACCAGTGGATGCCGTCGGGACTCGACATATGACAGATGGTGCGGGCGGCCGGGTAGCCGTATCGGGTGAAGAAGGCGTGGAATCCCTGGCCGGGCAGATGCCAAGCCTGGAAATAGGAGAAGTTCGTCATGGCCACCGGCTGCCCGGCTTCCAGTTTGGTTGCGGGGACCCATTCGAACGCGTCGATGTCGTAGGGCCGTTTGCCGCGGTGGATGTAGGAAGGGCGCGACGTGCCGTGCGACGTCGAGAAGATCCAGATGTGGCCGGTTGCGTCGACGGAGATCACGGGATTGTCATGGGCGTCGCTGGTCCGCTTGTCGAGGAGGAGCGTCGGCCGTGGGACACGTCCGCTTTGATGGTCAAAGAAGGAGACCATGTGGTGCAGGCGTTGGGGGTTGTCGGCCGGGGCGCCGCCGTAGCAGAAGAAGGTCTTCTTGACCTCGGGTCGATAGACGGCGAAGGGTTGGTGCTTGGCGCAATAGGTGCCCAGTCCGCCGCTGTACTTGTAGACGTACTCGTCGCCGGAGGGCTGGTTCATGTACCAGATGCCCCGATAACCGTCCGCCTTCTGATTCAGGGTGACTCCAGGATCCGCGGGCGCCGCGATGGCCGAGCCGAGAACGAGCGCTGCAACCAGTCCTGCCCAAGCCGACACGGGACCGGCTGGATTGGGCGACGGCGACTGTTGGGGTCTCGAACCACGCATGAAGGCTGCTGAACGCAGACGACGTTCGGCGAGCCTGGATTCCTCACCTGTCCCGCCGCAGCTATGGGTGTGCCTGGGTGTGGATTCGCGGACGGCCTGGGTCGTCGCGGACATCTGGGATGACGCGTATGATTTCATCGGTCATTTTCAACGTGTTTTGACAAGGGCTAGTTGCGTCGAACGCGATAGAACCCCAACTCGGCTCTCTCCTCGATCCTTCGTGGCCTTCGTGTCCTTCGTGGTGAGCTGAGGCGAGGATTGGGGGAGGCGGAGGGAATTAGGGATGGCACTGGTCTTTTCCTTGCGCCTTGGCGTCTTGGCGTCTTGGCGTTGAATTCGGTCGGCCCCGAGGGAAACGCAAAGACGCAGCGCGGCAAAGCCGCAGCCAACGCAACGGGAACCTCACGCACGTCCGGCGGCGACGCGCGCCCCGGTCGCCGCGCTGCGCCGGCGCTGCTGCGCAGCGCTGGTGAATAGAAGTGCGGAAATCTTGCCAGAAACGCAAGACTGTGACCGATTGCAGTGCAAAGACGCAAGGGCGCACGGAGGAGCAGGGTAGGGATCGCGTTTGAGGTTCAAGCTCCTGGCATCGGATCGTCGGCGGGAACCGGATTGAATGCCTTGAGTCCGGGCCAGTGGTAGTCGGCCGTGTTGCGCGTGGCGATCGTCAGGTTGTGGCGGCGCGCCGTGGCGGCGATGAAGCTGTCGGGCATCGGCATCAGGCAGCCCTTCTGGGTGAACTCTGCCTCCTGGCGGCCCCAGACGGCGGCCACACTGGTGTTGAAGTTCAGGATGCGACCCTCCATCGCCTCGATCAAGCGGTTTAGCCAGGCCTGGAGCGCTCGCTGCTTTGCGCCTTCGGGCAGCAGGGCGATGCCTGCCTGGATTTCACCAATGACGTGGCTGCTCGTGTAGCACTCCGAGGCGTTCTCTTCGAGCCACTTGAGCACCCGCGGATCGGGCTGCTTACGCACCCGCTCGCTCAGCAAGTCGGTGTCAACGAGCCATCTCACTCGGGTTTGCCGCGATAGAATTGTCTGCGCCTGGGCGGGACCGCGAACGCGTGCGGACATCCCATGTAAACCTCGAACCAACGTCCCGTGTCCTTCACCTTCCGGAGCGTCACGACCTGGCGCTCCGCGTCGTCCTCGACGACAAAGTGGTCTCCCTCTCCCAAACGGCAACGTTCCCGCACCGGCTGCGGGATGACGATCTGCCCGCGACTGGACATGGTGGCAATCACGCGGTAAGTATTGCTTACCAGCCCGCGCTGTCAAGTGCGTCACGGGTTGCGCCACAAGTCGCAGGTGCTGGACCGGCGCCCCTGCGACATCTGTCCAGGCGATCTTGGCCGTCTTCCGGCCGGGCAGGATGCATTCGTTGTGCGCACTGGCGGCTCTGTTCGGCCTCTCACCCGGCGGGGCGGCGCCGTCCCCGCGCAGCATCACTGCCTTTCCTGACGCGTGACAATGGGAACGTAGCCCACGTCCAAGCCCTTGGGTGGCGTCACGAGCAACGCGGGATCCAGGGCCACCAGTCTGCCTCGAGTGGGAGGCGCCATGTAATCACGGTCGATCGGCCAGGTTGCGTGGAGCTTCTCCACGAAAGCCTGCAGCTTCGCTCTCCTCTCTTCGCTCCAGCCGTACTGCTGGAAGGACGGCTGGTCCACAAAGCGATACCACGAGTAAGTCACCGCGGAGCCGTCCGCGAGCCTGGCGGTGAACGGGCCGGCCTTCGGGCCCGGCCTGGCCCAGGCGCCAACGGTGGGCGAGGTATAGGGCACGCCCATCTCGGCCAGCTTGAATCCGTGATCGAGCAGCCTGGTTTCCGCCGGCACCTCCGCCGCGGACACGGCGACGCGCTCTTCACCGACGTGCTTGTAGTATTGCGGGAAGTGGCCGCGCGGCGCCACACCATTGGTGAACCACTGCAAGCCCCACACGTTGCCCTCGAAGACGCGCGTGTCGAAGGCGCGCTCGACGCCAACAATCTTCTTGCCGGCCTGATCGTAGCGCGTGGTGCGGGTGTTGAGCGTGGGTTTGAAGGCGCCTTGCGCGTCGAAACGACCGGAGCAGGCTGAGCCACCGTCGCGCCACGACTTGAATGCGTCGTAGAGGGCGGCCTTTGAGTAGTAGGTCACATCCTGCACGAGGAAGGCGCGGCCTCCGGCGTCCACCGGCCACTGGAGCTTCGGCAGCTTCGAGTAGGTCGTGCCTTGCGCGTCCCGGGCGTCAAAGCGCGGCACGGTGTTGATCTCCATCGCGCCGCCGCCCATGATCCCGGGCCGCGCATCGAGGCCGCGCCCATAGATGAAGGGGTAGTTGAAGAGCTTGCCGATTTTGCTCCACGTCTCCGGAATGTAATAGGCGATGGGGCCTTTGAAATTGGCCGCGCTGAGGAAGCAGGTCCAGCTCTGGTCGCCCGTCGGCGGATCGCCTGAGGTCGGATCGGTGAAGGGCAGCGCCATCCAGGAGTAACCGAGGAACTCGCCGTTGGGATTGCCCTGAAACGGCAGCGCATCGGGAGGAATCAGTAGGCGATTGCTCAGTTGGGCGATGCCGAGACGATGATCGGGCAGCGCCTCGTTGTCGTAGAAGAAAGACCAACCGGGCGAACCGATCTCGTAATCGTAGCATTGCGGGGTGGCGTTCATGCTGAACTTGGGCGGGCCGTAGCGGAAGTGGTTGCCCGCCCAGTAGCCAAGGCCGCCTTCGACGGTTTGAAAGACGCTGCTCCAAGTGGGACCGCGCTCCTTCCAGGTGCGTGCCAGGGTGCCCTCCGGCGCGAGGGGCTGGTCCAGGTTGTCGGAGTTGTCCGGCTGGATCCACGAACTCGGCAGTCCGATTTGGAAATCCGCCAACGGCTGGTCCACCAGCGGCCAGACCGCGGCATAGAAGCCCATGCCGGCGCTATACCCGCCTTCGGACGGGAGCTTCTCGTGACCGAAGCCGATGTAGCCGTGCAGACCCTGGGAGTGGGACGTGATGGTGCCACTCTCGTCCGCTGCGGTTGCGGTCACGACTGCAAGGGCAGTTGCGGCCAGCAGGGCGCAGAGCCTCCTGGTTGAGTGGTGGATCGTTTCGGTGAGGATGAGTACCGGTTTCATAATGGTGGGTGGTTTCAAACGGGTGGTGCTGCTATCGGCTGCGCTTCAGCTCCGGAAAGTCGGTGGAGGTCCTTATCCTTTCGATGGCGGCGCGCACGGCGGCGGCTTTGCGCACGCTGAGTTCCTTCGGGAAGTCAGGCTCGCCGTCGGCGAAGTCGGCGGCAATGGCCTCCAACTGCGGGAGGACGGCGCGGGCGTGCGCGCCGTAGCTCGCGAGGACTTCGAGGATTTCCGGCGTGCGGTTCTCGCTCGACCAAGGGTTTTGATCGCGGAGGTAGTCCACACAGGCGCCGATGCCTTCTTCGATGTGATGCAACGCGAGCACGCGCAGGCCGTCCAGGCGGATGCCGTCGGCAAACATCTCGCCGCTCGGCGCGGGCACGGCCACGGCTTGCAGGATGGCGGGGAGCAGCGGTTTGATCTCGTCGTAGGTGAGTTTGGAGAAGAGGCTGGCGATGGCGCTGCGGCAGCGACCGTCTTCGTTGAGCAGGCCCGCACGCACGGCCCGGTAAAGCTGGGGCCGGTCCACGCCGTCAAGCGAGCGCCCCAGCAATTCCGCGCGTCCCTCATGCAGCGCCAGGGCGATGAACCGCTGCTGCATGGCGCGCGGGTCTTCCTTCGCGGCGGGCTGCGCGAGCATTTCGAGCAAATCGGGCACGGCGGCGGCGGCGGGTTTGCCGATGGCGACAAGGGCTTCGGCGGCCTGCACGCGCAGCCAGAGGTCTTCGGCGCGAAGCGTCTGGCGCAGCGCGGAGACGGCGGCGGCGGCTTTCGTCTTCAGTTCGGCGATGGCCTGACAAGCGCCGAGGCGCGCCTCGAGCGAGGGCGCGTCGAGCAGCGCCAGCACACGGGTCACGGGCGGTTCCTTGCGCCGGGCGAGGGACTCGCCCGCTCTGGCACGGAGAATGGGCGACCAACTTCCGAGCATCGTGACCAGTTCATCGTCGCTCATCTTCTCATACGCGCTGAGGCGGTCGGTCTGACTCCAGCCGCGTCCGGGGGCGATGAAAGAGACGGCCTGCGCGGCGGTGAGTTGCGGGACTTGCGCGGGATGCTTGCCGGTGAGCCAGAGACTCTTCTGCGGCGCAGCGAAGGCCAGCAAATACGCACCAGTCGCGTCCCAGCCGTGATAGCTGTCGTGGTCAGGCTCGGGCGGGCCTTCGGCTACTGCCGTCACCCTGATTTGCCGCGCGGAGGTCGTGGCGAACTTCTCCGTGAAGATCCACCCGCGTGCACCCGTCGCGCCGAGATTCCAGTCATGCTTCGCGTTCGCGGGGATGGCATCGCCCTTGGTGAAATCGGGCATCGGGAGCTTCTCGCCCGCATGCGCGGTTGGCGGAAGCGCGAGCAGAAGGGCCGCGATCAGAATGGGGAGAGGGGCGTTCCTCATGGCGGGTTCGTCGGCTTGGATTAGGTGGCTAGACGATGTCGTCGAAGCGCATCGCGCATGAGCTTGGCTTCCTCCAGGGTTCGCGAGAGGCCTTTCTCGCAATAGATGTCTTTGCCGGCTTTGACCGCGTCGAGAAGCATCCGGCAGTGCCAATGATCGGGTGTGGCGATGACCACCGCGTCCACATTTGGATCGGCCAGCAGATCGCGATAATCCACGTAAGCCTCGACCTCGGGGTTGCGGCTGCGTTCGATACGTACACTGGCTCGGAGTCTAGCCTTGCTGCCGGAACTGTCTTGGCGAATTTCGACGTGAAAACGCGAAAGTCAGCACAATGAACGGGTTCTGAGTTCAGCCGGCGCGGGCGGACAATGCCGCCCACGCTCCACCCTCATTCCCTCAGATCAAATGCCCCTCCCGCAACAGGTGCTCGGCCCAGGCGGCGTCTTCGGGCGCGAGCGGCGGATCAAGCGCGAACCGGTAGTCGAGCAGGTGGTACCGTCCCCGTTCGTGGCACTGATCGATCAATGGTTGCAGGTCCAGGGCGACGTCCGCATCGGTCGGGCGCAGCGGGATGCGGAGACACGGAAGCCGGTCGCGCAGCCGAATCGGATACACCTCGCACTCCCCTGTGCGACCGGCCCGGAAAACGCAGACGCCATAGGTCGCGCCAGCACCACGGAGAGCACGGCGAACACCCTCGGGAAACAACCAGGCGCCTTGCCGCACCAGGTCCATTTCCACGACACTCGCCCCGCCACTGAGGAAGCGGCGCCGCCTGCGGTGAAAACGCTCGCGCTCCTCGGTTTCAAGTTTGTTGCTTGGGCTGAGCCACTCGAGAGCCGTGACCAGCCGTCCGGTCGTGTCGCGGATTTCGATCCAGCGCTCGATCTCATCCTCGACAAGCACCCGCAGCGGTTCGGTGCCCGGTGGTATCGAAGAGTTCACGGCAACTGCCGCCGCCGCGGGTTCTTGCAGCCTCCAAGGTTCGCGCACCTGAACATCCGGACGGTACGCGGTCTCGTGCTCGTCCGCGCCAATCACGACCGTTTCCTCCTCGGCTCCCGCCACCAAGTCCGCGGGCAATCGTTCCTGCAGGGCATCGCGGCAGTAGGCGACCAACATCGTATGTGCGTCCCGCCACCGTTGCTGGAAGAACGGGTTCATCCCTGGAAACGGGTTCTTCGTCATCATGCCCGCGACGATAGCACGTCAGTTGGCCACCAAGCAAGAAGGGCGCGGCACAACCATGTGCAATTCCCCGTGACGCCGTCAGACTCGTGTCGGGTCACCGGAGTCGCTGTGCATGGCCGATTGAAACAACTTGAGGCTGGTTTGCCATGTGGCATGCTCGACCCGCGTACCAGGACATGACGGGTCTGAGTCTTGCGCGCATGGGTTGCAACACCTGGACACAAAGCCAAATCATATCTGCATTATGGTGCTTCAGTCGTTCCCAATCAGGTGGAAGCGAGGCGGCGCGGCTCGATGCACCTGACTCAGAATTCGCGTTCCCTATGAAACGATCTCTCCTGGCGTCGCTCGCCTTGACCGCCATTCTCTCCTCTAACGCGGTCAAAGGCGCCGACCGCCCCGCCCCGCCCCCGAACATCATCCTCATCCTCACCGACGATCAGGGCTATGGCGACGCGAGCTGCAACGGCAACCCGATCCTCAGGACCCCCAATCTCGATCGGCTGCATCGCGAAGGGGTGCGGTTCGAGGATTTCCATGTCAGCCCAACCTGTTCGCCCACACGCAGCAGCATCTTGTCCGGCAAACACGAATTCAAGAACGGCGTCACCCACACCATTCACGAACGGGAGCGCCTGAGCTTGAAGAGCACAACCATCGCCCAGGTCCTCAAGTCCGCCGGCTACACCACCGGCATCTTCGGCAAATGGCACCTGGGCGATGAAGACCCCTATCAACCCCAACACCGCGGGTTCGATGAGGTGTTCATCCACGGCGCGGGCGGCATCGGCCAGTCGTATCCGGGCTCGTGCGGCGACGCGCCCAAAAACAGCTACTTCAGTCCCGTCATCCGCCACAATGGCCGCTTCGTGAAGACCAGCGGCTATTGCACCGATGTCTTCTTCGACCAGGCGATGGCCTGGATCAAGTCGGTGAAGGGCGATCGACCTTTCTTCGTCTACCTGACGCCGAACGCACCACACACGCCTCTGGATTGCCCGCCGGAATACGAAGACCGCTATGCCGGCAAGGTCGGCGAAAAGGAGGCGAAGTTCCTGGGCATGGTCGCGAACATCGACGACAACGTCGGACGGCTCCTGGCCAGCCTGCGGCAACTCGAGATCGAACGGCGCACGCTCGTCATCTTCCTCAACGACAACGGCGGCACCTTCGGCTGCAGCATCCACAATGCCGGCATGAAGGGCCAAAAGGGAACCGCCCACCGGGGCGGCACGCGCGCCATGTCCTTTTGGCGCTGGCCGGGCACGCTCGAACCGGGCGCATGCCATCGACTCACAGCGCATGTCGACATCTTCCCGACCCTCGCCGAACTGGCCGGAGCGCGCGTGCCGGACGACGTCAGGGCCTCGCTCGACGGCTTCAGCCTCGTGCCCCTCCTGAGGAATCCGCGCGCCGCGTGGCACGACGACCGCATGCTCTTGACACACGTCGGTCGCTGGCCGGTCGGGGCTGACCCTGCCAAATACGGGCCATGCAGCGTGCGCTGGCAGCGGTATCTCCTGTGGCGCGCCAAGGACCGATGGGCCCTCTTTGACCTCGAAACCGACCCTGGCGAGACGACCGACATCGCCCTCGAACAACTGGAGGTGGTGACCCGACTCGATCGAGCCTATGACGCATGGTGGAGCGCCATCCTGCCCTGCCTCGACAACGAGCAGGCCCACAAGACCGCTCCCTCGATCAATCCTTACAGGAAGCTGTACTGGGACCAGTACCAAGGCCCCGGCCCGAACAACGCGCCGCCTGAAGGCAAGTCGTAGGACCGGGAGTGCTGCGCCAGACTTGCCGCGCTGGCCAGCGCTTTGTCGCACACCTTCAATGCGTCCAGGAAGTACATCCATGCCTCCACGTGCTGTCCGGCACGGATCGATGAAGTGGGCGATGAAGTGGGCGACGAAGTCCGATCCGAATAATGTCCAAACTCCAGGGGGCCGATGCCCCCACCCGGCGCTCTAAACGTTGGCAGAATGGGAATTGCTGCGATACCGCGCACCTGATCCGTCCGCCTCGCGCGCGCCTCCCGAGTTGCCCAACCCTGGCCGCAGGCGGTAGGGTCGATCCTGTCGACATGATCGCCCTGGAATCCTTGACTGTTGAAACTCGATGGAAACAAACCACGCTTCTGTGCCGCCCTCGGCCAGGCACCAACGCCAGCCGTGGCGGGCGAGAATCTGGCTTCTGACGGCCATCGCCTTGCTTGCCGGCTGCGGCCCCGCACCCGTCGGGACGGACGGCCAGTCTTCGGCCAGACAATCCACGCCCGCCTCCAGCCAGGCGGCTGGCCTGCCCGACCTTTTCGAGGATGTCACGCAACGCGCGGGCCTCGACTTCGTTCATCAACTCGCAGGCGGAATACTGGATAACATCATGAAATCGGACGGCGCGGGCGGGGCCGTTCTCGATTTCGACCGCGATGGGTATCTGGACTTGTATCTGGTCAACTCCGGTCCCGACCCGGTCTTGGGACAGGCGCCAGAGGGGACGCCCCGCTGGCCGAATCGGCTCTATCGCAATCGCGGCGATGGGACATTCGAGGATGCGACCGAGCGGGCCGGGGTCGGCGGGCACGGTTTCGGCACGACGGCGGCCGCCGCGGACTATGACAACGACGGGGACACGGACTTGCTGGTGGTGAACTTCAACAGCCTGATCGTCTACCGGAACAACGGGGATGGGACATTCACCGACGTGACCGAGCGCGCGGGCCTGGTCTCAAGGCAGGCGGGCATTTCCGCAACGTTTGCTGACGTGGACAACGACGGCCACCTCGATGTCTTCGTCGCCAACTACCTTCGTTACGACCCGGCGGTTCAAGTGCCGCCGGGCGCCCAGACGCCTTATCCCGGCCCCCTCGCCTACGAACCGGAGTTGAATCTGCTCTACCGCAATCGTGGCGATGGCACGTTCGAGGACATCAGCGAGCCCGCCGGCATCCGCATCCCGGGCCATCGCGCAATGTCGGTCAGCGCGTACGACTCCGACCTGGACGGCGACGCGGATTTCTACGTGTCCAACGACGGCACGCCCAATCTGCTCCTGTCCAACGATGGCAAGGGGCGGTTCACGGAGGTCGGCCTCAAGTCCGGCGCGGGCTTCAACCAGTTCGGAGGCGCCGAGGGCTCGATGGGAGCCGCCATCGGGGACTGCAATGGAGACGGGCTTCCCGACATGTTCGTGACGCGTTTCGGCAAGGCCTCGCTCTATATCAATTCGCCCGGCGGATTCTTCGAGGATCGGATTCAGCCCTCCGGCATCCTGCAGATCACGTCCAAGTTCACCGGCTGGGGCGGCAATTTCCTCGACTTCGACAACGACGGCGACCTCGATCTTTTCATTGCCAATGGCGACGCCCATTTCCTCAAAGGCATGCCGGCCCTCCTCTTCGAGAACCAAGGAAAGGCATCCTTCGCCGAGGCCAGCGCCCGAGGCGGATCGGCCTTTGCAGCACCCCGCAACGCCCGCGGCAGCGGGGCGTGGGACTTCGACAACGACGGACGCCTCGATCTCATTCTGACCACCCTCGCGGGACCCGCCGTCCTGCTCCGCAATGTCGGGTCAACACCGGCCCATCGGATCACCCTCCAACTCGAAGGCACACGGAGCAACCGCGACGGGTTCGGGGCCCACGTGCGCGTCACCGCGGGCGGACGCGCCCTCGCGGCGCAGTCCCGCTGCCCGACCAGTTACATCTTCCAGCAGGATCCGCGTCTGCATTTCGGATTGGGTGCGAGCCCGGCAGCGGACCGGATCGAAATCCGCTGGCCCAGCGGACAGACTCAGACGCTGACAAACGTGGCTGCCGGCCAGATTCTCAAGATCACCGAGCCCGGTGCCTCGAGATGGACGCCGTAGCGAAACAGTGACGGCCTCTGGAATTTTTGCCCCCCAGCAATGTGCGATCAAGTCACCTTTAAGCCCGCAGACCGATTCCATGTCGCGATCGCGACATGGAATCCGCGCAATAGACTTGTATCATTCTGGACAATGAGGACTTGTATCGAACTGCGCAATTGGAAAGATCCGCATGCCGCGGGCCCTACTGGCGGCTCATTCTCGCCCGCGCCGCTTCGAGGATCTTCTTCTCACGCTCGGTGAGGCTGTGGATGCCCTGCGCGGAAATCTTGTCCAGGATCGGATCGACCTCGCGACTCATGAAGTCCGCGCCGGAGGACGGCCCGGGGTCCATGGCCTGACGCTGCCGGTGAGTTCGAACGCGCGGCGCGGCCGCGCCGACCAGTTCACGGCGAATCACCGTGGGGCGCGGACGCAGCCGTCGAAGGTGGCTGCGCGCGGCCAGTTGGCGCAGTTGGAGGTAGCCGATAGCGCCCAGCATGCCGCCCAGATGCGCCGCGTGGGCCACGCCTGTGCCGGGACTGAGCATGCCGAGCAGCGCAATCAGGGCCTCGAACACGAGCAGGTACTTCGCGCGCATCGTGACAGGGATCACGAAGGCGATCAGGGTCGTGATGGGCGTCTCCCGGTTGAGCAGCGCGAATGCCGCGATGAGCCCGAACACCCCAGCCGACGCGCCAACCACGCCGCTCATCCCGAAGTGGCCGGGGAAGATCCAGGCAAGAGCCACTTGCAGAACGCCGCCGACAGCCCCGCTGCCGAAGTACAAACGCAGGAAGAACGGTCGGCCAAGGCTCTGTTCCAGCGGCCGTCCGAAGAAATAGAGCACGACGCAATTGATGATCAGGTGAAACAGGCTCCCGTGCAAAAACTGGAAGGTGAGGATCTGCCAGAACCAGCCGCGCGCCAGCCCGGTCGGCGACAGAGCCAGCGCGCCGAAGAGACGCCCGTACCCCTGCGGCCATACCAGCGCGGCGATCAGCCCCAGGACAAACACCGCCGTGTTGATCGCGATCAGGGCGGTCGTCAGCGACCACCGTATGCCGCCGGGGCCTTCGCGCATATATGCCCGGTCATCAATCACAACAGACAGACTAGGCGCGCCCGCATCCCTTTTCAACGCGCTTTTTCCCGCTTTTTCACCCTCGATCGCATCTGGAGGTTGTCGGCGGGAATCGAGTTTGCGCCGCGTGGGGGCACGCGGGTCTGCAAGAGGGCATCCTCAGCTTGTAGGCCGGGTCCCCTGACCCGGCGCCCGCAGCGATGTCTGTCCTTCGCCGCGTGGGGGCACGCGGCCTAGAGCGAGAGCCTGCCTCCGGTGTAGGCCCGGTGCCCTCACCGGGCGACGTAACACCGACACCAACCAGATGCACCGTCCGCCCTCGAGCGCGCCGATTCCGTCTTGCACCATTGCCGACCCGTTTTTATGTTTCATCCATGCAACAGAAGTCGCGATGGAACCCGCGGTGGCGGAGCGTGGCGTTTGCCCTGTTCCTCATCCAGACCGCTTCGGCGCTGGCCGCCGATGCGCTGGCCCTCGAGTGGGAGGAACGCTTTCGCCGACTCAACGGCATGGTCGAGGAATTGCTCGGAGCGCAGGCCACCCTCCAGAAGCGGATCGGCACCCTCTCCGATGAGGTCCGCGTCGCACGCGACGAACAGGGCCGCTCCGACACGCGCTTCGTCCGTCACGACGACCTGAGAAAGGCGCTCGATGCCCTCGCTGAGAAAATCCGCGAACTCGATCGGAAACGGGAGGAGGACAAGAAACTCATCCTCGACGAACTGCGCAAGCTGGCCCAAAACCCCCTGCCCGACACATCGAGCCGACGGGTCAGAAGGCCCGAGCCCGAGCCGACACCCACGCCTGCCACTGTGCTCAAAGGCCGCGAGCACATTGTCAAATCGGGCGAGACCCTGGCCGCCATTCTGGCCGCCTACCAACAAGACGGCGTGCGCGTCACCCAGGCCCAAGTGGTCAAAGCCAACCCCGGCCTCCACCCGGATCGGCTCAGCGTCGGACAGAAGCTCTTCATTCCCGACCCGTCCGCGCCATGAGGCGTCCCGACGGTCGCCCCCCAAGCCCTGCATTCGGACTTCATCGCACACTTCATCGATCTGTGGCGAGCAGGACCAAGAAGCAAGGATGTTCTCCCTGGACAAATTGAAGGTGTTGGAACGTATCTGGAGCTTTGCACGCGCACGGGCAAGCTTGATCCCGAAGAGAAAGCGTGCGCCATGGCCGTACCGGAGCGAATCGCATCGCTGCTGGGCGGCTTGGGCTCGGGCTGATCGAACAGAGCCTGCCGGACGATGAAGTGTGCGATGAAGTGTGCGATGAAGATCCTGCAACCACATCGACAAGCATCGAGAATGTCCAAACTCCAGGGCCTGGTGCCCTCACCGGGAGACAGAACACCGACAACAACTAGATGCACCGGGACTGCTGTGCGCCGGCGAATTGCCGGCGGATTGTCATTGCGCTTCCCGGCAATCCGCGACAGTCTCCCACCCACGCTTGCGTCGGAGCGTAGCTCAGCCTGGCAGAGCACTTGGTTTGGGACCAAGACGTCGCAGGTTCAAATCCTGTCGCTCCGACCACTTCTTTTCTGCGTCTGCATGAACCTCCCCTATTCGGAGGGCCAATCCCGCAGCCGCGCATGCGCGTCAACCTAAGCAAAGCCGCCGAGTGGCTTCTCGGAGCAGCGCCGTCGAGGGTGTCTAACTCCTTGGGCCGGTGTTCGTTGTGGCATTCGCCTCTGCTCAGTTCGGCTCCGAGGTCGCGAAGCGTCTGGAGTGCGGCGGTTGACCGCCGCTTTCCGAGGACCGTCCTCCGTACGTTGTCATTCCAAAGCGGTGCTGAATGAGTCAAGTTCTGGCGCCGCGCAGCGGCGCCACTTAGTACTGGTTTTCATAAATACACTAACGTATTTGTCCTTGCGTGATCAGATTCTTTGCGGCATAGTTTCTCCGCACGATAAGTGCGATAGCTATGCCAAGAAAAAGCCCATTCTCCATTGTTCT
>JAKLFY010000120.1 GCA_022710935.1 Verrucomicrobiota bacterium
CAGGCCATCCTGCGCGCCGGCCGCGAGAACCCCGACACCCGGATCGACCGCGTCGAGATCTACGGCGCTGACGGGACGCTGGTGTTCGCGGCGGACATCCCGCAGGAGGTCGACTGACATGGCGACGGGCGCGACACCCCGATTCGGCCTGCAGGCCCATCAGGTGTTCTGGAATGAGCAGGGCAGCATCGTCTGCGCCTGCTGCCACATCCCCTACCCCGGATCCGACACCTGGATCTGGGAGCGATGGGAGGAGATCACGCCCGCTGACATGGCGGAGATCGACCGCCAGGGCGGGCGCGTGGCGTGCGAGGGCTGCGGCAAAGAGCCGAGCCGGATCGTGCGTCTGGACCCGAGCGAAAGGAACAAGCGATGAGCAAGACCACCAAGAAGACCACGCGGGCCCGCAAACCCGCGGCTGAGAAGCCGGCAGCCGAGACGAAGACCAAGGCTACGCGCGAGGAACTTTGCGTGTTCGCCTTCCGGCTGACCGAGGCCGAGCGGGACGTCATCCACAAGGCGGCCGGGCCGGCAAAGGCTTCGAAGTTCGCGCGCAACCTGCTGGTCGCCGCCGCCAACAAGGACGACGCGGCGGTCAGGGCGATCATGAAGGAGATCGCGGCCGTAGCCTAGCTCGCTGGCTCCAGCCCAGCACCGACGACCTCTCGGCTGGCCGAGGGGTCTTCGGCGTCAGGGCCGTCCCGACCCGCACTCCATGTCCAGAGACCCGCCGATGCCGTTTCACCCTTTCACCCACTCTCATATACACACGAGAAAAGAGAAAGAAATCGTGCGGGTGGGTGAAAGGGTGAAAGGGGGAATCATAGAGAGAACTTATTGAAATATATATACTTACTATATCTACCTTTCACCCTGTTTCACCCCCCTGTTTTTTCCCTTTGCGAGGGGGTGAAAAGGGTGAAATGCGTGCAACTTGTTGCAGATATTACTGTTGCTGAGATTGTCGCCATGAGCGTTTCACCTTTGGGCACTTTGAGCGCTGGGGGGTGAAACGTGCCTGCTTCTTCACCTTGGCGTGGTCGGTCTCGCCCGGGCTGGCGAGGTCCGCCGCCGCGGCGCCGACGCGCCGGAAACGGCGTGCCTCAGCCGGCGGTGGCTGCTTTCTCCATCAGCCGGTAGAACTGCCCGCCGCCACCGCTGATGATCTCGGTCCGAGTCGCGATATCCCCACGTTGCTCGAGCGTGCTGACGAGCACGCGGAAGGTCTTGGCGTCGACCTTCATCCGCTTCAGGAGCACGCTGTGGGAGAGTTCACGGCCTGGTGCCGCCCGCAGTTTGCGCAGGAGCTTGAGGCATTCGGCCTGGAAGGGATTCTCGGCCACGTGGGATTGGGCCATGAACAGCATGCGGCGAGCCTGGTGGATGGCGAAGCCGCTCGCCCAGACCGCCGCGTCGCGCCCGATCTCGGGAGCCTGGTGGTTCTCGCTGACCGCGTAAACCAGCGCGAGCTTACGCGCGTGCTCGGCCACTCGGCCCCACAACGCCGTCCCGGCCGAATCGCTGAGGCTTTCGGCTCGTGCATATTCCTGCTCGGCCTCACCACGGGCCTCGTCGAGGATCGTTCGCGCTGCTTCCGTCTGCGGCACGATCAATGGCACGGGGTGCCAGTCCTGCAGATTGCCGGTCCCGGGCCGGAAGTCGGCCCACCATCGCGCCGTCTCCAGGACGCGGTCGGGGACGGGATGAATCCCCGGAGCTTTTCCTTGTGATCGCGTCCCGCACTCGAGGATGATCGTCCGCGCGAAGAACCCGTTGGTCAGCATCCGCTCCGAAAGTGCGTCATAGAAGTGATTCGGAATCGCCGTCCCGAACACCACCAAGCACGGCTGGTCGATGGCGCCAGGCGCGTCTCGTCCGGCCTTGCGTCGCATCGGGAAGATCGAGTTGGCCGAAGAGAACATCGTCAGCAATGTGCCCATGATGTTCTCGTGCCGCGCATCGCGTGCCTTGTTGATCGACTGCAACATGCCGTCGATCTCATCGGTCTGGAACAGCATGGTCGGCTCGGTGAAGAGCGCGTCCTGCACCCCTTCTCCGGAGGCGAATCCCCCGCCGACCTGGCCGGACAGTCCCACCTCGTGGAGGATCTCGGTGTTCAGCTTGCGCGGCCGGTCCTTACCGGCCGACGAAAGAGCCAAACCAAGCAGGTACAAATTGGTTCGGTTGTCGTCAGGATCTCGGACCTTCCGCCCCGCGAGCACAGCCTGCAGGGCAAGAGCCCCAGCGAATGCCAGCACGAGGTTGGGGTAAGGGGCCGTGCGGAGGCAGTGATCCATGACCTCGGACACGAACCCAGGGATGCGCAGCAATTCATCGGGAATCGGGCCGGGATCCACCGACGCTGGTACCGGCTCCTCGGCCGGAGTGGCCGTCTCTGTGTCCTGCCCCCAGTGGTTCTCCGCCACCGCGACCGAGACCTGGTCGGGCTCATAACGGGCGACGCTGGCCGCGATCCGCTCGATCTCTCGGTCCTTGAGCGGGGGCCGGCAACGGTCCTGGTTCGCCCGCGCCAGGGCGGCCAGGATCTCCTCCTGGCTCATCCCCACCCGACGCATGGCCCCGCCCAGGCGCGCCAACGTGGCGTTCCGGTGGCCGGTTGGTATTGTGTTGCCACCGGCCGCCGATGTCGCGCCCTGGGGCGCCGGGGGCGCGCCGTGGGCCGCCACCTGGCCGTCTTCAGCGGGCAGACTGGCGCCCAGGGCGAACAGATCCGTTCCGCCGTCGACCTGGGCCGCGAGCCACGCCGGCGGCTCGGGCAGATTGTCCGGACACGTCTCGATGTTCTCGGTCCACCGGTACGGCTTGCCGCCCACCACCGAGGGCGGCAAGACGATGTAGCCGCCGTTAGCCCGGGTGTCGACCTTCGGCGCGAGCCGGCTCGCTGTGTTGCTCCAACTCTTGCCCGCCGGCTGCCGGAAGACGTAGTGCCGTCCACCGCGAGGGGTCAGCGATACCGGGCACTCCGTGAGACCCTCCAGGTCATCGCCGGGCCAGGGGTTGTCGGCCCCGTCGACGTCGACGACCAGGAGGCCGGCGGTTGGCATGCCGATGTTCGCGTCCGGCCGCGCCGTCCACCAGGCCTCGATATGACCGGCGTCCGTCGTGGCGTCCAGGAACCCATGCGCTGTCGCGGGGGCCTTCCCTCCCGGAACGCACGGGAAGACTGGATACCCGAGCTCCGCATACCTCAGCGCTGCCTGCAGCATCTTCCCCTTGGATTCGCCCACAAGACACCTGCTTCATGGTCAGAAGGGTAGATCGTCGTCATCCAGCGGGTTGTAGGCGCCCGCGGAGCCACCGGCCAGGACCCCCGCGGGCTCGAGGTCGTCATCCACCCCCGGCTCGCGCCACGCGGGCCTGTCATCCAGCTCGTAGCCGATGATCCGCGGGAACTGGTCACCAACCACGGTGCGCACGGTGATCGCGCGGGTCCGGCAGAGCGCGCCGTCGTTGGCCATCAACGCCGCCTCGTCCGCGCTCCGCGGCACCGGAGCGGTCGACCTGCGTCGCCACCACGATTCGGCCTTCTGACGGGCCCAGCCGGTATGCTCGAAGCAGATCCACTCGGACTGGTGCTGGTGGAAGCCGATCCGGTACTCGACCCGCAGCGTCTTGGGCGCATCCTCTGGAGCGCCCTTCTTGCTGTGGACGCTGTAGAACACCTCACGGACTTCGTGGACGCTGGTCGTCACCTCGCCGGAGAGGATGCCCTCGGTAGACGCGGTCGCCTCGTGCTGCCGCCGCTCCGGAGGCGGGAACTCGTAGCCGCAGTCCGGGCACACGGCATAGCCGGCGGCGATCAGGCTCTGGCACTGGGGGCACTGCTTGGCCGGCGCCTCGCCTCCCGCACGGTGGTTGACTGCCTGCACTCGGATTGCGTCGACGGGCCCATGCCGCAGCACGTTGCCGCCGAAGTCCAGGACCAGGCAGTTCTCCTTGCCCGCGTTCAAGCGGAAGCCGCGCCCCACCATCTGGTAGTAGAGACCCGGGGACAGCGTTGGCCGAACCATGGCCACGCAGTCGATGTTCGGGGCGTCAAACCCCATGGCCAGCACGTTGACGTTCACCAGGTACTTGATCTTGCCGGCTTTGAACTCGGCCAGAACCCGGTCGCGTTCCTCCGTTGCCGTCTCGCCGAAGACAGTGGCCACCGGCTCACTCGCCATCCGGCGCAAGACCGCGGCAACGTGCTCGCCATGCTGGATCCCGGTGGTGAACACGAGGACCGAGCGCCGCCCCTGGGTCTGCTCGACGATCTCCCGGCAGGCCGACTCGACGAGCTCGTCGGTGTCCATGAGGTCCTCCGCCTCGCCGGCCACGAACTCGCCCGCGCGCACGTGCAGGCCCGAAGTGTCCAGCGGCTGGGCACACCCCTTGGTGATCAACGGACAGAGGTAGCCCTGGATGATGAGCTCCTTCACACCGATCTCGTAGCAGACCTCGTTCAGGACGTTGCCCGGCTCGCAGATCATTCCGCTTTTCATCCGAAATGGCGTCGCCGTCAACCCGATCACCCGCAGGTTCGGGTTCACCTTGCGGGCATCGTCCAGGAACGTCCGGTACATCCCATCCCCATCGGGCGGGATCATGTGCGCCTCGTCGATGACCACCAGGTCGAAGGCGTCGAGCTCACAGGCCCGCCGGTATACCGACTGGATTCCCGCGATGATGATCGGGTGCTCAGTGTCTCGGCTCTTGAGGCCCGCCGAGTAGATCCCGGTCTTCATCCACATCTCGGGCGCCACGACATGGATCTTGTCCAGCGCCTGCTCGAGCAGCTCCTTGACGTGGGCCAGGATCAGGACGCGGCCGCCCCATCGCCCCACAGC
This sequence comes from Verrucomicrobiota bacterium, assembly GCA_022710935.1. Taxonomy (GTDB): domain Bacteria; phylum Verrucomicrobiota; class Verrucomicrobiia; order Limisphaerales; family J093; genus MWFF01. The sequence goes on from JAKLFY010000120.1 coordinate 4,851, forward strand.
ATCCCGGCAGACCGTGGCCATAACCGGGGTCTTGCCGCCGCCGGTCGGGATCACCACGCAGGGGTTGTCGTCGCGCTCGCGCAGATGGCGGTAGATCGCTGCGACCGCCTCCTGCTGGTAGGGCCTGAGCTCAATCATCGGCGATCTCCTCAAGGCGCACGAGGGTGCGGCCGCCGCGGACCGGCCCACGCATCTCGATGTTCAGTTTCTTGATCTGGCTGTCGTCGGCGTACAGACCGCCGTGTTGGAGGGCGTCCAGGAGCGCCTTCTGCACGTTGTCGATGTCCCTGCGCTGCCCATCTGGCGGATAGACCTCGATCTCCAGATGCAGCGGCCCCTCCAAACCTGCGATTCCGAGGCCGGCGAGGGCGGCGCAGACCCGCTCCCGGAATCTGCGCCCCTCGCGGCTGATGAGCGTCCGTGGGCCAACGCGCCGGTAGTAGTGATTAACCGACGGCGGGAACGGCAGCTCGATCTCGATCATCGCCGGGCCCAGGGCGGGGTGCTGGTCGTCTCTTGCTGGGGCGCGCCCGCGGCGGCGTCCTTGCGGGCGTAGCCGCGGATCTCGTTGACCACGTCGCCCGTGTCATCCCGCTTCTTGCACTTCACCGTGATCTGCAGGGGCAGGTTGTGCAGCTCGATCGAGTCCTTGGGCTGCAGCACCCCGACCGCGCGGCAGATCGCCGACAACTCGCCTTGGGCGATCTGGACGGCCTGACGGTTCGGGTTGTCCAGGTTCAGCCGCGACCAGATCATCCGGTTCTTGAACGGCCCGTCGATCACCTGGAACGTGAGCTCCAGGTAGTGGCCCGATCCGCTCTTGGTCGGCTTCATCTCGCTGGTCGTGATGACCGCGACATACTTGCCTGCCGGCAGCGGTTCGAAATCGGTCGCGGGGTCGACGTTGTTAGCATCAAATCCGTTGAGGTTCGCCATGGCTACTTCGCTCCTTTGCTCTTGCTGCTCTGCGGCACGTCGGCCGGCGCGGGGGTCATGTGCTGGGCGTAGATGTTCCAGTCCAGCGGCATCTCTTCGGGGAGGCTCAGGCGATTCTTGGCCACGTGGGCAGGGCGTTCGACGGTGCGCAGCACGCGCTCGCCGGTGCCGATGCCCTGGTTGCGCTTGCGATCGAAGCCCTCGTCGGTCTGCTTGGTGAAGACCTTGAACGTGGCGAACATGACCTCGTCGCACCACTCCTGGATGACCTGCGACGCCAGGCGGTGCAGCCGCGGCACGTAGCGGTCGTAGCTGTCGGTCTCGGGGTTCTCGAAGCGCTCGATCCGGGCATGTGCGATCAGGACCGTTGTCATGCCCTTGTCGGTGCGTAGCGCCGACAGACCCTCGATGAACTCGCGCCACTGCGACATGGCGAACACGTAGCCCTTGGCATAGCCGATGTCCTCGATGCTCTCGACGTTCCGCTTGCGGCAGACGTCGGCCCAGATCAGGCGCTCCAGCCAGTCGAGGGAATCGACCACGACAGTTCGATAGGGGTGCTCGTCGGTGTAGAGCTCCGACAGGGCCTGCATGGCCTGATCGAACGTCGTGGTGACTGGGAACTTGGCGCAGTTGATCTCACCCAGGCCGTCTTCGGTCTGGATGAACACGGGATTCGGCGCACACGAAGCGAAGGTCGATTTGCCGATGCCGTGGGTGCCGTAGAGCATCACCCGTCTCGGCGCCGGACTTCGTCCGCTGGCGACTTGCTGCAGAAGTTTCACGGTGACGTCTCCTTCTTGGTTGAGGTTGGTTGGGAAGCGGACGGACCCAGGGAGTCCCGACGCACTCGGGCGACAGCACGTCACGCCATTCCGCCCGCTTCCCGTGGCGTTCAGATCCAGTCGAAGGTGCGGATGTCCTCGTAGCCGGTAAGCCACTCGTCCCGCTGCCGGCAGTCCTTCAGGCGCGCGATGCCCTCCTCGTTCTCCTTCTGGGCGAGACCGAGGACCTCCTCGCTCATCCGCCAGACGCCGCAGCGCAGCGGTTCGCGCTTCTCCACAGCGATCATGTAGACGGGGAGATTCGTGCCGGTGACGCTGGCGACCATGGAGCGGTAGAAGGCCAGCTGGTGGGCGTAGCCGTAGCCGCGTGCATCGGTCTGGAGCCAGTCGAGGTTGTCGCAGGTCTTCAGGTCGACGATCCCGAGCTCGGGATTCAGCCAGTCCAGGCGCGACTGGCACGGCAGGTCGCAGTACTCGGCCCGTACCACGCCCTCGGGGACGCCGTCAGCCAGAAGGGCCGAGGCGTGCTTGTGGGCCTGCACCGACGCGTCCAGACTCTCGATCAGGGCCGCCTGATCGTCGTCGAGCACAGGCTTGCCCTGCGCGTCCGCCCAATCCTGGAATGCCTTGGTGCGGCTGCCGAACGGCTGGCCGGTCTTGGGGTTGATCGGTCCGCCGAAGGCGTAGGTCTGCTCGTACACATCGTGGCCTTCGAGGATCAGGACGTGCGCGGCCCGCCCGACGACGTACGCCGGGCGGTCCTGGTCCTGCACCAGCCCGAGTTCCTTCTTGTGGAAGAGCAGCGGGTTGCGCCGGAACTCGGCCAGCCTGTGGCTGGACAGGTACTTGCCCGCCTGAGCGTGGTATACGTCGGCCGGTTCGCAGATCAGATCCTGGACGCTCCACGCGCGTCGTTTGAACACTTCCGGCATGTTCATGAGTTGAGGTCCTCCATTTCCGTCTTGGGCATGCGCGCGGCGCGGCTGACCGAGAAGGACCCCTCGCCGAACTCCCGAATGGCAAAGCCCGTGAAGATGCGGCTGATGTCCTGACCGACGACCGTGTCGGCGTCGATCACGCAGGCGTGCTTCTCGGCGTCGAAGCAGTACTTCGCGTCGAGCCTCACCCGCGACTTGCCGTGCAGGCCCTCGACCGCCATCACGGCCAGGAGCAGCGTGCTCTCGATCTCGTCTGCCGGTGCCGAGGCATCGAACTCGTAACGGTGGATTTCTCGGGTCATCGTTCTTCCTCTCCTGTGGTCCCGGGCAGTTCGCCCTCTGTGGGATACTTACCCGGTCCCTTTTCGATGTGTCGGTTGTCGCCCAGGTATTCGCGCAGCCCGTTGTCCTCGAAGATCTTCCGCAGACGGGCGATGCCCTTTTCGTACAGCGTGCTGCGCGGAACACCGAGTTCGCGGGCGATTTCGGCTACGGTTCTGGTCTGCAGGCGGCGGGCGAGGTCACGCAGATCTTCGGGCAGTTCGTCCAACACCAACGAGAGGTCAAGCCTGAGGTCGATGCGTTCGCCTTCTGGGCGGTCGTGACGCGCGATCTCTTCGTCGAAAGCGTCCTGGCTGAGAACCTCGTCGAGGCCACGCTGCTGGCCGTCCTGGTCCTCGACCTGCGCATCCAGCGGGCACACACGCCGCCGGTAGTCGCGCTTCTCCTGCCGCTGGTGGCGGATCAGGGTGGAGACCTTGCGGTCGACGACGCGGGCCACGAAGGTGCTCAGACCCGCCCTGTCGGGATCGTATTTGGCGAGCCGCCGCAACAGATCCAGCATCATGTCCTGCTGCAGGTCGTCGTAGTCGTCTCGGGTGAATCCGTACTTGTTGATCAGCTGCCTGGCTTTGTGCCGAATGACTTCACGGGCGTATCCGTCGAGGATGCGCTGCTTTGCGTTCTCCATCGGAACCTCTTTTGAGGCCGCGGAGAGGCGCATGGATGTCGCACGGAGCAGCGCATAGACCGGCGTGGCAGAGGCACACGTGGATCGCCGTTACGGCGACACCCACATGCACCTCCACCTTGTGGCCGGTTGTATGTCTGGTGACGATCAGTCAGGGACGGGAGCGGAGCGGTTGGGCCTTCGGGTTATGAGGTCACCTCCTCCACCTGCATGCGGAACGGCAGGCCTTGCTTGATCTCCAGGCGACGCACCGTCGCGTTGTTGAGGGAGGCGAACGTGTCCATGAGTTCCTGGACGTTGGCCTTCAGCGCGAAGTCGGTGAGCCCGGCTTCGGAGCGACGACCATTGCCGGCGCCGAACTTCACGTCCCGGACGACTCGAGGTCGAGGCTTCAGCACCGGCAGGCCGTCACGGATCACGAGCCCTTCGATGATGCCGAAATCGAGTTTCTGCATCAGTCCGACGAGCTCGGCCTGGGCGGGCAAGAGAGTGGACTTCATGGGAGGTTTCACGGCGGATCCTTCCTGCTGTTGGCTTCCTGGGGATAACCTGTGTGTAACGTGTGTCCTAAACACTAAACACTGGGGACGAAAAAAAAGGCAGCAATCACGAGAACAGCCGGGGCTCCGGCACACGGTCCAGAATCAAGCCGAGTTCGACCAGGCGGATCTGCATCGCCTGCGCCGAGACCTCGAACACCGGCGCCAGCTGCCGCGCCGCCTCGACCGTGGGCCGCTCGTCGTCGCCAAGACCCCAGCGGGCCTTCAGGTTGGCGATCTCGCCGGCTGCGACATACGGCTCCCGCGACCCGTAGATGGACTCCCACCGCGTGTAGACCATCTCCTTCGGCATCAACAGGTATCCGGCAAAACAGTCCGCCTGCCATTCCAACGGGCTCTTGTCGCCCGACCGGCAGACCACCGGGCGATCCTCGCCCGCGAACATGGCCGCCTGCCCTTCGACCGATAGGTACCGATGGCGGTGCAGCTCCCAATGGCCAATCTCGTGCGCGACGGTGAACCGGTACCGCCCCAGCTTGGACGGGAACACGGTCGGATCGAGCGATTGGTCGATCTTCACCTCTCGAGACCGGATCCAGGTTGCACCGAGAACATCTCGGACGTTCAACAGCCGTGGGAGATCATCGATATCAAACGCGAGGCCGAGATGGGCCTCGATGATCTCTTCGACGGGTACCGGCGGCTGAATGACTACATGATACTTCCTGCCGTACTCGGCCAACAAGACCAGGGCACCATCTTCGATGGTTTTCTTGTGGACAAAGGCGTGGACAGGGCTGTTCACAGAACGGTGGACAAGATTGGGATTGCGCGCCATGCGTGCCTCCTGCACTTCCTGCGCTCAGGACCGTTTCTTCATGTACCGAGTGATGCGTTCGAGATCGTCGGCGGTCAAGCCGCGGTCGCGTGCCGTCCGCAGTAGGTCGGCCATCGCCCTTGGCTCGGACTTGATGATCTCTTCGAGCTCCGGGTCGGTCCTGTTCGCAAGCGCGAGCAGTTCGTCTGCGTCGACTTCGAGCAGTTCCGCCATCTTGATGATGTGCTCCGCCTTCGGAGGGTCGAATACTCCTAGTTCGATCTTGCTCAGGAACGTGGCGCTGATACCGACTCTCAGTGCGAACTGCCTGAGGGAAAAAGCGGGATCGACCGCCTTCTTCGCCTCGCGAAGATCGCGAATGTGCCGCCCGAATGTGGGGTTTCCTGCCATAGCTTCACCTCCTCGTCGTTGCCGCGCGGCCTCGCGGGGCCGCCTGGGCTGTCTGGTGTCGTCGCCCGTCCCTGTTTACTAAATACTACACACTCAAGCATCCGTCAAGGGCCTGCCTGCTTATCGCGCATCATGCTGTGGTGCAATAGGATAGAAGATCTTTTCAGATTCACGGAGTCAATCCGGGAGCCCCGCTTTGAGGGCTCGCCACATCACCCGCTGCTTCCGAAAATCCGGAACTGCCGCGATCGGCCGGACCATCTTCTCAGCGACAGAGGCCCGGCCTCCCTCCACGCGGGGCATGTACAGGATCTCCTCCTGGATGTCCGGAGCTAGCAGCACCAGGCTCATGATCTGGGTCATACGAGCGCGCGACACCAACGCCAAGCGGGCCAGTTCGGCGTAGTCGGTGACCTCGCCCTGGTGGCGCAGGTCAGCCATGTGGATCGCGAGCGCCATCACGCGCGAGACGCGCGGCACGCGGCCCAGAGTCGGCTGGGGCGCCTTGACGCCTTCCTGAATCACCTTTCTGCCGCGCTTCATGCTCCGGAAGTGGACTTCCTTCGTGATCTTCAGCGGCCGTGTCATGCGTTCTCCTCTGCCATTTCGCGCGACAGCATCTCGATGCCCGCCGGGTGGAAGGTCACCGCCACCGTTCCCTTGTCGCCGTCGTAGTCGACGCGCTGGACCAACAGGTGGAGCACCCGCGCCTGCTCGCGCAGCGTGAGCGTCTCCCAGACGGGATCGAAGGCGGCCATGGCTTGGGCGGCCTCCTTCTCGTCGATCAGGCTCCGCCCCAAGGTGGCCATCTCCTCCCGGATCTCAGCCAGGCGCTGCTCCACGCCACGAATGCGATCCAACAGGTCCGCCATGCGGTCGGTGGCCGTGCCGCCAGACCCGACCGAACCCGCCAAATCGCGCATCTGGGCGTTGTGGCGCCCCAGTTCGCGCGCCAGACCCGACTTCTCAGCTTCGAGTTCCTTGATCCGCGCCTTGGCCTCGGCCCGCGCACCGCCCAACGTCTCGGCCAGGAGCGCCTGATCGCTCCCGATGCCGCGCACCTGGTCGATGACGAACTTCTCGATCTCGCCGGCGGGGATCGACTTCGACGGGCAGTTGTGCCAGCCGCGCTTCTGGGCGTTGGCGCAGACGTAGTACCGGTAGCGCCGGTCCCCGGGCGAGGCGCTCTGCGTGACGGGAAAGAGAGATGCTTGCATCGCCAGTTTCTATGCAATTATTAGCAACTACCCTTCAGGCCCTAATTGCGTGACAATAGGCATTAAATGACAGCCGTTGTCACAATCTCAGATTGGTGCTAACTCCTTATGTAACAGAGCAGACGGAATATTGAGGAGGCACAATCGTCAGAGCGGAAAACATCACGCCGTGACGCCGGGCCAGCGCTTCTGGCGGCGTCCGTTGAGAAACTGCCCCAGCACGGTTGAGCGCACGAAGAGGGTATAACTGAGCACACAAACAGTCGACGTAGCGAGGAACGTCGCGCCGAACTTGACTCCCACGGGCCAGTCTGTGCGCGAGAAGGCACCGGCGAAGGCGATCGTGATGGGAAGATGCACGAGGTAGATCCAATACGACGCATCGGCGAGATAGCGCGCCAGCGGCAAGGGACGATTGAGATAACGTAAATATACACCGGCAGATCCGAGGATGAGCAGCCAGGTTGCAAGAGCTGCCATGCCCACAAACCAGCACACGGAGCCGGGCCCGGGATGCATTACATGATGGCCGGCGGCGAGCGGAATGATCAGACCGAGGACGATTCCGAGAGCGAGACGCCAAGCCCAGCCGCGAGCCAGATCCGCGAGATCTTCGCTCCTGTACTGAAGACACCAGCCCACCACGAAAAACACACCGTAGGCTGCCAGCACGCGCAGAGGCGGGGCAAGCGTCGTGTGCGTCTCAATGCAAAATTGGCGCATGGGCAAGAGTGTAACCGCGGTGACGCTGGCCAGAACAAGCACACCCCATGGATTCGTGATGAGCCGTGCGGCCCATCCGACGAAGAGCTCACGCGTCTGCGGGGCCACAATCGTGCGTGCGGCCGCGACGAGCAAGATGGCACAGGCGTAGAAAATCAAGAGCTGGTGAAGGAACCAAAGGTGCGCCAGATGAACATCCTTGAAGGCTGCGCCCGAAACCAGATGCCCGAGTGTGGCGCGAAAGGCCTCCTGCGGTCCCGCCAACCGGTTTACGATGGCGAAAACGAAGCCGGCCACCGTCAGGGGAAACAGCACGCTCCAGCCCACAACTAGCGGCAGCGCCACCCGCTGGAGCCGATTGATGGCAAAAGAAGCGGCGCCACGACGTTCGAGCATCAGTGCACCGAAAAAGCCCGCCATGAGGAAGAACGCCGGCATCCGGAAGAGATGGATGACGTCGATCAGCAGATCGAAGCCTCGCCACGAGCTGCCATCGCGGAACGGCCACGCTTCACCAGGGTTCGTGGTGTAGTTGGAAGCTGAATGCAACACCACGCCGAGCAACATCATCGTCGCTCGCAACAGGTCAAGGGCGTGGAAGCGCTCCGCAGGCGGGGTAGTCGGGGACGGTGATAGCGGGCTCAAATGCATTTCGTTGACGGACAGGCGCCCTTCACGATCCGCAATGTCACGAAACACATCATGGGCACAAACATATCCGCTCCCCCAGGAAGTCGCAACCGTGAGCGAGTCGGTAGTGGACAAGGTCCCCGGTATCCGTCCACCGATACCGGAGCATCCCAGTAGCCATATCCTGCTCCCGCTTCGGCGCCTTCATCTGGGCGTAGAATTGGCCGGTGGCGATGGCGGGGGAGGTGGGCATCAGCCTGACGTTAACTGCTTATATGACTTGGCGGACGGGATATTGAGGAAGCACAAGCGTGTCAATGCCGGCGCAGCATTTTTTATAGCCTTAATTGTCAACAGGTTAGGCGGCACCGCGGGTGGGGGCGGAATCAGATGGCAAGCCCCGCCTTCAGAGCCCGCCACATCACCCGCTGCTTCCGCCAGTCCGGAACCGCCGCGATCGGCCTGACAATCTTCTCGGCGACAGAGTCCCGGTTTCCTTCCACACGGGGCAGGTACAGGATCTCCTCCTGGATGTCGGGCGCCAGGAGAACCAGGCTCATGATCTGGGTCATGCGGGCGCGTGTCACCAGTGCCAAGCGTGCCAGCTCGGCGTAGTCGGCGACCTCCCCTTGCCGATGGAGGTCCGCCATATGGATTGCCAGGGCCATCACGCGCGAGACACGCGGCACACTGCCCAGAGTCGGCGGGGCCGCCTTTACGCCTTCCTGCAGCACCTTCCTGCCGCGCTTCATGCTCCGGAAATGGACTTCCTTCGTGATCTTCAGCGGCCGTGTCATGCGTTCTCCTCCGCGTACTCGCGCGACAGCATCTCGATACCTGCCGGGTGGAAGGTCACCGCCACCGTCCCGTTGTCGCCGTCGTAGTCAACGCGCTGGACCAGCAGGCGGAGCACCCGCCCCTGCTCGCGCAGCGTGAGCGTCTCCCAGACGGGATCGAAGGCAGCCATGGCGCGAGCGGCCTCTTTCTCGTCGATCAGGTCCCGCCCCAAGGTAACGAGCTCCTCCTTGATCTCAGCGAGGCGCTGCTCCGCCCCCCGGATGCGATCCAACAGGTCAGCCATGCGGTCGGTGGCTGTGCCGCCCGACCCGATCGAACCCGCCAGGTCGCGCATCTGGGCGTTGTGGCGCCCCAGTTCGCGCGCCAGACCCGTCTTCTCCGCTTCGAGCTCCTTAATCCGCGCCTTGGCCTCAGCCCGCGCTCCGCCCAACGTCTCGGCCAAGAGTGCCGGATCGCTCCCGATGCCTCGCACTTGGTCGACCACGAACTTCTCGATCTCGCCGGCGGGGATCGACTTCGACGGGCAGTTGTGCCAGCCGCGCTTCTGGGCGTTCGCGCAGACGTAGTACCGGTAGCGCCGGTCCTGCTTGGTGGTGTGCGTCGGCACCATGGCGCAGTTGCACGGCACGCAGTTGATCAGGCCCTTCAGAATCGCACCGAACTGGTTGCGGACGTGCTTGCCGCCGGTGGCCCCGTTGCGCCCCAGGATCTGCCTGACGCGGCGGAAAGTCTCGTCGTCCACGATCGCCGGTTGCTCGCCGTCGTGAATCTCGTCCTTGTAGGTCAGGTGGCCGGTGTAAAGGACGTTGGTCAACATGCTGTAGAGACTGTGCTTGTTGAAGGGCGACCCGCCGGATTCGCGGCCCTTCCTGGTGGTCCACTGCTTATTGGTCCACCCCCGCGCGTCGAGGTCCGCTATGGTGGCGATGAGCGACTCGCGCTCCAGGTAGATCTCGTAGATCGCCCGAACGCGCGCAGCCTCAGCCTCATTGACCAGCAGCCGGCCGCCCCGGGGATCGACATCGAAGCCGAGGATCGGCCGCCCGCCCGACCACTTCCCCTTGCGGCGTGCCGCGGCTATTTTGTCGCGGGTCCGCTCCGAGATGATCTCCCGCTCGAACTGCGCGAACGACAGCAGGATGTTCAGGGTCAGCCGACCCATGGAACTGGTCGTGTTGAACTGCTGGGTCACCGAGACAAAGGAGACCCCCCGCTTTTCGAGGGCCTCCATGATCCGGGTGAAGTCCAGGAGGCTGCGCGACATCCGGTCGACCTTGTAGACCACGACGCAGTCCACGCGACCGTCATCGATGTCCGCCATCAGGCGCTTGAGCGCCGGGCGCTCCATGTTGCCGCCCGTGTAACCGCCGTCGTCGTACCGGTCGGGCAGGCAGCCCCACCCCTCGCCCTTCTGGCTGGCGATACAGGCTTCGCCCGCCTCGCGCTGGGCATCGAGGCTGTTGAACTCCTGTTCGAGCCCTTCCTCGGTGCTCTTGCGCGTGTAAATGGCGCAGCGAACCGCCGGGGTGTCCGCCATCCTACCGGCCATCGGCACACCCCGTTTCGCACAACTTGAAGAAATTGAATCCGTTCCAGTGCGTCCCGGTGACTTGCTTCGCCACGGCGCTCAAGGTCCGGTAGATGTCGCCCTCGTACTCGAACCCCTTTGGCAGGACCCGCACCTCGATGGTCTGGTCCTTGTAGCGGCGGGTGATGATCGCCCCGGGCATGGGCAGGCGGTCGTCCTTGGGGAATTCGATGGGCGCGGTGGTCGTCTCGCCACCGGGTGCCACTGGTCGCGGCCTCGGTGCGGTCATGCGCACGTCCGATTCGGCCGCCAGTTCCCGGGCCCGTAGCCGCGCGCGCTCGGACAAGCCGCCCTCCTGGTTGACCTGCAAGCGCCAGACGATCCGGCGGATCAAGAACTCCTTGTGCCGGGATGTCGTGGTCTCGCCGAAGGCCACGGCGTACTTTCGCCGTAGTTCCGGTACCGTCATACGCTTCAGCGCGGTGATTTCCTTCCCGATGTTCAGCGCCATGGTGCATCTCCTCTCATGTTCTCGGCTCGGTTAACCAGGACACATGAGGGTCGCCGGGCGCAGACACATCAAGGGCTTTCTGGGCAGTGGGATCGGGTGCGGAATCGCATGCTTCCGGCGGGTTCGTAGATGCGGCGCGAAGGCGCAGCAGGCCGCAGCCGAGGATGGTGGCGACCTCTTGGCGGCGCTGCGTGGGGGTCAGATTGTCAGGGGTCGAATGGTGCATGGGTCGTCTCCGGGTATCGGTCACACCTCTGGTGTATACCTACCCGGGGACGACCCAATGTGTCGAAAGCAGTGAGAGAAGCTGCCCGCAGCTCAGCGTGTCGCCTTCATAATCCGCTGTCGGTCCTCTTTGGTGAACTTCTCGATAGCGTACCGAACCGACGTGCGCGGAATCTCTGGACCATGCTTCAGCAGAAACTCCTCCAGACGCTTGGGGTCCTGCTTCCCAGCTTCACGCAGCAACCAGCCGGTGGCCTTGTGCATGAGATCCTCTTCGTCCGCCATGACTAGCCGAGCAATGCGGTAGGCCGTGGCCAGATACTTCTTCTTCTGGCTGACCAGCGGCACGAATGCCACGACCACACCACGCCGCAGCCAGAGGTTGGTTGAGTCCGTCCAGGTGACCACTTCCGGAATCAGGTCCGGATACCGGTCCAGCAGCGGCGCGAGCACGGACGGTGCCAGATTGTCCACCAGTCCCCAATTGCCGCAGTATTCCTCCAACCACAGGCGGATGTCGGAGAGCAGATCCTGGTCCGCCGTCGTGACAAAATGGGCAACGACCTGAAAACCCAAGCCGCGAGCATCCATATTCGGGTCGTCCAACATCGCCTTGCAAAACACAACCGCATCAGCCGGGCCCCAAGTATCACGGACGCTAGCGATGAGGTCGGCCTGGTATTTCCTCAGTTCCTTGTAGTCGACACCGTACAGATCCACAGGTTCCTTGAAATAACGCTGGTAGGAGGCCGCGTTTTCGGCGTCAGCGTGCTCGCGCAGGAAGGAAAGGGCCTCTCGAGCAGCTGTGCTGGAATCGGGAATCTTGGCCGGCATCATCTCGCCCCCTCGTCACGAGTATCTAGCTCGAATATCTCACGAAAAGGTCGGCCAGCTATGGTTTCACGCAACCACGCCACCGCGTCTGGAGAGTCGTAGAAGGGGTGCTCACGGAGCAACTTGGAAAAATCGTCGTAGATCTCCGTGTCAAACCGTTCCATTCGTTGTCCCACCAGATCACGCAGCCTCGGTCCCTGCTCCTGGCGAAACGAGAGGCGGTCGGACGATAATGCCCCCGATTCGATGAAAGTCTGCACCTTCTTACGACAGTGGCATGGGGCATCCGGATTGAACAGGCTACAGTTGCCGCCCATGTACTCTTTCAGTTTGCGTCGAGCGCGAGATAGAATCTGGCGAAAGGTGTCGCTGGACACGTCCAGGATCTCTGAACCGACCTCATCGTTGACGCCGAATCCGACGGCCAATATGAAAACGACACGGGACCGGCGATCCAGACACAGCAACGTGCCCATCACGCAACTGATGGCCAAGTCCTGGGCGACCATCTCCGTCTCGGGGGAGTCGTCCGGCTCTCGGTCGGGCACCTGAGCCACGAAAGAGTAGTAGCTTTCCAAATCGGTAATGTGCGCTTCTAAACCGCGCGCCTTCATGTTGATCACATGGTTCGTGACGATCCGGTAGAGCCAAGTGCGAAAGGCCGCCTTCTCCGAGTCGTAAGTCGCCAGTTTGGTGATGATCTTGACCAGGACTTCTTGGGTCACATCTTCGGCCTCTTCGCGCACCATGACCATGCGGAACGCAAGATTGTAGATCCAGGGTTGATGTCGAATGATTAGGTCTTCAAGAGCCTGGTGGCCACCGGCTGCAGCCTCGATGACGAGTTTACGATCTGCCTCACCAGCGACATCTGCAGCGGCAAAAGGATTGATCTGGTGCGTGTAATCGGGCATGGAGTCCTTCCTTCGGTTCGAATGGTACTGATTGTCGGAGATGATACCCCGTCAGAATGTGTTTGTGACAACACCGAACCAGAAATCTCTCTCCACCGGCAGTTACGATCGGCCCGCAAAGGTATCGTCGGCGCTAATTCCGAGGGGGTTGTGAAACAGAGATTCCGAGAGTTTTTCTACCACCGACCGGGGTCCGATCGTGAACCCCGACTGTTCCCACCGACCCCCAAACTCTCGCCCACGAACCAGAGAATCCGGCCCCACCCACCAGAACCGCGCAATCCGTTGCCATTATTGGGAATAAGCGAAAAGCCCGAGAGCTCTCGCCCCGGGCCACGCCGCTAACCGGATGGTAGGTCGAATTCCGTTAGAAAAGGATTGGCTCCTCCGGTAGGTCTCGAACCTACAACCCTTCGGTTAACAGCCGAATGCTCTACCATTGAGCTACGGAGGAGCCTCTACTCGCAGCGAAAGTGCTCGCCCGACCTGGTGCTGGA
>JAKLFY010000121.1 GCA_022710935.1 Verrucomicrobiota bacterium
GCGTCCATGCCAATAATGTATCTATACAGATACAATATGGCAATCAAAAAAACACTGCAGAGACAGGCTTTCTCAAATTCGGTTACTCTTTCGTCCTACACCCGGGGCTTGGGACCTCACGGCCGCCGAACAGATAGACCAGGCCGTCCACCGAACCCGCCGCCGAATTCCCGGAGTTGAAAGCCGCGGCAGTGATCGGAGCCTTGGGGGTCCAAAGATCGGTCGTGGGGTCGTAGGCGAACGTACTGTTCCCATCGAACAGGAAGATGATGCCGTTCACGGCCTGGGCGACCGCAGCGAATGACGTTTGGGGGAGAGGCTCCTTGTCTGTCCACTGGTCGGTCTTCGGGTCGTAGCATTGGACCACCGCAAAATATCCGTCGGGATTGTTCACTCCCCCGATGACATAGATGAGGCCATTTACCGCACAGGCCGCCATATCGCCCCGCGCGATGGGCATGGCCGCTTTGACCGTCCAAGTGTCCGTCTTGGGATCGTAGGCTTCGACGGCTTTCGTCATGACGTACGTGTCGCCACTGCCGCCGCCAATGACATAGATGATCCCGTCCACCGCGCACGCCACGGCGACACCGCGTTTCGTCGGCATGTCGGCCTTGCGCGTCCAGCGGTCGCTTCGGGGATCATAGGCGAACAAAGTCTGAACCGGGTGACCGAAGGAAGTCTCCCCTCCCGCGACGTAGAGAATTCCCTCGGATTCGCAGGAGGCAGCGACGGCCACGGCCACGGGCATGTTCGCCCTTCGGATCCAGGAGCCTTCGCCGGCCAGGGCGGTTGATAAGTTGAGGCCAAGGCCCCAGACCAGCACCGCGCCCAAGGCGAGTGCCGACCGAGGCAGGGTTGTCTTTATGAGGTTTGCTTTCATCATTGTTCCTTTCAGGTCGCGTGGTTCTTTTGTTCTGCCGCGGTTTGTCCGGTGCGCCGACGCGCGATTGATCCCCCGCTTCCTGGCGTCCGCCGCGCGTCGGTGCATCGCCCGCTGGAGGAGAAATCAGGAAGAACCGGAAAAGGTTACAGTGCACTCCGTCGTGCTTTGAAGACGGCCGGTCCTGGCCGTCGAGCCTGTCGGGGCGGGGGGGCGTCGAAAGGCCGCGAAATGTCTTGATGAGGGAAGCGCGCGCGATTTATCGCCGCCCTCGAACGTAGGTGTCGGCGGGGGATGGGGCGCGATGTTCGCAGCCGCAGACGAGTGTTGGTTTTGCCTTCCACCGAAACCGCCAAACTGGCCTAAACGGTCAGCGGGACGCCGACACTTGACCTCTGGCAGGCTCCGCATCGGCGCGCCCGCTCACCGCGATGGGGATGTCAATAGGCGATGGTTCCTTCCGCAAGACCCTCCGCGTCGAGGATTACAATCCCCGGGAAAGGGCCGTCCCGATATTCGAACTTAGTATACTCCACAGTGTAACCGCCGGATGCCCCTTCGAAGCGCCCCGTGCCGCCAGTGAAAACCGTTAGGTCTGGGCCGGCTGACTCCCAGAATAGTTGGTCTCCGTTCGCGGTCGTCATAGTCCCCGTCAAGAAGAAATAGCCGGACTCGGCCATGATGCCTATCCCAAGACTAGTCATCTGGCCGAGTGGGTCGCATTTTCCTGCCCCGTCGGCGACAGCGCTCAGCGGAATCCCCCCGCTATCAAGGGTGATGACGACTGTCACTTGGACGGTGGCCTTCAGCGGTCGTTCCACTTGCTTCTTCTGGCTGGCGAAGCCGACCAGCCCAAGCACGCACGCCCCGACGGCGATGAGGATGAGAGGTTTCTTAGCGATCATGATTACTGCCTTTCTGTCTGTTTGGTTTTGTTCCGCGGCGTTTTTGTTCGGTGCGGACGAGCTGGCTTTATCGCCGGCGCTGCCCGCGTCGGCGGCGCGTCCAGTCCACCGGCCGCATAGGAGGAAATCAGGAAAAACTCCGAAAGGTTACAGGACGCGAGACCATGATCAGCGCAACCTGCTGCGGCTGTGTGTCTTGGGGCCTCGACCTGTCTTGGCAGTTGGACGGCGCGAGGCGTTTTGTGCGCGCATGCTTGAGCACCGCTTTGTCGGCACGCGTCACCGCGCACATCAATTGCAGAGCGCCGATGAATCGGTCGCACTACTCCAAACGCTAGCGCCACATCGTCCGCCCAGCTCGGAGCGACCGCCCATCCGCCCTGCGCGCCCCTTGGCGGTCAGGAATCATGGCGTCTTCTGTTCTCTCTCGGCCGCCTTGATCTCGTCCCAGGATGGCGTACGCCACAGAAGCAGGGACCCCTCAAGGCTGGTTGCGAGCAGCGTAGTGCCGTCCGGCGAAAAGCCGAGGCGGGTGTAGAATCTTCTGTCTGCGGCTGGAAGCGTCAGCAGGCAACGGCGGCTTGCCACGTCCCAGAGCCTGAAGAGGTCTCCCGAGCTGCTCCCGGCGGTGGCCAGTCGCCGTCCATCCGGTGAAAAGACCAGAGCGCGCAGCTCAGTGGGGTAGCTGGAGCCGATGAGTGTCGATCTCCCGGTGGCCACGTCCCACAGGGTGATCACCCCGTTCAACCCCACCGTCGCAAACCACTGGTTGTCGGCTGAGAAGCTGACGTTCATCTGGGTCTCGTAAAGGCCTGGGAAGATGGCCGTCCTCGCTCCGGTCGCGAGATTCCACCACGCCGCCGTGCCGTCCTTGTATCCGATTGCCACGGTCCCTTCTCGAGGGGAGTAATCGAATCCCCAGGGTTTTGGTGAGTCGAGACGCGGCAGGTTGATCTCGCGCCAAACTGGCACCTCCCAGAACCTGGTAATAATGCCGCGATCTGGCGTAAGGGCGCCGGCATTCATGTACCGGCCGCCCGGGGAAAACATGACGCCAAGGATCGGGGCTTCGGGGATCACCAGATTGGTTGCCAGTCGTTGGGCAGGGAAATCCCAAACCTGGATGTGTCCGTTCGTATCGGTGAGGGCCAGCCAATGACCGTCCGGCGAGAGGCCCAAGCCCCAGTGATTGGCGCCCACGAACGGCAGAGCCGCTGCTCGTTGCAGGGTTGCCGTGTCCCACGACTCGACCACACCCCCCATTCCCCGGTTGACGAGAAGGAGCGTCTTGCTGTCTGGCCAGAAAACAAAACCCAGGTACCAGATCGTTGGGGGCAAGACCGCGTACGCCGGAGTGGGCTTCGCGTCCGGATCCCAGAGCCGCACCGTGCCGTCCCTGGCGCCCGTCACAAGGTTTTGGCCATCGGGCGACCAAGCGATGGCCCAAACCTCTGCCGTGTTCCCGGCCAGACACCGCCGCTCGATCCCGCCCGCAACATCCCACAGGCGGAGGGTCTGATCGACGCTGACCGAGGCGAGCGTTCGCCCGTCTGGCGAGAAGGCCAGGCTGGTGACCCAGCCGCGATGCCCGAGGAGCCTTCGCTCCGTGCGCGTCGCCAAATCCCAGACATACACCTCATTGTGTTCAAAGGCACCACCGGCGGCGAGCCACGCACTGTTGGTCGAAAAAGCCAGCGCCATGACCCCCTCGGCAGTCGCCGGCAATGGTAGAGGCTCCACCTCCTTGCGGGCAGTCCAATCCCACAGCCGGATTCGGCGATCCCGCAACCCGACGCGGGGCTGGGGTACTCCGGCGGCCAGCCAGTGGCCATCGGGAGAGAACAGGACGCAGCCGCATTGGTCGGTCAGCGTTTGCGACCTCATGACGCTCTTTTGGGCGGATAGTGAATCGGGTTCTGCCGGTCCTTCGGCTCCCTCGGCTACCGCAGTCGCGGCCACCGGGTTAGCCGCGGGCAGCTTCTCGCCGGTGCCTCGGATTGACGCCGAAATGAGGTCGGTCACGACCTGGCCCGACGCGAGGTCCCAGACGAGTACGGCACCGTCGGTGGACAAGGTGGCCAACAGCTTCGCGTCGGGCGAGAACGCCAGCGACACCACGTCGTTCGTGTGCGGAAGGGACGGAGGTTGCCGCTTCGAACTCAAGTCCAGGAGGCTGACGAGAGGCAGGCCGTTGGGCTCGGCGCTGCCCCAGGCCAGCAAGTCGCCTTGGGGCGAGAAGGCCAGGGCCTTGTTGCGCCAACGCCAGGTCTTGCCGATTGGGGCGGGGAGTTCGGCCACCTGCTGCTTCGCCGTCGTATCCCAGAGAGCCACAACCTCATTCTCCCACCGTACTGCCAGCCATTTGCCACCCGGCGAGAAGGCCAGGGCCGAGACCGCGTTCGAGTATTGGCACAGCGTGAAGCGTTCCTCGCCCCGGCAGCGCGCCCAGAGGTAGCGCCATTCCCAGCCGCGCAGATCGGTCGATGGTCGATGGCTGATGGTTGATGGCGAAGGTCGGTGGCGGCCGAGTAACTCCCGAGCCCGTCCCAAGTCGTTGTCTTCGAGCGCCTGTTGCACGAGGTTCATGTCGGCCGCATAGGCGTGGCGTCGGGCGGTCAATTCGGCGGCCTTGGCTCGCTCCAACTGGCTGAGGATGCCCAGGAACCCTCCAACAATCGCCACCACCAGCCCCGCGATCAGGCCGGCGAGCGCCGGTTTGCGTCGGCACCAGCGCCACATTCTGCCGGTCGAACCAAGCGGTCGGGCCAGGATCGGTTTCTGGTCGAGCCATCGCCCAAGCTCCTCGGCCAGCGCCTGCGCGGTGGGGTAACGCCGGTCGGGTTCATGTTCGAGGCACTTCAGGCAGACGGTCTCCAGGTCCTGGGGCACCGCGGGATTCAACAGCCGGGGCCGGAGCGGGTTCTCATTCAACACCTGGCGCAAGATATCGGCTAACGTCTCGCCTACAAACGGAGGCCGACCTGTGAGCAGTTGGTACAGAATCGCCCCCAGCGCATACACATCGCTCCGACGCCCGATTCGTCCCCGTTGACCCGACGCCTGCTCCGGCGGAATGTACGCTGGCGAGCCGAGTACTTGCCCGCTCAGCGTGACCTCGCCGCCCGTCTCCAGCCGCTTGGCCAGCCCAAAATCGGTGATCCGCGGCTGATCGCTCTGGTCGATCAAGACGTTCGACGGTTTGAGATCGCGGTGGAGAATGCTTCGCTCGTGCGCGAAGTGGACCGCCTCGGCGATGGTCCGCAGGTACTGCGCCGCGCGTTTCGCTGGCAGAGGTCCATCCCGGGCCAGATCGGTTAGCGTCCGCCCCGGCACATAGTCCATCACCAGGTAGTGCTGGCCTTCAGCCAGGCCGACCTCGTGCACCGCCACGATGTTCGGGTGCTGCAAGCTGCCCGCCGTGACCGCTTCAGTTCGGAACCGATGCAGCGTCTCCTTGTCGACCTGGGCGCTCAGCGAGAGGACTTTCACTGCCACATACCGATCCAGGCTGACCTGCCGGGCCTTGTATACTACCCCCATGCCGCCCCGGCCGATCAACTCCACCAACTCGTAGGCGCCCAATCGACGCGGCAAGGCGCCTTCCGCCAGACCACCGCACCCCGATTCCCTAGGGGGGCCTTCGGCGGACGTGCGGCTCGCCTGGAGTCGGCCGGGAACAGCCGATCTATTGGCCGTACCCTGGGGCGCTCCTGGCTCCGGTGAGGACAAATCGTCCGCAGTCGGATGTGCCTCCTCTCCTGGCGCCGCCTCGGCGGCTTGTCCAAGCAGGCACTTGGGACAAAGCCACGCCGGCATCCCGGCGGGCAACGGCGTCCCGCATTGCGGACATGTCACCGAGGGAGTCATCGCATTTCAGGGAGGCATCGCGCGCTGCCGGTCACGCGCGATCCCACGCCGGGTAAATACGGAAAAGCAGGTGAAGGTTACACATAGCCCGCGAAAGCCGCCTGAAGACAGCGCAATTCCTCGTCGAGATCGGCTGGCGTGTGCACGGTTTGCGCCACCTGTTCCCGCAGCAGGTCCCGATATCGCCGGCGGAGGCGATGCACGGCCACTTTCACGGCGCCCTCGGTCATCCGCAGGCCAACGCCAACCTCGGCATAGGTCAGGTCCGCCTTGTCGCCGGAGAGAAACACTTGGAGTCGCTCGAACAGAGTCTTCTTACCCTCAAGTGCGGACTCCTCCCGCAATCGCTGGTAGGTTGTCTCGATCAGGTCGGCTGCCCAGGCCCGATCGAACAAGCGATCCGGCGAATTGGTGTCGGCGGCATCCAGTCGATAGCGCCGCTCGGCCTTCTCGCCGTCAAAGGGGATGTGCCGGATGGTCCCACCGCGCTTGATCGCGCCGGCCCGCTCCCGCTCGTTCAGGAGAAACCGCTTGACGGCCGAGAGCAGAAACCACCGGAACTTGCCTCGTTCCGGATGCACGGCCGATAAGTAATGCTTCGCCAGTAACCGGGCAAAAAACTCCTGCGTCAGGTCCTCGGCATCAACCGCCGAGTGTCCGGAGCTTCGCACGTAGGCATACAGGGGATACCAGTAGATCCGGCACAACTGATCGAGGGCGGCCTCGGCTTGGGGCGACGGCGCGCCGCCCGCCGCCAGCACGACGCTCCAGTGCGTCGTCGTGAACTCCCGGCCCCCAGGCGCCGGCAACCCCGAGCGCGCTTCCTCAACCATGCTGGTTCTTTAGCCCAGGCCATCGTCAAACAAAAGCCAAATAGTGGTCAGAGAGGGGCCCCCCCACGCAACTGGATGTCCTTGACCTTCTGCGCGCAGGGTCATCCCCGCTGCCGGCCGTCACAGCGCAAGGTCGACAAGATAACCCGGTCACGCTGGCCATTGAATCGCGCGGTGTCCGTAACCGGGTTCGAGCCGCGCGGGATGTCGCATCGACTTTCGCAATGCCCGAACAAGCGCCACAGCACCTGGCCGAGTTGTGCCGCACATACAATCCTCGTCCCTTTCGCTGATCCGGCAAAACGCCACAGGGACCAATGTTTACAAGGGTCAAACGCATGTTGGCCATTATCGACTGGCGGGACGATTTGACCGCGTTTCGCGGCCCCTAATGTCGGTAAATGTCGGCAACACTTTCAGCCCGTTTTCCCGGGAGCCGACGAGAGCGCAAAGTCCGTCGGGGGACTGGTGGCGGTCCAGGAGCAACTCCTTTGACCGGAGGCACGAAACTGCTTCAGGAAACACCGGTGGCCGTTCTGTCTGGGCGGCAGGACAAATCCTCGGACGGATTGACCATTGAAGGTGCGGTCCTGGAGAGGCATGCCACGCGCAGCGTGCCGCAACCGAGTTCTTCCGGGATTTCCACGTGATTGGTTGAACATCTTGTTCCGATGTGTATTCTAAAGGGCCGTGAGCAAGCTCGCCAGATACGTTGCGCTGATGGTCCTGGCCCTGTGGGGCCTGGCCACAATGCATTGTCGGCTGGAAGCCGTGCCGGGGATGGAGTTCCTGAAGAGCTGCTGCTTTACCGACTCGTCGTCTCACGGGCCCACGGATTGCGAGAGCGACGGGTGCAGCGCGGTTGAGGACGGGAAGTACCGGGCTGAGGAACAAAACGCTTCCGCTCCACACCCCGTCCTCGTAGCGACGCTGCTCTCGACGGCCATTGAAGCCCTGCTGCCGGAGCTTGAGGCCCATCCCTTCACCGCGGCCAAGCCCCCGCCAGAGCTTCCACGGTCCTGGCAATTCTCCTTCCGCACGGCGCTGCCGCCACGCGCTCCTTCCCTCATCGCCTAAAAGGTCCCGTTCGGGTCGTTTTGGCTGACACTTCCTGTCCGGGACTCTTCTGATGGCTGCGGTGTGCCTGGACGCCGCGTTCTCCCCTGTTGGCTTAGTGATCGGTTTGTTGTGTCTGTTGTTGTCGAGTTATGAAGCGAGATCTGATTTTGAGGTGGTGTCGGTTGTCTGCCCTGGCGGTCCTGGTCGGCGGGGGCGCGGGCCTGGGATTGGCTGCCCAAGACCCGGAGTTGGTGAACACGAATGCATTGACGCTGGAAGAGGCGGTGCGGCTGGCGCTGGCGAACAACCCGGAAGTCCGGGCTTCCGGGGCGCGGGTGGAGGCCGCTGCCGGACGGGCTTACCAAGCGAAGAAGTGGACCAACCCGGAATTGGAGTTGAGCGCCGAAGACTGGCCGGTGAGCAACGGGCGCGGCTTTTCGGACGCCAAGCAAACCATTGGGATCGCCCAAACGCTGCCGTATCCGGGGAAGAAGTCGCTGGACAAGCAGATCGGGGGCGCGGGGGTGAAGCTGTCGGAAGCTGAATTGGCCGTGCGCCGAACGGAGATCGTGCGGGACGTGACGGCGGGATTCTTCCGGGTGCTGGCGTCGGAGAGGCTGGTCGAGGTTTCCACGCAACTGGTGGCGGTGGCGGAATCGTCCGCAGCCACAGCGCGGAAGCGAGTGGACGCGGGGGCCACGGCATATCAAGAGCAGTTGCGGGCGGAAGTGCAATTGGAGCAGGCGCGGACGGAGTTGAATGGGTTCCAGCGCGAGCTGGCCACAGCACGGCAGGTGTTCGCCACACTGTTGGGCCGGCCGGACCTGAAGGACGCCGCGCTCTCGGGGGCGCTGGCGGAAGGACCGGACGCCGGGCTGACGGGCGCGGACGGCGATGGGTGGATGGCGCGGCATCCGAGCGCGGCAGCGGCGCAAGCGAACCTGGACCGGGCGGAGTTGTCCTATCGGCGGGCAGGGCTGGAGCCGTATCCCGATGTGAAGGTGGGCGTGTCGGGCGGACGGCTTGGCGATATGGACCAGTCGATCATTCAACTGGGATTCTCGCTGCCGCTGCCTCTGATTGACCGGGGCAAGGGGAAGCAGCAGGAAGCGCGGGCGAATGTGAACGTGGCGGAAGCGGAACTGCACGGGGTGCAACAGCAGTTGCAGCGCGAGTGGGCCAACGCGCAAAAGAGGTATCGGACGGCGGCGGAACAAGTGGCCCGCTACCGGGAGAAGATCCTGCCGAAAGCGGCTGAGGCGCTGCGGCTGGTCCAAACGGGGTTTGAACAGGGGAAGTTCAACTTCATTGACCTGGTGGACACACAGCGGACCACCGCCGAAGCACGCCTAGCCTACCAACAAAAGCTGCTGGAACTGAACGTGGCCCAAGCGGAACTGGAAGCCCTGCTGAGGCCCCAAGCGAATCAACCTTCAACATCCAGGTGAGGATTTGACTATGAAACCAATGATGATTCTCAAGAATACCGCTCTGCCGCTCGTGGCGGCGGTTGCCCTCCTGTCAGCCTGCTCGAAACAGAACGAGTCCACCGCGCATGATGCAGATGACGGACACGGGCACGGGGCCGGCGAGGCCAAGGCCCACGTCGTAGCCAAAGACGGCGTGGCGATGTGCACAGAACATGGCGTGCCGGAAGCGCAATGCGCCGTGTGCAAGCCCGACCTGGCCACGAAGCTCAAGCCGGGCGAAAGCATGAAGGTGCGGCTGCCTTCAACTAACTCGACGGCCATCGTGGGCGTCCAGACGGCGAAGCCGGAGACGGGAGCGATTGCCGACGGGGTGGAGTGTGTGGCGGAGGTGAGCTTCAATCAGAACAAGCTGGCGCAAATCGCCGCGCCGGTAAGCGGCATCATTCAGACCGTGGATGTGGACTTGGGGACAAAGGTCGAGGAAAAGCAGACGGTGGCCAAAATCTGGTCCGCCTCGATTGCGGAAGCGGTGGCCAAGGCGGTGCTCTCCCACCAGACACTCGACCGGGAGCGCAAACTGCGCGAGCAGCGAGTGACCTCGGAGCAGGCGCTGCAGGAGGCTGAAGCCAGCCACCGGGCGGCGTGCCAGCAGTTGCGGACGCTGGGTTTCACCGAAGAGCAGATTGATGAGATGGGCCGGAAGCCACAGGAGCAGGTGCTGATGGAGGTCCGGGCGCCGTTCGCCGGTGAAATCTCGGAGCGGATGGCCGTGCGTGGGGCGCTGGTGGACGCGGGCAAGCCGCTGTTTACGCTGGTGGACCATTCGACGGTGTGGGCGATGCTGCAAGTGCCTGAAGCGAGCCTGGGCCGGGTGCAGCTAAGGCAGGCCGTGGAATTGCGGGTGGACTCGCGGCCGGGGAAGGTGTTCACCGGGAAACTGACCTGGATTGGGCCGGCGGTAGATGAACGCACACGCATGGCGCGGGCGCGGGCGGAGTTCGCCAACCCGGACTGCCTACTCAAGGACAAGATGTTCGCCACAGCGCGGATTCTGACACGGAAAGTGGAAGGGGCGATGCTGGTGCCGTCGTCGGCGATTCAACACCTGGGGGGCAAACCGTTTGTGTTCGTGAAGCTGGGGGAAGACTTGTTCGACGCCCGGGCGGTGACGCTGGGGGCGAAGTTCAACGGGCGGCTGGAAGTCCTGGCGGGCCTGAAGCCAGAGGAGCAAATCGCGGTGAGCCATACCTTCGCAGTGAAGTCGGCCATGCTGATGTCGCGCCTGGGCGCGGGCTGCGCGGATGACTAAGAGCAACCCAAGGGAGTCATCCCGATGCTAAACTGGATTATCAACTTTTCGCTCAAGAACCGCCTGCTGGTGTGCGTGCTGGCGCTGGCGTTGGTTGTGATTGGCGGGCGGACCTTGAGTATTCTCCCCATTGATGCCTTCCCGGACACCACGCCGGTGCAGGTGCAACTCAACACCACGGCGGCGGCGCTGAATCCCCAGGAGACCGAGGCGCAAATCACCATCCCCGTGGAACTGGCCATCAGCGGCCTGCCGGGACTGCAGAACGTACGGTCCATCTCGAAGTTCGGACTGTCGCAAGTGGTGGCGACGTTCGACGACAGCATCAGCATCTTCAAAGCGCGGCAACTGATCATGGAGCGACTGCAAACGGTGGAACTGCCGGAAGGGCTGGAGCGCCCGCAGCTTGGGCCGATTGCCACCGGCTTGGGCGAGGTTTTCCATTACGTGGTGCGGTCCACGGACACGAACCGCACGGCCACCGAGCTGCGGGTGTTGCAGGATTGGGTGGTGAAGCCGCAGTTGCGCAAGGTAGCGGGCGTGGCGGAAGTGAACACCTGGGGCGGATTCGAGAAGCAATACCATGTCGTGGTGGAAACCGACCGGCTCATCAAGTATCGCCTGACGTTTGAGGAACTGGTCGAGGCGTTGCAGGCGAACAACCAGAACGTGGGCGGCGGCCAGATTGTGCGGAGCGGCGAGTCTTTGCTCGTGCATGGGGTGGGTCTCACTACCAATGTCCAGGAGATCGCCAACATCGTGATCACCAGCCATGACGGGACGCCGGTGCGGGTGCGCGACGTGGCGACGGTGAAGGAGGACCACGAAATCCGGCGCGGGGCGGTGACAGCCGATGGCCGGGGCGAGGCGGTGCTGGGGCTGGGATTCATGCTGATGGGCGAGAACAGCGCGGTGGTGACACACGCGCTGAAGGCGAAGCTGGCGGAAGTGCAGAAGTTCCTGCCGCCGGACATCAAACTCGAAGTGCTCTACGACCGGACCGAACTGGTGGACAACGTGATTCGGACGGTTGAACACAATCTGCTGGCCGGGGCCCTGCTGGTCATCGCCATCCTGTTCGCGTTCCTGGGCAACTTGCGGGCGGGCTTGATTGTGGCGGTGGCGATTCCGCTTTCGATGCTCTTCGCGGGCAACTTCATGTTGCAGGCGGGGATTGCGGCGAGCCTGCTGAGCCTGGGGGCGGTGGACTTCGGGCTGATCGTGGATGGGGCGGTGGTGATGGTGGAGAACGCCATGCGCCGGCTGGCCTTGCGCCAGCATGAACTGGGGCGAGCGCTGACGAAGGATGAACGCGAGGAAGTGCTGCGGAGCGCGCCGCTAGAAGTGGCGCGGCCGGTGGCGTTCGGCGTGGGGATCATCCTGATTGTGTTCCTGCCGATTCTGACGCTGGAAGGCATCGAGGGGAAACTGTTCAAACCGATGGCGCTGACGCTGATCTTCGCCCTGCTGGGGTCGCTGGTTTTGGCGCTGACCCTGACGCCGGTGCTGGCGGCGCTGTTCCTGCCCAAACAGGTCAAGGAAAAGGAACCGTGGCTGGTGCGGCTGGCGCACCGGATTTACGAACCGGCCCTGGGGCTGGCGCTGCGGTTTCGGGTGCTGACCTTGCTGGGGGCGATGGCGCTGTTCGTCGGGGCGGTGATTCTGGCTTCCCGGATGGGCGGGGAGTTCCTGCCGAAACTGGGTGAGGGCGCGATTGTGGGAACGACGGTGCGACTGGCGGGGATTTCGGTGGAAGAGTCTGTGTCGCAAAACGACATGATCGAGCGCCGGCTGATGGCGGAGTTCCCGGACGAGATCGAACGCATCTGGACACGGCTGGGCACGGCGGAAGTGGCGACTGATCCAATGGGCAGCGAACTGGCGGATTTCTTCCTGGCGCTCAAACCGCGCGAGCGATGGAAGAAAGCGCGCACGCAAACAGAGTTGACCGAGAAGATGCGGGAGCTGTTGAACCAGGTGCCAGGCCTGAAGCCGGCGTTCAGCCAACCGATTGAGATGCGACTGAATGAACTCATCGCGGGCATCCGGGGCGACATCGGCATCAAAGTGTATGGCGACGATCTGGAGGAACTGCGGCGACTGGGGGGTGAAGTGCAGAAGGCGCTGAGTGGTATCCGGGGGGCAAGCGAGGCATCGGTCGAGCAGTTGACCGGGCAGAGCTTCCTGCAGGTGCGCGTGGACCCGCAAGCCATCGCCCGCTACGGGGTGCCGACGCGGAACGTGTTGAATGTGGTCGGAGCGGTCGGTTCGCGGCGGGTGGGCGAGGTGCGGGAAGGGCAGCGGCGCTTCCCGCTGGTGGTGCGCCTGCCCGACAAACAACGCACAGACCCAGATGCGCTGGCGGCCACGCTGATCCCGACGGCGGCGGGTCCGGTGCTGCCGTTGAACCAGGTGGCCAAGGTGACGGAAATGGAAGGACCGTCCACGATCAACCGTGAATGGGGCAGGCGGCGCATTACGGTGCAATGCAACGTGCGGGGGCGGGATGTGAGAAGCTTCGTGACGGAAGCGAAGGCCAAAATCGGCGCGCAAGTGAAAATACCCGAGGGCTATACCATTGAGTGGGGCGGGCAGTTCGAGAACATGGAGCGGGCCAACGCGAAACTGATGTTCGTGGTGCCGATGGCGCTGGCGCTCATCTTCGTGCTGCTGTTCTTCAGCCTGAAGACGCTGCGGGAAGTGTTCATTGTGGCGTCGGGAATTCCGCTGGGACTGGTGGGCGGCGTGGCGGCGCTGTGGTTGCGCGGACTGCCGTTCACGGTGAGTTCGGCCATTGGATTCATCGCGTTGAGCGGCGTGGCCATCCTGAACGGGCTGGTGCTGGTGACGTTCATCAAACAGAAACTCGATGACGGGACTCCGCTGGACCAAGCGGTTCGCGAAGGCTGCCTGGTGCGGCTGCGCCCGGTGCTGATGACGGCCCTGGTGGCAGCGGTGGGCTTCATACCGATGGCGGTGAACGTGGGCGTGGGCGGCGAGGTGCAACGGCCGCTGGCGACAGTGGTTATCGGGGGCATCTTCACCAACACGCTGCTGACGCTACTGGTGCTGCCGGCGCTGTATAGCCTGCTCAAAGGACAGAAGAAGGCGGAAGTCGAGGTGTAATCCGAAAGCGAATTAGCGCAAGAGAAGCCATGAAAGAAATCAAAGTCATCATCAAGCCTTTCCGACTGGAAGAGGCGGAAGGCCGACACCGTGTTGAAAATGGCGGAGACCCGCTATGCGGCGCGTGACATCAGCCGGACAGAAATCCTGCCGGTGCGCCGGGACTGGGCGTCGGTGCAGATGAGCTACCTGGAGTCGCTGCGCGACATGATGCAGGCGTGGGCGGCGTTATCGCGCTACGTCGGGAAACCTGGATCGACTGAGTGACGGGCAAGGCTATGCACCGCACAAATCCGGGCCAGTGGCCGCACTCGCACGACTACGCGGTTGATACCTCGGTGGCCGAGGGCCGCAGTCGCATCGTCATCGCCATCACGCCGACGATGATGGTGGTGGAGATCGATGCCGGCGTCGCCTTCGGCTCGATGGGGCGGTTGCCTGTGATGTCGGGCTGCGGTTTCGTGTGCCACAGAAGATGTGGATCAACCTGGATAGACTGATGCGTCGCAACCTGCTCAAAATGCAGAGGTTGCCGCCCATTCCTCGGACGGTTTGGGCGCTCGGGTTCGTCAGTTTGTTCATGGACTTGTCCTCGGAGTTGGTGCACAGCCTGTTACCGGTGTTCCTGGTGTCCACGCTGGGGGCGAGCGTCGTGACGGTCGGTGTTATCGAAGGAATCGCGGAAGCGGCTACTCCCGTCGTGAAGGTCTTCTCCGGAGCGATGAGCGACGTTCTGCGTCGTAGAAAGGCGCTCATCCTCCTAGGTTACGGAATGGCGGCTCTGACCAAGCCACTATTCCCGCTGGCCACGTCTGCCAACGCGGTCTTGATCGCGCGTTTCCTGGACCGAATAGGCAAAGGTGTCCGGGGCGCGCCGCGTGACGCGCTGGTTGCGGATGTCGCTCCCCCGGTGATTCGCGGTGCGTGTTTCGGCTCCGCCAGTCCATGGACACGGTTGGGGCGGTACTCGGTCCTGCGCTGGCCATGTTGCTGATGTATTGGCTCGCGAATGATATCTCGCGGGTGCTGTGGTTCGCCGTCGCGCCCGCAATCATCGCGGTCTTGTTGATTGTGGTTGGCGTTGAAGAACCCGAAGGCAGGCATCCCCGTCAGGGCTTCCGCTCGCCGATCCGACACGATGCTCTCAGGCAGTTCTCCGGCGATTATTGGCGCGTGGTCGCCGTCGGCGCCGTCTTCGCCCTGGCGCGCTTCAGCGAGGCGTTTCTGGTTCTCCGGGCGCAGCAGGCTGGTCTCGCCGTCACCTGGATACCGCTGGTGATGGTCGTGATGAGCGTGGTTTACTCCGTGTCCGCCCTGCCTGCCGGCATGCTGTCCGACCGCATCGGTCGCCGCTCTCTACTGGTTGCCGGCCTGATGTTGCTCATCCTCGCCGACCTGATTCTCGCCTGGGCGGGTTCTCCGCTCATGGTGCTGATGGGGGTCGCGTTGTGGGGGCTGCACATGGGCTTCACTCAAGGCATCCTCGCCGCCATGGTTGCCGACGTAACGCCTGAGGAACTGAAGGGAACCGCCTTCGGGTTGTTTAACCTGGTGAGTGGCCTATTCATGCTGTCGGCCAGCGTGATGGCCGGTGCATTGTGGGAAAGCTACGGTGCGTCGATCACCTTGTGCACCGGCGGTGTGTTATCGCTCGTTGCCTTGGTCATGCTGGTTTGGTTCGGTCGCGAACGGCGCGCTGTCAAAGCACCATCATCAGGCGGGGAGCGAGACACTCATGCCTGATTCTCCCCAAAAGCTCGCACGGAGCTTCGACCGCAGACCCAACCTTCCGAGTCCATCGTCAACGTCCAACTCTCCGATACCGTATGCACCGTATTGATCCATCGCGCTGGCAGCACTCGCACGACTACGCCGTTGATACCTCCGTGGCTGAGCGGCGCACCCGCATCGTCATTGCCATCACGGCGACGATGATGGTCGTGGAGATCGGCGCGGGCGTCGCCTTCGGCTCAATGGCGCTTCTGGCTGACGGGTGGCACATGAGCACGCATGTGGCTGCATTCCTCATCACCGCGCTGGCCTACCACTTCAGCCGGCGACACCGGGACGACGCCCGCTATAGCTTCGGCACGGGCAAGATGGGGGTGTTGGGGAGCTTTGCCAGCGCGATCGTGCTGGCGGTCATTGCCTTGTTGATGGCGGGCGAGTCGGTCCGTCGCTTTTTTGCGCCCCAGCCAATTCAGTTCAACCAGGCCATCGGGGTGGCGGTCATCGGGCTCGTGGTCAACCTGGTGTGTGCGCGGCTTCTGCAAGGGGAACATCATCACGGTGGAAACCAGGAGCATGGCCAGGAGCACAGTCATCACCACGGCCATCACGATCTGAATCTTCGAGCCGCCTATACCCACGTCTTGGCAGACGCCCTTACGTCCGTGACGGCGATTGTCGCCCTGACAGCCGGCAAATTCCTGGGCTGGAACTCGCTGGACCCGGTGATGGGCATCGTCGGCAGCGTGGTGGTGTCGGCATGGGCCTACGGCCTGATCCGCGACAGCAGCGGCATTCTGCTGGACCGGACGCCGGAGTCATCGGATTTGCCGGACGAGATCCGGCGAGCCGTGGAGAGGGACGGGGACGCGTTGATCAGCGATCTGCACGTGTGGCAGGTGGCAGCGCGCAAGTTCGCCGCCATCGTGTCCATTGTGGCGCACAATCCGAAGCCGGCAGAAGCGTATCAGGCGATGTCTCGGGACCACGAGGAATTGGTACATGTCACCTTGGACGTGCGGCGGTGCGGACATGAGTGCGAATAGAAGACGACAGAGATCAGAGATCATGAAGTCTTGTGCTTATTGATGCTCGGGGTGCCATCTTCCGCGGTTTTTCCAGCAAAGCCAGCAGCGATTCAGCTCGCCCAATCCACCCCGCTGCCGGGTGTCCAGGGCCGGTCGGCCCATTGGCGATTGCTGTGAAGGACCCGCGGCTGTGGTCTTGTGGTTGTGGTCTTGCCTGCAAGGCACCCGGCCCAGGGTGCATACTAGAGGTTTCTTGGCGAATTGTTGCCGCAGGGATCTGTCTCTCCTCGGCCAGACCGATCCGAGGCGTTCTTAGGGTGCTTCTCTCATCTTCATATCTCGTTCAAGACGCTGACACCGAGGAACGCGGCTAAGGTCTGCGCGTCGGCCAGGATGCGCTCCCGGTTGCCGTGGTCTATGACGTTTACACGTGTGCCATTCTGGAGCACGAGATTCAGTTCATAGCTGTAATAGTGACAGCGGTCGTCGTGGTCCTCCCCGCCAAAGCTGGTCGCCTGGCAAAACTTTGAAAGCAGTCGGACGACACACGATACGGAACCAGGCGTCGCGTCCAGGCTGCTCTGGCTATCGCAGCGTTCCAGTACCAATTGGATTCCCTGAATGTCCCCCAGTCGCGTGAAGTGTGCGGCCTGCCCTGGCAACGACGCGCGCCGCGGGTCCTTGCGACCTTTCCAGAAGTAGCCGCTGCCTTTGTCGAAGACAATCGGTCGCGTGTGGTGGTAGAGCAGGCCGGCGCCCGCGACGCCGAAGACCGGCCCCAGCAGCAACAGGCCAAGCCGCCCATTCGTTGCCTCCACCAAAGCGGCGCCAGCCAGCAGGGCCAGTCCAGCGAGGAGAAAGAACAGGGAGAAGAGCTTGACGCCAACCGTGGCGCGAAACTCGAAGCGGCTGTCGCAGACGCGCTGGAGCTTATGGGTGCAGAAGCTCGCGCCGCCGGCCACGATCGGCGTCCGCAGGACTGCGCTTCTGGCGAAGGCGCGAGCGATCCCGCTGATGCCGCCCCGCCTTTCCCCACGTGGCTGGACGGGTGCGAGCCGAAGGCCGTAAGGTAGTGCGGGAGGCGGCACGGTCGTAGCCGCGGTTACAGCGGCGTCCGGCACCATGAAAGGCCGGTGGCAACCGGGACAGTCAAGGATCTTGCCAGCCCAAGAATGATCCAAAGCGATGTGCTGGCCACACTGCGGACAGGAGATCTTGAACTCGCTCATGGCCGGTGCGGATGGTGTGGCCTTCGATAGCGCCACCGCGGCGGTAGGGCAATTCCAAAGTCGTCCAGGAAATCGAGTCCTCAGCATCAGGGCAGGAGGGGGCGAGGGAGAACGTCAACCGAACAAACCGTGGGGAGCTGCGCCTTTGGCAGCGTCAAGGCGATCCAACGGTTCCGAACGGATCAAATGTCCCTCTCGCTTCTACGTCTTGTGCTCCGAGTGAGCGCACGGGGCGACACGTCGGATTCGCGCTAGCCAGCTTGGACTGATGTGGTCCACCATGTTTTGGGTCTGGCTAGGATTGTGCCGCACATACAATCCTCACAAAACCTAACTCATTGTTTACCAGTGTAGTCATCAATTACATTTGACATGTGCCTACGTTGTGACTACTCATGACGGCATGGAACGAAAGAAACGCAGGGTCGAGACCGTTCACCTCGGCAACGCCACCGTCAAGATCTACAAGCGGTTCCGCACCGTCCACGGCAACTCCTATCCGACTTTCGAGGTCGCCGATTTCGTCTCCATTCCTGGCCGCC
>JAKLFY010000122.1 GCA_022710935.1 Verrucomicrobiota bacterium
GATCTCGCCCAGAGTCACCGGCAACAAGCCGCGCAGCCAGGGCGTCCTCCACGAATGGCTCCAGTCCGGCGCCGACCTGCGCTCATCGAGATCCTTCAGCCCGGCGCCCGGTGCGAGTCGCACGCCGGGTCGTCCGGCGCCGGCGTCGTCCCGGGCCGACCCGTACACCGCGTTGCAGCCGGATGCGGCTTTCGAGTTGGCGGAGTTTCCAGCCTTCTCGACCGTCGTGAGCGATGGGGAGGCGGTGGTCTCCCTGGGCGGCGCGCCGCTGGTCGTGACCGCCCCCCGCGGGCGCGGCCAGGTGACCGTGCTGGCCTTCAGTCCGGAACGCGAGCCGTTCAAGTCGTGGAAGAATCGGTCCTGGTTCTGGGCGCGGCTCTTCAAGCTGCCCGGCGACACCTTGGACGAGCCGACGCAGTTTTTCTACGGCGGCTGGAGTGTGGACAGCCTCATAGGCGCGATGATCGATTCGCGGCAGGTGCGCAAGCTGCCGGTCGAGTGGCTGCTGGCGTTGCTTGTGGTGTATTTGCTCGTGATCGGCCCGATCGATCACTGGTGGCTCAAGAAGATCAACCGCCAGATGCTGACCTGGATCACCTTCCCGATCTACGTGGTGGCGTTTTCGCTGCTGATCTATTTCATCGGTTACAAGCTGCGCGCCGGTGAGACGGAGTGGAACGAGCTGCATCTGGTCGACGTCCTGCCGCGCGCCGGCGATGTCGAGTTGCGGGGCCGCACCTATGCGTCGCTCTACTCCTCCGTGAACGCCCGTTACAGGCTCGCGGGCGATCAGCCGTTCGCGGCGCTGCGCGGCGAGTTCCTCGGGCCCTCGGGCGGGGGGCAGGAGAGCAGCCGGGTCGAGGCCGAGATTGTCGCGAACAGCTTTCGAGCCGAGGTCGAGGTGCCCGTCTGGACGTCGCTCTTGTATGTCAGCGACTGGACCGAGCCGGCTGCGGCGCCGCTGACTCTGGATATCCAGGAAGAGAGCGGCTCGATCCGGGTGACGCTGCGCAACGGGCTGTCCCATGCGCTGCCGAGCCTGCATCTGGTGTTTCGGGGGCAGATCTACGAGCTGGGCGGCCTCGATGCCGGAGAGACCAAGACGGCGCAAGTCCAGCTCTCCACCGGCCAGGCGCTCGAACAATATGTGCGGCGGTTCGGACAGGGATTCACGGGCGCGGCGGCGGCGCGGCGGCAGGCCTTTGGGAGCACGGCGCAGGCGCGGCTCGAAGCGAATCCGAACACGCTGATTGCCGCGACGTTCATCAGCCAGTTGGGTTTGTACCAGGGACAGCAGCGCGCGTTTGTCTATCCGCCGGGATTCGAGTTGAGTTCGTTGATCGCCCGCGGCGACGCGGTGCTCCTGGCGTGGGACTCCGGCGGCAGCCCGACAGCCAGTTCCATGTTGAAGCACAAACCGCCGCGCCGCGATCAGAGCACTCTCTATCGCCTGGCCGTTCCCGCCAGCGGGCGGGCGTCGGTGGCGCCCGCCCCTTGAAAGACTCCATGCAAGCGACACCGGTAAGCAACGCCTCGCAAGCCCAGGCCGGCACCGACCCGAAGCCCGCCGTCCAAACGCTCAATCTGACCCGCCTCTATGGGGACATGGTGGCGCTCGACAACCTCAGCCTGACGGTGAATCAGGCCGATCTGTTCGGTTTCATCGGGTCCAACGGGGCCGGCAAGACCACGACCCTCCGGATTCTGGCCACGTTCCTGATGCCTTCGGCCGGCACCGCCGAGGTCCTCGGACACGATGTCGTCAAGGACGCCGATGCGGTGCGGCACATCATCGGCTACATGCCCGACTTCTTCGGGGTGTACAAAGACATGGAGGTGACGGAGTACCTCGATTTTTTCGGGGCCTGTTACAAGATACCCGCCCATCAGCGCGAGAAAACGGTCAATGACGTCCTCGAATTGGTGGGGTTGACCGAGAAGAAGGGGGCGATCATCGGCGCCCTGAGCCGCGGGATGCAGCAGCGGCTCGGTTTGGCCCGCGTCCTGATTCACGATCCGCGGGTGTTGTTGCTCGATGAACCGGCGAGCGGCCTCGATCCGCGCGCGCGCATCGAGATGATGGCCATCCTTCAGGAACTCCAGCGTCTGGGCAAGACGATCATCATCTCGTCCCACATCCTCAGCGAACTCGAAACGCTCTGCAATCGGGTCGCCATCATCGAGAAAGGCAAGCTCATCTACACCGGCCCTGTCCAGGGGGTGCGCGACCAGATGTCCAGCGGACGCGTCATCTGGGTGCGCGTGGCGGGCGACACCGATCAGGCGGTCGCACTGCTCAAGGCGCGGCCTGAAGTGTCCGAGGTCGAGCTGGCCGATGGCCGGCTCAAGGTGACCCTGGCCGACCAGGACGCCGACCATAGCATCATCGCCACCGCGCTCGTGCAGGGCGGGGCACGCCTGCTCGAATTGCGCGAGGACGAACTCGGCCTCGAAGACGTCTTCCTCCGCGTGACCAAAGGCGAGACTCAGTAGAACTCGAAACGCACGCCCGCCAATCGCCGGCCCAGTTCGGCCAGCACGCGTTGTTCCTCCGCGGCGTCGCGCGCGGCGAAGGTGACGCTGAAACGCAGATACGCCCCGGCATCGTCCCAGGGCACCGTCGAAATCAAACGCTCGGTGATCAGCCACTGCGACACCTCCTCGGCCGACGAGAAGGCGATGCGCGGTCCTTGATGCGGGGCGGCCGCCCGCGGGGCCTTGACGTAGAGAAAGAATGACCCCTTCGGCTTGCGCGCGTCGAAACCCGCCGCACGCAGCGTCTCGACGAGCGCGCTCATGCGCCGCGAATACTTGGCCGCAATCTGGCGCGTGATCTCCGGATGATCGAGTCCGTACGCCGCGGCGTGCTGGATGGCGAGGAATTGACCCGAATCCGTGTTGTCCTTGACGTCGCCGTAGGCCTTTACGAGGAGGGGATTGCCGGCGACAAACCCGCAGCGCCAGCCGGTCATGTTGAAGCTCTTGCTGCACGAGTGGAGCTCGACTCCGACCTCTCTGGCGCCGGGCGTGGCCAGGAAACTCAGCGGCTGGCCTTCGAACACAAGCGCCGCATAGGCGGCGTCATGGACCACCACGATCCCGCGGCGGCGGGCAAAAGCGACAACCTTGCCGAAGAACTCTGGCGTGGCGCTGGCGCCGGTCGGGTTGTTGGGATAGTTCAGGACCAGGGCCTTGGCCCGGCGCAGGACATCGTCCGGAACGGACTCGAGATCGGGCAGGAACCCGTTGGCTTCGGTCAATGGCAGGTTGTGGACGCGTCCGCCGTAGTAGGTGGCGTGGGTGCCGAACACAGGGTAGCCTGGCGTGGTCATCAGGACGCAATCGCCGGGGTTCACCAGGGCGGCGGGCAGGATGGACAAGGCGGCCTTGCTGCCGATCGAGTGCAGGACCTCCGTGTCCGGATCGATCCCCGGCACCCCGCACACGCGATCGAGATAGCGCGCCGCGGCCCGTTTGAGCACGGCGTCGCCGTTGTCGGCATACCCGCGGTTTTCCGGCTTGCGCGCCTCGCGCGCCAGTTCCTCGACGACTTCGGGAAAGGCCATCTCGTCCGGCTCGCCCACACCCATGTCGATGATCTCCGAGCCGGGATTGGCTTCGAGGGCGGCCCGTCTGGCGCGCTTGATCTTCTCGAACTTGTAGATCGCCGTCGACTTGCCGTACTGACGCCCGCCGATGCGCTCCGCAAAGAGGTTTTGGATAAAGGTCTCGCTCATACATTCCCGCTGGTCGAACCGCGGCGATGCGCCGCCGCCCGCGCCTGCCAACCGAAAACCGGGCGCGCAAGCTAATCGTCATTAAGCTCGATGGCAAGCGTGAGGCGCCGGTTTCCGCGGCGGGTTGCGGTTGAAGCCCGGGTCAACTCCACTCATTGGCGACGGAGTCGAAATGGGTGTCGCCTGATCGGCAGGTGCTTGGCGTAGTCGTCGAAGTCGTTATCAACGGTGAAGATTCGGAAGCCGTGGCGTACGGCCACAGCGCAGAGGAGCATGTCCGTCGCCGTGCCTTGGACCCCTCGGCGACGACAAAGGTTGTAGTAATGCGCGGCATTCTCGTCGTCTTCCTCGTCCACCGGGACGTTGGGGTAGTAGCGCAAATACTCCTTGAGCTGCGTGAATCGGTCTTGCGGCTGCGCCCCGGAGAGCAGTTCTTGACGGATTGGACCCAGCATCCGAACCACGTCGGCTCGAATCAGGTGCTCCAGTTCCACAGCCAAAGGATCCAGTCTCGGTCGGTTTCGCCGCAGGAACATCGACCAGACGCACGTGTCAACCAAGACATTCATGCCCGGCGGCGCATCCGCTTGTAGTCCCACCCAGGGGCGAATTGCATCTGGCCAGCCAGTTCGAGGATCCGCAACCGGTTCCGACGCGCCACAAACTCGGCCAGCGCGGCGTTGACCGCTTCCTGCTTGGTGCGGAATTGACCGAGCTTCACGGCTTCGGCGATCATTGTGTCGTCCAGTTTCAGGTTCGTCGGCACGACAAGAGGGTAGTGCGACACATGATGATGTGTCAACCCCAGCAGCCGAGGAAGCAAAGGCTGCGCACGAGAAGATGCCGCGTCAGGTGTAGAGAGCCGTCAGGATTATTGCTCTTGCGTATTCTGCGACCAGACGAATTCGCCCGCATCCACGCTCCAGTCAAGCCCGAAGAACCCCGCTGCGCGAACGCCCTCGACGCCTCGGACCAACATGTCCGTGCCCACCACAAGACAGTCCGGCAGACCGGGGCCCGAGAGAAAGACCGGCAGCCGTTCGGTCAGGCGCATCCCGGGCAGACCGGATCCCGCGACCGCGCCGACCAGGGCGGTGGGGTCGTTCGGATACGGACGCAGAAAGAGCGCGCCCAGATCCTCGCCTCGCAGTTCGCGGTTCCCCACGCGCACCACGCCGCGCCCGACCTGGACCGGGCTTTGACCCAGCAGGCTCGGCCACGCCGCGTTCGAGTCCGCATGCCCGTAAAGAATCACGTTCCGCATCCGTCGGCCGCCGGGCGTGCCCCGGATTTCCGGGCGTTCGAGGTAGATGGTGTCCGCGACCACATCGACCGATCCGTTGCCGCGATAGCCGAATTGTTCGGCGTCGTAGCGGGCTTTGCACAGCGCCCAGGCGTTCTCGGAGTCCGTGCCCCGCGTGGCATGGACGAAGAGCATGCGATTGTTGAAAGCCTCGCGGAACGGGCCGTAGCGCGCGGGATTCTTGCGCGCCGGGTCCAGGCGGGCGGCGAGCCGCCAGCGCTCGTTGTCGCGTTCGAATGCGATCGGCTTATCGGCCTTCTGGACAGCCGGCTCCCGATTTGTGGTCCAGAGCGACCAGGCCACGCCTTGGAATCGTTGCCCGTCCAACTCGATGTCGATCGGCGCGCCGGGAGGAATCAGGGGCTCGAGTTGGAAGGACAAACGCGCCACATTTGCAGTCCGGGCCGCGATGCGGCGGCGTCCGGGGTCGCAGCGGGCCGCGACATGGCTCGGCTCGAGATGGCGCTGCTGCGCCTCGATGGCCAGCCAGCGGCAGCGGCTCGAGACCCCGGGATTGACGGTTGTGAATTCGACGGTGCGCGCCTCAGTCAGGGCCGGGATGCGGCGGCGGGCGAACAGGTCGAACATCGGCGCCCAATCGACGCAGTCGGTGCCGGGTTCGTTCGAGGCATCCCACCAATGGCCGGCGCCGGCTTGCTCATGCCAGGCGAAGTCCCGATGGAACTGGCCGAGGCGTTCCCGCATCGTCCGCGCTTCGCTCACAGGCACGTTGTCGTCGGCGTCGCCATGCAGGATGTAGACGGCCTGGTGGAGCGTGTTGCTGACGAGGCCGAGCGTGTCGCTCGACGCCGCGGCCCGGCGAAGCAGTTGCTGCATGGGCGAGTCGTCCGGGGTCGTCTGTCCGGCGCGGGCGTAGGTCCGGAAACTGATCCAGCCCGCGCTCGGGGCGATCGCGGCGAAGAGGTCGGGAAACGTGACTCCCATCGACCACGTGCCGTGGCCGCCCATCGAGTGGCCAGTCAGATAGGTCCTCGCCGGGTCGGTCCGGTAACGGCTCTGCGCCAGAGCGAGAACCTCGAGCGCGTCCCAACGCCCCCACTCTTCCCAGTCGAAGCCATAGGGGCGGCGGTTGGTGGGGCTGACGATGACGGCCCACGGTTTTGGGGCATAGGCAGCGGCCTGACCCGCGGCCTCGACGCTCGCGCCGTGGAGCGACAGGACCAGCGCCGGGTTCGCCGTCGCTTCGGGAGGCGGGTTGACGGCATAGTACTGCACGCTCCAATCGATCCGGCTGGTGAACGTCCGCCGATGGACTTGGGTCGGTTGCCGGATGCCTACCTTCAACGTGGCGGTATCGAGCACGACCGGCTTGCCGCGCGCCACCTGCTTCAGTTGCAGCTCGAAATCGAAATCGCCCGGTTGGGCCGACCGCGGCGGGCGGATGGCAAAAGGGACCTTCCGCATCGCCAAAGGCGGCAGATGGATCGGGAACCGGTTCTCGGGCTTGTCCTTGGTGCCGGCCACGTGCAGGTACAATCCCGAGGTGGCATTGGTCGAGGCGTTCAGGACCACGATGCCCGCCCACGCCGGTTCGCGTTCCCCTGCCAGCAAATCCGGAAGCGTCGTGTCCGCCGGGTTCAACAGCGCGCTGGCTTTGGGCTCGGTCAGCCGCGCGCGAAACCGCCCCCGGCTGACATGGAACAGGAACTCGTTCGTTCCCGAATCGAGCCAGACAGGCACCTGGAGATAGCCGTGCGCGTACGGATCGCCCGTCCGGATCTCGCCGTTCACATAGACCGCGCTGTGGCCCGCGGCCTGGAGGATCATCACGCGCGGTTGATCGACCTCGATGCCGGTGAACGCGTATCCGCCGCGGAACGCGCGGTGCTCGAACCAGCCGTCCTTGTTGGCAGTCGCGGCTTCCCAGACCTGCGCGCGGCCATCCGGCATCGCAACGGTGTCCTGGGCGCTCGGTTGACGCCACGCCCCGGCCACAATCCGGGCCTCGATGGCGTCGGTGTGCGTCGTCTCGCGTCCGGCCCGACCGACCGAGCCGATCACCAGCGCGTTTGTGAATACAATGTCGCCGCCAAAGGCGCATTGGCTGAGCAATGCCGGCAACACGCAGCCCGCCAGAAGCCGCGCGGTTCGTCGTAAACAGACTCGATGATGTCTCATGTGAAATTCGTGTCCCGCCAGGTTAGCCCGTGTTTCTCATCACGGGCAAGGCCATCTTCCAGAGTCCGACAGCCTGAGCGCTTTATGTTGAACAGGTTGCATGAGAGGACGATGAACTTGTGAACCTGACCCGGCTTTTCGGGCTCAAGGCTGAGGACTTCTCGTCGCGTTCACTGGCGACCTTGCGGCAAGCCCTGCCCGTGGAGGAAGTCTGGATTCTCGGATCGTGCGCCCGCGGCGAGGCGAAACCGGGCAGCAACCTGGACATGTTGGTCGTGCTTGCGGACAACCACGGGCTGGCGCGGCCCACTCGGACAGCAGCGTGCGGCGGTTCGGCCAGGGTGTTCCTCATCCGCGCGGCTACGGCAACAACGCGCGGGTGCTCGGAAGGTACGTGCGCGAACTGAAAGTGCTCCGGCTCGAAGATGCCATCCGCAAGATGACCAGCCTGCCGGCGGCCACATTCCGGCTCGAGGACCGCGGCCAGTTGCGCCCCGGGGCCTGGGCGGATCTCGTGGCATTCGACCCGGCAACCATTCGGGACACAGCCACATACAACGATCCACATCATTACCCCGAGGGCATCCCGCTTGTCCTGGTGAATGGCGTGCCTGTCGTCAAAGACGCTCAGGTCACCGGCGCGCGCCCCGGCCAGCCACTGCGGCACGGACGCGTCCGGTGAGGGTGGAGACCAGGCTGTCTGGCATTCGGACTGGTATTGTGTAGCGCCCGCTTACAGTGATTGGAGTCAGGGGTAAGCCGCAAACATGGGAGTCGTAAGCCATTGAATGCCAAGCAAGATGCGCGGATTCGGCACCGCGCGACGGCCCCGCTGTGAGCGGATCGAGTGTCGTTTCGGCTTACAACCGACCATCAGTGATGCGTGGGTCTGGAATGGTAACGGACAGCGGACGCTCAATGTATTCTATTAATGATCAACTGCTTGTGGATTTGCTGGCTACGATCTTCATTCCTTGGCATAAGTGGTGCTTCACCTGTTAGGCATGAATAAGACGCTGGCTCTCGCGTTCGGTCTGCTCCTGGGTCTTTGTGATGCTTCCGCGATAACTCTTCTTTACGACAGACCATTCGAGTCGAATCTGCCACCGCAGGAAGAGCCACCTTGGATGACTGTTGAGGTGGATGGGAGCGTGTTCACGTTCGAGATCACGACTGCGAGCATTCTCAAGAGCGTCTATTTCAGGGTCGAGAGCCCGGTTCTCGTCAGTATCAAGTCAACCGATAATCCTGTGACGACACGTGTCGTTACCGACCCCGTGTTCGACTACAACCTGGCATTTGACTTCGGCGTCGACAGTGAGGGTGTCAGCTACAGCCAGTACACGCTCTCGTTGGAGGGTTGGGACGGGGCTTTTCTGATGTCGGAAGAAGGTTTCTACTCCGTCGCCGAGTTTAACGACAGCGTTTGGGCGGCCGATTGCGTCCCCCCTGCCGTTCCGGATGCGGGGTCCACTTTGGCTTTCCTCGGCGTCAGCCTGCTCGGCCTGAACCAGGCGCGCCGCTACTGGCGCTGACCGGCTCGGCCGACGCACCGGCCTACGCAGAGATCGAACCCGGGCACCACGCCCGACCTCATCCAGCACTCCGGCGCCTTGGCGGACGGGTGGCTCCTGTTTCATGCGGGTTCACCGGGTCCCCATCACCAAGTTCCCACGGGCCCGGCGGCTTGGCTCCGCCATGCGTGGCATTTCGCGATTCGCGGTGCTCCGTTCCCCCCTGCGTCCGGACCACGAATGACACGAATCACACGAATCCAAGGAAAGGCGTAGACGCGCTTCGGGCTTATGCGCACCGGTCTGATCTGACCGGGCCCGTGTCATCGGTACGCGGAGATTTGCCTGGGCGACGCTGGTCAGCGACGGCGGTCAGTCGATGAAGATGTTCAAGAATCGACACCCCTTTGGGCATGATGATCTGACAAATCCATGCCCATGAACGCCAGCTCAACCGTATCCGCCATTGCAGTGCCGCCCAGCAGGAGCGAGGCCCCTACCATGAGCCCGACGTGCTTCGTCACCCGGCTTGGTCTGCCTGGTTTCTGTTCTTGCGTCCGTCCGATCATTGGACCCACCCCTACGGCACCCTGGATGCCATCTCGGGGTGAGTACATCCTGCCGCAGGAGCCGCATGTTGTAGTAGTTCAATCATGAGCGCCTTATAGATTTTCGAAAACAGACGTTCTCCGATAAGCAGCGCCTGCACCTCTTACACCCGTGGCTGAATGTGTCAGACATTCCGACATGTGGTCAAAACCTGTCGCAGTGACTCTGATCTTATGTGCATGATTGGCAAAATAGTATGCACTCGAATCAGGTGTGTAAATTCATCCGTCACTGATCGGTAACTGAACGGGCCTGGCTCAGGAGCAGGAGGTTTTTCTCATCGTCACGCCTGAGCATCGGGCCATCGGCGCTCCCACCATCCTCTGGTGGCTTCACGACTATTCGAGCTGGCTCAAGCAACCGTACTGCCTCGCGCTGCAGTCGGCCGACGGCATGTACGGATCCAATCCCCAGGCGCTCCAAGCCTGATCTCGTCGGACACACACAAAGCAGTTGGGATGCCTGCCTTTAGAAGATGCCCGCCAGTACGACCACGTGACCCCGGAGTGGGGTCGGTGGTCTTTGCGCTCCTTTGCGATCTTCTGTTCAATTCAGGGAGTGGACCCGGACCGGCCATCAACAGAAGATCGCAAAGAGCCGCAAAGCGAGGCCACTTGCGATGGGGGACTTTCGTGAGACCCCGCAGACGCGACGCCGAAGTGGGTTCTCGACAGGGCCATCGATGGATCGTGGTTCGACTGTAAGCCTGACCGACATGTACCCAGGAATGGACAACACATTGTCGAAGAGCAAGTTAGGATTATGCGTTTCCGCAAAGCGCATGTGCTGGTGTCGGTGTGGCTTCCATCTCCGCAGGTGATTTGGAGCCAATCCACATCCACCTTAACTCTAGAATGAGCGACCTCAGCACCCCGTTCATAGTATGTATGTTGTTGACAGTGAGTGTTTTGAGTGATGAGCCTGGAGCTAAGATCTAGAGAGCGGGAGCGTCTGGGAATGAAGTTGGCATACCGGCTGCTATGGTCAGGTTGTTCTCTGCAGTCTTAATGTTAGCCTACAGAGATTCTGTGAATAATATGAAGATCAAGACACTGTTACTTACCGGAGTGTTCGTGGCGGCCATCTTGCCAGCAGCAATTGCAGCTCAAGTCCGCATCTCAGATGGAGGTGACGGCTATCCTGGTGGTGAGTTCAACGCACAACTCCTGCCCAGTGGACCTACCTTCAAGACCTTCTGTCTTGAGTCAGCGGAGTACTTGTACGAGTTTCCTGGCACCTACAACTATGCTATCAGCTCGGCAGCAGTGAATGGTGGCACGACTACAAGTGATCCGATCTCTCTCGCGACGGCGTGGCTCTATGACCAGTTCCTTCGAGGAACACTGAAGGACATCGGCGGAGCTACTTATAGCTCAAGCTCGACGGATGAGAACGACCTTCAGGGAGCCATTTGGTGGCTTGAAGGGGAGACTCAACCTAGCTATGGATACGTCACGGTCAGCAAGAATCGGTATGTTTTGATGGCGGAGAGTGTCTTGGGGACTACATATCTTAACGATGCGAATGGGACGTACGGCGTGTATGTCATGAATCTTACCAATCCCACAACCGGTGACCGTCGGCAGGACTTGCTGATTCGAGTCCCTGATGGTGGGCTAACGGCCGCCATGCTTGGCATGAGCTTGGCCGGTCTGGCCCTCGTTGCTCGCCGCAAGGAAAGTTAGCAGGCATACGCTCGAGTGAGTCTCATCTTGGAAGGGGCAGCTTGGCTGCCCCTTTTCTTTTCTTTTCTGTTCCGCCGATTGCTCAATCGCTGGGTCCCTTATGAATCAGGGCGGGGCATGAATGGAAGGACCCTCAGTGCTGCATGCGGGCTCAACGCTCAACGTTCAACGCTCAACGTTCAACGCTGCTCCCTGAGGGGACGGGGCTTGCCTGGCTGGCCGAAGCGGTTAGCATGTCGGGCAACACGCAGTAGAACCGCCTATGAATGCACCCTCGATGAATCGCCGGAAATTCCTCGCCTCGACCGGCGCTGCCGCGACGGCTTTCACCATCCTTCCCGCCTCCGTGCTGGGCCGGACTGGAGACACAGCACCGAACAGCCGCATCAATGTGGCCTTTATCGGCGTCGGCTCGCAGGGGTTGCGCGTGATGGTCAGCTTTCTGAAGGAGCCCGAGGTGCAGGCTGTGGCGGTGTGCGATCCGGTCACGAGGGCCGCCGACTATCACCAATGGGGCCAGAGCGAATTCGCCAATGACGTGCACCGTTTGCTGGGCGTGACGTCGGGCTGGGAATGGCTCAGCCCGAACGAGCCAATGCTCGAATTGACCCCGACCATTAAGGTCCCGGCGGGCGTCTGC
The DNA here is from genome assembly GCA_022710935.1 of Verrucomicrobiota bacterium. Lineage (GTDB taxonomy): Bacteria > Verrucomicrobiota > Verrucomicrobiia > Limisphaerales > J093 > MWFF01. The sequence goes on from JAKLFY010000122.1 coordinate 11,628, forward strand.
GGGCGCGAGCCGGCGCAGAAGATCGTGGACGCCTGGAACGCAAAGCGGAGCGGCGCGACGCTCTCGCGGGGCTGCGCCAGCTACGCCGACTTCCGGGAGTTGCTCGATCGGGAGCGCGACCTGGACGCCGTGGTCGTGGCCAGTCCGGACCATCTGCACGCGGCGATCTCGATTGCCGCAATGAAGGCGGGCAGGCACGTCTATTGCCAGAAGCCGATGACCCGGACCATTCACGAGGCGGGGCGGATGGCGGCCGTGGCCAAGGAGAGCGGTGTGGCCACGCAGGTGGCAGTCGGCCCGCAGGCATCCGAAGACACCCGCCGCCTGTGCGAGTGGGTCGCGGCGGGGGCGATCGGCAACGTGCGCGAGGTGATCAACTGGTCTTCGCGTCCGTTCTGGCCGCAGGGGATCCCGGCGCCCAGCCAAGGGCAGCCGGTGCCCGAGGGCATGGATTGGGATCTCTGGCTCGGCCCGGCTGCGGAGCGTCCGTTCCACCACGCCTATCTGCCGTTTGTGTGGCGCGGGTGGGTGGATTTTGGCTGCGGCGCGTTTGGCGACATGGGCTGTTACAGCTTCGACACCATCTTCCGCGTGCTCGAACTCGAAGCGCCGGTTGGGGCCGAGGCGAGTTCGACCAACCGCTTTGCGGCGAGCTATCCCCTGGCTTCGATGGTCCATCTCGATTTTGCCGCGCGGGGCGGGCGGGCGCCGGTGAAGTTGCGATGGTTCGACGGCGGCCTGCGCCCGGCACGGCCCTCGAGCCTCGATGCCTCCGGGAAACTCGATGCCGAGGGGCTGATGTTCGTCGGCGATCAGGGGACCATTCTGGCCGATTTCGTGGGGGGGCGCCCCCGTCTGATTCCGTCGGCGGCCATGCGGGCCTTCAAGGAGCCGCCCAAGACCCTGCCGCGTTCGCCGGGGAACGAGCGCGAGTGGCTCGATGCGATTGTCGACCGCCGCAAATCGACCGGGGCGAACTTCGTCTTTTCGTCGAAGGTGACCGAAGCTCTATGCCTGGCGAACATGGCGATCCGCTGCGGCGAGCCTCTGGGCTGGGACAGTGCCGCCTTGAAGGTGGCCGGTCCGTCCGAGGCGCAGCAAATGGTCAACCCGCCCGCCCGCGAGGGCTGGGGGGTCTAACCGGCATAGTTCATGACGCGAAGCGCCCCGGAGCGCCGGCTTGCAGCCGGCTTGAGGCGTTCGGAGATCGGAGATGGGAGATCGGTGCGTCGGTGCGTCGGTGCGTCGGTGCGTCGGTGCGTCGGAGATGGGAGATCGGAGTTCGGAGTACGGAGTTGGGAAATCGGAGTTGGGCGAGTAACGTTGCTCAAAGAGAAAGTGGATTTGCCATGTTCCTTCTTCCGACGATTGCGGCGTTGGCCCTTGTGGGCTTGTACGTTTTCTCGACTGAGGCTCCGCGTGTTCTCAAGGCCCTCCTTGTGATCCTGTTGGTCGGCTCGCTCGTCTGCCAGTTCCGGTTTCCGCAGCTCTGGCTTGTGGCCCTCCTGGTCCAGGTTGCGCTCGCTCTTTTCGTCCTCCTGTATCTGAAGGTGGTGTCCGCCGGTCTTTAGCCCGGCTATTTCGCACGCTTCGCGAGGAACCGTAACCGGGCTATACAGAGCGACATAAATGATGCAGCGCCGGGTCAGGGGACCCGGCCTACAAACCTGTAGGCCGCGTGCCCTCACGCGGCGCAAGGACAGACATCGGTGCAGGCGCCGGGTCAGGGGACCCGGCCTACAAACCTGTAGGCCGCGTGCCCTCACGCGGCGCAAGGACAGACATCGGTGCAGGCGCCGGGTCAGGGGACCCGGCCTACAAGGGACAGACACCGATGTTGTAGGCCGCGTGCCCTCACGCGGCGGAACTTCTGACGCTGTGTATAGTTGGCAAAACCGCGCCCAGAAAGGAAACCAGGAGCATTCTGTCAGTCGTGTAGGCGTTCTTCCATAGGATTGCCGGTTGACGGGCACGCGGATTCGGGCAGTCTTGGGCGCGTGAAACTGCGTTTTCAGGATCGGTTCATGGTCGGGGTGGGGCGGCGGCCATCCTCCAAATTGGCTGCTTTCGCGGCGTGCATGGCGCTCATGGCGCCGCTGTATGCTCAGCAGGTGCCGGTGATCGAGAAGGCGCTGCCCAACGGGATGCGCCTGTTGATGGTCGAGCGGCACGACGAGCCGACGGTGTCCGGAGCCTGGGTGGCGCACGTGGGCAGTTCGAACGAGAGGCCCGGGATCACCGGCATTGCGCATCTGTTCGAGCACATGATGTTCAAAGGCACTCCCACCATCGGCACAAAGGACTACCAAAAGGACCTTGAAATCATCGCCGAACAGGAACGGGTCCGGGAAGAAATGCGCCGGGAAGAGGCGAAGCTGCGCGCGGCGTACCGGCGCGGCGAGGTGGACGACCTCCAGAAAATCGAGAACAGGTCGGATCGCCTGAAGGCGCTGGACAAGGAGTTCCAGGAGTTGATCGAACAGCAGCGGCAGATCCTGGTGAAGAACGAGTTTGACCGGGTCTACACGACCGCGGGGGCGAGCGGCATGAACGCCTTCACCAGCGAGGACATGACCGCCTATTTCATCACCGTGCCGGCGAACAAGCTCGAGTTGTGGATGTGGATGGAGTCCGAGAGGCTCTGGCGTCCCGTCTTCCGCGAGTTCTACGCCGAGCGCGATGTGGTCTATGAGGAGCGGCGGCTGCGGACCGAGTCCACTCCGCTGGGGAAGTTCCAGGAGAGCTTCATGGCGATGTTCTGGGACGCCAGCACCTACAACTGGCCGGTCATCGGCTGGCCGGCGGATCTGCCCACGATCTCGAAAGCGCAGGCGGACGAGTTCTACGGCACCTATTACGCCCCGCAGAACGTCACCCTGATCCTCGTCGGCGATTTCAAGGCGGCCGAGGCCCAACCGCTGGCGGAGCGGTATTTCGGGCGGATCCCCCGCGGCGCGCGCGAGGCGCCGGACGTCGTGACATGGGAACCGCCGCAACCGGCCGAGAAGCGGATGCTGGCCGAGGCGGAGACCAATCCGCAGGTGGACATTCTTTGGCACACCGTGCCGTTCGGCCACAGGGATTCGTATGCGCTCGATGTGCTGGCGCGGATTCTGTCCACACGCACCGGGCGGCTGTACAAGGGGTTGGTGCTTGGCTCGCAGGTCGCGACCGAGGTGTATGCGCAGCAGGACGCGCGCAAGTGGGCGGGGCTGTTCAATGCGGGCGGCGAGGCCAAGGAAGGCCACACGCCCGAGGAGGTCGAGCAGGCCATCCACGCCGAAATCGAGAAGCTCAAGGAGACGGAGGTGCCCGACCAGGAGTTGCAGAAAGTGAAGAACAACTTCGCGGCATCCGAGTATCGCAAGCTGGCGTCGAATCTGCCGATTCTCTTCCAGTTGATCGTTGCGGACGGCTTGGGCAACTGGCGCGAGATCAACGAGGCGGCTCCCAAGTACCAGGCCGTCACGGCAGCCGATGTGCAGCGCGTTGCCAGGAGTTATTTCACCAGGGAAAACCGGGCTGTGGCGACTTATGTTCGCAAGCCGGGCACAGGGGGGGAAGACCCGGACCTGGCCGGATTGAATGCCGACCAGAAGAAAGCCGCCCAGGCCATGATCGGGCGGATCCGGTCCGAGACCGACACCAAGAAACTCCGGGAGAACCTCGATCGTCTCGAGACCCAGTCGGCCCAAGCCCCCGCGGAGGTCAAGCCCCTCCTCGATTTCCTGAAGAAGAAGATGCAGGAGCGGTTGGCCCAGCTCGAAACCAAGTGAGTTGTCTCGAACATCGCCGACCGCGCGGCCCTCGCATCCAGCCCGCATCAAGCGCTTTTCCATTATGATCACCCGATTGCTTTGTCTCACCTGCCTCTCCCTCTCCCTGGCCGCAACCGCGGCGGATATACCGGACCGCCCCGAGAAACTCAGCTTCCCACCGCTGACCTATGAGCCGCCCGATCCGGCGGATTCCAGGGTCGTGTTGAAAACCGGTCCCGTGGCCTATGTGGTCCCCGACCGCGAGTTGCCGCTGGTCAATATCAGCATCCTGATTCGGACCGGCGGTTACGTGGTGCCGCCCGGCAAAGAAGGGCTCGAACACCTGACCGGGTACCTGCTGGCCCGCGGGGGCGCCGGCTCCCGCACAGCCGAGGAACTCGAGGAACGTGTCGATTTCCTCGCCGCCCAGCTCGGGTCCGGCATCGGGGATACCCAGGGCAATGTCGCCCTGAATCTTCTGCGGAAGGATATCGACGAAGGGTTCGCGATTCTGCGCGAGGTTCTGACGGCGCCGCGGTTTCAGGAGGACAAGCTGGCGTTGCGCCGCCAGCAGATGCTGCAGGAGATGAAGCAGCGCAACGACGATTCGGCGGGCATCGAGGGACGCGAGCGCGGGTATCTCGCGTGCGGTGAACAGTTCTTCGTGAACCGCCTCCCGACCGCCGCCTCGGTCGAGAGCATCGGCCGCGCCGATCTCGAGATGTTCCATCGGAAATGGGTGCACCCGGCCAACTTCGTCGTGGCTGTGAGCGGCGATTTTGACCGTGCGGAGATGATCGAGCGGCTCGAACGGTTGTTCGCGGACTGGCCGTTCCAGGGCGAGACGGCGCCTCCGGTGCCGAACGACCCGGTGTTCGCCGCGCCCGGGGCCTACCTGGTCGAGAAGGACGTCAACCAGGGCCGCGTCGCCATGATGCTCCCCGGGGTCATGCGCGATAATCCCGACATGTTCGCCCTGATGGTCATGAACGATATTCTCGGGGGCGGCGGTTTCACCTCGCGCATCATGAACCGCGTGCGGTCCGACGAAGGCCTGGCTTACTCGGCCGGATCCGCATTCCCCGGCGGCGTCCACTTCCCGAGCGTGTTCACCGCTACGTTCCAGACCAAATCACGCACCGTGGCGTACGCGACGTCCATCGTGCTCGAAGAAATCAAGAGGATCGCGAACGAGCCGGTCAGCGACGAGGAAATCGAGACAGCCAGGAAATCGTTCATCGACACCTTTCCGCGAACCTTCGGCACCAAGGGGAGGATTGCTGGCACATTCGCCGCCGATGAATTCACTGGTCGTTACGCCCGTCAGCCCGATTTCTGGAAGACTTACCGCGACAAGGTCGCCGCGGTGACCAGGGAAGACGTCCAGCGCGTCGCCCAGAAATACCTGACGCTGGACAAGCTGGTGGTGCTCGTGGTCGGGCAGAAGCAGGAGATCCTCAAGGGCCATCCCAACCATGCCGTGCAGTTGGGGGATCTGGTCGGGAACAGATTCACCGACGTGCCTTTGCGCGATCCGCTGACACTCAAGCCCCTGGCGCAGTAAAGCCATCGCTCGAAGCGCGCCGCCGGCCGGCCTCAACCGGGTTTGGTCAACGGCCGAGGAACTTGGCCACCGCTTCCGTCCGGGTCCGCACCTGGAGTTTCTCGTAGATGCGGCGGATGTAGGTGTGGACGGTTTCGTAGCTGATCCCGAGGTTGTCGGCGATCTCCTTGTAGAGGAAGCCCCGAGCCAGGTAGTCGAGCACTTCCTGCTCGCGCGGCGAGAGGTTCTCCGCCGGCTGCGGCGAGGCGCCTGCGCGTTGGAGCGATTGGACCACCTTGCGGGCGATGTGCGTCGTCATGGGCGAGCCGCCCCGGTGCACATCGCGGATGGCGGCCAGCAACTCGTCGCGGGACGTGCGCTTGAGCAGATAACCCGTCGCGCCCGCCAGCAGGGCGTTGTAGATGTTGTCCGTGTCCTCGTAGACTGTCAGCATCAGGAACTGCACCTCGGGGATTGTCTTCTTGAGACGCCGCACGCACTCGACGCCGTTCATGCCGGGCAGGTTGATGTCCATCAGCACGACATCCGGACGATCCTGCGGCAGGCCCTCGATGGCGGCCTCGGCGCTGCCGTACTGGCTGGCGCAGCGGAAGCCCTCGGCGCGGTTAATCAGGCGCGCCAGGGTCTGGCGCACCTGCTCGCTGTCCTCGACAATGGATACGGCGATCGGCACGGTGCATGCGGCGGGCCTTTGCCGCCGCCACTGCCACGCAGTGTTACCTGCAACCGGACCGCGCGTCAATTCGCCGCGCATTGAACAGCAGTTCATGTTTTGCGTGCAGGGCCTTGTCGCCGGGTGAGGGCACCCGGCCTGCAAGGCGACAGACACCGATGGTGTAGGCCGCGTGCCCCCACGCGGCGCAAATGATGACATCGGGAACAGCACTGCGCCGGGTCAGGCGACCCGGCCTACAACAACAGGCGTTGATGCTCATGGTGTAGGCCGCGTGCCCCCACG
>JAKLFY010000123.1 GCA_022710935.1 Verrucomicrobiota bacterium
TCCTGACAACGCCCCCGTTAGACGTTACCGTAACCAAGAGGCGATGAAACCCGCGTTCCCTTCACAATCCCTGCTGAAAAACCCTACGCCCTTCACCAGAATCAACTATTTAGATGCGACCCCATTGTCATTTCCCGAGAAGCGCAGGACGCTGCGCCCTGCCTGCTATTGCATTGGCGGGCATTTCTCCGCACTGTGTGTCCGATGCGTATCGCTATTCTTGCGTGTTGCGCCGGGTTGGTGCCGCTCGTCGCGGGCGGCTGCGACGGGAAGTTGTCAGGGGGCGCGCCGGCGGCGCGCACGGCCACCGGGCCGTCCGCCAACGGACTTGCCCCGCTCGATCGCGCCCTGCCGAAGCTGCCGACGATCAAGCTGTGGCTGGGGGATCAGGAATTGGTGACGGAGGTGGCGCGCCATCCGCACGAGATCATGACGGGCATGATGTACCGCACGAACATCGCCGAGAACGAGGCGATGCTGTTTTTGTTGCAGGTGCCCCAAAAGGCCTCGTTCTACATGCGCAACACCACCGTCCCGCTCAGCGCCGCCTATCTCGATCCCGAGGGCACGATTCTCGAAATCCACCCCCTGCAACCGCTCGATGAAAAGCCGGTCGAGGCCGCGGCTTCAAACGTCCTGTATGTGCTCGAAACGAGCCAGGGCTGGTTTGACCGCCACCAGATCAAACCAGGCGCCATCGTCCGCACCCAGTATGGCCCGTTGCGGGCGATGGATTGGACCAGGCTGCGGTTGGGCGCAACGCCCTGAGCGATGAAGGTCGGGCTGGCGCAAATCAATACGACCGTGGGCGATCTTGCCGGGAATGAGGCCCGGCTGCGAGCGGCCTACGAGCGCGGCGTGGCGGCCGGTGTCGACCTGGTTCTGGCGCCGGAGCTGGCGACCACGGGATATCCCCCGCGCGATCTGCTGCTGCGCCGCGGTTTTGTTCCCCGGAACATCGAGGTGCTGCGCCGCCTCGCCGCCGGCACGGGCCGCACCGGGTTTCTCGTCGGATACGTCGATGTGAACGAGGCGCGTCCCGGGCGTGAGGCGACCAACGCCATCGCGCTGTTGCAGCGCGGGCAGGTGGCGGCAACGCGCGCGAAAACGCTGTTGCCGACATACGATGTCTTCGACGAAGACCGTTACTTCGAGCCGGCGGCCGAGAACCAGCCGGTCGAGTTCAACCGGCTCCGGCTGGGCCTGACGATTTGCGAGGATCTCTGGAATGACGAGGCGTTTTGGCGCGATCGCCGGTACCGACGCGACCCGGCGGCGGAGCTGGTTCAGGCGGGCGCCGACGCGCTCTTCAACATATCGGCCTCGCCGTGGCACCTGGGCAAGAACCGGGTGCGGCACGCGATGCTCGCCCGGCTCGCCGCCGCCGCCCGGCGTCCCCTGGTCTACTGCAACCTGGTGGGCGGCAATGACGATCTGGTGTTCGACGGCAGCAGCCTGGTGTTCAATCGCCACGGGGCGCTGATCGCCCGCGGGGCGGCCTTCGAGGAGGACTTCGTGGTGGCGGATCTCGAAAGCCAGCCCCCCCTGCCGCCGGAGACTGTGACGGACGAAGAGAAGCTCTATCGCGCGCTTGTCCTCGGCCTGGGCGACTACCTGCGCAAATGCGGGTTCGCCAAGGCGGTGCTGGGATTGAGCGGCGGGATCGATTCGGCCGTGACGGCGTGTCTGGCGGCGGCGGCGCTCGGGCCGGAGAACGTGCACGGGGTTTCCCTGCCCTCGCGGTTCTCGTCGCCCGGGAGCCTCGACGATGCGCGCGCCCTGGCCTCGAATCTCGGGATTCGCTACGATGTCATCCCGATCCAGCCGGCCTTCGAATCCGTCCTGCGGAGTCTGGATCGGGTCTTTGCGGGGCGTCCGGCGGATCTCGCCGAGGAGAATATCCAGGCGCGGCTGCGCGGCGTCGTGCTGATGGCGCTGTCGAACAAGTTCGGATCGCTCCTGCTCACAACCGGCAACAAGAGCGAGGTCGCGGTGGGCTACTGCACTCTGTATGGCGACATGTGCGGCGGGCTGGCTGTGCTCGGGGACGTCCCCAAGACGATGGTCTACCGCCTGGCCCGCTGGATCAACCGGGAACGGGACCTGATCCCATCGGCGTCCATCACCAAGGCGCCCTCGGCCGAGCTGCGGCCCAACCAGACCGATCAGGATTCGCTTCCGCCCTACGACGTCCTGGATGCCATCCTCGAGGGGTACGTGGTCGAGGGCAGGACGGCCGGCGAAATCGCCGGGGACGGCTTCGACGCGAACACGGTGAGGCGCATGACCGAGTTGATTGATCGCAGCGAATACAAGAGGCGGCAGGCCGCGCCGGGGCTGAAGGTCACGAGCAAGGCCTTCGGCGTCGGGAGGCGAATGCCCATCGCGCAGCGGTATCGCGAGGCGTCTTTCGGTTCGGGCGGGGGAGGCTCGATGTGAAGGAGAGAATGGAGGATTGATGTATGGGTGGTCTTGCACACAAGAAGTCCGAGGCCCTGTTCGCCGAGGCGCTCGAACGCATCCCCGGCGGCGTCAACTCGCCTGTCCGGGCATTTCGCGCCGTGGGCGGCAAGCCGTTCTTCGTCGATCGGGCCCGCGGATGCCGGGTTTGGGACGTGGACGGCAACGAGTACATCGATTACATCGGCACCTGGGGCCCTGCGATTCACGGCCACGCGCACCCGCGGATCATCGAGGCGATCCGGACCGCGGCGGACCGCGGAACCAGCTTTGGCATACCGAACCCGCTCGAAGTGAAGATGGCGTCGCTCATTCGCGAGGCGGTTTCGAGCGTTGAGAAGGTGCGGATGTGCAACTCGGGCACCGAGGCCTGCATGGCGGCCATCCGGCTGGCGCGCGGGTATACGGAGCGCAACAAGATCATCAAGTTCGAAGGGTGCTACCACGGGCACGTCGATTCCCTGCTCGTCAACGCCGGCTCGGGCGCCTTGACGTTCGGGCATCCGGACAGCGCCGGTGTCCCTGCCGCGTTCACGCAGCACACGGTGGTCGTCCGGTTCAATGACATCGAGGCGGTGAAGGCGGCGTTCCTGGCCAACTCGAACGACATCGCCGCCGTGATCCTCGAGCCGGTGCCCGGCAACGCCGGCCTCTACCTGCCCAAGCCCGGTTTCCTCACCTTCCTGCGCGAGATCACCCGCGAGGAAGGCGCCATCCTGATCTTCGATGAGGTCATGACCGGCTTCCGGCTGGCCCGCGGCGGCGCTCAAGAGCGGTTCCGTGTCCAGCCGGATCTCAGTTGCTTCGGAAAGATTATCGGAGGCGGACTCCCCGTGGGCGCGTTCGGTGGACGGCGGGAGATCATGGACTGCCTGGCGCCGCTGGGCCCGGTTTACCAGGCTGGCACGCTCAGCGGAAATCCGCTGGCGATGGCGGCGGGCATCGCCGCCCTCGAAATGCTCGGTCCCGAAACCTACAACACACTCGAAAAGCTGGGCGCTCAACTCGAAGAGGGGATGCGGGAAGCGGCTCGCGCCGCGGGCGTCCCGGTCCAGTTCCTCCGGTGCGGCTCGATGTTCTGTTGCTATTTCACCGACCTCCCGGTGCATGATCTGGCCGATGCCATGAAGAGCGACCGCGACCGCTTCGCGCGGTACTTTCACGGAATGCTCGATGGGGGGATAAGCCTTGCACCCTCGCAATTCGAGGCGGGTTTCCTTTGCACGGCGCACACGCCGGCGGACATCGAGCGGACCGTTGAGGCCGCCGCCCGCGCGCTGCGAGAGTTGAACTAGATATCGATTGACCCTCCTATGCGCATCCTGGCCCTTGACCACGGCAGCAAACGAATCGGCGTGGCCGTCAGCGACGAACTCAAGATGATTGCCCAGCCTCTCGAGTTTATCCCAGCCAGTCCTTTCCCCGATGTTCTCGCGCGGCTCAGGGAGTTGATCCGACAGCACGAGGTCGAGTCGATTCTCATCGGCATGCCCCGGAACATGGACGGGAGTTACGGCCCGGCCGCCTCGACTGTGCGCGAGTTCGCCGCCCTGGTGGGCGACGCCGTCGCCATCCCCATCCGCACCTGGGACGAACGCTTGACATCGGTCCAGGCCAATCGTTTCCTCGCCCAGGCCAACGTCCGCGGGCGGAAGCGGAGGGAAAGAGTGGATCAGACCGCCGCGGCGCTCCTGCTGCAAAGCTATCTCGACAGCCTGAGCACCGATTAGCCACAGAACACGGACAACGACCCGACGCACCGGAGCTCCGGAACTGCCGGCCCTCCCTCTCGACAGTTGCGTCGGCGCCGTTTGAAAGGTAGCTTTCGACGCTTGTTGGTCGGTCCAGCGATTCACACATGGAAACAGTGATCAAATTCGCCTTGGTGGCCCTGTCCGTCGTGCTCATGTTCGGCGCGTCGATTTTCGTGCATGAACTCGGGCACTTCTGGGTCGCGCTCCGACGGCGCATGCGGGTCGAAGCGTTCGCAATCGGGTTCGGACCCAAGATCTGGAGCCGCGTCAAGGACGGCATCGAGTACTCGATTCGGTGGATTCCGGCTGGCGGGTTCGTTCGGCTGCCCCAGATGTTCACCTCGGAGGCCCTGGAAGGGGGCGGTTCCTCTCCCGGCACCCCGGTGCCGCCCGCCCCGGCGGGCTCGAAGATCCTGGTCTCGCTCGCCGGCCCTTGCATGAACCTTGTGTTTGCGTTCCTGATCGCCACGGTCATCTACTTCGTCGGCCTTCCCGTCCTGGTGAATCCCTCGGTCGTTGGGCGTCTCGATCCCGATTCGCCCGAGGCGAAGATGGGGATCCGCGAGGGCGACCGGATTGTCGAGTTTGAGGGCAAGTCTGTTGCATCCTGGGAAGAGATCAACATGGCGGTCGCCCTGGCCCGCACCAACATCTTCAAAGCGGTTGTCGAGCGCGCCGGACAACGGCACGCGTTCGAGCTCACCGCCAAGTTCAACCCGAGCATTGGCCTCAAATGGCTCAATCTCGATCCTCGGGAGCATCCTGTGGTCGGCGCCGTCGAGTCGGGCATGCCGGCCGAGAAGGCGGGCCTGATGAAGGGCGATCGGTTTGTTTCATTCGGGGGGGTCCCCGTTGTCAGCCAGGAGCATCTGATCGAGTTGGTCAGCAAGAACGAAGGCAAAGCCAGCGCGGTGGTGGTCGAGCGCGCCGGGGAGCGGGTGACTCTCGAAGTCACGCCCCGCTATGACCCGCAAACCAAGCGCGGGCGCATGGGCATCGTGTTCGCCGGCGGCGTCTATACGGTCATGAAACCCGGCCCGACCCCGTGGGCCCAGATCGACTCGGTCTGGGATCGCACGATCTCGACCCTCGCCGCCTTGATTCACTCGAAAGAGACGGGCGTGAAAGCCAGCGATCTGAGCGGACCCGTCGGCATCCTGGCCAGCATGGCGATCGAGGCGAACACCGATTATCGCCGCGCCTTGAACTTCCTGGTCCTGCTCAACGTCAGCCTCGCCATTCTCAACCTGTTGCCGATTCCGGTGCTCGACGGCGGCCATATCATCATGGCCATCATCGAAAAGCTGCGGCGCCGCCCCATCAGCATCCGGTTCGTCGAGTACACCTACACCGGATTCGCGATCCTGCTGCTCTCGTTCATGCTCTACATCACTTTCTTCGATGTCCGCCGATTGCCTCTCTTCAAGGCCCTGCTCCAGCGAGGCGCCCAGGTGGTCGAGTCGGTCGAACCCGCGGCGGCCGGAGCACCGGCGCCGACGCCCGGCCCGGCTCCGGAACAATGAGGCGCCATGAGCCGCCCCGGTCAGAGGGCCCGTTCCCGAGCACCCGGCTGGGCCGGCATGCGGCCCGGCGCGCGAAGGCCGTGCGCGCGGATGCGGCGGCAGACTCTTTCGAATGCACTCGCACTCTTGTGATTCCCCTTTCCTCTACCGCCGAAGGCCGAGCCGCGAGGTGACCGTCGGCGACCCGGCTCGAAACGGCGTGGTCATCGGCGGAAGCCATCCCGTGGTCAAGCAGTCGATGATCACGTGCGACACGATGGACACGGCCGAGTGCATCCGGCAGACGCTCGCATTGGCGGCTGCCGGCGCTCAACTGGTGCGCATCACGGCGCCGACGGTTTCGGCGGCCGCCAACCTCGAACACATCGCGTCCGCACTGCGCGCCCGGGGCTGCCGGGTGCCCCTGGTGGCGGATATCCATTTCAAGCCGGACGCCGCCCTCGAAGCCGCGCGTTGGGTCGAGAAGATCCGCGTCAACCCGGGCAACTACGCCGACTCAAAAAAGTTCGCTGTCAAGGAATACACCGGGGCCCAGTACGCCGCCGAACTCGATCGCCTCGATGAGCGATTCGCTCCGCTGGTCCTCCTCTGCCGGCAACTCGGACGCGCCATCCGTCTGGGCGTCAACCACGGCTCGCTCAGCGACCGGATCATGAACCGGTTCGGCGACAGTCCGCTCGGGATGGTCGAAAGCGCCATCGAGTTCGCCAGCATCGCCCGCCGTCATGGCTTCCACAACTTCCTGATCTCGTTGAAGGCGTCGAATCCCAAGGTGGTCATCCAATGCCATCGGCTGCTGGTCGCGCGCCTGGCCGCGCTGGGTCCGGACTGGAATTACCCCATTCACCTCGGCGTCACGGAAGCGGGCGACGGCGAAGACGGGCGCATCAAGAGCGCCATCGGCATCGGCTCCCTGCTCTGCGAAGGCATTGGCGACACCATCCGCGTCTCGCTCACCGAAGATTCCCCGCGCGAAATCCCCGTCTGCACCGACCTCATCGCACAGGTCCCGTCCCTCACCCTGGCCGCATCGGACGCCGCGCGCCTGGAGCCTGCGCAGCCCGTGGCGCCGCCAGCCCTCGCCCGCCTGCTCGCCGGCATACCGATGCCCGCCGACCCCTGCCGCTACGAACGACGCAAATCGACGGAAATCCCCCTCGCGGCCACCGTGAAATGCGGTGGCGAACAGACCGTGCGCGTCGTCGTCCCGCGCGCCGCATGGAACGTCCTCGCGCCTCGCGTCACACCGCGGAGCGACATCCGTCCGGAGGCCGTGTACGAGGATCTCGACCTCTGTCAGATCGATCCGACCGCCGACTTCACGCTCGATCGCGACGATCAACTGGTAACGGTCCAGGATGGAGGCGATCTGCCCGCCATCGCCGCGTTTCGCCTCCTCGCCGCGCGGCTTTCCCGCATGGGCCGGACCAACCCGATCCTGCTCAAGGATCGCCTCGATCGCCCCGCGGTTTCGGAGCCGCCGCGCCTGGCGCTGCTGCGCGCCTCGGTGGTCCTTGGATCTCTGCTGGCCGACGGGATTGGCGATGCCATTCTGGTCCGGGGCGACTCGGGCCCGGTCGAGTCGCTGCGCCTGTCCTACAACATCCTGCAGGCGGCCGGATGCCGCTCATTCAAGACCGACTACGTCGTCTGTCCGTCGTGCGGACGCACGTTGTTCGATCTGCAGGCGGTCACCGCGCGCGTCAAGGGGCGTACCGACCACTTGAAGGGGGTGAAGATCGCCATCATGGGCTGCATCGTGAACGGGCCGGGCGAGATGGCCGACGCCGACTTCGGGTATGTCGGAGGAGCCCCGGGCAAGGTCAACCTCTACGTCGGCAAGAAACCGGTGAAGTTCAACATCCCCGAAGCCGAGGCCGTCGACCGCCTCGTCGATCTCATCCGCGAATCCGGCAAGTGGGTCGATCCCTAGCGCGCAGGTTTCATCCAGTTGTGAACACCGCGAAGCCAGAAAATCCAAAATGTGGATTGCTCCACCGAATCCATGACCTCTCCAACGCAGCGCACACACTTGACTTGTTTGCAGCACGTCTCACCGGTCGAGGATTCTGGCCCGGGCGGCGCGGTGTCGGCCTCTCTGTTGTCGTTCGCCCTGCTGCTGGCGGCGGCGGCGGGTGGTCAGGCTGGCGGCGCCGGCGATACGAATCCCCCGCCCTGGATGACGCGCCCGCTGTCGCTCTCCGACTGCCTGAACACGGCGCTCGAGCAGAGCGCCGCGGTACTCAAGGGCAGGCACGATCTCGAGGCCAATCACGGCCTGAGCGTGCAGACCAAGGCCATCGTGATCCCGAAACTCGAGGCCAGGGGCGCCTATTCGCTGGTTGAAGATGCGTCTGTGGACCGGTTGACGATCGCCCCCAACCCCGCAATGCCCGGCGGTTTTCCCGTCATCGACCCGGGCGATCAGAACTGGTCAACGGGCATTCGCCTGGTTCAGTCGATCTATGAGGGCGGGCGGATGGTGTCTTCGCTGCGCACGGCGCGGCTGCTGCGCGAGCAGGCGCTGGCCCAATTCCACGCCGTCCTGGCGGATACGGCGACGGACGTCCGGGTCGCGTATTACGATGTCCTGCTCGCGGAGAAGCAGATTGTCGTCAATGAGGAGTCCGTGGCCCTGCTCGAGAAGGAGCTTCAGGACAGCCGGCGGCGGTTCGAGGCCGGCACGGTGCCTCGATTCAACGTGCTGCGCGCCGAGGTGGAACTCGCCAACGCGCGTCCGGGGCTTTCGCGCGCCCGCAATGCCCATCGCATCGCGAAAAACGTGCTGCTGCATCGCATCGGCGCCACGGTGCCGCCGGATGTTTGGGAGGACATTCCGCTGCGGCTGACGGGCACGCTGGACACGCCGGAACTCCGGCTCGACGTGCCCGAGGCGGTGGAGTTGGCGCTGGCGCGCCGGCCCGAGCTGGTCGCGCTGCGCAAGTCCGAGGATCTGCGCAGGGAAGGCGTCGTGCAGGCGCGCGCCGGATACCTGCCGCGCCTCGAGGGCTTCGCCGGATACGGGGCCCGCAAGTCGATGTTCAGCCCCGACGTGGCCGATGAAGTGCACGGTTGGGAGGTCGGCGTGCAGGCGGTCTGGAGTCTGTTCGACGGGGCGTTGACCCGGGGCAAAGTCATCGAGGCCCGCGCCCACCTCGAAAAGGCGCACGTCGAAACCGAGGACGTCGTCCGCGGCATCCAACTCGAAGTCCGCGGCGCCTGTTCGACGCTGGTCGAGGCCTGGGAAGTTCTCGAGTCGCAGGGCAAAGTCCTCGAGCAGGCGCACGAGGCCCTGCGCCTGGCGCGCGTTCGGGCCGAGGCGGGCAGCGGCACCCAACTGGATGTGCTCGGCGCCCAGACGGCTCTGACCGAAGCCGGCATCACGCAGAACCGGGCCAAGCGGGACTACGCCGTGGCGCGCACCCGACTCGAACGGGCGATCGGGGCCTACGCGCCCGAACTCGAAGCCGGGGCTGCGCCGGCGCGCAACGATTCGGCGTTGCCTTGAGGCGTCGCCGCCCCATAGTCAGTGGCTCGAATCTATGGCTGAAAGCGCGAAACACACCTACGACGAGAGCAAGGTCAAGACGCTGTCGTCGCTCGAACACATCCGGCTGCGGACCGGCATGTACATCGGGCGGGTCGGCAACGGCACCCATTACGACGACGGCTGCTACATCCTGCTCAAGGAGGTCATCGACAACGCGATCGACGAGTACATCATGGGCTACGGGCGCGAGGTGCGGATCGACATCGAAGGGCAGCGGGTGCGGGTGCGGGATTACGGACGCGGCATTCCGCTGGGCAAAGTGGTCGATTGCGTGTCGAAGATCAACACGGGCGCCAAGTACAACGACGATGTCTTTCAATTCAGCGTGGGGCTCAACGGCGTCGGCACCAAGGCGGTCAACGCGTTGTCCAGGTCGTTCCTGGTGCGGAGCCATCGGAACGGTGAGTTTGTCGAGGCCGCGTTTCGCCAGGGCCGCCTCAAGGGCGAGAAGAAGGGAACGAACCCGAAGGAGCCGGACGGCACATACATCGAGTTCGAGCCGGACCCGGAGATTTTCAAGGAGACGGAGTACAGATCGGAGCATATCGAGCGGCGGCTGCGGCACTACAGCTACCTGAACACGGGATTGAAGCTCGTGTATGGCGGCACGGTGTTTCAATCGCGGCACGGCCTGCTGGATCTGGTGATGGAGGATCTGGGCCAGGACGGCAGCGAGCCTCTCTATCCGCCGCTGCATTACGCGTCCAAGACGCTCGAGTTCTGCTTCACCCACTGCAACAGCCGCTATGGAGAGACATTCTACGCGTTCGTCAACGGCCAGTACACCAGCGACGGCGGCACGCATCTGAGCGCGTTCCGCGAGGGCCTGCTCAAGGCGGTCAACGAGTTCGCCGGCGCCAAATACGAGGGCGACGACGTCCGCGAGGCGATGGTCGGCGCGGTCTCGATTCGCCTGAAGGACCCGGTCTTCGAGTCCCAGACCAAGAACAAGCTGGGCAACACCGAAATCCGGACGGGCCTGGTCAATCAGGTGCGCGAGGAACTCCTCCACTTCTTCAGTCGCAACAAGGAGATCGCCCAGAAGATCCTCGACAAGGCCAAAGACACCCAGCAACTGCGCAAGGAACTCCTCGAAGTCAAGAAGCTGGCGCGCGAGCGGGCGAAGGCCATCAGCCTGCGCATCCCGCAGCTCAAGGACTGCAAGTCGCACTTCGACCGCAAGCGCGGGAAGGGGCACGGCACGATGGTCTTCATCACCGAGGGCCAGTCAGCCGCCGGTTCGATCGTGAGCTGCCGCGACGTCAACACGCAGGCGATCTTCGTGCTCCGGGGCAAGCCGCTCAACGTCTGGGATCTCAAGCGCGATGTCGTGTACAAGAACGACGAACTCTACAACCTCATGCAGAGCCTGGCCATCGAGGACAGCATCGAGGGGCTGCGCTACGAAAAGGTGATCCTGGCGACCGACGCGGACGTCGACGGCCTTCACATTCGCAACCTGCTCATCACCTATTTCTACCGGTTCTTCGATCGCCTCGTGCACGACGGCCACCTCCATGTGCTCGAGACACCGCTGTTCCGCGTCCGAAACAAGGACCGCACGATCTACTGCTACAGCGAGGCGGAACGCGAAGCGGCCATCCAGTCCCTCGGCGGCAAGCCCGAGATCACCCGGTTCAAGGGTTTGGGCGAGATCAATCCCGCCGAGTTCAAGCAGTTCATCGGCAAGGAAATGCGCCTCAGCCGCGTCGAGTACGCGCCACGCACCGAGGCGGGCGGCATCCTGACCTTCTACATGGGCAAGAACACCCCCGAACGGAAAGACTACATCATGGAACGTCTCGTCGTGCCGGTCGAGGAGTAGTTGGCCAGGCGCCGCATCAGACCCGCGGGGCATTCCGCCACTGCGTTTGCGCTGGGCTTTGGTAGTCACAACCGACAATCGACGCCTCGCCACGGATCGATGAAATGTGTGCGATGAAGAACTACTGGGGAGCCCCAATTGCCGTTTGCGTGGCCCGTATCGTGCTGTTAAGGTGGCGTCCGCCAGGCGCCGTTCGGGGCACATCGAGCGCGCGCCGGGCGCGTTTTTGGGCGGTTCCCATGTCGCAAGCGATCATCGATCCCGTTGAAGTTCGGCGCTTCGCCGAGGAGTTGAAGCGTTTCAATCAGGACACCCAGGACCGGCTGATGTCGTTGCAGGCGCGCTTCAAGGCCCTGGGCGACACCTGGCAGGACCAGGAACATGTCCGGTTCAGCGAGGAGTTTCAGCGCACGCTGCGGGCGCTGGCCAAGTTCATCGAGATCTCGCATCAGCATGTCCCGTTCCTGCTGCGCAAGGCCCGGCGGATCGAGGATTACCTGGCGCAGCGCTAGCGAGACGGCTTCGACTGGCCAATGAGTTCCGGAGCCAAAGTCAGCTCGATCGACGCGCTCGAATCGTTTCGGAGCAGCCTGCTGCTCTACTTGACCCGGAGCCGGTCGGTCCTCGACGAGGTGGCGCAGGACATCGTCCGGACCCGCATCTGGCTCGAGACGGATCGGCGGGTCCATTGGAAGCGCGAGATTCGCCTCTCGAGTGCCGTGGCCGCCCAGGCAGAGCAGGAATTGATGACCGCCCGGTTGTCCGGTGACTCCGGCGCAATCCTCGACCGGAGGAGGGCCGTGGCCAAAGCCCGCGACGCCTTGCGCCGCGCCGAGGAGGGTCGCGACCGGGTTCGGCGTTGGCTCCTGCGATACGCCACCGACGTCGAGGCTCGAGCGGCCTTGCCGCGCCGGCTTCAGCACATGCTGTCAAACGAAGGAAACCGCGCGGTGCACTTCCTCGAGACATCGGCCGCCATCCTGCGGGACTACGCCGGCCAGGAAATCGCGTCGGGGCCCGCGGTATCGCAGCCTGACGTGCCTTCTTCGATCGGGACCGATGCCGGCCCCGCCCCCGTGCCCGGCGCCGCGGAGCAGCCAGGGCCAGGAGAATCCATATGAGCCCCGGCGGCCATGCCCCTCGTCTGGCCAGTCTCACGCGGGACCTGCTGCAGCGATGGCACCAGACTCGCGATAGCTGGGCGGATGCGAAGGCCCGCGAGTTCGAAGAGCGGTTCATCCGGGAGATCGAGTCGGAAGTCAACTCGACGCTGCCGGCCATCGAACAGTTGGAATCGGTGCTCCAACGCGTGAGACAAGACTGTGAGTAACCTCCTCAGTCTCGAACAAACCCTCGATCACCTGGCCCGGCTCAGGCAGGGCGTCGCGCGCTGCCGGGATGCGGCGGGCCGGGTCGAAGGGGAGTTCAAAGAGCGCATCGCCAAACTGAACCGCCAGATGGAGGTGGCGTTGCGCGAGACCAACACGCGGCTCGCGGACGACAGGGCCGCCGAGGAGGAAACCGCCCGCCAGGCCGCCGCGGCCAGCCAGGCCCGACACGACCGGCGCAAGGAGCGGATTCTCGAGGCCCGCCAGGCCGCCGAATCGGGACAGCTCAAGCGCATTGGAGACGAGGAGGCGCGCGAGGTGTTCCACGTCCAGCGCGAGATGCTCCGAATCTCCCGCGATCACCAGGCGGGGCAGCAGCTCGCGGATGCCACATACGCTTCCCTCAAGGAGCACTGGGCCGAAGAGCGGGATCGTGTCGAGAAGCTCGAACGCGCGGTGAGCCGGGCCTTTCTCGGGTTCCGTTCTTACCGAAATATGCTGAGGTCGGCCTGCGCGTCGCCGTCGCCGTCGCCCGCGGGGCGGTCGAAAGACATGCTCGAATTGTGCCGCGATCGGCAGAACGAAGCGCAAGCCCAGCTTCGCCGCCTGCGCCGGCCGCCGCTTCCGGGCCTCTTCACAGTGGTGTCACCCTGGCTCTGCGCCGTTCTGCTGGTGGCAGTCCACGCGCTGCTCGCCATTCTCCCGCTCCTGCGCGATGCCACGTTCACGCCCGGCCACGTGCAGTCGCTGGCCCTCTCCCTCGCCGTCTCGCTCGCCGCCCTCTTCGCTTTGCACGCGCTGGCCCGCAAGCTGGGACGCCCGGCCGCCACGGCCCTGGTAGCCGCTTCGAGCCAGGCGCTGCACTTGGCCGAGGCCGGTGAGCAGGCGGCGTGGAACGAGCACGCCCAGGAACAACAACGCATCGAGGAAGAGGCCCGTTCGAAAAACTCAGTCCTCGAAGACCGCTGGCATCGGGCCGTCGAGGCCGCGGCCGCGCAGCGGACCGAGCTCAACGCCAATCTCGGGACCAAACTCCACCGGGCACTGGGCCGCGGCGACCGGCTCCGGCTGCGCGCCTCGGATCGGCTTCAAGCCGCACACGCCGCGCGCATGGCAGCCCTGAACCAGGCCGCCGCCGACCAACGGACGGCCCTTGAACAGGAGCGCGCGCGGCGGGAGGGCGAATTGCGGACGGGGCTTCAAACCTCGTCGCAAGCGCTGGTGCAGGATTGGGCACAGGTCACCGGGACGGCCTATGCGGCATTCGATGGGCTGCGCAACGCCGCTGCGGAGAGCTTCCCGGACTGGGCAAGCCGGTCCTGGAACGACTGGTCGCCGCCTTTGGTGTCGGTCCCGGCGGCGCCGTTCGCCTCGGTGACCCTGGACGTCGCGGCGTATGTCGGCGGTCTGCCGGCGGATCCGCGCCTGGTGCTGCCAGGGCCTGCACAGCTCGATCTGCGGTTGCTTCTGAAGCATCCCGAGCAGGGCTCGATCGTCATCGAGACGCAGGCCTGGGGGCGGTCCAGGGCTTTGGCGGCGTTGAACGCGCTGGTCCTGCGGCTGTTGATGAGCGCGCCTCCGGGGCGGGTGTTGTTCACCATCCTGGACCCGGTCGGTCTGGGTGAGACCTTTGCGGGGCTGATGCACCTCAGCGATCACGAGGATCGCCTGATCAACCGCCGCATCTGGACACAGCCCGACCAGATCGAGCAGCGCCTGGCCGACCTCAATGAGCACATCGAGAAAGTGACGCAGCTCTACCTGCGGAACGAGTACGCCACGATCGCCGATTACAACGCCCAGGCCGGGCGCATCGCCGAGCCGTATCATTTCCTGGTCGCCGCGGATTTCCCCGTCAACTTCAGCGAGTCCGCCGCCAAGCGCCTGCTCAGCATCGCATCGAGCGGACCGCGTTGCGGCGTGTTCCTGCTGCTCCACTGGGACCGGCGCAAGCCGCTCCCGTCCGAGGCGGCGCCGGAGGACTTGCGCAAAGCCGGGGTTCGAGTCACCGCGGTGAGCCAGGCATTCGAGCTGGCGGATCCGCGCCTCGAAGGGATGCCCCTGCGTCTCGAAGAACCGCCCCCGCCCGAGACGGTCACCACCATCCTCACAAACCTCGGGCAGGCGAGCGTGGACTCGAACCGCGTCGAGATGCCGTTCGCCGAAATCGCTCCACGGAAGGAAAACCTCTGGACACTCGACACCACCCAGGAGTTGCGCGTGGCGGTCGGCGTCACCGGGGCGACGAAGCTCCAGTACCTGGCCCTTGGCAAAGGGACCCGACAGCACGCGCTCGTCGCCGGGAAGACGGGCTCGGGCAAGTCCACCCTCTTCCACGTCCTTGTCACCAATCTGGCCCTCTGGTGCAGCCCGCACGCGATCGAGTTCTACCTGGTCGATTTCAAGAAAGGTGTCGAGTTCAAGTGCTACGGCGAACACCAGCTCCCCCACGCCCGCGTGGTCGCCATCGAAAGCGACCGCGAATTCGGACTCAGCGTCCTCCAGCGCCTCGACCATGAATTGCACCGCCGCGGCGACCTGTTCCGACACGCCGGCGTCCAGGACCTGCCGGCCTACCATCGGGCCTCCCCGGACAACCGCCTCCCGCGCGCCCTCCTGATCATCGACGAGTTCCAGGAGTTCTTCACCGAAGACGACCGGGTGGCCCAAAACGCCGCCCTCCTGCTCGACCGCCTGGTGCGGCAGGGCCGGGCCTTCGGCATCCACGTCATGCTCGGTTCCCAAACCCTGGGCGGCGCGTACACCCTCACCCGCACGACGCTCGGCCAAATGGTCGTCCGCATCGCACTCCAGTGTAACCAGGCCGACGCCATGTTGATCATGGACGAAGACAACGCCGCGCCGCGCCTCCTGTCGCGTCCGGGCGAGGCGATCTACAACGACGCCGCCGGAGCGATCGAGGGCAACAGCCCGTTCCAGGTCGTCTGGCTGCCCGAAGCTGAACGGGACGCCTGTCTTCAGACAATCCGCCGGCGCGCGGAGGGGGTCCCGGGATTGCCGCCCGCGCCGGTCGTCTTCGAGGGCAACGCCCCCGCCGATGTGCGCGAGAATCGGTTGCTCGAAGAACTGCTGCGCGCCCGTCCACAGGAGCGCCCCGCCGCACCCCGCATTCACCTGGGTGCGCCCAACTCGATCAAAGGCCCCACCGAAATCGTGCTCCATCGCCAAAGCGGCAACCACGTCCTGATTGTCGGCCAATACGACGAGCCCGCCCTGGCCATGCTCGGGCTCGCCCTGATCGCCCTGGCCGCGCAGCACCCGCCGGGCACGGCCCGGTTCCTCCTCCTCGACGCCACACCCGCGGGCGCGCCGCATCGGGCCTTCCTCGAGCGGGTTTCGGCCTCGATCCCCCACGAAGTGCGTTGGATCGGAAATGCCCAGCTCGACGATGCCCTGGGCATGGTCGCCGCCGAGCTGGCCGCGCGCAGCGATCCCGAGGCCGCCGCCGCATCGCCGTCCGTCTATCTCTGCATCCATCACCTCGAGCGCTTCAAGCGGCTCCGGTTCGAGGAGGATTTCAGCCTGGCACTCGACAGCGAAGAGAAGACGATCGATCCGGGCCGCGAACTCAACCGGCTCCTGTGCGAAGGGGCGCATGTCGGCCTCCACGCGCTCTGCCTCTGCGACACCTACAACAACGTCAGCCGGTTCTTCAGCCGGCGCGCGTTGACCGAATTCGAGCTGCGGATTCTCTTCCAGATGAGCCCCAGCGACTCGGCCAGCCTGATCGACAGCCCCAAGGCCAGCGCGCTTGGCCTGCACCGCGCCGTCCTGCACAACGCTCAGGAAGGAACGCTCGAAACCTTCCGCCCCTATGCCCTGCCCGATCCGGCCTGGATCGACCGCGCCAAACGCCTGCTCTCGTAAAAGGCAATGGGACTCAACGAGTGACGCTCGTGACAAGCAGCCTGTGCGTTGGGTCCTGGCGAACCTCCAACCGCCCACCAGCGGCACGCCCAATCGGGTGCCCGGCCATTATCGGCTTCGCGTCTTGCTGGGCTTCTTGAGCGATCAATTCTTCTTTGCGTTCCCACTGCAAGCGCCCCTGCCCGTCCACATGGTGGGCGGAGTATGTGTGGTCCTTGAGTCGTTGCAGGCTGCGTCCCACCTGGCTGGCCAGCTTTTGCCCATCGAACACGAAAGTGACCTCCCGGATCCCAAAGCGACGGCGTAAGGTGTAGATGACGGCCTGGAGCAAACCGCGTTGACGGGCCGAGCCCAAGTCGGCGAAGAGTGCGCCCAGGCCAAAGCGCGACCAGGCGTCGTTGCGGACGGCCAGGCCGCCGTAATCCAGAGCGTTTTCGAGTTGAAGCTGGTCGGCGGGAACCAAGTCCTGGCCCTTCAGGGAGGCGGCAATGAGTTCGCGGGTCTGGACCGGCAAAACGGTGATATTCGCGATCGTGCGGGAGCGGGGTCCCTGGGTCCATTTCACATAATCGTCTCACCGAACGGTGGGGATTGAATCACCCCCCCCGCAAAGCGCATGCGAGGCTTCGGCGAGTCAGATTTGAAGTTTGCATCAGGCGGGGTCGCCCGATGCGGCAGGCGGGCCGCACTGCCCTACCGTTTGGGGAAATCAGCCAGCCACAGTCTTGCGGTCACGGCCATGATTCCAGTTTCAACCCGCTGACTCGTTTGAATTCGCCGACGTTGTTGGTGACGAGCGTGAGGCCGCTGGCGACTGCCTGTCCGGCGATCAGCAAGTCGTAAGGCCCGATGGGCGTGCCCTGACATTCGAGTTCCGCGCGAATGTTCGCGGCGGCTTCCGCGCCCGCACGGTCGAGCGGCATCTCAATGATGGCGGAAATGAATCGCTCAACTTTCCGCCGCTCTTTGGCCGGATCTTGAGCCTTTGCGAGTCCGCAGAACAATTCATAGACGGTGACCATTGAGACGGCGCAATCCGTCGGGGCGACCTGACTCAACCGATGCACCATGCCTGGTCGTTGGCGGAGCACGCCAATGCAGGTGTCGGTGTCGAGCAGGTGCGTCATGGCGGCTGGCTACAAGGGTCTCACGGGTGGCAGTTGGCCCTGGTCGGGGCGGGAAAATGCCGGGTCGGTGATGTGAATCGAATCGAAGAAACCGACCGGCCAGGTTTTCGGGTGTAACGGCTCAAGTACAATCGCCTCGCCCTCCTGACGAACGCCCACGGTGGGCGTGGAGATGTGAAAGCCTTTTGGCAGGCGCACGGTCTGACACTCGCCTTCGTGGATGACAGTCGCGGTTTCCATAATCGCAATCGTGTTCTTTCGATGTTGCTCTTGCGGCTGCCAATCTACCACGTTTCACGCCTTCGCGTAAAGCGCGCTACGTGCATCTGAATCCGGTGCGGGTGGGGCGGTTGGGGCTGGACAAGGCCCAGCAGCGGCTGTCCCGGGCCGGGGGAGCGGTGGATCCGGGAGTCGAGTTGGTGCGGCGGCGATTGCAGG
>JAKLFY010000124.1 GCA_022710935.1 Verrucomicrobiota bacterium
GAAGCACACACAACCTGAAGCGATAACCTCAAGCCGCCGACCGGCGGAGCCGGGGCCAGTACGCCGACACGATCACTCGCCTTATCCGCCCGTGAAGGCTTGGGGTATTCGCTTGTTTTGGGTCTAGCGCACCGGATTGCCACCGGATTGCCGCCGGAGGACGGTACGATCAAGAGCACTCACGGTATGAACTTCTGGCCCCTAGAACCAGAGAAGCCCAGCCCAGTCGTGAGAAAACACGCCAAGAGGCGAGAGCCACGTGCAAGCTACTCTGAGAAACTGTTTGGCAAGGAGAAGGCGATCAGCAACGACCAGCGACGCGACATTGTCTTGTGGGACATGGGTGGGCAGGAGGAATACCGGCTCATCCACCAACTCTTCCTGCACGACGCCACCGTGGCACTGGTGCTGCTTGATCCCACGCGCGGCGCGACTGCCTTTAAGGAAGTGGAAGGATGGAACAAGTCCCTGGAGAGGCAATTGGCCGGGCGCGCCGCGGTGAAGCTGCTCGTTGGCGCCAAAGTGGACAAACCTTCCAGGATGATTGACCGCCAGGCGCTGGAACGTCTCCGCAAGGAGTGCGGCTTCACAGAGTACTGCGAAACCAGTGCTATCGCCGGGCGTGGCGTGGCGGAGTTGTGTGAGGCTGTGGGCAGGGCCATTGACTGGGACGCCCTCGGCAAGACAAGCCGCCCCGAGCTCTTCCAGCGCATCCGCGACGAGATCGAGGCGCGGCGCAGGAGGGGCGAGGTAGTGCTTTCGCATTCCGAGTTGCACAAAGCCGTCGGTTACAAGGACCCTCGTGGTAGGCGGTCGGCAGTCAGCGCCGTTGCGGAACAACTTGCCACACAAGGGGTGATCGCCAGTTGTAGAATGGCGAGCGGCAGACCCGTACTCGTGCTGCAAGTCCAGGAAATTGAGCGCTATGCCGGTTCGCTGATTCTGGCGGCGAGGAGCAATCCTCGCGGCGTCCCCGCGTTGGAGTTGCGGGGCATAGGGGAGACTAAGTTCACTTTCCCGGGCATCGCCAAGAAGGAGCGACTTCCGCGCGAGCAGGAAAAAGCGGTAGTGGAATGTACCGTTCAACTCATGCTGGAGCATGGGATCTGTTTCCAGCATGAGGGCCTGCTGATCTTCCCTTCGCTCTTTGCCCCTGCGTCGGAGACCGCGGACGTGAAGCTGCCGCATGCGGTATCGCTTTATTACGACTTTGCCGGAGCCATTGACAACATCTACGCCTCGCTGGTCGCTTGGCTAGTGCTGGCTAAGAAGTTCGGCAAACTGCGGCTCTGGTCGGATCGGGCAGAGTTTGAGGTGAAAGACGGCGGCCTGTGCGGCTTGCGCAAGGTGGGGCGGCCGGGTGGCTTTGCCCATGTGGATGTTTACTTTGAGCCGGAGACGGCCAAACAGAAGCGCAAGAGGTTTATCAGCTTCGTGGAGGACCACCTGGTGCGGAACGGCGTGGAGATTCGCGAGCACGTTGCGATCAAGTGCGCCTGCGGCCACGAATTTTCCGAGGAGACTCTGCGCCAGCGCATCGCCCGCGGTGATAGGGATGTCGTCTGCCCAGTGTGTGAGACGCGTCATGGTCTGACCGAAGGCGCGGCGGAATCGCGCGAACGGGACGCACAGGTCGCGCAACATACCTGGGCGCTGCGAACACAAATTGAAAAGGTGCGTGAGAAGGTAACAGAGCAGGTGGTGCAGGTGCTTGCCAAGGCTGATGACACGAAACGCGCCGCCGGTCCGATCCGCCTGCTGCACTTGAGCGACTTGCACTTCACGCAAGGCACCCCGGTGCCGGCGCGGCTGCAGTGGTTACTGGACGACCTCAAGCAGGACAGTGGCTTGGGCTTCAAGGAACTCGATTACCTCGTGATTTCCGGCGATTTCACGGACAAGGGTTGCGTCGAGGGCTTCGAAAAGGCTTACGAGTTCGTGTCCGGGCTGACGTGTACATTTGGCTTGTCCGCTGAGCGGTGCATCTTCGTGCCGGGCAATCACGACGTGCGCGACTTGCGCGAGGCATACGAATGGTGCGATAAGCCCGATGGGCTCAAGGATGACGAGTGGGTTAAGAAGGACGACATCATCCTGAAACGTAACGCGGAGAAGTACCCGTTGCGACTCAAACCGTTTTCTGACCTGTTCTTCCATAAGTTTCTCCAGCGGCCGTATCCGCTGGACTGCAAGATGCAGGGATTCGCGATTCCATTCTGGGATACGAGGATTCAGTTTCTGACGCTTAATTCGTGCTGGGAGATTGACCAGTTCCACCGGAAGCGGTCGGGTGTGCATGTCGAAGCGGTGGCGAACGTGGTCAAATTAGCGCAGAAGCAGGAGGAGGATGCGCGGAAAGCGGCCCAATTAGCGACGGGAAAGCCGTTGCTGCGGATCGCCGTATGGCATCACGCGGTCGCGGGTCCGGAACAGATCACGAACACAGGCTTCTTGGGCCATCTCCAAAACAACGGCGTGCGTCTGGTACTGCATGGCGACGTGCATGAGATGCTACGAGAACAGGTCGGTTATCGGCACGAGAAGAAGATCCACATTGTTGGCTCAGGCAGTTTTGGCGCGCGGGCGCCGGACCGGCCCGAGTCTACGCCACGGCTCTATAACGTCCTGGAGATTAACCGCGATCTGAAGTCAGCTCGCGTACATACGCGCTGCCAGCCCAAGCCGGACGGGCCGTGGAAAGGATGGAATGAGTGGGAGCCACCGGGCGGAGGGGACGGTGGCGTGCCGTATTACGATATCAAATGGTGAGGGAGGCGTTAGCGTCCGTCACCCTCGAATTCTCTTTCACCCTCGAATTCTCTTTGTGTCTTCTGCTTCCCTCGCAGCGAGGGATGACTGCCGCGTGTGGACGGGCGAAGGCGAACAGAGGAAAGCGCCGTTGCATATAGAGAGAGGATGTGGTATAAGCCCTCTGGTTCAGTGGTTACCGTTTGCGATTGGAGATGCCGCTGGCGCCGTCGGCGCTGCCGGGGATCTCAAATCGTCAGTCATCAATCGTAGATCTCTGGGATGGCACTATGGAAGTTGCGGAACTCAAGACGATGATCGGCACGATCGAGGCCCGGGTGGTAAGCATCCGGGACTGGCTTTGACTTGCCTAGCAAGAAGAAGCAACTGGAAGAGCTGGGCAACAAGATGTCGAAACCGGGCTTCTGGGATCGCCCGGAGGCGGCGCAGGCGGTCGTCAGCCAGTTGAGCGCCCTCAAGGCCGTGGTCGAGCCGGTCGAGGAGATGCTCCGCGAGGTCAAAGACGTTGCGGAGCTGTGCGAGCTGGCGGCCGACGAAGGGGATGCGGACGAGCTGACGCAGTTGGAGGAAGATGTCAAAGCCCTGGACCGGCGCTGCGAGCAGGTGGAGCTGCAGGGGTTGTTGGCGGGGCCGCAGGACATGCGCAACTGCTTCTTCGCCATCCACGCCGGCGCGGGCGGCACGGAAAGCTGCGATTGGGCGAGCATGCTGCTGCGGATGTACACGCGCTTTTTCGACGCCAACAAGTTCAAATACGAAGAGTTGGACATCACGCCGGGCGAAGAGGCCGGGATTCGCTCGATCCAGTTGCGGGTGATCGGGCCGTTCGCGTTCGGCAAGCTCTCGTGCGAGACCGGCGTGCACCGGCTCGTGCGGATCAGCCCGTTCGATTCCCAGAAACGCCGGCACACGAGCTTCGCCGCCGTCGATGTGCTCCCGGAACTGCCGGAGACGGACCTGACGCTGAAAGAGACCGATTGCGACATCGAGTACTTCCGCCGGTCCTCGGGGGCGGGCGGGCAGAACGTCAACAAGGTCTCGACGGCCGTCCGCATCCGCCATATTCCGACGGGGATCATGGTGGAGTGCGTCAACGAGCGCAGCCAGGCGCAGAACAAGCGCATGGGTCTGGCCATCCTGCAGTCGAAGATCGAGCGGATGGAGCAGGAAAAGCGCGACAAGGAGATGAACAAGCTCTACGGCGACAAGGGCGAGATCGCCTGGGGCAACCAGATCCGCAGCTACGTGCTCCAGCCGTACCAGATGGTCAAGGATCATCGCACCGATCACCAGACCGGCAACGTCGACGCGGTTCTCGACGGCGAGCTCGAACCCTTCATCGAGAGTTACCTCCGGCACCGCGCCAAGAGCAAAAGGAAAGAGTAGGATCTATCCTCTTCCATCAGAAAATCAGACATCGCAAATCATAAGTCGCAACATGAAGCAGATCATCGAGGTTCGTGTTCAAACGCGCAAGGTGGAGTTGGCCCGCTGCAAGACGGACCTGCTCGTCCTGGGTCGGTGCTCCGATGCGGAGCCGGATGACATGGTCCAGGCCCTCGATCGGGCGCTCGGCGGCCGGATCGAGCAGTTGGCGAAATTGGGCGATTTCAAGGGCAAGCCCAAGACCAGCGTCCTCCTCTACGGCGAGGGCAAGCTCGCCGCCGAGCGCGTGCTGCTCGTCGGACTCGGCGAGCGGAAGAAGGCCACGCTCGACACGTTGCGCCGGGCGGCTGCGGTGGCGGCCGGCCGGGCGGTCGACCTGAAGCTGCCGCGCGTCGCGCTGGCCCTGCACCGTTCCTTGGGAAGTGATTTCGAGGCGGCGGCCGTGGGACGCGCGCTGGCCGAGGGCGCGTATCTGGGCAGCTACCGCTATGACGAGTTCGTGACGGTTGCGGAGAACGGCCGGCGCCACTCGCTGGCCGTCGAGATCGTGGACCCGGAAGCAGCGCAGATCCGGAGCCTGGCCCCGGGCGTCGCCGCCGGCGCCATTGTCGGGCGGGCCCAGGCCGAGGCGCGGACGCTGGCCAACCGCCCGGCCAATGTGATCGATCCGTCGTCCCTGGCCCGGACGGCCCGGGAGATGATGCGCGGCCTGCCGACTGTCCGCTGCACGGTCTTCGACGAGCCGAAGCTCCGGGCCAACCGCATGGGCGGGATTCTGGCCGTCGGGTCCGGCAGTCAGAACAAGCCGCGGCTGATTCTTCTGAAGTACACGCCGCGGCGCCGGCCGGCCCGCGGATTGCCGACGGTCGCCCTGGTGGGCAAGGCCGTGACATTCGATTCGGGCGGCATCAGCATCAAGCCGTCTGCGGATATGGACCAGATGAAGTTCGACAAGACCGGCGGCATCGCGGTCCTGGCGGCGATCAAGGCCCTGGCCGAGCTGGAGCTGCCGCTCGACGTGCTGGGCCTGATCCCGGCGGCGGAGAACCTGCCGAGCGGGTCCAGCTACCGTCCCGGCGACATCATCACGACCTACAGCGGCAAGACCGTCGAGATCCTGAACACGGACGCCGAGGGCCGGATGATCCTGTGCGATGCCCTGGCCTATGCCGCCCGGCAGCAGCGCGAGGTGATCATCGACATCGCCACCCTGACGGGCGCGTGCATGGTCGCCCTGGGCGCGTACAAGGCCGGCCTGATGAGCAACGACGAGGAGCTGGCGGCGCAGCTCCAGAGAGCTGCCGACGCGAGCGGCGAGAGCGTCTGGCGTCTGCCGACCGGCGACGAGTACGCCGAGGAGATCAAGAGCAAGATCGCGGACCTGAAGAATGCCGGCAGCCGCTGGGGCGGGGCCTGCACCGCGGCCTCGTTCCTCCAGCAATTCGTCGGTACGGCGAAATGGGCCCACCTGGACATCGCCGGCATGGACGTGCTGTTGAAGCCGACGGAATATGGTTGCGTCGGCGGGACGGGCTTCGGCGTCCGCCTGCTGACGACATACTTGATGAATCTGGTAGATGCGAAGTCTGATGTGTGATGTGTGATTTTAGATTTCAGATTCAAGGATTCGAGATTTAAGGGGTTGCACGTCGCGAGCTCTTGAATCAACCATCAAACGTCAACCATCAAACTTCGCCCGAGGATAGGGGTATGGTGGAAGAACCCAAGAAGATCGACGTGGAGCGGATCCGCAAGGCGGTGGCCGAGATTCTGCTGGCGCTGGGCGAGGACGTGGACCGCGAGGGCCTGCGCAAGACGCCCGACCGGGTCGCGCGGATGTACGCGGAGCTGCTCGGCGGGACGTTCGAGGACCCGCACGTCCATCTGCAGAGCGTCTTCACCGAGAAATACGACGAGATCGTCCTGCTGCGGAATATCCCGTTCTACAGCGTCTGCGAGCATCACCTGCTGCCGTTCATCGGCAAGGCCCACGTGGCCTACCTGCCGACGGGCAAGGTCCTGGGCGTCAGCAAGCTGGCCCGGATTGTGGACTGCTTCGCGCGCCGGCTGCAGGCCCAGGAGCGGCTGACCGGGCAGATCGCCGATTTCCTCATGCAGAACCTCAAGCCCCTGGGCGTGGCGGTCGTGCTGCAGGCCTCGCACAGTTGCATGACGATCCGCGGCATCCGCAAGCCGGGCTCGGAGATGGTCACGTCGGCCCTGCGCGGCATCTTCAAGCGGGACGCCCGCAGCCGGGCCGAGGTGCTGCACCTGATGCACAACGACCGGCCGTAGGGATTTACGATTGATGATTGATAATTGATGATTGATGATTCTAGCGCCCACGATGAGCGATGGCCTTGGGCTCTCAACTCCTCTGTAACGGCAAGTTCCGGAATACTCTCGTCTGGCCTCCTCTGCAAGCCATCACGGAATTGCTCCCGCCCGGAGATCCTCCGACCGACCCCGAAGGGTCCACAGGAATCGTGAATCATAATTCATAATTCATAATTCATAATTCGTAATTCATAATTCGTAATTCTACTTGGTCGCCGCCGGATGGCCGAAGGCGATGTCGTCCAGGTACAGCAGACCCGTGCCGCCCACCTTCGGGCCGGCCTTGTCGCCGACGCCCAGGGTGAGTTTCTTGACGGCCGCCAGGTTGACGCCCGTCAAATCGCTCCACGGGACCCGCCATTCGGTCCAGACCGCCGCGGTGGTAATCGTCGGGTCCGGATGGGTCACCGTCCCGGCCTTTCCGGTCCGGTCTTCGACCACGAGGTAGATACGGGCCGGAGCGTTGGCCGCGTTCGGTCCGGTGTTGCCCCGGAGCCACAGACTCAGCGTGTCGGCGCCGCCGGTGGTCCAATCCTGCGGTGTCTCGAACGTCCGCGTCGCCTCGGAGTAGAACGGCGCCTTGGTGTTGTCGTACCCCAGCGGCAGCGACTGGCGGCCGCCGTGGACGATCGTGCGCTCGGCGAACGGGGCTTGCAGGTAGCCGACGACCGAGCCTGTGTTGTTGGTCCAGCCGTCGATCCAGGTCTCGTAGACGCGATTGCCCTCGTCGTCGGTGTAGCTCTCGAAGTCATCCACGACCGCATACTCCTGCGTGGTGAAGTTCCAGACGGGACCCGGATAGGTGACCGTATTGACCTCATCGACCTTCCAATAGTAGGTGGTGCCGAAGTGGAGTGGGCCGGGACTATGGCTGTGGTTGGTCACGGTCGTGGCGGCAGTCAGGGCATTCGGGTCGGTGCCGAAGTACACCTGGTGCGAGGCGGCGGCCCGGCCGGGACGCCAATCGAGATCGGTGTCCAGGCTGACACCCGTAGCGCCGTTCGCCGGCTGCGGCGCGCGGGCCTGCACGGGAACGTAGGAGAACTGCACTTCGCTCAGGCCCGTGGTGGCCCTGCCGCCCCAGGAGGCCTCGATCGTCAGTCTGACGGACTTCGCGTCGACCCCGCCGAGGCTGACGCTGGTGTCCGCGGCACAGTCCGGTGTCCCGGGGGCTTGATGGAACGGGGGCACGTCGGCTACCGGGGTCCAGAGTATGCCGTCGGCGGAGGTCTCGATCGTTACCTTCTGGGCGCCGAAACCGAGGAGGCTCTCGATCACTTGGTTGGAATTCCAGACCTTCAACTCGTGCAACCGGCAGACCTGGTCGAACTCGTACTGGATCCAATGCGGTGGGGCCCCGGCGGCAAGCCACATCGTGGACGGCTCCGTGCCGTGCCGGTCTCCGGTCAGGCCGGAGCCGTCGATGGTCTTCTCCGGGCCCATGCCGGCCTCGGCACTCGAAGCCGTCGCGGCGGCGGGCTGGATCGGATACGCATACGGTTCGACCGTGAAGGACCACACCTCGCCCTTGAAGATGGTGTGGTCGGGAGCTTGATTGACCTCATCGACGCGCCAGTAATAGGTTTGCCCGTATGCGAGCGGCGCGGGCGGATCGTAGGCGGTCGCTGCCTGCCCCTGGCCGGCCAGCACGCCCTGGGCGTTCGTCCGGGTGGCGTCATTCACGTCGGCGAACGTGGTCCCGAGGTATACGTCATGGGCGACGATGGCCTCGCCCGCGGTCCAGCTCAGGCCCGTGTCCCGCGGCACATCGGTGGCGCCGTCGGCGGGGCGGGCGTCCTGCGCCTGGGGCAGCGTCACGACGGTCGCCGCCCCGTCCGTGAGCAGTTCGCTCGTCAGCACGAGGTCGTCCCACGAGATCCCCTGCAAGGCGGTTCCGCCCGGCCCGACACCCAGATAGATCCGGTCCACCAGGTTCGTGTTCGTCTCGCGGAAGGAGTAGACGCCGATGGACTTCCACCGCCCGAGTTCGGTCTCCAGGAAGACCTCGATCTTCTTGGTGCTCCAGGAGACGTTCAATCCCCCCCGCATGAACCGGTTGCGCGCCTGGGCCAGAAGAGGATCGCCCGTGCCATCCCACTTGGCAATGTTGTTTTGCACGCTGCCCAGGTTGATATTGCCGCTCTGATCGTAGCGGAACGTCATGATCCGGCCGCCCGGACCGGTATCGTCCACCTCGATGGTGGCGAAGTTGTTGAGGTAGGGCGGCGCCGCCTTGTCCGTGACGACCCGGACCTGCCAGCGAATCGAGAAATCGCCGTCCTCGGCCCTGACGGCGGGAAACTGCCGCAAAGCCAGATTACTGTTGCCGCCGCCCAGCCGCTGGTAGTATTGGGCGCCCTGCGGCGCGTCGGCAGCCGCCACGACGAAGCCCTGGGGGTCGGCGCTGTTGCCGCCCAGATCCGTCCACCGGTTGCCGCCCCAGCCGACGTCACCGATGGGATTCGGCTGCGCCGGCGTGAGTTTGCCCGCCTGGTAGCCTTCGGCCACTTCGAATCCGGTGCGAATGTCGACGGCTTGCGCCGAACCGATCAGGAGCAGTGCCGCCATGCACACGGTCAGATGAGTGTGTCTCTCCAACATGGCATTCCTCCTTCCATCAGCGTGTCGCGTGCTTGCCGGCCCCAGCTTCCGGCCGGTCCACCAGGACTTCTCATTATACCGGCTTCGCGCCGGCGTATCCAGGGCAAAACAGGTTGAAATCGGTGCGGCAGCGGCTACAGTGGTCTGTTATGGTGCGCTTAGGACGACAGGTACGATTCTCGATTACGCCGTTTCTCGATACACCCGGTCCTGGATTCAACGCCTATGCTTCCAAGCCGGCGGGCGAGGGGTTGAGCCTCTTCCTGGAGCTGGCCGTCGAGCTGGTCGCGCCGGCGGCGCCGCAGACGGGCCTGCTGGTGAACGTCAGCGATATCGACCGGGCCGTGCGCCGGCACGCCGTGCCGGTCTTCACCGAACGCGTCCGGGAGCATCTGCGCCGGGGCGAGCACATCGGCTTCGACCGGATCGCCGCCCTGCTCCGCCAGGCCGGCACGCACCTGGGCGACAAGTTTGGGCCGGCACGGCTGGAGCGACTCGCCCTGAAATGGAATCCTTTCCGGAAACTGGCTATGGATATGAACGCACCGGACCTGCTGTACTTCAGTGAGAAATTCGAGTTCGCCGCCACCCATAAGCTGTGGAACGACGGGTTCTCGGAGGCCCAGAACCTCCGGGTTTTCGGCAAATGCGCCAATCCGACCGGCCACGGGCACAACTATCTGGTGGAAGTCACCGTCCGAACGCCCGCCGCGGGGCCGGATCTGGAGGTCGGCCGGTTCGAGCAGGTCGTGGATGAGCACCTGATGCAGGTCGTCGATCACAAGAATCTCAACGTCGATGTCCCCGCCTTTCGCACGCGCATTCCGACGGTGGAGAACATCGCGGTCTTCGCCTGGGAATGCCTCGTGGGCCGGTTCGATCCCGCCCAATTGCACTGCATCACCGTCTGGGAATCCGACCGCACCTACTGCTCGTATTATGGCTGATGTCTTCACCCCCGTGGAGGTAAGAACCGGGGTGGCAGCGGCAAGCGCAGTACGTGTTTAGCCCGGGCTCTCGATCCAGCCGGGTGGCACGGCCAAGCGCAGCTTGACCGTGTCCTCCGGGGCATCGCCACGCGTCCAGGCAAGCACGGTCAAACGAAGTTTGGCCGTGCCACCCAGAACGTTGCACATGAGGTTAAACAGGTACCTACGCCTCGTAGACATGCCAGACTCTGTGGCCAGAACATGCCTACGCAGAGCCGTAGGCATGGCACCCGGCTTCTCCTACCGGTTACACTTGAGGATCTCGTGGTCCGCGTGGCATCGTCAAGCGTCGGAGGGGCGAATGATTATTCGCCCCTACCGGGCGAGGGCGGATGGCCTGTGCCGTGGACCATCCCCAAGGCCTTCGGCCTTGAGGCTGCCACCCGAACGTCGGTTGGAAATGCGAAGATTCAACGCAATCGGTATCACCCGCATGCGTCACAGCAGGAGGGTGGCGAGGCCGAAATAAAACAGCAGTGTGAAGATGTCGGCCAGGGCCAGCGTGACCGGGCCGGCGGCGATCCGGGGGTCCAGGCGCAGTGCGTGCAGGACGGTCGGAACGCTGAGCCCGATGAGGCAGGCCCAGGAGATGGACAGGAAGATGCTGCCCCCGATGGCCAGCGCCGCGACCGTCTCCCGACGCCAGAAAATGATGATGAGAGCCACGATGCCGCCGGCGGAGATGCCGAGCAGGACGCCTGTGGCCAGCTCCCGCCACAGCGTCTTGACATACCAGGTCCACCGCGGCTGGGTCGCGCGCAAGGCCTGGATCGTCACCGTCATCGACTGGGCACTCACGCTCTCGCCCAGGCCGAGGATCAGCGTCAGGAAGAACGTCAGCACCAGGCTCTGGGCCAGCGTCGCCTCGAAGGCGCTGGCCAGCAGGGCGCAGATCGTGCCGCTGCTGATCGTGGCCAGCAGCCACGGGAAGCGGAAGCGGAACACCCGCGTTGGCGCCGCCTCGCGGACCTGGGACAGGCTGAAACCGATCAGCTCGAAGATCTCGTCCGTGCGCTCCCGTTCGGTGATGTCGAAGACCTCTTCCGTGAACATGCTCACGTCCACCGTCCCGACCAGGTGCTGCTCGTCGTCCACGACGGGAAAGGCCAGCAGCCGATGCATGACGAAGAACTCCAGGGCTTCCATGACGGTCGCGGTGTCCGGGATCGTGATGATCTGCGGCACCATGATGTCCGCGATGCGCTGGTGCAATTCCGCCATGAGCAGACGGCGGGTGGGCAGGACCCCGACCAGATGCTCCTGGGCGTCCATCACGTAGAAGTACACGATCCCTTCGCCGATGTCGCGCTTGCGGATGGTATCCAGGGCCTCCGGGACGGTGAAATCCGCGCGCAGCGCGACGAAATCCCGTCGCGCGACCGTTGTCACGGGCTGATCCAGATGCTCTACCTGGGTTATGCTCTGAGCCATAGGATACCGTACTCCGGCGGTATTATAACGTTCGGCGCAAATTGTCGCCACGGCGGCCCAATTCCTTTGACGTGGACTTCTGCAAAATGGACGTTGGACCTGTCTGGGGAAGGGAAAAAAAGATTTCACGATTCTTCCTTCCCACGCCGCGACTGTCCGCTATCGCGGCCGGTCAATCCATTACACCAGGAAATCGTGCAACCGATTTCCTGGCGTAATATAGGCCCAACGTCCATTTTGCAGAAGCCCACTTTGAAGAAAGTGCCCGGTCAGGTAGTCTATATCTACAGCCAGGAGCTTCCGGGCACGATGCCGAGCGGCCTGGTTTGGGAGTCGGTGATTGGATCGTCTTTGCGAACAGTCCGTACCGCGGTGCGGCTGCGACCTGGGCTCGAAGCAGGACTTCGAGGCCTTCGTCCGGCAGCACATGAAGGGTGCCTATCTGACCGCTTTGGGTCTGGTCGGCAACCGCGAAGATGCTCTGGAGTTGTCGCAGGAGGCCTTTTTTCGGGCCTACCAGCATTACGACCAGCTCAACGTCAAGGGCAAGTTCTTCCCCTGGTTCTACCAGATCCTGCGGAACCTGTGCTTCAGCCACCTGCGCAAACGCCGGGTCCGCCGGGCCCACGAAAGCCTGAATGCCGACGACGGAGGACCGAGGACGGAGGACCCGGAGGAATGCCGTCGTGGCCAAGAGTGGGGGGATCATTTCGACCCGGAGATGGTCGCCGAGAGAAACGAGTCCAAGGATCGCCTCTGGCAGGCGATCGGCCGGCTCGATGAGAAGCATCGGGAGGTGATCATTCTGCGGCATTTTCAGAATCTGTCCTACGACGAGATGGCGACGCGGTTGTTCTGCAACCGGGGGACGGTGACCAGCCGGCTGTTCTACGCCCGCCAACAACTCAAAGAACTACTGGAACATGAGAGTAGCCCTTCCAGACATGTAGCCCGGCCGCCCTCGGCTGGGGACAAAGCAGGGGCCCCCAACGCGGCGCATCGCGTCGGGGAGCCCTCACCCCCGGAGACGGGGGCACTACATCGGGGGCGCGAGAAAGGAGGTCAGATGCCATGACCTGCCAGGACCACAGAGACCTCATGATGGCCTATCTGGATAACGAGCTGAACGCCGAGCAACGGCGAGCCTTCGAGGAGCACCTGGTGTCCTGTCCCGACTGCACGAAAGAGATGGGGGAATTCCAGAAGCTCAAAGCGATCACCGACCGCGTGGCCTTCGTCGAGCCGGAGGACCGGGTCTGGGAGCAATACTGGGGCAACCTCTACAATCGCCTGGAACGCGGCGCCGGGTGGATCCTGTTCTCCGTGGCCGCGATCGTGCTGCTGGTCTACGGCGGCTTCGAGCTGATCGAGGAGATCACCCGGAACCGGGCCGTGGGCGTTCTGTTGAAGGCCGGCCTGCTGGCGCTGCTGGGCGGCTTGGCGATCCTGTTTGTCTCCGTGCTGCGGGAGAGGCTTTACTTCTGGAGCCGGGATCGGTATAAGGATGTCAGGAGATAAGCTATGCTGCTGGCAACGACAGAGACGATACCCGGCAAGACGATCGCCAGGCACCTCGGGTTGGTGAAAGGCAACACGATCCGCGGCCGGCACCTGGGCAAGGACATCCTGGCGGGCCTGCGCAACCTCGTTGGCGGGGAGATCGCCGAGTACACGAAGCTGCTGGCCGAATCGCGGGAGCAGGCGCTGGACCGGATGGTGGAAGAGGCCCGCAAGCTCGGCGCCAACGCCATTGTGGGCATCCGGTTCTCGACGTCCGAAGTGACCACCCACGCCGCCGAGATCCTCGCCTACGGCACGGCGGTCGTGGTCGGGTGACGTTTCATTCCGGTCTTCTTGCGGAGGGATACCCTTGACGATGGCAGGAGCGCGCGTTTGGGTTCTGGCCCTGCTCTGGTGGGCCCTGGCGGTGTTCCCGGCCCGGGTCGGCGCAGGTCCTGCGCCGGCTCCCTCTCTCGCAGGCGCCTGGCTTGGTCGTTCGCAGTTGTCACCTGTGGCATCCCGACGGGCCGTGTTCATCATCCAGGCCGGGCCCGGCGGCTCGTTTTCGGGCGTATTCGTCAGTCCGGACCAGAGCCCGTTTGCCATTGCCCTGAGCCGGGTCAGCCTGGGGAACGGGCAGGTCACGATCGAGGTGGACGCGGTGGGCGGCCGTTACGAAGGGACACTGAACCAGGAAGGCACTCAGATGGACGGGCGGTGGATGCAGGGACCCGCCTCGCTGCCCCTGGTGGTCCAGCGCGTCGAGCCGCAGGAGCCGCCGAAGCCGTATCCCTACCTTGAGGAGGAAGTGACATATTCGAACACGGCGGATGCGGTCACGCTGGCCGGGACGCTGACCCGGCCGCCCGCGGGCGGGCCCTTTCCCGCAGTCATCCTGATCAGCGGCTCGGGCCAGAGCGACCGCGATGAAACCCTCTTCTGGCATCGGCCGTTCCTGGTTCTGGCGGACTACCTGACCCGCCACGGCATCGCCGTGCTGCGCGTGGACGATCGCGGCGTGGGCGGCTCGACGGGCGACGTCTCCCAGGCGACGAGCGCGGACTTCGCCCGGGACGTCCGGGCTGGGATCGAGTATCTCCAAACGCGTCGCGAAATCGATCCGCGGCGCCTCGGCCTGATTGGCCACAGTGACGGAGGTTCGATTGCTTCTCTCGCGGCGGTCGACACGAACGACATCGCCTTCATCGTCCTGATGGCCGGCACGGGCGTGCCGGGCGACGTGGTCATTGAAGGGCAGATCGTGAGCCGGTTGAAGCTCGCCGGCGTAGACCCGGGCGTGATCGACGCGACACTCCAGGCCCAGAGGCGTGTTATCGACGTCGTCAAGAGCGAAACGGATCCCAACCGGGCGCGGGAGAAGCTGCGCGACCTCGGCTGCTCGGACGCCCAGATTCAGAAGCTGCTCCTGCCGTGGTTCTACTTCTTCATTACCCACGATCCCCAGGAAACGCTACGGAAGGTCAAGTGCCCGGTTCTGGCGATTAACGGCGCGCTCGACATGCAGGTATTGGCCGCGGTGAACCTGCCGGCCATCGAGCAGGCCCTGCGGGAGGGAGGCAATCCGGATGTCACCGTGCAGGAGCTGCCCCGATTGAACCACCTGTTCCAGACCGCCGAGACGGGCTGGCTCGACGAGTACGCCTGGATCGCAGAGACCCTGGCGCCGCCGGCCCTGGAGACCATAGGCACCTGGATCGAGATGCGGACGAAGCCGAAGTAACGGGAGGTACATCATCGTGCTGGAAAAGCAGATCGATCCGGGACACAAGCCGGTGCGGAATGCCCTGCGCATCGTGGGGCCGGCCCTGGCGCTGACCGGTGCGGTTTTTCTGATCGTGGGGCTCGTGGATTTCTTCCGGGCGTTCGGCGGTCACGGCGCACCGACGTTGTTCTGGTGCATATTCGTCGGCATGTTCCTGTTGCCCCTCGGCGGCATACTGACTTCCTACGGCTTCATGGGCCCTGTCATGCGCTATATGGCCGAAGAGACGGCGCCCGTGGGGAAGGACACGTTCAACTACATGGCCCATGGGACGCAGGCAGGCATCCGGACGGTCGCGGGCGCGCTTGGACAGGGCCTGCGCGAAGGCGGCTTGGGCGGCGGCTCGACCGCAATGGTCCGCTGTCACAAGTGCAACGCCCTGGCTCCCGCGGAGGCCAAATTCTGCGGCCAGTGCGGCCAGCCGCTCGGCAAGACCAAACCCTGCCCCCAATGCCACGAGTTGAACGATCCCGACGCCAAGTTCTGCGACAACTGCGGCCACGCCTTGGGCTAGTGCTTCATGCCAATTGAACTTCCGGGTAGAGGTGGTGGGTGGCAGCGGCAAGCGTAGTCTTCGGAGCTTGCCGATGGCGTATAGGCAAACCATCGGCAAGCGTCGTAGGGGCGAATGATTATTCGCCCCTACCGGGCCGATGGCGTTTGCGTCTGTGCCATGGACCATCGGCAAGCTGCGCTTGCCGCTGCCACCCGCCGGGGGCGCCCCCAATCACAAATCGTAAATCGTAAATCGTAAATCATAGATTCAAAGCATCAGCAGGCTGACCGCCATCGCCAGCATGCCCAGGACGACGCCGCTGATGACGAGATGGCCGTGCCCGTAGCTGTGCGCCATGGGCAGCAGCTCGTCGAGCGAGATGTAGATCATGACGCCCGCCACGAAGGCCAGTGTCCCTGCCAGCACGGTGGGAGTCAGAAACGGCATCAACAGGAAGTAACCCACCAACGCTCCGACCGGTTCGGCGGTGCCGGACAGGAAGGAATAGATGAACGCTTTGTTCTTGCTCCCGGTGGCGTAATAGATGGGCATCGACACCGCGATCCCTTCCGGAATGTTATGAATGGCCAGGGCGATCGCGATGAACAGGCCCAGCCGCACGTCGCTCAGGGCCGCGGCGAAGGCGGCCAGCCCCTCCGGGAAGTTGTGGATCCCGATCGCCAGCGCCGTCATGACGCTGGTCCGCATCAGCGCGTGGCTCCGGTCCGGCTTCTTGGGTTCCTCCAGCCCCTCCAGATTGTGCGGGTTCTCCGCCTCCGGGACCAGCAGGTCGATCAGGCCGATGAAGGCAATGCCCAGGAAGAAGAACAGGACGCTCAGCGGTCCCCCCACGCGCTCGGTTGCACTCGGCAGCAGCTCCATGAAGGACACGTAGACCATGACCCCCGCGGACACGCCCAGCGAGAACGCCAGATACATGATCTTGGGCCGCCGGATGAAATAGGCGATCATGCTGCCGATGCCGGTGGACAAGCCCGCCAGCAGCGTCAACCCCAGGGCCACCGCCACATTTCCTGGTCCATCCATGTCATACCCCATCCGAAAAGCCCGTTGTCGCTCACGTATGTACGCGAGAGAACGATATCAGTGCGTCATGGCACTCTGCAAGTCCTATGGCTTGGAAGACCTGAAATTCGACACACGAGACTCGAACCTGGAATTCCTCCGTTGTGCGGTCTTGGGAATGGCCGGTCGCTGATTTCCCACGACTTGTGGCGGGAGGACCGCCCAGTCGCCCCAGCGCGTTCTCGTGAAGAACCGGCCGTAGCGCGAGAGACTCATGGAGCATTCTTGCTTGATTCGTTCCGCCCCTTCAGGTATTCTGAGAACATGTCCTTGGTTGAGTTGGTTCTGAGTTTGGTGCCATCCGATGGTTAAAATCTCGCCAAAGAGGCTTCAGGGGCAATGGGATGAAGGATTCGCCTTGGATTTCCACACGATCAGTAGTACGTACGTGGGCGATGATGAATACGGGCACCCACAGTTTGACACAGTGCGATCAGCCATAGGTGAGCTTCTCTACCAGTTGAAATACGGAAATTACCAGTCGGTCATGGAGGCGATTACGGCGACTGCGTCGAGCTTTGTACGGTCCAAGTCGTGGTGCATTGACGTGGTCATCCCAGTTCCGGCCTCTCGCTATCGAAGCTTTCAGCCGGTCGTAGGTCTGGCAAAGCAACTGGCTGAGGACTTGGGCGTTGCCTTCGGCGGGGGGCACGTCGTCAAGACTAGTGGTTCATGACAATTACCTTTGGGATGAACATGCAGAAGGCTGTGCGTGTAGGAATCTTCGTAGGAGGAAGGATTATTTAGCGGAGAATCCT